>CADBBK010000008.1 GCA_902792895.1 uncultured Bacteroidales bacterium | reverse complement strand
GTATCTCCAAAATCTCATAATCCGTTCTTCGTTTTACTGTTCTCATTTTAGTCCTGATTTTATCTGACATTTTTGTCAAACTATTTCAGGACGATACATTTTGGATTTGAAGACAAGAAAGACAAAAAAGACAATAATTTTTTTTGCATCCGCCCTTTTGCCTCACGCTAAGTCGCCAAGACGCTAAGTTTTTTTGTATTTGAAGACAAGAAAGACAAAAAAAGACAATAATTATTTTTGCATCCGCCCTCCTGCCTCGGGCTAAGACGCCAAGACGCTAAGACGCTAAGGTTTTTCTTGGAATTGGCTTCGCCGAGCGTGGCGATGGCCGCTAAAAGCTAATAGCTAAAGCCTAAAGCCTAAAATACTTCTTGTCTTTCTTGTCTTCCAATACAAGAGGGGGCGGATAAACGGATAAACGGGGGTGAAAATCACAAAAACCCTTAAAACTGGGTGCAGTTTGGAAAATAATGTGTAGTTTTGGGGTTTGAAACGACAAAAAACGATTTTAAGACTATGAATAAAAAGATCATCGTCAGCATTCTTATGGCTACGATTGCGCTGTGTGTGTCGGCTCAGGCCCGCATCGGCATCCGCGGCGGCATCAGTGTGGGAAAGCTGAGTTTTGACCGCGAACTCGTCTCCAGCGACAATCGCGCCGGCTACTGCGGTGGCCTGGTACTGGACCTGAACATCCCCGTCATCGGGCTCGGCTTTGAGGCTTCGGCCATGTACACCCATCGCAAGAACCGCTTGACCGACAACGAGCTGGTGTACAAGCGTCACTATATCGACATCCCCGTGTACGCACGCTACCGACTGACCATCCCCGGCATGTCGCACGTGTTCGCCCCCATCGCGTTCACCGGACCCAGTTTCTCGATTCTGTTCAGCGAGAACGCCCCGAAAAACTACAAGAACTCCAGGACGTTCCTGTCGTGGGACGTGGGTGGCGGTGTCGACCTGTTCAACCATTTGCGCCTGACCGCCAGCTACAGCATCGGCATCTCCAAGGCCATGAGCTACATCAACAGCGAGTACACAGGCAAGCAGGTATCGGGCAAAGACCGCTGCTGGACCATCAGCGCCGCCTACCTGTTCTAACCCTATCAGCAACCAATCAACCAACAACATATCAATGAAGAAGACAACCCTACTCCTGGCAGCCCTGCTGCTCACCGCCAGCAACGCGCTGGCACAGACCACCTCGCGCTGGGGCATCACCGCTGGCGCCAATATCAACAACGTACACTTCAAGCAGAGCGATATCCTGCAGACCAAGACCATGTGGGGTCCCCAGGTGGGCCTCACCGGGGAGATGAACTTCAGCGGCATCGGCTTCGGTGTCGAGGGCGCGCTGCTGTACTCACTCAGGCAGGGCAAGGTGAACTATGGTGGCCGTGAGGCATGGGCATCGCTGGGCGCCGAGAACGAGACCGTGGCCATGCACTACATCGACGTGCCGCTGCACCTCAAGTTCAAGTACCGCCGTCTGAATGGCTTCGAGGAAAACCTGATGCCGCTCGTGTATTTCGGCCCGATGTTCTCGTTCCTCCCCTACAGCACCCACCGCAACCTCAACAGCTACCCTCCCGTGAACGTGTATCTGGACATGGGACTGGGCTGCGAAATCAGGCAGCGCGTGCAGCTCAAAGCCGGCTACAACTTCTCGGTTGGCCAGTCGTTCCACACCAAGCTGCTCGACGAGAACGTGGCCAAGAACCGCACGTGGTACTTCAACGTGACGTGGTTTTTAAAGTAAGTCGAGTCGTAAGTTTTAAGTTTTAAGTAAGATTTGTATCGCCTGGCGTAAGTAATCATACTTACAACTAAAAACTAAAAACTTAAAACTAAATAAAAACTGATCATGAGACGATACGTAGCGATCATCGTGGCACTCGCAGTGGCCATCGCGATGCTGTACTGCTCGCGGGACCGCAAGCGTTTCTACACCAGCGAGGGTGTGGTGTGGACCACCGAATACCACATCACCTACGAGGCCTCCCAGGACCTGAGCGACAGCATCCAGCTCATCCTGGGCAACATCGACATCAGCGTATCGCCCTATAACAAGGCCTCGCTCATTACCGCCCTCAACGAGAACAAGACACGTCTGGTCGATGCATACATCAAGCGTCTGCTGGAGGCATCGGTGCAGATTCACCGCGAGAGCGGCGGAGCCTATGACCCGACGGTGATGCCGCTGGTCAACGCATGGGGTTTCGGCTACAAGAGCGGCCAGATGCCCACGCGCGCACAACTCGACAGCATCCTGGCGTTTGTGGGCCTGGACAAGGTCGCGCTGCACGGCGACTCGCTGAGCAAGCAGGACCCGCGCGTGATGCTTGACTTCAGCTCCATCGCCAAGGGGATGGCCTGTGACGAAATAGGCCGCATGCTGGAACGCAACGGTGCACGCAACTGGCTCGTCGAAATCGGCGGTGAGGTGATGGCCAGCGGTGTCAACAAGCGCGGCACGGCCTGGCAGGTATCGGTCGACATGCCCACCGATGAGCAGGACGGCGTGAGCCACGAGAGCGCAATGACGCTCGCCCTGGACAGCGGTGCCGTGGCCACCAGCGGCAACTACCGCAAGTGGCGCATGGAGGGCGGGAACAAAGTGTCGCACATCATTGACCCGCACACGGGCGACAGCCGTGCCGGCACGCTGCTGAGTGTGACCGTCATCGCCGGCGACTGCATGAGCGCCGACGCATGGGCCACCGCCTGCATGGTGATGGGCGACAGCACCACACGCGCCATGATGGAGCGCCGCAGCGACCTCGGGGTAATGACCATCGCCGCCGACACCGTCACCGGTGCCCTCGTCGTGTGGAGCAACGCCCCGTTTGCCCAAAAAATCAATTCCAAATAATTTTCCTAGATCATCTAGAATATCTAGAAGCTCTAGAGCATTGCCGTCACTCGGCGATGATGAGCTCTATGCCCATGTCCTCAAGCTTCTTGACGATCTTGGGCGAAACACCGGCATCGGTGATGATGATGTCGATGGCATCCATGTCGGCAATCTTGGCAAAGCCCCTCCGACCGAATTTGCTGCTGTCGGCCAGAACAATGGTCTTCTCGGCAGCGTCCATCATCTTGTTGTTCAGCGCCGCCTCGCGGATCTCGGTCGTGGTGATGCCATAGTCCAAATCGATGCCGTCAACCCCCAGATACAGTTTGCTGAAAGAACACTGCGCCAGGAAACGCGCGGCATACTCCCCCACTACCGACAGGCTGCTGTGGCGCATGAGTCCGCCCAGCTGGATGATGTCGATGTTGTCGTGCTGCGACAGGATGTTGCTCACCGCCAGCGATGCCGACACAACCGTGAGCTTGTGGATGGGCTGGATGTTGCGCGCCAGGGCGTGAACCGTCGTCCCCGAGGCGATGACGATGCTGTCGTTGCGTGTGATGAGCCGCGCAGCCTCCCTGCCGATGGCATGTTTCTCGTCGGCAGCGTGTTTTTCCTTCTCGTTCACCGGGCGGTTGTTGATGTAGGGGTTGACCAGCACCGCCTTGCCGTGGCTGCGGTACAGCTTGTCGCTCTTCTCGAGTTCAGTAAGATCCTTGCGCACCGTTACCGCACTCACGTTGAGCATCGACACCAGGTCGGACACCAGGACCGATCCGTGCTTGATCAGCGCCTCCATAATCATCTCGTGACGTTCTTCTTTGGTCATGGCCATAAATCAGTTTAATGGTTTCGTTTTGATGCGGCAAAAGTAATCAAAAGCCCAAAAACGCCAAAATAAAATCAAAGAAAAGTTACGAAAATCTTCAAAATGAAACACAGCATAGGTTCGAAACAATAGCAATAATGCTTCGTTTATTAGCAAAACGAAATACTTTGAAATCACAAACGAAAGTATTATTTTCAGTAGAAATCAAAATCAAAATACAAAAACAATCCGTTGAAAATCAACTTCATAAGCAATATAATACCCTATAGTATCAAAAATAAATACGAAATTATTTTGTCAATCAAAAAACGTTTTGTAACTTTGCACCGAAACAAATACAAGCGATTAGTCTTGCTACCCTAAAAACCGAGTTTATGGTAACTGAAGACATTAATAATAAGGAATATGACGTGATCATCATCGGCGGCGGCGCCACGGGCGCCGGCACCGCGAGGGATTGCGCCCTGCGTGGGTTGAAGGTGCTGCTCGTTGAGCGCAACGACTACAGCACGGGCGCCACGGGCCGCAACCACGGCCTGATGCACAGCGGCGCGCGCTATGCCGTGACCGATGGTGAGAGCGCCAGTGAATGCATCAGCGAGAACATGATCCTGCGCCGCATCGCGCGGCACTGCGTGGAGGAGACCGACGGCCTGTTCATCACCCTGCCCGAGGACGACCTGCAGTACCAGCGCACCTTTGTGGACGCGTGCGAGCGTGCCGGCATCCGCGCCGACATCATCGACCCCGATGAGGCCCGCGCCATCGAGCCGGCAGTGAACCCCGCCCTCATCGGTGCCGTCAGGGTTCCCGACGCAGCCATCGACCCGTTCCGCCTCACCGTGGCCAATCTGCTTGACGCCCGCCTGCACGGCGCCGACACGCTCAACTACCACGAGGTGGAGGGCATGGTTATCAACCAAGGCCGTGTTGAAGGAGTGAAACTGTTCAACAAGCTCAACGGCAGCCATGTCGAGGTGCGTGGCCACGTGGTGGTCAACGCCGCCGGCATCTGGGGCCAGCGCATCGCCCAGCTGGCGGGAGTGAACATCTCAATGTTCCCCGCACGCGGGGCGTTGCTCATCTTCGGCCACCGTGTTAACAACATGGTCATCAACCGCTGCCGCAAGCCCGCCAACGCCGACATCCTGGTGCCCGACGACACCGTGTGCGTCATCGGCACCACCAGCGACCGCATCCCCATCGAGACCGTCGATGACATGCGCGTGACACGCGAGGAGGTCGACGTGCTGCTCAAGGAGGGTGTGAAAATCGCTCCATCGCTGGCAACGACACGCATCATCCGCGCCTATGCCGGCGTGCGCCCCCTAGTGGCCAGCGACGACGATCCCAGCGGCCGCAGCATCAGCCGCGGCATTGTCTGCCTGGACCACGCCCAGCGCGACGGTCTGGAGGGCTTCATCACCATCACGGGCGGCAAGATGATGACCTACCGCCTGATGGGCGAAATCGCCACCAACGCCGTGTGTGCCAAATTGGGCAACACCGCGCCCTGCGTCACCGCCAGCCAGCCGCTGCCCGGCTCGGAGGAAGGCGCCCCCAGCCAGGATGACCTGACGAAGCGCTACTCCTTCGGCCAGCGCGCTGCCATCGGCCGCCACGGCTCGCTCGCGGCCCGCATCGAGAAGGACAACGACATCGACAACGCCCTGGTGTGTGAATGCGAAGGCGTCACCGTGGGCGAAATCAAATATGCCGTGCACCAGCTGCACGTCCACAACCTGGTGAACCTGCGCCGCCGCACCCGCGTGGGCATGGGCACCTGCCAGGGCAAGCTCTGTTCCTGCCGGGCCGCATCGCTCATGGGCGAGTTCAGGCACGACGTGAAGGGAGCCCAGGAAGACCTGGCCGCTTTCCTCGACGAGCGCTGGAAGGGCGTGAGGCCCGTCGCTTGGGGGGACACCCTGCGCGAGGCACAGCTGACTTCGACCATCTACGAGGGCCTGTGCGGACTGGATATGGCTGTTAACATGCAAGGAAAGGAGGACGTGCAATGAGAATGGACACCGTTATCATGGGAGGCGGCCTGAGCGGCCTGGCCTGCGGCATCGCACTGGCCAAGCGCGGCAAACGCGTGGCTATCGTGGCCAGCGGACAAAGCACCCTGCTGTTCAACGGCGGCTCGATGGAGATGCTGGGCTACGTCGACGGTAAAGCCGTCACCTCGCCTCTGGAGGCCATTGCTACCCTGCCCCAGAGCCACCCCTACAGCAAAATCGGTGCTGAGCGCATCGCCGCTCTGAGCGAGCGCGTGAAGCTGCTGTTCAACGACTCGGGCGTTAACATGACGGGCACGGCCAACGCCAACCACTGGCGCATCACCCCGATGGGTGTCGCCAAGCCCGCATGGCTCACGCTGAACGACCACCTGCGCATCGATGACCTCAACAACCTGCCCGCCAAGCGTCTGGCACTGATGTGCATACGCGGCTACTTTGACCAGCCCAACTCGATGATGGCTATGGGCCTGCGCAACCTGGGCTTTGAGGTCAAGGTCATCGAGTTCACCACCGACGACATCAGCGCCCTGCGCCGCAGCCCCAGCGAGATGCGCGCCACCAACCTGGCCAAGCGTCTGGTGAGCCACAGCGCGCTGCAGCGCATTGCCGACCAGATCAACAGCCTCGCCGGCGATGCCGACATGGTGCTGCTGCCCAGCGTGTTCGGCCAGAGCGACGACTCCGACTTCCAGTCGCTGCAGTCAAAGGTCAACAAGCCCCTGCGCCTGATTGCTACCCTGCCCCCTGCAGTGGCCGGCATGAGGATCCAGACGCAGCTGCGCCACTACTTCAGGATGCTGGGCGGCACCTACCTGATGGGCGACTCGGCCGTGAGCGGCACCATCGAGGGCGACCAGCTGACGAGCATCACTACCGCCAAAATGAACGACATGCCCCTGCGCGCCGACAACTTCGTGCTCGCCACGGGCTCGTTCGTCAGCCGCGGACTGAGGGCCGACTACGAGCGCATCTATGAGCCCGTGCTCGACCTCGACGTGGATGCCGATGCCGACCGCGAGCAGTGGACCCGATTCGGCGTGCTGGAGCCGCAGGCCTACATGCGCTACGGCGTGGCCACCGACGAGCAGTTCCGCTGCCGCAAGCAGGGCAAGACAATCAACAACCTGTACGCCATCGGCTCGGTCCTGAGCGGACACGACGCCGTGAAGATGGGTGACGGGACCGGCGTGTCGCTGCTGACGGCACTGGCGGTCAACGACCTCATCATCGCAAAAAAATAGACGCACAACCTTGCGGGTTCAGGAGTATTTTTACTTCAACCAATGGTTAAGATATAGATAGATAACGATTTGATTGATGATTTTTTAATGGGTTATTATGGCTGAACGAATGCAACTCTGCAACCTCAGCGAGAACAACTTTGAGCAGTGCACCAAGTGCAGCATCTGCACCACCGTCTGTCCGGTCGCTGCTGTAACCACCGACTACCCTGGCCCCAAGCAGGCAGGGCCCGACGGTGAGCGTTACCGCTTGAAGGACCCCGCCTATTTTGACAAGGCATTGAAGCTGTGCCTCAACTGCAAGCGATGCGAGGTGGCTTGCCCCAGCGGCGTTCACATTGCCGACATCATACAACACGCCCGCATGCGCGCCACCGAGGGGCACCGCGCCTCGCTGCGCGACACCATGCTTGCCAACACCGACCTGCTGGGCACCATGGCCAACCTGGTTGCTCCCGTCGCCAACGCCACACTGGGCCTATCGCCCGTTAAGATGGTGATGCACAGCATGATGGCCATCGACAAGCACCGCACTTTCCCCGCCTATAGCCGCCAGAAGTTCACCACCTGGTTCAAGCGCCATGCCGCCCAAAGCCAGGATGCCTACTCCAACCACGTGAGCTACTTCCATGGCTGCTACGTCAACTACAATTTTCCCAAGTTGGGCCAAGACCTGGTCAAACTGCTCAATGCCATGGGCTACGGCGTCCACCTGCTCGACAAGGAGCAGTGCTGTGGCGTGGCCCTGATTGCCAACGGCCTGTACAAGCAAGCCAAGCGCCAGGCCAGAACCAACATCGCAAGCATCCGCACCGCCGTGAACCGCGACCACCACATGGTGCTCACCACGAGCTCGAGCTGCACGTTCAACATGCGCGACGAGTACGCCACGATGCTCGACATCGACAACAGCGATGTCAGAGACAACATCACGCTAGCAACACGATTTATCTACAATCTTGTGGATGAGGGAAAAATCAAACTCATCTTCAAGCAAGACTATAAGCGCCGTGTGGCCTATCACACCGCCTGCCACATGCAGCGCATGGGCTGGCAGCTGTTCAGCATCGAGCTGCTGCGCATGATTCCCGGTCTGGATCTCATAGAGCTGGAGCAGGAATGCTGCGGCATCTCGGGCACTTATGGCTTTAAGAAGGAGAACTACGAGCGCTCCCAGGCCATCGGCTCCGCCCTGTTCAAGAGCATCGAGCAGGCGCAGGTCGAGGCCGTCGCCACCGACTGCGAGACCTGCAAGTGGCAGATCGAGATGTCCACCGGCCTGCCCGTCGAGAACCCCATCAGCATCCTCGCCGATGCCCTTGACGTCGAGGCCACCCGCCAAGCCAACGGAATCAAATAAACAATACATATATAACTTAAAACTAACAACTTACAACTAAAAACTTAAAGAAATTATGGCAAGTTTTTTAGCTCCTCCGGCCTATAAGCCGGAACAGACCGGCCCCGAGGCCGATGCCAAGTACAAGAGACTGCGTTGGCAAGTCTTTATCGGCATCTTCATCGGCTATGCCGGTTTCTATCTGGTGAGAAAGAACTTCTCCATGGCGATTCCCATGCTCGAGCCTTTCGGCTTCACCAAGGGTATGCTGGGTACCGCCCTGGCGATGAACGCCGTAGCTTACGGCTTCTCCAAGTTTGTCATGGCCAGTATCAGCGACCGCAGCAATGCGCGCCGCTTCTTGCCGCTGGGACTGATTCTGTCGGCCATCGCCATGTTGTTCATGATGGTTCCCATCACCCTGCTCGACCCCATCGGTCATCCCGAACGTAGAGGTCTCGCCGTCTTCCTGATGGGAGCCTTCAACTTCCTCGTGGGTTGGTTCCAGGGCATGGGCTGGCCCCCGTGCGGCCGCGTGATGACGCGCTGGTTCTCTATCAAGGAGCGCGGCACGTGGATGAGCGTGTGGAACTGCGCCCACAACGTGGGTGGTGCACTGGTCGGCCCTATGGCTGCCTATGGCGCGATATGGTTCGGCTCCTGGTTCTACGGCACCGACCAGAAGATGTACTTCCTCATCGGCACCTATGCCTTCCCCGCTGCTGTGGCTATCCTGATTGCCATTATCGCCTATGTGCTCATCCGTGACACCCCCCAGTCGTGTGGTCTGCCCTCGATTGAGAAGTGGAGCGGAAGCGCCTCCAAGAACTACGATGAGAAGAAGAGCGAGCAGTCACTGAGTGTGAAGGAGATTTTCCGCACCGTCCTCTCCAACAAGTTCCTGTGGTACATCGCACTGGCCAACTCGTTTATCTACATGGTGCGCTACGGCTGTCTGGACTGGGCTCCTACCATCCTGAGCGAGCAGGGCGTGGACATCAAGAACGCCGGTTGGGCTTATTTTGCCTATGAGATCGCCGCCATCCCTGGCACCATCTTCTGCGGCTGGCTGAGCGACAAGGTCTTCAACGGCCGCCGTGCGCTGCCCACGATGATCTTTATGGCGCTCATCATCATTGCCATCGTCATCTACTGGCAGAACATGACCAACCTGAGCGTTGTCCTCGGCTGCCTGATTGCCATCGGCTTCCTGATTTACGGTCCTGTGATGCTCATCGGCGTGCAGGCGCTTGACCTGGCACCCAAGAACGCTGCCGGCACCGCTGCCGGCCTGACGGGCTTCATGGGCTACGTGCTGGGTACGGCCATTCTGGCCAACTCAGTACTGGGCTACGTTGCCGAAGCCACCGGCGGCTGGGACATGCCGTTCGTGCTGCTGATTGTGGGCTGCGTGGGTGCCATCTTCTTCATGGCCCTGACCTACAAGGAGGAGCAGTACCTCGTTGCCGACCGCAAGGGCGAACACATCGAAGAGAAGAAATAATCAATTATTATCACAATATTTTATTCATTAAAAACCAAACGACTTATGTTTAAGAATCTCGTTAGAGTAGGTTTGTTGAGCGCCGTTGTGCTCGCAGCCTTCACCTCATGTGAGGAAGAACAGCAGTTCACCAATGAGAAGCGCGACGCCAAGCGCGTCGAAGTTCAAGTGCTGAACGACAATCTTGCCAAGGTGCGCGACTATGTACCCCTGTATGCAGTCATCGCCCACCGCGGTTCCACCTTCTGGGCTCCCGAGGAGACCGAGGCATCGTGGCGTTGGGCCCGTGAGATGGGTGCCGACTACCTCGAGAGCGACGTGCAGTGCACCAAGGACGGTATCGTGCTCGCCAACCACGATGAGAACCTGAAGCGCACCACCAACATCGAGAACGTCTTCAGCGAGACCGTTCCCGCCAGCCGTGTTGACTTCTATATGAGCCTGGGCTTCTCGCGTGCTGACGCCGAGGCACAGTACGGCCGCGACATCGCTGCCTTCCGCCCGTTCTACACCCTGTCCTACTACTATGCCGAGCTGCTCATGCTCGATGCCGGCAGTTGGTTCAACGAGAGCTCGCTCGAGCAGGCTCGTCCCACCTTCAAGGCCACCGAGAACGGCCGCTTCGAGAACGGCAAGATCGTCTATAGCAACGGTCTCTACATCAGCGCCATCCAGGACCAGATCGCCTATGCACAGGGCAAGCGCCTCGTGCGTGACGCCAACGGCCGCCGCGTGCTGTCCTACAAGATCAAGGACGAGTACAAGGGCATGACGCTGCAGCAGATCTATGATGCCATCAAGGCCAAAGGTCAGTACAACGCCAAGTACATGGACTTCATCGAGTACGACTTTGCTCACGCCTACGAGGCTGACCCCGAGGACACCGGCAACCGCCCCGGCATCTATGTCGAGTTCAAGGAGAGCTGGCTGAACCCCGGCAACATGGAGCAGCGCGTGTATGACGTGCTGGCTGAGCAGGGCTGGAACATCATCACCAACGATCCCGGTGAGCAGCCCTTCTACAAGAACGGCAAGGTCAACGTGGGCAATACCCGTGGCCGCGTCATCCTGCAGACCTTCTCGTTTGATGCACTGCGCCGTGCCAACGACGTCTTCAAGGGCCGCATCCCCATGTGCTACCTGTTGTGGATCAGCGAGCCGGCCTATGCTACCGACATCGCTTATGACACCCCCACCGGCTATGCCGCCTTTATCAAGTGGGCACAGGACAATGGCGCTCACATCATCGGTCCGGCCATCAGCGGCGCTCCCAACAACTATCCTGAGATGAACGCTCCCTGGCAGGCTTACATGATCCGCAAGAGCGGTATGATCAACCACCCCTACAGCTTCGACTCGTGGGCCCAGATGACCAAGTACATGGGCTACTACAACTACGGTTGGGACACCGAGTTCGACGACCTGCTGCGTCTTGATATCCCCTCTACGCCCTACTGTGCCGCCGGCTACCCCAGCAGTGTACCCGTGTACATGGACGGCTGCTTCACCAACCGCACCGAGATGTCGCTGCGCTACATGATCGAGAACGGATTCCGCGGCAATTCCCAGCTGCCCAATCCCTTCCATGCCGGTCAGAAGTATGACAACTCACAGGCCAATGTCATCGTTCCCGATGCCGTTGCTACCCTCGAGCGTCTGGGCTACTAATCTGCTACAGGTGTAATGAACATATACATTAACAACATTAAATCGACACAATTTAATATGAAAAAATATATTTTGATGCCTGTTTTAGCCATCTTCGCTTTGACAGCAGTTGCCCAGGACTTTGACACTGATCCCACCCTGGAGCTCGAGAACGCCAAGAAGGAAGTGAAGTTCACCGTCGGTGCCCGCATGATGGCCGATGCCGCTTACTACCACAGCGACTTCACCCCGCTGCAGAGCGGTGCCTCGATCACCGATGCCCGCATCCGCACCTCGATGACCTACAAGGACTGGTATTTCTATGCCGACTTCGGTTTCGGCGGTGGCAAGTTCTCGCAGAAGAACATCTTCCTGCAGTACAGCCGTCAGGACAACAACGAGAACACCCATGCCGTGAAGGTGGGTTACTACAATGACCCCGCCGGCTCGATGGCCCGCAACACGTCGCTGGGTAGCTACCACTTCATCAGCCGTCCCGGTTCGTCCTATGCACTGGGCGAGGGCCGCGAGCTGGGTATCACCTACAAGTTCAACAGCAACCACTTCATGGCCTATCAGGGTGTGTTCACCGAGAACCAGTACAACAAGATCGACGCTGGTTTCAACGGCATCACCGTTGCTGGCCGCTACCTGTTCCGTCCCATCAACGACGACTACCAGACCCTGCACGTGGGCGTGAGCGCACGCTGGGCACACCTGGGCGGTGGCGAGGTGTATAACAACGTGCTCAAGAAGAGCCTCCACCTGGGCCAGTCGCTCGAGACGCTCGTCGATGAGGACGATCAGTTCGTCAGCGCCGACCTCGATTGGGCCAACAACGTGCTTAATCTGGGTGCCGAGGCCCTGTATCGCAACAACAAGTTCTTTGCCCGCGGCGAGTTCTTCTACAAGAACGTGACCAAGAAGCGCGACAGCTACTCGCTCTACATCGACGCCCAGAACAACATCGACGGTTGGGGCGACATCGAGTGGTGGGAGAACGCCAACAAGCTGAAGACCAACAACTTCTTTGGCGGCTACGTTGAGTGTGGCGTCCAGCTCCTGGGCAATGGCTACAAGTACAACACCCAAGAAGGTCTGCTCGGCGGCATGGACGGCAAGTCGCTGGAGATCGTGGCCCGCTACAACTACACCGGCCTGAACAACCTCACCGACGGTGAGTACTTCAACGCTGGTCGTGGCCACTACTATGCCAACGGCTACATGGAGGATTGGCCCGGCACTGGCGCTACCAGCGTCGGCGGTGGCGACATCCACAGCATCACCCTGGGTCTGAACTATGCGTTCAACCGTTACGTGCTGTGCATGTTTGACTACACCTTCAACAAGCTTGACAAGCCGTTCCTCCCCTACGACAAGAACATCCACGTGGCCCAGGCCCGTGTACAGTTCACCTTCTAACAGGGAACTAGAACATTGATCATTTGGAAAAAATCTAAAAACACCACATAACCATCAATATAAAGATTTCCAAATAGACTAATTTTTCCTATCAATCAACGTGAACCCGCCTCACCCGTGACTGGGCCAGGCGGGTTCCTTTTTTCCAAAAACTGACGAAAATCGAGCAAACAGGTAGCAGATTGGAGGATTTTTTGTACTTTTGCAGTTTGATTAACCAAAAACTGATTTTTTAACGAGATACGTTACTAGATTATGGCGGAAAATATTGAAAACATCAATGCTGTGGGCGAGGAGAAGAAGCCCTTGAATTTTGTGCAGCAGATTGTAGCCGACGACCTGGCAGCAGGCAAGAACGGAGGACGCTTGAACACGCGTTTCCCGCCTGAGCCCAACGGTTACCTGCACATCGGTCATGCCAAGGCCATCTGCATGGACTTTGGCGTCGCCGAGAAGTTTGGTGGCACGTGCAACCTGCGCTTTGACGACACCAACCCCCAGAAGGAGGACACCGAGTACGTCGAGGCCATCATGCGCGACATCCACTGGCTGGGCTATGACTGGGAAGACCGCCTGTACTATGCCAGCGACTATTTCCCCAAACTGTATGAGTTCGCCATCCGGCTGATCAAGGAGGGCAAGGCCTATGTCGATGACCAGACGGCCGAGCAGATTGCCCAGCAGAAGGGCACGCCCACCACGCCGGGCACCAACAGCCCCTACCGCGACCGCACGGTGGAGGAGAACCTGGACCTGTTTGAGCGGATGAACGCGGGCGAGTTTGACGAGGGCAGCCGCGTGCTGCGCGCCAAGATTGACATGGCGTCGAGCAACATGCACTTCCGCGACCCGATCATCTACCGCATCATCAAGACGCCGCACTGGCGCACGGGCAACAAGTGGAACGTGTACCCGATGTATGACTTCGCACACGGCCAGAGCGACTACTTCGAGGGCGTGACGCACTCGATCTGTACCCTGGAGTTCGTGCCTCACCACGAGTTGTACGACTACTTCGTGCACGAGTTGGCCGGCGAGAGCGCCAGCGAGTACTGCCCGCGCCAGATCGAGTTCAACCGTCTGAACCTCACCTACACCGTGATGAGCAAGCGCAAACTGCTGCAGCTCGTCAAGGAAGGCCTCGTGGCCGGTTGGGACGACCCCCGCATGCCGACGCTGTGCGGCCTGCGCCGCCGCGGCTACACCGCACAGTCGATCAAGAACTTCATCGAGGACATCGGCTACACCAAGTATGAGGCGCTGAACGACATCGGCCTGTTGGAGCACAACATCCGCGAGGAGCTCAACCACCACGCCAACCGCGTGAGCGCCGTGCTCAACCCCGTCAAGGTCGTCATCACCAACTACCCCGAGGACAAGGTGGAGATGATGGAGATGGACAACAACCCCGAGCAGGAGAATGCCGGCAAGCACCAGATGCCCTTCTCCCGCGAGCTGTACATCGAGCGTGACGACTTCATGGAGGAGCCTCCCAAGAAGTTCTTCCGCCTCACGCCGGGCAAGGAAGTGCGCCTCAAGGGTGCCTACATTATCATGTGCACCGGCTGCACCAAGGACGCCGACGGCAACGTCGTCGAGATCCAGTGCACCTATGACCCCGACACGCTGAGCGGCAGCGCCGGCAGTCAGCGCAAGGTCAAAGGCACGCTACACTGGGTGAGCGCCCGCCACTGTGTGGACGCCGAGGTAAGGCTCTACGACCGCCTGTTTGCCGTGGAGAATCCCAGCGCCGACACCGAGCACGACTTCCGTGAGCTGCTCAACCCCGACTCGCTGCGCGTGCTTACCAATGCCAAGATCGAGCCGTTCCTGGCCGAGACTGCCAAGGTGGGCGACACGTTCCAGTTCCAGCGCATCGGCTACTTCACCGTCGATCAGGACACCACCGAAGGCCACCTCGTCTTTAACCGCACCATCGGCCTGAAGGACAGTTGGGCCAAGCAGCAGGCCAAGTAAGGCCACCCCTAAATTCCCTCACGCGAAGCCGCGAAGCATTTGGGGCAAAAGACAAGAAAGACAAAAAAGACAAAATATTTTTTGCATCCGCCTTCTTTATCCTGCCTGCGAATTAGACGAATTCATCCAATTGGCATCCGCGCTCCGCTAGGCCTCAAGCTAAGACACGAAGCCGCTAAGAAATCAACTCTTAGCGGCTTCGCGCTTTACCTTAGTCCACATCGTGTCCGTTACCGCTATTCTCGCGACGATAAGCTCGAGCAGTAACGATTCGGCAAAAAGTCATGCCACAATATTGCAGGTATTATTTCTTTCCATTATCTTTGCAGATTACAAACCGACAGAAATGAGTTCAAAAAAGGAAGAAATACAGAAAAACAGGGCTCAACAAGAAGCCGATATCGTCCAATGCCTCAAGACCTTGAGCGCCGGTGGACTGATCCTCTACCCCACCGACACGGTGTGGGGAATCGGCTGTGACGCCACCAACGAGGAGGCCGTCAAGCGTGTGTACCAGCTCAAGCAGCGCGACGACAGCAAGTCCCTCATCGTGCTCATCGACAGTGCCGACCATCTGGACCACTATGTGGTGGACGTGCCCGCCATCGCCCGCGAGCTCATTGATGTGGCCGTCAAGCCGTTGACCATCATCTATGAGGGCGCATACAACCTGGCCCCCAATGTGCTGGGCGCCGAGGACAGCGTGGGCATCAGGATTCCCAACGATGAGTTCTGCCACCGCCTGTGCGAACGCTACGGCAAGCCCATCGTGTCCACATCGGCCAACGTGAGCGGCCAGCCGACGGCCAAGACCTTTGCCGACATTGCCCCTGCCATTGTCGATGGAGTGGACTATGCCGTTGAATACCGCCGTGGTGACAACACACCGCACCAGCCGTCGAACATCATCCTGCTGAGCCGCGACGGCACATTCAAGATTATCCGCTAAACCCGAGAAGAGACATGAAGATCAGGCTAGATATCAACAACAAGGCTCACCGACAGCGCATCAAGTATGTCGTGGGCGACTTCTTGATGTCCAATGTGGCCTGGTTCATCTACAACATCGTGCGCTACCAGATGGGCACCGTCGTCGGGTGGCCCTATCTGGAGAGTTACCTCAAGAGCGACATGGTGATAGCCGGGCAGATCTTCTTCCCGCTGATGATGATGGTGACCTATATCTTCAGCGGCTATTACAACAATGTGTACCGCAAGTCGAGGGTGCAGGAACTGCTCACCACAGCAGCCAGTGCCACCATCAACACGCTGCTCATCTTCTTCCTGGCGCTCATCAACGACGTGGTGGGCGTGCGCGGCAGTGACTATGAGATGATTCTCATCCTGTGGGCGCTGCTGTTCGGCCTGGTGTACCTTGTCAGGTTCATCATCACCCATTCGGCCATCAACCAGATCAAGACGCGCAAGTGGACGTTCCCCACGCTCATCATCGGCAGCGGCTCGGCGGCACTGTCCTTTGCCAACAAGCTCAACAGCCGTCGCCGTTCCTCAGGCCATGACATCAAGGGTTTTGTCAATATCCCCGGCGAGAATCCCGTCAAGGGCAATCCCCTGCCCTGCTATGACCTCGACGAGCTCAAGGAGGTGTGTGCCCGTGAGGGCATCTGGGAACTGATCGTGGTGCCGTCGCGCGACGACACCGTGCAGACCATGAGCGCCATCAACAAGCTGTTTGACCTGGGCCTGCCCATCATGATCTCGCCCGAATACTTCAACAAGATGCAGACGCCGGTGACCATCTCGGACATCTACGGCGAGCCGCTGGTCAACATCTCGCGCAGCAGCATGAGCGACAGCGGCAAGAACATCAAGCGGGCGATAGACGTGCTCGTGTCGATCATCGCCCTGATCCTGCTCACGCCGCTCTACATCATTGTGGCCCTCATCATCAAGCTGACGAGCCCCGGCCCCATCTTCTATAAGCAGGAACGCATCGGCCTGCACAACAAGCCGTTCCATATCATCAAGTTCCGCTCGATGGTCCAGAATGCCGAGTCGACCGGCAAGCCCCAGTTGACGACGGACAATGACCCGCGCATCACCCCGTTCGGCCGCTTCATGCGCAAGTACCGCATCGATGAGTTGCCGCAGTTCTGGAACGTGCTCAAGGGCGAGATGTCGATTGTCGGCCCGCGTCCCGAGCGCCAGTACTACATTGACCAAATCACGCCGCTGGTACCCGCCTACTCGCTGCTGCGGCAGGTGCGTCCGGGCATCACCTCGATGGGAATGGTAAAATACGGTTATGCCAAGGACGTCGACGAGATGGTCGAGCGCGTGAAGTATGACCTTATGTACCTGAATAACATGTCGTTGCTCAACGACATCAAGATACTCATCTACACGATTAAAATCGTCTTTGCAGGACGTGGAATGTGATGGCTCAAGACTCAGCCAGACATACAATTCATGCCCATGATGGCGGTGCCGCTGAAGGCACTGCCAACTGGTGGAAACGCCTGATCGTCTGGCGTGAGAAATATGTGCCCGACAAGACCTTTGTCGTGGTGCTCGCCCTCATCGTGGGCATTGCGTCGGGCCTTGCAGCAGTCCTGCTCAAGACGCTCATCGGCCTGATTGCGGGATTCCTCACCAGCCGTTTCCACATCGACCAGGGCAACCTGCTCTACCTGGTGTTCCCCGCCATCGGTATCGCCCTGGCAAGCCTGTATGTGTATTACGTCGCACGCGAGCCCATCTCGCATGGTGTCACCCGCGTGCTGTATGCCCTGGCGCTGAAGAAGAGCCGCCTCAAGATCCACAACATGTACTCCTCGCTCATCGCCTCGTCGTTGACCATCGGGTTCGGTGGTTCGGTCGGTGCCGAGGGTCCTATCGTGTTCACGGGTGCCGCCATCGGCAGCAACCTGGGGCAGGCTTTCCGTCTGTCGCCGCAGAAACTGGCCATGCTCGTTGCCTGTGGTGCCGCAGCGGGTATCGCCGGCATCTTCAAGGCCCCGATTGCCGGCATGCTGTTCACCATCGAGGTGCTCATGCTCGACCTCACGGCGGGTGCTGCCATCCCGCTGATCACGGCGTCGGTGGCCGGTGCAACGGTGGCCTACATCTTCACGGGCTATAACGTGGAGTTCTTCTTCTCCCAGAGCGAGCCGTTCTATGCCTACCGCATCCCGTTCGTGGTGTTGCTGGGCGTGTTCTGCGGCTTTGTGTCACTGTATTTCATCACGCTCATCGACAGGATTGAGGCCCGATTCAAGCGCCTGCGCAACCGCTGGATACGCTTTGTCGTGGGTGGTATCACGCTGAGCATCCTCATCTTCCTGATGCCTCCGCTCTACGGTGAAGGTTTTGACGGCATCGGCCGCCTCATCAACGGAGAAGTGACGCTCATCTTCAACAACAGCCTGTTCTACGGCTACCGCGACAATGTAGTGGCCGTGCTATTGTTCCTGTTTGCGCTGGGAGCCTTCAAGGTGTTTGCCACTGCTGCGACCAATGGTGGCGGTGGCGTGGGCGGAACATTTGCGCCCTCGCTGTTTGTGGGCTGCATGGCAGGCGTGTTTTTCGCCTACCTGTTCAATCACCTGGGCATCATTGACTCCGAAAGCCCGCTGAGCATCAAGAACTTCGCCCTGATGGGCATGGCGGGTGTGATGGCAGGTGTGATGCACGCCCCGTTGATGGCGATCTTCCTTACCGCCGAGATGACCGGCGGCTATGAACTGTTCCTGCCGCTGCTCATCGTGTCGGCCAGCAGTTACGCCATCTGCCGCATCTTCACGCCCTACGGCATCTACTCGCGACGCCTGGCCAAGCGCGGTGAACTGCTGACGCATCAGAAGGACCGCTCGGTGCTCACCCTGCTCAAGATGGACAGTGTCATCGAGAAAGATTTCTCGGTCGTCCACCCCGACATGAGTCTCAAGGACATGGTTGACATCATCGCGCAAAGCCGCCGCAACCTGTTCCCCGTCACCGATGATGACGGCAAGCTGCTGGGCATCGTGCTGCTCGACGACATCCGCAACATCATGTTCCGCCCCGACCTGTATCGCCGCATCCAGGTGCACCGCTTCATGGCCGTTCCACCCGCCAAAGTTGTTGTCGGCACCCCCATGGAAAGGGTGATGAAGACCTTTGACGACACCGGGGCCTGGAACCTGCCCGTCGTCGACGAGGACGGCAAGTATGTGGGATTCGTGTCCAAGAGCAAGATTTTCAACAGCTACCGCCAGGTGCTGAAACACTATACGTATGATTAACAACATCAACAACAATCACTACCGATGATGAAGAAAGTACATATTCTTTTCCTGATGGCCATCGCACTGCTGCCAGTCACCGCCCGTGCGGCAGAAGTCGTCGAAATCAATGGCCCAGGACAAAATGACTCGGTAGCCACTGCCACCCACGAGATGAGCCTTGACGCTATCAACCTCGCCGACACCGTGGCAGTGACAGTTCAACCCGAAGCTGCCATCGACACGGCAAATGCGCCACAGCTGTTTATCGAGCCGAAAACGACTGTTTATCAACCGCATCATGGGATGGATTTCACCTTTCTGAAGAACACCACCAACCCTGCTGCCAAGCCCTACAAGTTCATGGACGACCAGACATGGGTAGGAATTCCCGTATTCGTGGCGGGAATGATTGCCAAGGGGGAGAAAGAGGCCTTCCGTCAGAACTATAACAACCCGAACACCAAGATCCGCCTCGTCAAATACAACTTCCATAGCGAAATCGACAATTACACCCAGTTCTCGGGCATTGCGTTGACTGCAGGCCTGAAAATAGCAGGTGTCGAAAGTCGCTCATCATGGCCACGACTGTTTGCCTCGTCACTCGCTTCCTACGGCGTGATGGCCGCCTTTGTCAACGGCATTAAATACACCGCCAGCGAAATGCGTCCCGATGGCTCGACGCGCAACTCTTGGCCCTCGGGGCACACGGCAACGGCCTTTGTCGGTGCAACGATCCTCCACAAGGAATACGGTCTGACGCGCTCGCCCTGGTACTCCATCGCCGGCTATACGGTAGCTACTGCCACAGGTGTGATGCGCGTGCTCAACAACCGTCACTGGATCAGTGACGTGCTCTCGGGTGCTGGCATCGGTATTCTTTCCACCGAGTTGGCCTATGGCATCTGCGACCTGCTATTCAAGCAGAAAGGCTTGCTGATGAATGACCTCGCCTACTACCCCGACCTGAAGAAGAATCCATCATTCTTCTCTATCTCGATGGGTATCGGACTGGGAAACAAGAACTTGACGCTGCCTGGATTCTCCTACGGCATCCAGATTCCTGATGACGACACTGATTACGGTCCCGATACACAATCACTCAAACTCCAATTCCGCTCCGCGACAGCTGTGGGCGTCGAGGGAGCCTGGTTCTTCAATCCTTACATCGGTATCGGCGGACGTCTTCGCGTCAAGAGCACGCCCATCAATGGCTGGTCACAATTTGCCAATATCGAGAGAGAGAGTATGAGCGATATAGCCGATGATCCCGATTACATGGGCTCCATCAAATACTTCGACCTCGAGATTGAAAGTGACCATATTACCGAATTCGCGGCCGATGCCGGCATTTACTTCAGCCTGCCACTCTCCAGCCGTTTTGCCATCGGCTCCAAGTTACTCATTGGCCGCAGCATCATGGACGACATTGACGTGAATGCCAAATTCCTCGGAGACCTGCTTCACTATGATGGAAATGGCAATTTCACGGTAGACGAAGAACAGACTGCCTACAGTGACTGGGACTACATTAATGTCCATGCTTCCAATTCGATGAAATTCGGCACCGGCCTTTCACTCACCTACGCTTACAAGAACTCATTCTCGTGGAGGGTCTTCTGTGACTATGATTATTCCCACAAAACCTATACAGCCACCTATGCCCCGTTCATATACCTGGAAAATTTCAGTCCAGAACTGCGTGATTCTTTCATTGCTGAATACAACTGGGATCCCGTGCAGTATTTCAAATCCAGTGCAAGCAAGCACCTGAACCAGTGGGTATTGGGCGGAGCGCTGTGCGTCTCTTTTTAGTTAGAAGTTAGGAGTTTGGAGTTAGGAGTTTATTAAGCAATCATGACTAAAGAAGAACTGAAAATCATATTTTTCGGGACTCCGGATTTTGCCGTTGAGAGCCTGAGCCGATTGGTTGACGGCGGCTACAATGTCGTTGCCGTGGTCACCATGCCCGACAAGCCTGCGGGACGTGGGCGCCAGTTACAACAGAGCGACGTGAAGCGCTATGCAGTGGAACACGGCCTGCCCGTGTTGCAGCCTGTTAGCCTCAAGGACGAGGCGTTTATCGAGGAACTGCGTGCCTATGGGGCCCAGTTGTTTATCGTTATCGCCTTCAGGATGCTGCCCGAGGCCGTGTGGCAGATGCCCCCGCTGGGTACTTTCAACCTGCATGCCTCGCTGCTGCCCCGTTACCGCGGTGCGGCCCCCATCAACTGGGCCGTGATGAACGGCGACACCGAGACGGGTGTTACCACCTTCTTCCTCAAGCACGAGATTGACACGGGCGACGTGATCCAGCAGCGCAGTTGCCCCATCGGCCGCCAGGAAAACGTGGAGGACATCCACGACCGTCTGATGACAATGGGCGCCGGCATGGTGCTCGAGACCGTCGATGCCATCATCGACGGCACCGTCAAGCCTATCCCGCAGGAGCAGATGCTCACGGCAGGCCAGCAACCCACCCCCGCCCCCAAGATTTTCAAGGACACCTGCCGCATCGACTGGAGCCGCCCTGCTGAGGTACTGTACAACCACATCCGCGGCCTGTCGCCCTACCCTGCCGCCTGGACCACACTGGCCGACGAAGCCGGTACCGAACTGACCACACTCAAGGTGTTCAAGACCAGCGAGCCGATGCCCTTTGCCCAAGGCGAGCAACCCGCTCCCGGCGCTATCCAGGCCGACCGCAAGACGCTGCAGGTGGCGTGCAGCGACGGATGGCTGCAAGTGCTGTCGTTGCAGCAGTCGGGCAAGAAAAGGATGGACACCGACGCCTTTCTGCGCGGTTTCACCCTCACCCCCGGCTGCCACTGCCAATAACCATTAACACTACTGATACACCATATAGAGACGCAACATTTGTTTTGCGTCTCTACATTTTTCTGGAGTATTAAAACACTTTGCGGGGCTTCTCGATAAATGAGAAGCCCCGCAAATTATTATTTGTGACTATCCGGTCATGCGACCGGCGTCGTTAGTCATCACTGGAGCAGCATGTCGATGATGGCAGTGACATCGGACACAGCAACCTCGCCGTCACCATCTACATCAGCACAGATGAGGCAAATGCCATTTGCGTTACCCAGGAGGTAGTCAATCAGCAAGGATGCATCGCTAATGGCAATCGAGCCATCGTGATCTACATCACCCTTTGCATAGGCATGGCCTGCAGGCAGTGTCACGGCCTTGACGTTACTCCAAGCGCTCTCGGTGCCGTCAACATAGAAGGACTTAACCCTGTAGTTGTAGGTCGAGCCAGGCGTCAAGCCGGTAACAGTGCAGTACTTCTCGTTGATGCCGGTGATGCTGCTATGAGTCTGACCAGCCAGGTAGTACTCGAGCGTGTAGCTGGAGATAGCGGCAGCAGCCGTCTCGTCGGTCCAGTCGGCACGGAACGAGCTGGGAGTGATATAGTCAGCAATGGGATCGAGCATCACGGGATCGTACTTCTGCACAGTTGCGGTACCAGTGAGTTCCACATAGATGGTATCGGTTTCAGCATTGCGCAACATCACGCGGGCATTCTTGACGCCAGGAGACTTAGGCGAATAGGTCACTGTAATATCAACACCTGCGTTAACGGTAGCGTAGTTAACATTGCTCTTGCTGACAGAGAATACACCGCCAGCGTTCTGCACGGAAATGTAGGTCGTCTTAGTGAGGTTGTAACCCTTCAGGTTGAAGGTAGCGCTCACAGGCTCACCAACATTGGTCGTGAAGCTCAGTTCGCTAGGATTAGCGACGATAGCGGGTGCAGCCTGGCCAACACCAGTACAAGCCACCTGAAGGCCAGCTGCTGCGCCACCCATCACCTCGATGTTACATGTATGGGTACCAGCGGCTGTGGGAGCATAGGTCACGGTGATGTCCGCACCAGCCTCGACCTGGGCAGCAGTAAGCGTCTCGGGCGATACACTGAAGCTGGCATTGCCATTGCGGGTAAAGGAGATGTCACCCAGCAGGTCGGAACCTGTCACATGGAAGGTCATAGTTACACTCTTACCGGTTTTAACAGTTCCGAAGTCAAGCGACTGGGGATCAACGCTGAGCGTAGGATTAGTCTGCTGACCGCCAGGAGGCTGGATACCGACAATGGCACGCTGACTCTGGCTGAAGGTATAACCATCGGGATCAACAAAAGAATTCATTGCAAACCAGCTGTTGCCGTAGCCACTCCAACCCCAGTTCACATGATAGGTATCGGAATTGCCGTTATAGCCGTCAACGTTGAAAGCGTGACCACCACCCTGTGTAGCTATGGCCATATAAACAACGGGGCGACCACCAACCATCTCATTCTGAATAAGTTGATTCCAGTTTGCCTGGGTATATGTTGTCTTGCGGACGGCACGAGTGGTGCTTTGGTCATAGCCAAAGAGCTTAAACATGTTAGATACTCTTTCGGGTTCGCTCGAGGGGATACCGCTACCATGGTCGGCATCTCCATACCCCATCTTCTCGGCCTGGCCAACATAGCGCATGAGATTGGCTACAGCAGCCTTTTGAGCAGCCGTACCGCCAAAGGTATAGGAGTTCCTCATGTTAGCCCATTGGAAGGTGGTAGAGGGCAGAGCCGCAACATTAACTAACAAGCTTGATGAATAGCTGTCATTCAGATAGAATGAGTATGCCGGAACCGTGGGGGTCGGCTCAGTCGGGTATTTCCAGTAATACATCACCATTGAAGCCGAGGTAGCAGCACAACCGGTCAAGCACTGGTACTGAGTTCCGCCAACGGTCGTGAACACACAGTCATTGTAGTAGGGTGAGCTCTGGTCCCAGTTGGCAGTAAGATAAGGGCCATAGGTAGAAGCCCTGAGCGAAGTATTGTTGTTGTAGTACCCCTTTTCGACAACCAGACCCGGACGAGCCTGAAGGTACTCAATCTCCTCCTTGTAGCAGTCGAGCATGTACTGCATGTTGTCGGGTATGGGTCGCGTATCCAGAGGCGCATCACCCACCATGAGGATTTCCCTTGCACGGTCATCACCTGAGACAACAACGAAAGTTGAAGCGGTATTAAAGATGTAGTAAACAGGCTGTCCCACCTTGACACTGCCCATTTCGGCCTTGTACAGTACGGGGTTAACTGCTGCGGGAGCCATCATTTTGCCGGCAAAGTGTTCGTTGGTCAAGAAACTCTTAGCCACGCGCATGGCCTGCGCCTGGTCAACAGGAGCGGCAGCCATTTGAATTGCCATGAAGGTGGCAATCATCAATAGAAGATTTTTTTTCATAAATGTATTTGTAAGATAATTAAATGATTAGTCTAAAATGACCTGCAAATTTACAAAAAGAAAACCTAATCTTCCAAATTTTTCACATCATATTAACATAAAATCCCAATATACTTAATTTATATAAAATCAACCTATTTCACGCGATACACACTACTAATCAGTAAATCCACAGGAACAATTGCGGGGTGTCTCTCCATCGAGACACCCCGCAACGGGTTAGTGATGTCACCGGTCAGGGACCGGTAAGGTGTTCATTACTTGTTCGGATTGAAGATGCGGTTCTTCTTAGCCTTCATCATGGCGCTGCTGTTACCCAACAGCCTGTCGATCAGAGCCGAAGCATCAGCAATGCTAACTTCACCGTCACCGTCAACATCGGCGCAAATCACACAAGCGCCAGTGTCACCGCTCAGCAGATAGTCGATCAGCTTCGTGACATCGGCAATGGCCACCTCACCGTCATGATCCACGTCACCAACGACATAGCCATGACCATTCTGGAACAAGGTTACTTCCTCAACGTTGCTCCACTCGCTCTCGGTGCCGTCGAGGTACAGAGCCTTCACCTTATAGAGGAAGGTGCCCTCGGCAGTCAGATCCTCAACGGTGTAGAACTTGTCGGTGATACCGGTAATCAGGCGATAGGTAGCATCGCCGGTCTCGTTGGCTCTGAGGTTGGCAACCGAAGCGTCACCGCTGTAGACCTCAAGCAGGGCGATGTCGGCCGAGTACTGGTCATCGTCGGTGGTGATGAGAATCTTCTCGCCAGCGCTGGCCTTCACTACCCATGCACCGGTCTCGCCAGCATTGAGGTAGCGGGTCACGCCATTGGTCTGCGGGGTGGATACCATGAAGCTGCCCGAGCCGTCACTGGTGGTGGCGGTGGTAATCTTCATCGTGAAGGTGGCATTCTCGTAACCGGCAGGAACAGTGTAGCTGATGTTACCATAGGAACCATCGTTGTCGTAGTTGTTCCTGAAGTAGATGATCGAGTTGAGACCACCGCGCACGTTCTGACCGCTCCAGGGATAAGGCAAGGTGATCGAGTAATAACCCGTTGCACTGCCAGAGAAGTCGGTACCGGCAATTGAGCTGAGGAGTTCATAGGTGGGCAACTCGGGCTTGGCCGAAACCTCCAGGGTGTAGCTTTCAACATTGTCGGCAGGAGTCTGGTCGGTCCAGTCGGCACGGAACTTGGTCAGGTTGATGTAAGCCTCGTCGGCAGGCAGCATCACGGGATCGTTCTTGAGCAGAGCGGCCGTACCATTCAGGGCAACGGTCACATTGTCGGCACCTGCAGCGCTCAGGGTTACGGTAGCGTTCTGGATGCCGAAGACGGTGGGCGCATAGGTAACGGTAACTTCCTTGCCAGCCATGGCCTCGGCGGCGGTGATGGTCGTCGGGTTGATGCTGAAAGCATCATTGGCATCGGCCAGGGCCAAGTTTACATTACCGGTAAGGTTTTCACCCGTTACATTGAAGGTAGCGGTTACGCTCTCGCCGACATTGGCAGCCATGTTGAGAGAAACCGGATTGACATTGATGAGGGGGTTGGTGTTCTCGACGAGGGTAACCTGCTCAACCTCGCTGCTGCCGGTACCGCCATTGATGTAGTTGGCCTCAACATAGTAGTTGAACGTGCCACCAGCGGTAAGACCGGTAACGGTGTAGCTCTTGTCGGTGATACCGGTGATCACACGATAGGTGGCATCGCCGGTCTCGGAGGCTCTGAGCTGCGGGGCGGTAACCTCGCCGGCATAAACCTTCACATACCTCATGTCGGGCATACCACTGGAAGTGATCTTCACATAGTCGCTGCTGGCGCAATCCACAACGAAGGTGTACCAGGCGAACGATGCATTATTGGGAAGATTGACTTTCTTATTGGCGACACTGGTGGTCACGGTGAGGGTATTGTTGCTGTTATAGGGCTCAGAATAGATCATAACGGTCACCTTGTCATAGCCGGTAAGGTCGTAAGTCCTACTCTGAACATAGGCATTGGAGGTGCTTCCGCTCAAGTAGCATGCGCTGTTGGAGCTATAATAGTTCAGACCATTCTGGCTCCAGCCAGTGGGAACAGCATTTGACGAAGTCCATACGACACTGTCGAGCAGAGCATAAGGGGGCAAGAACGGCTTATCGCTTACATAGAGGGTGTAGCTCTCCACGTTCTGAGCGGGAGTCTGGTCGGTCCAGGTAGCGGTGAACGAGGTAGAGGTGATATTGCTGGCGTCGAGCATCACGGGCTCGTAGGTCTCCAGGTCGGCGGTACCGTTAACCTTGACAGTCACGGTCTCGGCATCGGTGCTGGTCAGCGTGATATTGGCCTCATGGCTACCGACGTTAGTGGGGCTATAGGTAACAGTGACGTCCACACCATTCTCGGCCTGAGCGATACTGATGCTGCTGGTGCTCAGTGAGAAGGCATTACTGCCGCTGATGCTCAAGGCGACGTTGCTGGTGAGGTTGGCACCGGAAACATTGAAGGTAGCGGTTACGGGTTGACCCACGATTGTGTTCATCGTCAGATTGGTAGGATTAGCCTTGATTCGGGAATTGGTAAGAGCACCTGCGGGAGGCTCGATGCCGATAATCATGGCTTCACCATAGTTGAACACGTAAGAACCAGCCTGACCCGTTGCACCGGTAGCGGTGGTGAAATTGTGCAGCGTACAATAGCCGTTGCTATCGCCACTCCAACCCCAGTTAACGTAGAACTGACCAGTGGCATTGCAGCCAAACACGTTGAAGGCGTGGCCCGAAAGACTGCCACCAGTGTAATCATAGGCAAGGTATTCGATGGGACGACCGTTCTGCAGCTCGGTCATCATGAACTCTTTCCATTGAACATCAGTGTACTGCTGAGGACCATTGGAGTAACCGCTCCAATAAGATCCCTGAAGTTCAGTGAGCAGGAGGTACTCGGCATCGGTGTAACCCATATTGAGGCAACCCTGGTAAATTTCGGGGTCGTTAGCACCGCTGGCACTGGTACCATAAGAATAATCGGGAATAGCCTGGCCGGTATAGCGCATCAGCCATGCCACGGCATCGGCCTGAGCAGACGTGTAGTTGTAGTTTGAAGGACCGGTGTACTCGTCGATGATGTTATCCCAGTCGGCATCACGCTCAGGAAGAGCGGGTGCGGCAATACCATTAGAAGATGAGATGGCAGCTACTGCAGGGTAGGTATAGGGCCATTTCCACTTGTAGTAGCACATACTCAGCGAGGTGGCAGGACAGCCAGTGAGAGCGTGCCTGCTGCCACTCGTGGGGCACTGGTTATAATAAGGTGCACTCTGGTCCCAGTTGGCGGTTACCAACGGTGGAACGACCGAAGCGGCAAACTTTGATTGCTTCAACGGCGCCATGGTACCAGCCTTGAGACCGTCAATCTGATATTTGTACTTGTTGAGCAGCCACTGCATGGCGGGCGGTATGTTCTTCATGTCAAGCGATCCCTCTTCACCATACATCAGGATCTCGGGTGCCTGGTCATCACCGGCAACCACAACATAGGCTTTTGTCGAATTAAAGATGTAGTAGTCCACGGCCGAGGGCTTGGCTACCGATTTTTCGGCCTTGACAAGCTTGAGGTCGGCTGCGGCGAAGGCTTTAAGGCGGCCAGCGGCTACTTGTTTATTAAGAAATGAATTAGCGGCTGCCTGTGCCTGAGCTGTGGTCACATCGGCGGCCGACATTTGTAGAGCCGCAATCACGGCTGCAAAAAGTAACAAGAATTTTCTCATAATAACAAACTTTTGGTTAATAGCGTATCTTTTCATAAAACTGGGCAAAGATACTAAAAACCGATTAAAACAAGCAAATATTTTTCTCAAAAATATTACGATTTCATATTTACGACATCAAACTACCAAAATGTATCAATTGGCCCTCCCGATCGGGCCAAATTGATATCCATGAAAAATTGCTGGGTGCCTCGATGGTGAGACACCCAGCAACGGGTCAGAGATGTCACCGGTCAGGGACCGGTAAGGCGTTCTTTACTTGTTCGGGTTGAAGACGCGGTTCTTCTTAGCCTTCATCATGGCACTGCTGTTACCCAGCAGCCTGTCGATGAGCTCTGAAACGTCCGAAATGCCGACAATGCCGTCAGCGTCAACATCGGCGCAAATCAGACATACGTCACCAGTACCGTTCAGCAGATAGTCGGTCAATACCGAAACGTCTGCGATAGCCACCACTCCATCGTGGTCCACGTCACCAACGGCATAGCCATGACCGTTCTGGAACAAGGTTACTTCCTCAATGTTGCTCCACTCGCTCTCGGTGCCGTCGAGGTACAGAGCCTTCACCTTGTAGAGGAAGGTGCCTTCGGCAGTCAGATCCTCAACCGTGTAGAACTTGTCGGTGATACCGGTAATCAGGCGATAGGTAGCATCGCCGGTCTCGTTGGCTCTGAGGTTGGCAACCGATGCATCACCGCTGTAGACCTCAAGCAGGGCGATGTCGGCCGAGTACTGGTCATCGTCGGTGGTGATGAGAATCTTCTCGCCGGCGCTGGCCTTCACTACCCATGCACCGGTCTCGCCAGCGTTGAGATAGCGCGTCACACCGTTGGTCTGCGGGGTGGATACCATGAAGCTGCCCGAGCCGTCACTGGTGGTGGCGGTGGTAATCTTCATCGTGAAGGTAGCATTCTCGTAACCGGCAGGAACGGTGTAGGTGATATTACCGTAGGAGCCGTCATTGTTGTAGTTGTTTCTGAAGTAGATGACCGAGTTGAGACCACCACGCACATTCTTACCGCTCCATGGATAAGGCAAGGTGATCGAGTAATAACCCGTTGCACTGCCAGTGAAGTCGGTACCTGCAACAGAGCTTAGCAGCTCATAAGCAGGCAGCTCGGGCTTAGCCGATACCTCCAGGGTGTAGCTTTCCACATTGTCGGCAGGCGTCTGGTCGGTCCAGTCGGCGCGGAACTTGGTCAGGTTGATGTAAGCCTCATCGGCAGGCAGCATCACGGGAGCATACTTCACGAGGTCGGCCTGGCCGTTCAGCGTTACGGTGACGGGCTGAACATTGGCGCTGGTGATGGTCACGGTACCGGTGTGGGTGCCAAACGCCGTCGGCGTGTAGGTCACGGTGATGGTCGAGCCGTTAGCGGCATTGGCCGTCAACGAGTTCTTGTCGATTGCGAAGCCCTCGCCCTCAACGGCCAGGTTCACGTCGCCCTCGAGGTTGGCGGCATTGATCACGAAGGAGTTGGTCACAGGAGTGCCCACGGTCGTCTGGAAGTTCAGTGTGGTGGGGTTGGCCGTGATGGTGGGTACCGTCGTGGCGATACCGCTCAGCGAGACGGTAACAGCCTGGGCACCGCTGCTGGTCAGGGTAACGGTGCCATTAGAGGAACCGCCAGCGGTGGGATTATAGGTCACAGTCACGGTAGAGCCATTGGTCGCCTGGTTCTTGCTGATGGTGTTCTTGTCAATCGAGAAGCCCGAGCCGGTCACAGCCAGGCTAACCGAACCCGTCAGGTCGGTGCCGGTCACGGTGAACGTCTTGGTCACAGGCTGACCGACGGTGGTGTTGAAACTCAGCGAGGTGGGATCGGCAACAATGGTGGGAACACCCACGGCAGTTCCGGTCAAGGGCAGTGTCACAGTCTGGGCGCCGCTGCTGGTAATGGTAACAGAGCCCGTGTGGGTTCCTGCTGCCGTCGGATGGTAGGTCACGGTGATCGTGGCACCTTGAGCCGCAGCATTCTTGGTGATGTTGCTCTTGTCAATCGAGAAACCAGTGCCCGTGCAGGACAGGTAAACGGTACCTGTGAGGTTAGTACCCGTCAAGGTGAACGTCTGGCTCACCGCAGTGCCTGCAGTGGTGCTCAGGCTCAGCGAGGTGGGATTAACAGTGATGGTGGGCGTCGCGGTTGCCGTGCCCGACACGGTCACAGTCTTGCTCGAGGCGCCAGTGCTCGACACGGTGATGTTGCCGCTCTGGGTACCTGCTGCAGTGGGCTTGTAGGTCACCGTGATGGCAGCACCTGCCTGGGCCTGGGCTGCAGTGAGGGTCGAGGGCGATACGGTGAAGGTGGAATTACTCGACGAGATGTTCACACTGCCACTCAAGTCGGTACCGCTCACGGTGAAGGTCTTGGTGTAGGTACCGCCGGTCGAGCAATCAGTAAAGCTCAGCGAGGTGGGGTCGACATTGAGCTCAGGAGTTGTGGCAGAGCCACCGGGAGGCGCGATGCCGATAATCATGGCCTCGCCATACTTGAAGGTGTAGGAGCCCGACTGGCCTGTCGCACCAGTGGCAGTAGTGAAGTTGTGCAGCGTGCAATAACCATTGCTGTCGCCGCTCCAGCCCCAGTTCACATAATACTGGCCACTGCTATTGCAGCCAAACACATTAAAGGCGTGGCCTGAAACCTGGTTGCCAGTGATGTCACAGGCCAGATATTCAATGGGACGTCCGTTATACAACTCATTCAGCATCCATTCGTTCCACTGGGCGTCGGTATAGTTCTGCGAGCTATTGGTGTAACCGCTCCAGCCCGATTGAACGATCTCGGTGAGGGTGAGCAGTTGGGCATCGGTGTATCCAAAGGTGTGGCACGCCTCCAGAATCTCGGGGTCGGTAGCACCACTGCCGCTGGTACTGTAGCCCATGTTACAAGCCTGGCCCACATAGCGCATCAGCCATGATACGGCCTCGGCCTGTGCCGATGTGTAACTGTAGTTTGACGGACCGGTATACTCATCAATCATGTTGTCCCAGTCGGCGGCTTTTTCACTCAGAGCCGGTGCAGCCAGATACCCGTAATAGGAGTTGGACGCAATTGCAGGCAGAGCGGGATAGGTTGCGGGCCACTTATACAAGTAGAAGCACATAGCCAGCGAGGTGGCAGGACAGCCGGTGTAGGCATGGGTGCTTCCACTGGTGGGAGTATGGTTGTAGTAGGGTTTTGTCTGGTCCCAGTTGGCGGTAACCAACGGTGGAACGGCAGTAGCGTTAAGATTGGGGGCCTTCACGGGCACCATGGTACCAGCCTTGAGGCCATCAATCTGATATTTGTACTTGTTGAGCAGCCATTGCATTGCGGGAGGGATATTATCCAGGTCGATAGTACCATTCTCACTGTACATCAGGATCTGCGGTGCATCGTCGTCACCAGCCACGACAACGTAGGCATTCTCGGCATTGAAGATGTAGTAGTCCACGGCTGTGGGTCTGGCTACCGATGCCTCGGCCTTGACGAGTTTGAGGTTAGCAGCATTGGAAGCCTTGAGGGTACCGGCTCTCATCTGCCTATTAAGGAAAGCGTTGGCTGCGTTCTGCGCCTGCAAGGGCGAGACATCGGCGGCCGACAATTGTAGCGTCGCTAGAGCGACAGCAATTAGAAACAGGAACTTTTTCATAAGCCTAATTATTAAAAATGGTAGTAGTTATAAGTGAATCTAATAATTAATCAGTTAATGATGATAGTTGATAATGTGACACGCAAAGGTACTACAAAAAACAATTATAAACCAACTCTATTCTTTGAAATTATCATGAAAAAACATTGAATAACTACTAAATTGCAACCAATGAGCGTGTTTTTTCAATCAACGGACTGATTTTTTCAACCAACAGAACAAGCGATAAAAAAACAGCCGATTAGGCCGCCATTGTGCAGGGAATTGCGTATATTTGCGGCCACATTATAATATATTAATGGAAGAATCAACACATAATGACCTCGTGCAGCGCAACCGCGTCGAGAAGCGGTGTACCCTGGTGGGCATCGGGAGCGACATCGGCCTGTCGGTGATGAAAATCGCCACTGGTCTGCTGGGGCACTCGAGCGCCATCCTTGCCGACGGCATCCACAGCATCAGCGACACGGTGACCGATGCGCTGGTGTATGCCATGGTGCGACTCTCGGGCAAAGGACCTGACGAACGCTACCGTTACGGGCGCGGCAAATACGAGACACTGGCGGCATTCCTCATCAGCATCATCCTGGTGGTCGTTGCCCTGGGGCTCATGATTGAGGGCGCACAGGACGTGTGGTCGGCCCTCCAAGGAAGGACGCTGGAGCGCCCGCACAACATGGCGCTCATCGTGGGCATCATCGCCGTCGTCGTGAAAGAAGGGCTGTACCACTACACGCGTCTTAAAGGTCGCGACACTGGCAGCGCTGCACTGCGGGCCTATGCCTGGCATCACCGCGCCGATGCCCTGTCAACGTCTGCGACACTGCTGGGCGTGGCTGGAGCCATGTTCCTGGGAGAACAGTGGCGTGTGCTCGACCCGTTGGCAGCCATCGCAGTGAGCGTGCTCATTCTCGTGCTCGCCTACCGCATGGGGCGCCCTGCCGTCGAGGAATTGCTGGAGGTGTCGCTCCCGAGCGACGAGCAAGAGTGTATCGCCACCATCGTGACCAGCATCCCCGGGGTGAAAGCTTTCCACAACCTGCGCACGCGGCGCAACGGCAACCTGCGCGTGGTGGACATGCACATCAAGGTCGACGGAGACCTCACCGTGACGCGTTCCCACGACATCACCCGCGAGATAGAACGCCAGTTGAGTGAATCCCTGGGCGAAGTGATGACCAACATCCACGTCGAGCCTTACCACGGCAATAACGAGTGTGAGAAAGGGGCTAGGCCTTAGTTAGGGGTTAGGAGTTAGGAGTTAGGGGTTAGGAGTTAGGAGTTATAAAAGTTATCAATGAAAGAGATTGCATTACACAATACCCTGCCGCGCGTGTTCGCCGGCCATGACGGCATCCACAGCGAGGTGTGGCAGCAGGACATCAAACTGGAGCACGGCAAGCGCTATCTTATCAGCGCCGAGAGCGGCACCGGCAAGTCGTCGATGTGCAGCTACATCTACGGCTACCGCCAGGACTACAGCGGCAGCATCACCTTTGACGGCGTGGACATCCGCACCCTGACCGTCGCCCAGTGGTGTGACGTGCGGCAGCGCCACATCGCCTATCTGCCGCAGGACATGCGCCTGTTCGGTGAACTCACGGCGATGGAGAATGTGGAGCTGAAAAACCGTCTCACGGGCTTCAAGAGCAAGGACGAGATCGACCGCCTGTTCGACGCCATGGGCCTCAGCGACAAGCGTGACAGCCTGGCGAGCAAACTGTCCATCGGGCAGCAGCAGCGCGTCGCCATCATCCGCACCTTGTGCCAGCCGTGCGACTTCATCCTGCTCGATGAGCCGGTGAGCCACCTCGACGAGGAGAACAACCGTCTGGTGGCGCACCTCATCGTGGAGGAAGCCAGCCGCCAGGGTGCCGGCATCATCGCCACCTCGGTGGGCAACCACCTGCAGATGGATGGCGCCACCGTCATCAAACTATAAGTAAAGACCGATCAACTGTAAGCATGAAAGATATCATCTGGAAACTGCTGCGGCAGCACATCAGCAAGGGACAACTCATCGGGTTTTCCATCGCCAACCTCATCGGGTTGACGATTGTCCTGCTCGCCGTACAGTTTTACCGCGACGTGCGGCCCGTGTTCAACGACGAGGAGAGTTTCATCAGCAAGGATTACCTCATCATCACCCGCGCCGTGACCGGTGCCGGAGCCATGATGGGCAACAACGGCGAGTTCAGCAACGACGACATCAGCGACCTGGAGCAGCAGCCCTGGTGCCGCCAGGTGGGCCGTTTCCTGAACAGCGACTTTGCCATCGACGCCCAGTTGGGTGTGGGCAGCGGTCAAGCGATGCACACGCAGTTCTTCTTCGAGGCCATCCCCGACGAGTTTATCGATATCGACCCCAATGCCTGGGGCTTCTCGCTTGACAAGCCCGAGGTGCCCGTGGTCATCTCACGCGACTACCTGTCACTGTACAACTTCGGCTTTGCCGCCACCCAGGGCATGCCACGCATCAGCGAGGGACAAGCCGAAATGCTGCCGCTGCAGTTCACGCTGAGCGGCAACGGCAAGCGCAAGGTCATGCCAGGCCGCATCGTTGGTTTCTCCAACCGATTGAACACCGTCATCGTGCCCGAGGAATTCCTGGAATGGGCCAACGGCTACTTCGGCACCGGTGCCGTGCAGCTGCCCCAGCGACTCATCGTGGAGGTGAGCAGTCCGGGTGACGTGAAAATTGAGCAGTACATGGACGAGCACCACTACGAGGTGGCGGGCGACAAGATGTCGTCGAGCAAGGCTAACTATTTCCTGACCATCATCAGCGGCATCGTGATTGCCGTGGGCGTGATTATCAGCCTGCTGTCATTCTTTGTGCTCATGCTGAGCATCTACCTGCTGTTGCAGAAAAACACCCAAAAGCTACAAGACCTGTTGCTGCTAGGCTACTCCCCCGACCAGGTGTCACGGCACTACATCCTGCTCGTCGTGGTCATCAATGCCGCCGTGCTTGTGCTGGCCATCGTGCTGATGCTCTTGGGACGCCTGACCTATATGGACATGATACGTGCCTTCGGCATTGGTGGAGCCGGCATCTGGGTATCCATCCTCGTGGGCCTGCTCATCATGGGCGCCATCACTGCAGGCAACATCATTGCCATCCGCCGCAAGGTAGATTCCTTGTGGATTCACGAGAAATAATACCTTATTTATCAACTAGATGCATATAGGAGACGCAAGATTTTGCGTCTCCTATCGTGATGTACCATCAACATGCCAACACGGAGACGCAAAATGTTGCGTCTCTACGAAGCTGATAACCAGATATCAGCAGTTCTACGTCTATAGACGATTTTAAGGATTAGAACGGGTAGCCGACCGAGAAGTGGAACTCGCTGTCGCGCTTGAACTTGGGGTGTATCAGGGGCCAGTGCTCCTGGCCGCTGGCGGGATTATGAGCCTTCATACCCATATCCACACGCACAAGGAAATACTTGAAATCCAAACGGATACCAGCGCCATAGGCTCCAGCAATCTGCTCGTAGAACCGGTTGAACTTGAACACGCCGCCCGGCTGGTCTTCATAGTCACGGATGGTCCAGATGTTACCCGCGTCGATGAAGAGGCCTAACTCAACAACCCAGAACAGCTTGGCACGATACTCCAGGTTGATGTCGAAACGGATGTCGCCACACTGGTAGATGAAGTTGGACAACTCGTTGTTGCTGTTATAGCTACCGGGGCCCAAGGTGCGCACACCCCAACCGCGCACACTGTTGGCACCACCGCTGTAGAATCGTTTCTCGAAGGGCAGCACATCACTGTTGCCATAGGGGACTGCCACACCGGCGCCCACATGGAAAGCGACGCTCTGACGGTTGTCGAAGTAGTGGGTGAACGAATAGTCGGCGTCGGCCTTGAAATATTGCGAGTAGCGGATGCCCAACGCCTTGTAACTGCCGTCCTGGGAAGCCTTCTGACCCGTGAGGTGCGACAGTCCGTAGAGCAGGTTGCCGGCCGTCTCGGCATTGGCGCGGATGGTGAACACGTCGCGCTGGAAACGTCCCATCTGCTGCACACTCATCTCGGCCTTGTTGGTGCGATAGAAGTTGTAGCCCGTGCGCATGATCAAGTGATCCTTGTAACTGTCGCGCAGCAGCGGGTTGGCAATTTTGTCAAAGAATTCCTCTTTGAATTTGGGAACGCTGATGACGCTCAAGTCAAACAGCGTGATGGTGTGGGCCAGACGACGGCTGCGCTCGGTCCACTGGTAGCGCCAAGCACCGCCGGCGATAACGCGGGTGTACTCGGGGCGCGCCTGATAGTCAAAGTTGACGGTAAAGGCTGTGGAGGCCTGTATCTTGTTCTTAAACGAAGGCCTGAGGAAGGGGAACATGAACTTGGGGAAGGTCAGTCCCGTCTCGACAGAATACTCGCTGTAGTTGTCATTGATGAGGCCGCCCAGGTTGCCCGAGAGGCTCTCATAGGACACCCTACCCTTGACATTGAACGTCTCGGAACCCCTGAAAATGTTGCGATGCCTGTAATCCACGCCGACGCCGAATCCCAAGTCGCCCTCGGTGTTGGTGCCCTCGAGCGATACCGACACCGACTGTGAGTTATCGAGTTGCAGCAGGACAAAGGCATCAACCATGAGTACACCGTCGATTTTGCCCAGGGGACGCACATCGATATTGATCTGCTTGAGCGCATTCAGGCGGCTCAGGGCACGGTAGGTACGGGTGATGGCATCGGCATTGTAGAGCGAACCGGGCACGATGTAGTTGCACTCGTCGAGCGCACCGGGACGCAGCAGGTAGTCATGGGACTGGAAAACTCTCACGCCACTCTTCAGCGTCACGGTGTCCTCGCCCCAATAGCCGTCGTGCATCAACACGGGATCATAGTCGGTGACATAGGTCACGTTGCGCACATAGAAAGGCTCGTGCTCGGTGTAATAGGGCAAACGGTCGTTGTGGTAGGGATCGCGGCTGTAGAGCGTCAGGTCAACGGCATGAGAGTTGGCCGCGGTATCGGCCAGGAAGGTGATGTACTCCTTGTTGAAGGCATAGTAGCCATTGTTGCGCAAGTGGTCGGTGATGCTTTGCCGCCACTCGTCCAGGTGGTTGAAGTCGAGCAGGTCGCCCTCATGAACGTTGAAATGGGCCGAGTCGGCCAGAATGAGCTCATGCAGGTCGGGGTCCGGGATGTCGTAGCCGATGGAGCGGATGTAGTAGGGCTCACCCAGCGTGACGTCATACTCCACACGAGCCTTGCGCTTGACGCTGTCGGCATCGACAGTGTAGGTCACCTTGTTTTTCATGAAGCCGCGGTTGCTCAATGCCATGTGCAACTGCTCGGCACCAGCGACGGTGAGCGCACTATCGTAGATGACCGGAGGTGTGCCCACGCGCTGGATCCAACGGTTGAGCCACTTGGTGGAGTCACGGCCCGACAGGTTATAGAAAGCCAACTGGAGTTTCAAGCCTCCCAACACACGGTGGTTGGGCAACTGGCGCAGGTAATTGGTCAGCTGGTTATTCTCGACCTGGGAATGGGAGTCGTTGACTTTGATTTTCACCTTGTCAAGCAGCAGCTTCCCCTGAGGTACATGCTTGGTCGAAGAACAAGACGACAACACCGCCATGGCGATTACGGCCATGACGATGCGTGTCCACGTTCTTTTACCAGACTTCATCGACTGTCGATTGATTGGCTGGATTTTCCGGTAAGGTTAGTTGGCCTCGGTGAAGTTGGGGCTGGCCTTCTCAATGAGCAGGTCGAAGCCGGGCTCATTGCGCAGCGGCTTGAGGCTCACGGGCAAGAGGCCATCATACTGCAGATTGAACAGACTGCCGTAGCCGTTGTCAATGGCCTTCTGGACATACTCCATAGCCTTGTAGTTGTCGCCACGCAGGACCATGAACAGGGCGGCGCAGATGAAGTTCTCGCCACCGGGCTGTGCGTTGCGGGTAATCTGCTGCAGCCATGACAGGGCATCGTTGTCGCGGCCCAATTCGCTCAGACCCAGACCCTTCAGGTCCTCGGGATCGTCGCTCAGGCGGGAAATGATGTTGAAGTCGTTGACAGCTACCCTGAGGTTATCGAGTTTCTTGAGCAGCAGGCCACGCATGAGCAGTGCCTCGGCATTGCCGGGCTCGTTGGCAACAGCGGCATTGAGGTAGCCCAGGGCGTCCTTGTCCTTACCCTGTCCCATGAGCAGCGAAGCCTTGGTCATCAGCATGGGCACATACTGGGGCGCGATGAGCGAGCAGCGGTTGAGCGTCTCCATGGCGTCGGCATAGTTGTTACCGTTACCGGCATAGTACTGTGCAAGCGCCTTGACCACGTAGGACTCAGCATCCGACGGTTTGCGGGCGATGGCCTCGTCGGCATAGTCCAAGGCCTCGTCAAAGCGTGCCAGCTCCAGGCAGCACTTGGCCAGATTGTAGTACAGACCGGCACCCGAGTACTGGTTGGTGCGCCTGACAAGGTTGAAATCCCTCAAGGCCTGGCCGTAACGGTTGTGGTCGAGAGCGAGATTGCCGCGCAGGTAGCGGAACATGGTACCGCTTTCACCACTGCGGTCGGCGATATCGTTCAGCGAGCGCATCACGGCATCATAGTTGGTGTCGCTCAGGTCAAACAAGCGCTGTACAGCGTTGCCGCCGTTGCCCACCGACGAACCCATGAGCAGGTCGGCGACAGCACCGTCGATGTTACCCAAGCGGGTGTAGATGTCGGCACGGTTGACATAGACCTGGGGCTCGACACGGAACAGTTCCACGGCCTTGTCCACATGCTCGATGGCAGCCTTGGCATTGTTGCGGGCCAGCTCCACCTGGGCCATGCCGTACATCGCGTCATAGTTCATCGACTCGGCACGCAGGATGGTCTTGAAAGCCTTCTCGGCGGCATTGATGTTGCCGGCCTTGAGGTTGGCCTTGGCAATCATGTCGGTGCAGGCCAGCGACTTGGGCAGCAGTTCCTGGGCCATGCGCAGGTCGGCCAGCTCGCTGGTGTAGTCCTGGCGAGCCTCGCTGATGCGTGCGCGCAGGATGTACTCGTCAAAGCGCAGGTCAGCATCGGTCTTGGGCGTAATCAGCAATGCCTGGTTGACATCGGTGATGGCCGACGTGTAATCGCCGTTGTAGTAGTGCTGGTGGGCACGGGCAAACAGCGTGTTGTAGTCGTTGGGATCCTTGGCCAGTTGTTCGTCATAGACCTTCATCACGGCATTGGTGATCTTGTCGCGAAGCACGGCATCGCTGGTCTGGGCCACAGCACTCATGGCGGCAGCGGCAATGACAAGCAACGAGAGGATGAATTTTACTCTGCTGGTATTCATAGCGTATATCTAAGTTGGTTTTGTAGTTTAAATCTTGTTGTCTATCCGGTTGATGGCCTCGCGCAGCACCGTCAAGCGCGTGAGCAGCCCCTCGAGCAGGTCCAGACGCAGCATGTTGGCACCGTCGCTCTTGGCCACCGAGGGATCCTGATGCGTCTCGAGGAAGAGGCCGTCGGCACCCGCTGCAATGGCGGCACGCGCCATGGTCTCGATAAGCTCGGGGCGTCCACCGGTCACTCCCCCACCCTGGTTGGGCTGCTGCAGGCTGTGCGTCACATCGACGATGACGGGAGCGTAGGCCTGCATCACGGGCACGCCGCGGAAGTCCACCACGAGGTCCTGGTAGCCGAAGGTCGTGCCGCGCTCGGTGATGGCCACCTGGTCATTGCCGGCGTCGCGCACCTTCTGCACGGCATAGCGCATCGACTCGGGAGCCAGGAACTGTCCCTTCTTGATGTTCACCATGCGGCCCGTGTGGGCGGCAGCGACCAGCAGTTCGGTCTGGCGGCACAGGAAGGCGGGAATCTGCAGCACATCGACATACTCGGCGGCAATGTCGGCCTCGACAGGCTCGTGGATGTCGGTCACCACGGGAATCTTGAAGGTCTCGCCCACCTTGCGCAGGATGCGCAGCGCCTTCTCGTCACCGATGCCGGTAAACGAGTCGATGCGCGAGCGGTTGGCCTTGCGGTAACTGCCCTTGAACACATAGGGTATGCCCAGTTTCTGGGTAATCTTGAGTGCCTTCTCGGCAATATCCATCGCCATCTCCTCGCCCTCGATCACACAGGGACCGGCGAGCAGGAAGAAGTTGTGTTGCGGCGATGACAGTAATTCGTTCAACATATTTTTCGTTTTTAGCTGATGCCGTTGGCAATCAGCGGTTGATCTCTATAGTCTATATTTCACGTTTTGCCAGCAAAGCGTGAATCCAAGCCACAGCCATCAGGCCAGCGGTCTCGGTGCGCAGGCGGCTCTCGCCCAAGGTCACGGGCACAAACCCTGCCTCGCGGGCCATAGCCACCTCATCGGGGCTGAAGTCGCCCTCGGGCCCGATGAGCACCGTCACATCCTGTCCGGGCTTGTAGGCAGTGGCCAGGGAGAGGCGCTCCTCACGGGGCAGCAGCGCGTCACAATAGGCGATGCAACGGATGCCGCTGCCAGCCTGGCCGATGACCTGCTCGATAGGCGTCATCTCGTCGAGCTGGGGCAAGGTGGCCTTGAGGGACTGCTTCATGGCCGAAACCATGATTTTCTTGAGGCGCTCGGTCTTCAGCACCGTGCGCTCGCTGTTGTGGCACCGCAGCGGGATGATGCGGTCAATGCCCATCTCGACACACTTTTCCACGAGCCACTCGATGCGGTCCAGGTTCTTGGTGGGCGCGATGGCGAGTGTGATGCGGCATCCCCAGTGCGGGAGCTGCTTGACGCTGTCCACCACCTCGACGACGCAGCGCTTGGGATGCGCCATCGCGATGCGGCAGGTGTATAATGTCCCGTTCCCGTCCACCACCTCGATGGTGTCGCCCTCGGCCATGCGCAGCACCTTGACGCAGTGCTTGGAATCCTCCTCGCCCAGTGTCAAGGTGTCAGCAATATCAGGACAGTAGAAACGGTGCATTTTCTTTTCAGTTGTCAGTCACTAACGCTTCTCGTATAGCAAACTAACAAATCGCTTATTTATTGTCCGTGCGTACGTGTTTGTACTTGAACAGGAACATGAACGACACGGCTACCACGAGGGCAAACGCAGCGAAGATGTACCAGGCAGTGCTCCAGCTGGTGGCGGTGTTGCCCACGAGGAAACCGTCCTCGGTCCAGTGGCACAGGCTGTTGACGATGGCACCGGCGGCCAGCGTACCGATGGTGGCACCCAGACCATTGGTCATCAGCATGAACAGACCCTGGGCCGAAGCCTTGACGTCGGGCTCACACTCCTTGTCCACAAAGATACCGCCCGAGACGTTGAAGAAGTCGAAGGCCACACCATAGACCAGACACGACAGCACGATGAGGATCACACCAGGGAAGGCGGGGTTACCGGCACCGAAGAAGCCGAACCTGAGCACCCATGCAAACATGGCGATCAACATCACCACCTTGATGCCGTAGCGCTTGAGGAAGAACGGGATGAGCAGGATACACAGGGCCTCGGCAATCTGCGAGAGCGACACGAGCATCGTGGCGTTGTTGGCACCGAAGGTGTCGGCCATCGCGGGATCACTCTTGAAGTGCGTCAGGTAAGGGGTAGCGAAACCGTTGGTCACCTGCAGCGACATACCCAACATAGCCGAGAAGATGAAGAACATCGCCATCTTCTTGGTCTTGAAGAGCTTGAAGGCGCTCAGGCCCAACTGCTCGGCCAGCGACTTGGATTCCTTCTTGACCAGCTGGCAAGCAGGCAGCGTCAGGCAGTAGAGGAAGAGCACGAAGCTCAGCAGGCCCGATACCATGAACTGCATGTAGGTGTACTGGAACTTATTGGCGTTCTCGCCCAGCGTGAAGCCGAAGCTGCCGCCGTCGAGCACGGCGCAGTTGACAAACCACATCGTGGCGATAAAGCCGATGGTGCCAAACACGCGGATGGGCGGGAAGTCCTTCTCGGTGTCCATGCCGTTGTCCTTGAGGATGGTGAAGGCCACCGTGTTGGACAAGGCCAGCGTGGGCATGTAGAAGGCCACGCTCAGCGTGTACAGGGTGATGAAGGCCACCTTGTTAGGCATGGGGTTGGTCATGCCCATGTAGGCCAGCGCAATCATGGCCATACCTGCAATCAGGTGGCAGATGCCCAGCAGGCGCTGCGGCTGAATGTACTTGTCGGCAACGATGCCCATGAGCGTGGGCATGAAAATCGACACAATGCCCTGGACGGCATAGAACCACGAGATTTCGGCTCCCATGCCGGCACGTCCCAGGTAGTTGCCCATGCAGGTGAGATAAGCACCCCACACGGCGAACTCCAGGAAATTCATCACGATGAGTCTCAACTTCAGATTTTTCATAATCTTGGATCTATTATTTTAATTGTTGGTTGGTTTCAACTGGCAAAGGTACTAAAAATCCGCCATTTATTCCGTTTCGGCAGCGGGATTAGTTTTCTGGGCGATAATTTTCTGGACGCGGGCTGCCTTCTCATACTCCTCGGTCTCGACATAGTGCTGCAGGCGGCGCTCCAGCTTATCGACCGGCAGGTCCTCGAGGCGCACGGGACGCTGAGGCTTGTAATCGCCGTCGCGGCGCCACTCGTAGCTGGTGAGTGCCATCACCTCGGGTGTGGTGTAGATGGGAGCCCCGGTGCGCAGGGCGATGGCGATGGCATCGCTCGTGCGCGAGTCGATATCCACCTCCACATTGCCGTTGGTCACATGCAGCATCGCGGCAAACACGCCGTCCTTGAAGTTGTAGATCGTGACGCGCTGCAGCTCGATTTTATAGACGTGGAACAGGCTTACAAACAGGTCGTGTGTCAACGGGCGCGACGGCACCACCTGCTCCATGTGCACGGCGATGGACTGGGCCTCGGCAGCACCGACGACGATGGGAATGCGGCGCGCCTCGTCGGGCGTGCTGTCGGCATTCTGCAGCAGCAGGGCATACGCCCCCGGCTGCACCTCGCTGCGCGTGATGCCCAGCACCTTCAATTCTATCAGATTCTCCTTCTCCATTAGATGTCTCGATGAGCCACCAGCGGTAACCGTCCCCTGGCGGCATTTTGACTCATTACAAATAACTCGCAAAAATAACCACATTTCGCCATTGCACCAAACATTGTGGGGTAAAAGAATTAACACCCCCGCGATTCTCCCCTCCTCCATCCCTAAAAGCCCAAAAATCGCCCACAAAAAATCCCCTGCAGCAGCACGGGGAATTAGAAGAAAAATAATTTTAAAATTATAATTTGCTCAATTTCCCGTCCCAGGGCGGTTACAATTACCGATGAACAAACCGCTATAATGTTACAATATTTTTGTGATGATTATGGGTTTATTGGCGGGACATGAGGCGGTCGTAGTCGATGTTGTCGTAGATGAGACGCGGGGCGGGACGGTAGGCGGGGTGCAGGACGTTGCGGGTGCTGTCGCACCAGGGGCTGCTGACCTCGCCCAGCCAGAGCATCATCTGGCCGATGGCGTCGTTCATCACGGGACGCGAGGCCGCGGCAGCGATGGCGGCGGCGCGCTCGGGATGGCGGGCCTTGTAAACAGGCGAGCACCACACCAGCAGGGGAATCTCGTTCTCGTGACGCACCATCAGGGGCGTCTTGACGGGGTTGTGGTCACGCTCGATGAAGTCGCGGTAGTCATACACCTCCTCGCCATGGTCGCTGAGCATCACCACCACGGCGTTGCGGTCGCGGTAATGCTCGATGATGGAGGCAAGCACATAGTCGTTGTAGCGTGTGGCGCGGGCATAGTCCAAGATGACCTGGCGGCGCTCGTCGTCAATGTATGGAGCGGTGGCGTTGGGCACCTCGGCCGGAGTCCACACCTCCCACTCGGGGGTGTGGGGGTAGCGGGCCGAGAACTGGGTGTGCTGCCCCATCAGATGGAAAATCACGAGGTTACGCGCCGACGCGGGGCAACTGGCGTAGTAGTCCTTGACGAGGTCAGCGTCAAACTCGTGGCCCACGGCATTGACCTGGTGATAAACCGTCTCGACGATGCGCGGATTGAACAGATACATGTTGAGCGAGGCGGTGAACAACTCGGTGGCCATGAAGTCGCGCTGGTTGTCCCACACATCGACCTGCCAACCGGCACGATGCATGACGGCGGTCCACATGGGGCGCTGCTCCCAGCGCTCGCCGTGACCCAGGCTGTTGAGGCTGAAGAGGTTCTTGAGCGTGACACTGGTGAGATTATAGGGCGAGATGGCGTCGGTGAACACGGTCAACAGGCCGCGGTCACGCTCGGCACGCATTAGCGGCGACGTGTCCAAACCGTAGCCGTACAGGCTGGAGTGCCACTTGTTGTAACTCTCGCCGATGACAAGGACGAGATCCATCGAATCGACGGCGCACGTCGCCTGGCCCTCGGTGGCCTCACGCACGGTGAGGTCGATGGCGGCGGCCGTTTCCTGCTCCTGGATGCGCAAGGTCACGATCGAGGCGTGCAGGGTGGAGAGGACGTCATTGGCATGGTTGTCGGCACGCGCAAGTTCGAGCTCGTAGAGCGAATGGTAGGACCGCACGAGCGGGCGTATGTTCCACAGGCCGAACAACAGCAATGCCGTCAGCAGCAGCGAAGCGACCACCATCGGCACACGGCGCTGCAGCCATGTGGCAACGCGCGGGCGCAGCCACTCGGCAACAAGCACGAGTGCGAGGGTGAAGACGACAATCATGATGGCACGACGAGTGCCGGGGGCGCCAATCCAAGCATGCAGGAACTCGCTGCACTCGCCGCGGTTGGTCTCGAGCAGGAGCTGCAGCACCTGGGGCGTATAGGTCGTGTTGAAGTTGCGCAGTAGGAACAGGCTCACCAGCCACAGGGCCAGCAACAGCACGTAGATCAACCACTTGACCACGCGCCGTCCAGGAATGTGGGCTACAATCCATACCACTAGCGTCGCCACCACGGCAGCCACGCTGGCATCGGTGACCAGGCTTCCCAACAGGTGGGACAAGGGCAGGTCGTGCAGACGGATAACGTGGTACTCCCACGTCGCCCAGGTCATGGGAATCAGCGTGAGCACCGTCGTGAGCCACAACGGCCACTGCTGCAGCACGGGTCCAAAAACCGTCCGCAACGCTTGTATGATTCTGTCGATGATTCTACCGCCTGCCATTTTCAAACACCTAAACCCCTAAAACCTAATGCCTAAAGCCTACCCAGTAATGATTCCGCTGCCGTAGCACAGGTGCCCCTGCGTGTCATAGACCACAGCAAACTGGCCGGGGGCGATGCCCTGCACATCCTCCTCGCTTTCGATGACCCACTGCAGATCGCCGATGCGGGTGAAGCTGCCGCGCATCATGTGGGGCGTGTGGCGGTTCTTGAACATGATGTCCACGGGACCCTCAACACCCTCCCAGGGGTTGCCCGAGATGAAGTGCATCTCGTCGAGGCGCAGCGTGCGGCCATACTGCTTGGCGGTGCCGTAGCCGTTGGAGACGTAGATGACGTTTTCCTTGACGTCCTTGCGCACGACATACCAGGGGCCGCCGCTCAGGCCCAGGCCCTTGCGCTGCCCGATGGTGTGGAACCAATAACCGCGGTGCTCACCAAGGACACGGCCCGTTTCCAACTCCACGATGGGGCCGGGACGCTCGCCCAGGTGGCGGCGGATGAAGTCGTTATAGTCAATCTGCCCCAGGAAACAGATGCCCTGGCTGTCGCGCCGATGGGCATTGGGCAGGTGGGCAGCCTCGGCGATGCGGCGCACCTCCTCCTTAGGCATGTTGCCGATGGGGAACATGACGTGCTTCAGCTGGTCGTAGGTGATCTGCGCCAGGAAGTCGGTCTGGTCCTTGACGGGGTCAACCGCCGTGGCCAGGTACTTCACGCCGTCGACGACGTCGGTCGTGGCATAGTGTCCCGTGGCCGTCATGTCAAAGTCCTTGCCCCACCGCTGCTCGAAGAAGCCGAACTTGATCATGCGGTTGCACATCATGTCGGGGTTGGGCGTGAGGCCCGCCTTAACAGTGCGCAGGGCGTATTCCATCACGTGGTCCCAATACTCCTCGTGCAGCGACACCACCTCGAGCGGCAAGCCGTAGCGGTGGGCAATCAAGGTGCACATCTCGATGTCCTCCTCGGCGCTGCAGTCGCCCTCGTCATTGTCCATGCCGATGCGGATGTAGAACAGGTGCAGGTCCTCGCCCTGCTCCTTGAGCTGGTGGACCACCACGGCGCTGTCCACGCCACCAGATATGAGAACTGCTATATTCAAGGGTTATCGCTCTTTATTTATATATTCTGTTGCATCAGGCCTGATCGATGACGTGCTCATCGTCGGTGTTCTCGGTGAAGTGGGCGGCGATGAAGTAATCCAGCGAAATCTTGCCGGGTCCTGCCAGCAGGAAGTACACAAAGATGCCGATGAACATCACGGGATAACCTGGCCCGAAATTGAACAGGGAGTAGGACGCACCGGCGGGTGACGACATGAGGAAATGCTCGGCTGCCACCATGAAGGCCAGCGGGGCCAACACTGCGTAGCGGGTGAGGAAACCCAGCATGATGCACACGGCACACAACAGTTCGATGATCACCAACACCGTCATCGAGGCCACGGGGGACATTCCCAGGAAGCCGTCGAAGCTGGGCAAAATCGTGTCGAAGTTGAGCATCTGGCGGATGCACAGCTGCAGGAACATGATGCCAGTGAACAAGCGCAGGAACAGGCGCGACAGGTTGCTGTAGGTGTGGCCCGCGCTATAGAGGAATAGGTACTTGAAAAATCCGGTCATAACAGTGGAGTTATTGGTGTTTAATAGTTAGGATTCACAGCCGACATCAACGCCTCGACCGAGAGGCTCTTGCTCACGACCACACGCTGCCCGTCGAGCCAATAGCAGCACGGCAACGCGCGGAGGTCCAAGACGTTGGTCAGGTTCTCGTTGCAACCCACAACCCAGTTCGATGCATAGCCAGCAGCCGTGGCGGCCCAGTCGGCGCTGTACTTGTTGGCGCACAGGCACACCAGCGTGGCAGTGCCATTGTCCAGCAGTTCGTTGAGGGCGACATCGGTGCTCAGGCGCACGCGGCCTATTGTACTGTCGACATCGTCGCCGAGGAACAGCACAATGAAATTCTGCGTCTCGGGCAGCTCACTCAGGCGGCGCTTCACGCCGTCGGTGCCTGTGAACTCAACGTCGAACGCGACACCCACCTGCACCGCGTTCATGTGGGCCAGCTGGCTGGCATAGTGTTCACGCGTTTCCTTAGGCAACTGCTTGGAAGCAGCCAGCGGCTTGATAAAAGCGATATAAACCTCGTCGCTCCAGTATTCGGCAGTAGGGCCATACAGGGCACGCTCGGCAGCCTCGCCCAGCTTGAGCATGTTGGTGGTGTTGGACTGGGCCTTGTTGACCAGGTCGCGCACCGCCGACAGCACCACGTTGCGGTGGGCATAGCGGAAGAAGCCCACATAGTCGCGGATGGTGGTCTCGAGGGCCGCATCGTCGGTGATGGGCTTGCTGATGTCGTAGTTGTCCCAGAAGTGGGTGATGATGTAGTTGCAGCGCGATTCCAGCGTGGAGCACGTGTCGGGCGCCAGCGGATAGGCAAACAGGGAGCCGGGCTGTTGCTCGGCCAGCTGCACTTGGGCCGTGGCGGCTAGCGACAGCGACAAGGCAGTGATTATTAACAATATATACTTCATTTCTTCAATTTCATTGGCCTATTATGGCCCGTTTTAACCCGCTAAATTACTACAATTGCTGCAATCCCGACAACGCCCGCGGCCAAAAAACGCTACCGTACAACATTTTTTCACAAAACCCCGCCCGCGGCATCCGCGCTGTTTCTGCCTCACGCTAAGTCGCAAAGCCGCTAAGTTTATATATATGATGGGATACGCATTGTAGGGCCTCGCCATGGCGTGGCCGACGGCATTGGAATGTCACCGATGGTGTGGAAACAGAAATGGTTGGAAACTTTGCCAGCGTTTCCAACCGATTTATAGAGGTTCATAAGGATTTTCTTTAATGCGGTAGATATGTACCAGTAATCATTTCAGATGAGGGTCAGGAACTATTTTTCGCTGGCAAAATTATAATAGATTATTTTTCGCGATTAGGACAAACTACGAAAATCATTAGGATTATTTGTTTATTTTTGACCGAAAATTTGTATTTTTCTGACCTGATTTTTCACCAAACCTCTGAAAACCAATGCTCTATTGATTTAAACACCCCAAAAACAACAATTTGACACCAATTTTAGGCCCATCGTGAGCACAAAGTTACATTTTCGGCAGTTTGTTTGCTTAAATGAAATATTTATTCTACCTTTGTGACCATTCTGCATAATCGGAATACCTCCACACACATTTTTTATTTAATCATTAACATCAACATTAACAGTTAAGACATGACAAAACCTATCAGAATCATTGCGGCCACGCTGATGGCTGCCATTACCCTTAGCGCCATGGCCCAAGGAGTGACCTTGCGCGGCGTGTATCAAACCAGCCGTAACGACGACAACAGCGTGGGCAGTGAGTACGTGGGCTGGAACTATGACCTGCAAAAGGCCATTTTCATCGTTCCCCAAGGCCTGTACAAAATGGAATGGGACGGCGCAACGCTCTCCATGCCCGAGAAGGATCCCGAGGTCAACAAGGCCGACTTCTACAGCAACGGCCGTTTTACCGACAACGACAAGGCGTTGTGGGCGACGAACTTCAACAGGATGTACGGCAACTCTGGCGCCGTGATCCACAACGGTATTCTCACCACCGTGACGTCGCGCACCGACATGCAGAACCCCGACGGCACCTGGGTGACCAACGACACCAACCGCTTTGCCGTGCGCCGGTGGGACATCAAGACCGGTGACCTGCTGTCGGCTGAGGACGAAATCTATCCCGCCTGGCAGTGCATCGAGTCGGCCGGCATGGCTGTCAACCCTAACGACGGCAAGGTTTACGGCCTGTTCCACATCACCCACAAGTACCTGCCCGACTCCATCCTCAACGACCCCGACTTCTTTGCCGACGAGGCTGCAGACTCGACCGACAGTGGATATGCCATCTGCACCATCGACCTCGACAAGATGGAGATCACCCAGATTACCCCGGGCCTGTACTACTACAACTTTATCACCTTCGCCATCAACAGCGAGGGCCGCGCCTTTGCCCTGAACAGCGGCGCCACGGCAGCCATCCCCTCCGAGGACGGCAAGGTCTATGACATCAACGGTGACCTCACCGGTGCCCACCTGTTTGAGTTTGACCTCAACACGGGCCTCATCATGGAGGACAACCGCAGCAATACCGGCTACATGAGCCAGTTCAAGCGCCAGTCGGCCTGCTTCTCTAAGGACGACCCCAACAAGATGTACTGGATGGGCTACTTCAACTGCGGCCTCGGATTTGATGACTACGGCAACTGGAATCCCCTGCCTGACAAGAACTGGAAGGCTAACGGCAAGTACGACACATCGCTCTACGAGGTTGACATCACCACCGGTGAAGCCCGTCGCCTGGCCAACCTCCAGGACCGCTACCTGTTCTCGCTGATGTGGGTCGACGGCCAAGAAGAGCCCGAAGTGGCAGCACTGCGCGGTGATGCCAACGGTGACGGCGAAGTCGGTATCGCCGATGCCAGCATCATCATCGACTACCTGCTCAACGGCAACGCCACCGGCCTCAACCACACCGGAGCCGACTGCGACCTCGCTACCGGCATCACCATCGCCGACGCCAGCGCCATCATCGACTACCTCCTCAACTCCCAGTGGTAACCCCACCCTCCCCCACAGCAAAGCCGGGCCAACAAACGTTGACCCGGCTTTACTGTTCTCCTCAGAAGTAGCGTTGCAGCATCTTGAGTCTGCAACGTTCCCAATTCGGGGCTATCCTCTATTTTTCATTTTTATCAATCTGATGAAGGCGCTGCGTGTCATTCGATGCTTCAGCAGAAAGTGCTTAATCCATATCTTAGCCGGTAACTTGATCTCATACTTCTTCTCAAGTTCTCTCAGGCTATAGGTGGGCGGCTGGTTATGTGCTACAGAGAGCCACTGAATTCGGGAAACAGATTCAGCGGCAATTTCGTCCATGAGTTCCTCGCAGTGATGATATTTTGCAAAAAAATCGCGAATGTCAAGCGCAGACAACTCAAAGTCCACATTCTTCTGCATATCGGTGCTGTGGCTGGCGGAATTCGGCAACACGCGGTAAACACCGGTCACCTCTGGGATAAAAAAAGCCTTAGAGTGATGGCAAACATATAGCCATAACGGGTAATCACCCATTTTCCAATACCGCATACCCAGTTTGTTGCTTCTAAAAAAGCTTCGATAGTCTGTCAAAAAGTCTTTTCTCACGCAGGAAGTGAGAGTAATGCATTCATTATTGCGCAACTCTGCCTCAAAAGAGTCTATTGATTTTCCAAACTTCTCCACAACAATCTTTTGTGCTTGTTGGTCAAACATAGAAGCACAGGTATAGACAAGGCCTATCTCTGGGTCCGATTCCAAGATGTCCACTTGCTTTTGCAGTTTGTAGGGGTCGGTCCAGTAGTCGTCACCTTCGCAAAAAGCAATGTATTTAGCGCCTGGATGTATAGCTTCATACATTATCTTTCCTAACGCTTTGTAATACTGGTTCTTGGTCTCGTAGATGGGCTTGATGATGTCGGGGTACTTCTCGGCATACTCACGGATGATGGCAGCCGATCCGTCGGTCGAGGCATCGTCATGGACGATGGCTTCGAAGGGGAAATTGGTCTTCTGCATCACGAAACCGTCTAAGCATTGTCGCAAATAAGGCTCGTGATTGTATACCAAACAACGAATTGAAACCAACGGTGCAATAGGTTCACTCATCCAAATCTTACAACTTTATATTTGGTACATGTATGTCATCTATATTGTGACCTGGGCATATTGTCCTTCCCTCAGCTAGCGACAGAATCATCTCGATGGATTTGGTGGCTTGTTGCTTGTTGCCATAGGGCAACCTGGTCACCACTTTATAACCTGGAATATAGGCATCACCCGTGAATAATGCTTTGTTTGTCATCCAAGTGATACAGTCAGGGGTGTGTCCTGGTGTATAGATGGCTCTCACCTCATTTCCACTGCCCAAGTCTGTACGCCAACCATCCTCCACCGTCACAATGCGTTCAGGGAAGGCAAACACAAACGGCATCTCGTGGTAGAATGAAATATTTAATTTCTCATCCAGCAACTGTCTCCGTGTCCATGGGCTGCAATAAACTTTTGCCTCAGGGAATCTTGTGCACAAATTATTCAACCCGTAAATATGGTCATAGTGGCCATGGGTAAGCAATACGCCCTGCAATCCAGTTTCTAGCAGCAACGGCAACAATGGCTCCACATCACCACAATCTACCACCCATCCCTCCTCAAGCACCCATGTACAAGAGAAATAGAATGAGTTGACGATACGTATGGCCATCAGCCCATGAAGTCGAGAATGTCCTGTATTGTCTCAAATTCCTTAAGCTGCTCACCTGTGAGTTTCTTGTGGCACTCATCGTCAATCATCACAATAAGTGATAACTTGGACATTGAGTCATACTCCTCGATATCAGCCAAAACCATCTCTGGAGTCAGCGTATTCTCGTCCAGTTCAAAAACATCTTCCAGCAAATGCAATTTTTCTTCGTTAGTCATAATTGTATAGTTTATATAGTTAAACAAATAATCCGTCATCAAAGTATTCATCGGTCTCGATGATGGGCAGCACATCTTGTGCATTGATGCAGATGATGCCGGCAGCCCATGACAGTCCCACTCCGTAGCCGCAGATGAGCGCGTTCACTATTTCGGCTCCCTCAGTCTCCCCATATTTCTGGACGAAGCACAAGGGAATCGAAGCCGCGCTCGTGTTGGCAAAGCGGTCTATAGACATCAACATTTTGGCCTTGTCAAAGTGGGTGCGTCGCACGATCTGTTTCATAATCATCATATTGGCCTGATGTAGTGCCATACAGTCAAAATCGCCAGGTGTAAGGCCTTTGGCAGCTAACAGCTCATTGATAAGTGCCGGGGCCTCGTCGATGGCGAAATTGAACACGTCAATCTCATTAAACACCCCTTCTATGTCAGGTCTCTCGGGGTGCTTGCTATAACCGTAGGGACGTAGAATGGCCTTGTAGCCAGAGCCGTCGGTGCGCGAAGCGATGGTAATGGGTGATGCGCCCTCTTCTTTAACCAACAAGGTTGCAGCACTGGCATCTCCGAACAAGTTGCGTGAGTTGTCGCTGCGCACCCCCTTTGACGGAGTGTCACCTGCCAACAACAGACCATAGCGCACGTTGCTTGACTGCATCAGCGACGACACCACATTAAGTCCATAGACATAGCCCGAGCACCCCAGGTTAATGTCAAACGCCATGCAGTCTCTTTGCAGGCCCAACCTATCTTGCAATACGCATGCTGTCGAGGGCACACGGTAATCAGGGTACTGCGTTGCAAAAACCAGCACGCCCACTTCACTTTTGTCAATGCCCTGGGCATCAAAGATGCGCTGGGCGGCAGCTTGGGCCAAATCGGCAGCCGTCTGGCGAGGACCACACTCATAATGTCCCAGCACGCTCGTCGTCTTCACAAATTTGTCAAGAACAGCATCGTTTTCTCCGTTCTTTAGCGACTCTATCGATACCCAGTTTGTTGATACAGCACAAGCGATACCCTTTACCGCGATACCATTAAATTCATTTAGTATCATTTTGCCAATCATTAATTATCTGTTATTTATTTTTTATTGTCTGTGGATCCTAATTCCAACCTTAAACTCTAAATGAATCGCCAGCCACTTAGGTAGACATTTTGCCACCATCCACAGTCAAGCAGGCACCTGTAATCATGCGGGCCTTATCGCTCAACAGGAAGGCAATGGAGTTGGCAATATCTTCAGGCTCACAGATACCCAAATATTGTCTTGATAGTTTCTGCTTGTAACTGTCTGTTCCAGCAGAATATTCCTCGGCTTGTTCCATCATACCGGTACGGGTCGAGCCTGGAGCCACGACATTAGCTCTCACTCCCTTTTCAGCTAGCTCTACAGCCATACACTTGACGGCAGCATACATCGCCGCCTTTGAAGAGCTGTAGGCCGTCTTGGTCGGAGCGCCATAAAAAGCTCCGATTGAACAGATGCCCACGATGCTCAACCCTGGGTTAAAAGCCTTGCGTTTGGTGATGCAACGCACAATCTCCACAAATGAGAAATAGTTCACATTCATCACGTCAACCATATAGGAATACTTGGACAACTTCAAAGGTCGCACATTGGCAATTCCTGCACAATGTACCAAACCATCCACAGCACCTTGTTCTTTAGTTATCTGACTCATCAATCCTTCAATGGCATCGATTTGTCCCAAATCACAAACATAAGACGTATGATCACTCCCTTCAAGGCCAATACGAGTAACATCCAGCTGTTCTTTGTTGCGGTCTAGCAAAATGAGATGAGCGCCGTGTGCAGCCAACAAAGCAGAAACCGCCTGCCCCATTCCACCTGCAGCACCCGTGACGAATATTTTCTTTCCTTTAAAATCTAAAAAATCGGGCATGATTAATCTCTTTTATAGTGTATATCCTCCATCAATGACGATTGATGTACCCGTCAGTGACTTGGTCGCATCACTGAGCAAAAAAGCGACAAGGTTAGCGACCTCAACTGCTGCAGTAACCCCCAGGACCTGCCGACTTGCCATCCCATCGTTTATTGCGCTCACTGTCTGGATATGTTCTTTCTCAAAATCCACATCAACGGCACCCTTCTGAATAGTGTTGATCCTTATGCCCTTGGGCGCCAGTTCTAAAGCTAGGCTTCGCATCGAAGCGTCTAGTGCAGCCTTAGCAGCGCTAAAAACCATCTTTGCCTTCATCGCCCTTATGCTACTAATGGATGACATAGCAACTATGCTAGCGTTCTTGCCAATACGTTTGTGTTTCATCAAGTCGCGTAACAAATCGATGAACCTAAAATAATTTTCATCCATGATTTGCATCATATTATCACGCGAGACCATCTTCAAGGGACGGAAATCGCTATGCACGCAACCCCAAAAAAAACCATCATATTCTACATTATCAATACCTGCTAGAATATCATTTAATTCCGCTTTTGCATCAATTACTAACACCTCGGCACCCAATGCCTGCAAAGTGCGACAAATTTCGTGATTTAGAGCGGATCCGTCACTACCTAACAGCAACCGTTTTCCGCATAATGACATAGGATTGATAGGCATCTATTTCAGTTTCTGGATAAGGGACCAGATGGCTTCGACGGAGTTGAAGTTCTCGGGGTCGAGTTCGTTAATACGGATTTGCACACCGAAGGCATCATCGATTTCACTGATGATGGAAACGACGTCGAAGGAGTCGAGGATACCCTCGTCTATAAGTTCAGTCTCGTTCACAAAGTCCACATCGGGGCGAATGCCCTGTAAAATTTCTAACAATTTGTCCATATTCTAAAAAAAGGAAAACAATAAATACAATAATTACTATAGTTATCCAGTTTGCAACTATGCTTGACAATTGATTATTCTGAGGTTTCTGATTGTCAGATTTATCAGAAATATCAGTTGTTTGTGATTGTTCTAATGAGGGAGAGGGTGGATTTGCCCAAATAGCGAAAGCCTTTGTTCTGGTACATGGCCACGGCTGCGGTGTTCTGCTGCTGAACCCATAGCATGTAACGACTCTTGTCGGTGACGTGATTACGTTCGACAAAGTCGTCCAGCAGGGCGGTTCCCACATGATGGCCTCGTGCTGCAGGCATGACTGCGATATGGGAAATCCATGCCACCTTGCGCTCCAATGTCAGATGCAACGCTCCAACCTTGTTACAGAGGGAATCCACAGCTATAAGGATGCTTCCTGTTGCCAGTAGTTGATCATAGGTCTGCTCTGGGATGAAGTCTCCACTGTAAGGATCAAAAGTGGCATTAAAGAGTCGACATGACCATTGTACCTCACCCAGGTCAACAGCGGGCCGTACAGTAACCTCTTCATACTTGCAAGCAGGCACCAAGTCCTTATAAACAGCAGCATACTGGTCTCGCACCAAGTTTCGCTCAAAGCCCATTCGCTCGAGAAACGCCACCTCTTCGGTCGGGAAATGTTCTGCTCCACGATAAAGGATTTCGGTCACTACATCACTTGAGAAAACAGGTTGATCGATAGCCTCAATGTCATTGATGAAATAGTACAAGCGGTAGCAGTTGTCCTTGGCCTCGAGCAGGTAGGCGTTGTCACCGTTGCACTCGGCTAGTAGCGTCCCATGGGCGATAAGCCCTGCTGCACGAGCCTGCAGGTAGTCGTTGCTCAGGCATCCCGTGCGTCGGTAACGCTCGACAATGCTGTTATACTGCTCTATTGAGGTCAACTGCTTCATACTGACTTAAAAACAACTGAAGAATCTAAGCATTCTGAATATCAGATTTTTCAGAATAATCTGTTGTTAAACTAAAAACTATGTCCTATCGTAGTTTTAATTGTTGGTATCGTTGTTTGAGGGCGATACGGTCAATCTTGCCGTTCATGTTGTGCGGCATGGCAGTCAGGTGGTTGATGACGTTTGGGAACATGTACTTGGGCAGACGGTCTTTCACCAGATTGATGATGTCCAACTCATTGCCGCTGGCCGTGGTGTAATAGAGCACAATTTTGTCTTCCTCACTGTCAAAGATGCATGCAGCACTTGTCACATCATCCAGGGCGTTGATTGCCACTTCTATCTCTCCCAACTCGATGCGGTTGCCGTTGTGCTTGATCTGGAAATCCTTGCGAGAGACGAATTCCAACTCACCACGCTTGTTGTATTTAACGATGTCCCCCGTGCGGTAGATGATGTCATCGTAGAGATCATGCAAAGGATTCTGCACAAAAACCTCACGTGTTTTTCCCTTGTTGTTATAGTATCCCAAAGCAACACCTGTGCCGCGCACGCAGAGTTCGCCAGGTTCATCAACACCCACCAGGCGGCCATCATCATTAAACACCAGCACCTGCATGTTCTCACAAGGTCTGCCGATGGGAATGTACTCATCGCTGTCGAAGTCGCGATCCACGATATAGTAGGTACAATCCACGGTAATCTCAGTGGGGCCGTACAAGTTGATAAACTGCGTTGAGGGCAGTTTGCTCATCCATACCTTCAATTGCTTGGCAGGCATCGCCTCGCCGGCAAAAAATACGCGCTTGAGCCCCCTAGGCACGTTATCGTCGAGGATATGGCTGTTGCCCACCAGCATGATGGCCGATGTTGCCCACAAAATAGTAGTTATTCGCCGCTCATTAAGCAGTTGGATGAGCAGTTTGGGAAAGGTAAAATACTTCTTGCCGATGACGTTGAGCGTTGCTCCTGTCTTGAGACAAATGTATATATCCTTAACAGAACCATCAAAATAAAATGGAGTCTGGTTGCCCAAAGCGTCAGTCTCGTCGAAGCCAAACCTGTCGACCAGCCATTCAGCCAAATCTATCACGCCACGATGGCTGACGACCACACCTTTAGGTACACCTGTCGAGCCGCTCGTGAAAATGGCATAGAGCGGATCGGTATCAATCATCTGAGCCCGGATGCTGCTCAACAGTTTTTTGTCGCCCACCTCCTTAATGACTTCCGCATAGTCCATTACCACACCCTGGAAACCGATTTCACTGAGAGCCTCGCCATCCTTAGGGGTCACTGTGATTGCAGCGACAGGATTAAGCACCTCGGAAATCAGACGAATGCGTGCGCAGGGCATCTTATTATCGATTGGCACATAAAAATTGCCACTCTCTACTACCCCCATAAAGCCGATAAGACACTCAATCTTGCGGTCCACAAACACCAATACAGGGCGACGCATAACACCCGTAGAGCGAGCGATATAAGTGCCTATGCCCTCTGCCATGAACAACCATTGGGTAAAGGTGAGAGCGTTCTTGTCATCGACTAGCGCCATTTTACCAGGAAAACGGCGAGCAGTATCCTCAAGATAAGACAGGACGTTGTAAATCACTTTTTCTCGTAGAGTTGATTGGGATAAGTGATGAGCCCCTCAGCATAGATTTCATCATCTTCCATAATGGGCAGGATATCGGCAGTGTTTATTTCAAACGAAGTCGCTCCCAGAGAGATGCCAATGCCAAAGCCACATGCCATCACCTTGATGGTGCTGGCCTCGGTGCTACCGCCATAAACGTCGCATAGTGAAACGATGGCCGAAGCGCCCGACGTGTTACCATAGCGATCGAGCGTAATCGGCATTTTCTCGAATGGGATCTTAGTCTTCTTGGCTATCTGCTTGAGGATATATAGATTGGCCTGATGAAAGGCAAAGCAGTCATAATCCTGTGGAGTTGTGCCTGTTTTCGTCCAAAAGTCCTTAATAAGACGAGGCACATCAAAGATAGTGAACGTGAATACCGAGGCGCCCTGGATAAACGAGTTCATCAGTGAGCGTTCGTTGCCATCGGCACACATCTCCACATCCTCACTAGCATGCAGGTTGCGGTAACCGCCACCAGGGATAATCATGTACTTGAAACCCGTACCATCACTACGAATAAGCGCCTTGACCTCATCAGTGGAATCTTGAGTCTTCTCCATCAACATCACGGCACCCGCCTCACCAAAAAGCATGGCCGAACTGCGGTCGTTGGGGTTCACCGACTTACCCGCAGTATCACCAACAAACAAGAGGCCATACTTCATGTCGCTGGTACTCAAAATAGAAGCCATCGTCTGCATGCCTACAACTAGCGAGGAACATCCCAGGCTGATGTCGTAGCATACAGCCTCTTCAGGGATACCCAAGCGGTACTGAAGGACAAATGCCGTCGAGGGACGACGATAGTCTGGACTGTGTGATGAAAACAACAGAGCGCCAATATCTTCAGATTTGACTCCCTTGTGGGCCAGCAGTTCCTTAGCAGCCCGGTAACCAAGATCGGAACAAGTCTGATGTTCAAGCGTGCGGTGTGAGACCTTAACACCTGTCATCGCCATGAACTTATCTACCTCCTCATCGCCAAAAATGGGCTTATAGGATTCACTCTCGACCACGTTCTTAGGCACAGCACAAGCAACACCCGCCACACGTATATTGTTAAACTCGAAAAAAGCCATAATCTTAAATCAATATCATAACGTGTAACCGCCATCAATCACTAGAGAATGTCCAGTAACCCATGACGAAGCATCTGACAATAAGTACACTATTCCATAGGCAATATCTTCAGGTTCTCCATAGCGCTTGAGTGGGTACTTCTGCATATCAGCCTGATGCTGTTCTTCAGAGATAGCGCCACCCTGAATTAGACGCGTGTTCACCATTCCAGGGCACACGCTATTAACACGTATTTTCTTAGGCGCTAACTCCAAGGCACAAAACCTCATAGCAGAATTCAAAGCAGCCTTGGATGCGCCATAAATACTATTGCCGATTGTGATTGAATCCACACCTCCAATCGATGAAACGAATACCACCGATGCACCATTTGCCAACTTTTTCTTTTTCAACAACAATCGCAATAACTCGACAGGCGCGAAGTAGTTGATCTCAAATATCGGGTCCTGCTTTTTACGGTCAGCCATTTTAAATGGAACTACGGTCCCCTGTCCAGCACACAACACGACACCATCGACAACAGGCAATCGCTCCAACAAATGGTCGACCTGGTCTGGTTGGGTCAAGTCAGCGGCAACAACTTGATGGTCATCACTCTCCAACATACAACTGACTTCATCAAGGCGCTCCTGGTTACGGCCTGTTACTATCAAACGTGCGCCCATTTTGGAGCAACAGATAGTTGTCATGCGCCCTATACCTGACGAAGCACCTGTCACAAGTATAGTACGCCCCTTCAACACAAAAGGATTGTAATTATCGCTCATGTACTATAAATCGAATTTCTTTGCTGGATTTCCAAATACCTTAATTCCTGACTTGACATTATTAAATACGATACTACCAGCACAGATGTAGACATCATCGCCAATTTTACGCTTATTCATGATGACAGCATGACTGCCTACAAATACACGTTTACCTAAATGAGCATTAGTGATGTTTGCATAGCCTGTAGTAGTCGAAAAGTCCCCGATCACAGCATCCTGACCCACCATAGAACCTGCCAAATTAACAAAATCTCCTAACACAGCACCACCACCAATTGATGAGCGTCCATTGATAACGCATCCTTCACCCATCTCTACGAATTCTCCCACAATTGCGAAGGGATGTATCAAAGTCACGAATTGCGCGCCTTTTGCTTTAAGAATGCCAGCAACCTTTTCCTTGCCCGCAGGCGAGGATATACCCATGACAAACACTTCATTTTCTGATGGCTGCCAATCTTTGATGGTGCCTATGATGCTATGACTGCATTTCACACCGTCGAGTGCATCGGGTATGTCATTGATGAAGCCACGGATGTTCCATCTGGGTTCGATTTTATTTAATGTCTTGGCTAAGGCTAAAGCTTCGCGGCCAAAACCGCCAGCTCCTGCTATAATTAAATCTTTCATATCAGTTCAATGATTCGTTTCATCTCCTCGGTGCCGTAGCGTTGGTCGACTGGCAGCGGGAGAAGTTGCTTTGTCAGTTGATAGTCGGTGTAGCCTTTTTCACACCAGTCCAGCACATTGGGCCAGTATTGTGCTACAAATATCTTGTTTTCAATTAATCGTTGACGCAACCCGTCATCATCGGTGAGAAATGGATAGACCATGGGCACGGCATCATCGGCCAACGGCAATGAGATGCGGTTTTGCCCTTTCAAAGCCTCGTCGAGGAAAGCATAATTCTCGCGGCGACGCGTTGCGGCTTGTTTATAGTCGATTGATGCCATGATGCGATGCGTCAAGTGCGACATCCTCCTGATGGGATTGTCCTTGAGTTTCTCGCTTTGGGCCCTGAAATCGGCATAGGCAGCCTCGGCTGAAATGTCTGCTCTCTTGAGCAGATAGTCCATACGCTGCCATGACTGGTCCTGTTCCAGTTCCATGTTCAACGGCTGGTCACAGTAGAGATAAGCGCCATCGGCAACACCAAAGAACTTGCGGCAACTATAGAAGGTGTCGATTCCATCTGTCGGGAGGGCATAAAATGCCTGCGTATTGTCCACAATCAGTCGTTTGCCATATTTCTCCATCAGAGCCTCACAATAGTCATGCTTGAGGCCATAATAGTTGATGTACAAGAGCGTCTCACCATCGCCCAACGTCATCGGTGCCGCGATCTCCAAACGTTCATCAATGTGATAGAACGTGTAGTCAACGCCCAATTTCCTGAAGGGCTCAAGCAGCACCTCGCAGGAATAGTACGGCAGATAGACATGCTTGTAGCCTCGCGCCCGCAAAATGTACTCCAAGGCATTGCGGCCCGTGTTCAGGGCTATCGCTGCGCTGTGGTATTCGCTGCGCTGCGGCAATTCGAGTTCGAAGTATCCGCCGATGGGTTTCATTCGGTGACTATGGAGATGTAGGTATTGGGAGCGGAGACGAAACGGTTGAGGGCTTCGCGGGTATCGAAGCGCAGGAAGATGGTGCCCAAGGACTGATTGGCACCGGTAAAGGCTGCCACCTTATCACCCGGCTTGACCCAAAGGTCGCGCTCAACGAGATGCTCACGCTCAAAGTCGGGGTCGATGCTCAGTTGCTTGAACACACCATCACGCTCGCTATGAAGCACGTTGATGGCATAGTAGCCGTTGTAGTTGGGCTCGTGGACGTCAGGCAACGGTAGGCCTACCGAAGCGCACACCTCGGCATCGATGATGTCCACGTCGGCGGCATAGTTCAGTATCTCGGCCAGGCGGTTGCCTCCGGCACGCGGAGAGACCTCCATTAGATAGGCTTTGCCATCGGTGCAGACACGGCACTCGACGTTGAACATGCCCGTGGTGATGTGCAACAGGTCAAACAGGCGTTGCAGGTCGCGCTTGAATTCCTGCTCATGCTCTTGGCTCATCGCCGAGGGCCAGAACTCACCCGAGGGGGCATAAGGATTCATCGCCTCGTTGTCAAAGAACTGGTCATAAAAGGCATTGTACAGCAACTTGCCATCGACTACAAAGCATTCGTCTCCCATCGAGGGCCCAGCCTTCTCGAGGAAGTCCTCGATGATGTAGTGGCGGGAGGGGGAGCTGTCGAGAGCGTGGGTAATGGCAGCAGGCAGGTCGGCAGGATCATCGACGCGAGTAACGCCCTTGCTGCCGGCACTGTCCACGGGCTTGACAATGACTGGCCAGTTATAGTAATCGATATCCTTGAGAGCTTCGTCGGCCTCGTTGTAGCCGCGGGCGTTGGGCACGTTAAAGCCATTGTCGGCCAGGAATTGGCGGAATCGCGACTTGTCCTGCAGGATGCAGGCCGCCTCATAACTGCACTGGAACGGCAGGCCCATCTGCTCGGCAGTATAAGCAGCGGCGACAACACCAGGATCAACGGCAAACGACATGATGCCGTCAATCTGCAGTTCGCGCGCCAGCGCCAGCACAGCCTCCTTGTCGATGATGCTCACGTTATGGTACTCATCACTATACTTGTGAGCAATGTTGCCAGGCAGATAGTCCACGGTTATGACGTGGATGCCGTGACGGTGGGCCGCTTCGATGACGGGCAACAGATAACGCAGCCCGCCCAGCAGCATGAGTTTCTTCTTCACTTCAGCCATTGATCAATGTTATTCGGCAATTCTAGTAGCGTGATAGCAATTCAATAACAACACATGAGCCCTTGTATCTTCATGAAATCTTTCAGCTGATGAGATTTCCTTGTTCGATATAATAAACTCCGTGAAATAATTATTCCAGCACAAATATTAAATCATTAGTGTCTATGGTCAAATGCGGAAGTTATGAAGCCCCTAAGCTTTCTTCTCAGTCCTATGCCTGCTCTCAGCCGATAATATTCTTTCCTGATGGGGAAGATACAACGGTAATTCCAATATGAGGGGCGTAAAAAAAGAGGAACAACAAACGATTTCTGGCCCAAATAACGAGACAATTCTTTAGTCACACACAGATAGAACGGACCAACCATAGGGGCTTTCTTATTTGCCATTACCGAATGATTGGCATCGACAAAAACTGTTTGATAACCAACAAAATCGCTTATCATTGGCGAATACCTATTCACATAATTTGCTTTTCTCAGAATAATTACTTCAGCAGATGAATCACAAAACACCGAAGCATGTGAACACGAGCCTTCTGTAGCTGCGAATTTATTGCACTTCATCAGGAGACTTATTTGTTCTTCTAACGGCAGTGTCTCAGGAGAAAACACCTGAAATCCTCTCTTTTTAAAAAGCTTTTCAATTGATTTCTCTCCTATTTCTCTTTTTGAGGCATCTTTTAAAGCGGTCCGTGTATAATATAAACCATACGATGGTGCCGACTCATAATAAGTAGTGCTCCGAACATTGTCTTTAATCTTTTCGATTATTTCACGATACTCTTTACTAAAATACAACGCATCCTCTTCTCTAAATATGGAATTATCTGGTATGATAATTTCTTTATATTTTGTAGTATGTCGGATGTGTTTAATCCTCGAGACATCAATTCCAGCAAGTTCAAATATTCTCAAATGCCACTGCGGCATATCAACATTGCAGTCAGTAATATATACTAAATCTACAGAATGGTCAATAAGTAGTTTTTTCCCTTCGTCTGTATTTAAAAACCATAACTTCTTTAATGCATCAGTAATAGCATGGCCATAACAAGTATGAAAAGTACCTAGAAAAACACATTTTCCTGCACATTCTACATTTGAAGCATCAAATTCATATGAACACCCACCTACGTCAACATATCCAGTTCCTATCAAATAGCGCATATTAGAATCAACAACGCCACCTTCAAGATGAAAAGCTTCATCCCATTTTCTTGATATTAAGACATAGCCATCCTTAATGACTCTTAAACCTAATTGTTTGTTTGAATAATAACTTTTATAGCAAACCTCTCTAAGTTTATTAGCTGTCGAATCTTCTTTTACAAAAAAATGACACTTTTCTTTATCCATAATTAATAATATAAAAAATCAAACCTTCCTATTAAGATAGAAATATGATAAAAGAAGGTTATTACTTGAGGATGCAGTCGAGGACGCGTTGTTGGTCGGTGGGGGTGAGTTCGTGGTGGATGGGGAGGCAAATAACGGTGTCGGCCATGCGGGTGGCATTGGGGAGGTTCTCACGGGTGGCACTGGGCAGGCCGCGGTAGGTGGAGAAGTCGCTGATGAGGGGATAGAAGTAGCGACGAGCGAGGATGCGGTGCTCACGCAGCTTGAAGAAGAGTTCGTCGCGCGTCATGCCATATTTGTCGGCATCGACAAAGATGGGGAAATAGCCGTAGTTGTGGCGCACACCGGGCATGTCGTCCCAGAAGGTGATGCCCTCGACGGGGCGCAGGGCCTCGCGGTAACGGATGGCGACCTGATGACGCGCCTCGATGGCGGCATCAACCTGACGCAGGTTAAGCAGGCCGTAGGCGGCGCGCATCTCGTCCATCTTGCCGTTGATGCCGGGGGCGACGACCTCGGTCTCGCCGGCAAAGCCGAAGTTCTTGAGGTAGTCGATGCGTTGCTTGGTCTTCTCGTCATGCACGACAAGGGCACCGCCCTCGGTAGTGCCGAAGACCTTGGTGCCATGGAAACTGAGCGTGGACATGTCGCCCTCGCTGAGGATGCTCTTGCCGTCGACCTCGATGCCGAAGGCATGGGCGGCGTCGTAGATGACGCGCAGGCCGTACTTGTCGGCAATGTCCTGTATCTCGCGGGTGCGGCAGGGCTTGCCATAGACGTGGACAGGCATGATGGCGGTGGTGCGCGGCGTGATGGCGGCCTCGATGCGGTCGGGGTCGATGCCTCCCGTGGCCATGTCGATGTCGACAAACACGGGCTTGATGCCGTTCCACCACAGCGAGTGGGTGGTGGCCACAAAACTGTAGGGCGTGGTGATGACCTCGCCGCTGATGTTGAGGGCCTGCAGGGCGGTGATGAGCGGCAGGGTGCCGTTGGTGAACAGGCTGATGTAGGGCACCTTGAGGTACTCACACAGCGCGGCCTCGAAGCGGCGATGGAACTCGCCGTTGTTGGTCACCCACTTGCGGTCCCAGATCTCCTGGAGCATCTTGTGAAACTCGTCGAGGTCGGGCATCAGGGGCGACGTAACGGTAATGATGTCTTTATCTAGTATCATCGGGGGGGTGAATATTTGGTCACGTGGGCACAATGCGACAGGGGTCACCGTGTCGTGAAGGACACAGCGGCACCAAGTCTAGCGGGTAATGCTGAGGACACTATCGCAGTAGTCATTATCAGCGGGTTACCTTTCCTGTATGCTTCATGCGGGAGGCCAACGGGCTTGGTTTTACCGGGGTTGCTACTCCCACAATTGCGACAAAATTAAGCTATTTCGATGAGATATGCAAATTTATGCTCGAAAAGGGCCGAGTTGGCCCTTTTCGATCTCTTATCGGGGTCGTGACAGGAGTCACGGCAAGAAGACTAATGCTGCAGGCGGATGACAGAGCATCCGCTAAGGCTCACTTGATGTAGGGGCGGATGGCGTCGCGCCAGATGAGGTAGCCCTGGCCCATGAGGTGCAGGCCGTCGTTAGTGAGTTCGGCGCGCAGGCGGCCCTGGTCGTCGACGAACAGCGGGTAGAGGTTGATCCACGTCACTCCCTGGCGGCGGGCGACCTGCTCGAGCAGTGCGTTGGCCTCGACGACGACGTGGTCACGGTCCTTGAGCAGTTTCCACTCGCGCACGTCGTTGTTGAAGGGCAACAGGCTCTGCAGGTAGATCTTGGTGCGCGGACTCCCCTGCTTGACCATGACAATGAGCCGCTCGGTCACACGGGCGATGCTGTCGGCAGTGACGCCGTGGGAGATGTCGTTGACGCCGCTCATGATGAACAGTTTCTTGGGCTGGCCCTTGATGATGGGGCCGATGCGGTCGATGAGTCCCTGGACGATGTCGCCCACGATGCCGCGGTTCTTGATGTGGCGGTTGCCGAGCAGCTCGTTGAACTCACAGCCATCGGTGAGGCTGTTGCCCAGCATCACGATGTCCTTCTTGCCGATGGGCAGCTCATCGAAGAGCGTTGCCCGCCGGGCATAGTACGGGTCCTGGTTGGCCTGGGCCACAGCAGTGAGGCACATAAGCGCCGTCACCACCAATAATGCTATCCTTTTCATAAACTGCTGGATTAACTGGATGATCTGGATAAAACACATTTACTGGTCGCGGTAGGCGTCGATGGCTTTTTTCACCGAGCCGTGGAGCAGCAGCAGACGCTTGGCCTCCTCGTAGGGGAGCTTCAGCTCCTCGACAAGCCAGCGTGTGCCGCGGTCGACGAGTTTCTGGTTGGTGAGCTGCATGTTCACCATCTTGTTGCCCTTGACGCGACCCATCTGAATCATCACGCAGGTCGAAATCATGTTGCAGATGAGCTTCTGCCCCGTGCCGCTCTTCATACGCGAGGAGCCTGTGACATACTCGGGGCCGACAATCATCTCGATGGCGATTTCGGCGGCCTGGCTCACGGGGGCGTCAGGGTTGCTGGTGATGGCTGCGGTGAGGCAACCGTTGGCGCGCGCGTCGCGCAGAGCACCGATGACATAGGGTGTTGTCCCCGATGCGGCGATGCCGATGACCGTGTCGAGGGGCGTCACCTTGTATTCCAGCAGGTCTTTCCATCCCTGCTCGGTGTCGTCCTCGGCATTCTCGACGGCATTGCGCAGAGCCGTGTCACCACCGGCGATGATGCCGATGATCCACCCCGGCGACATGCCGAAGGTGGGCGGAATCTCGCTGGCATCGAGCACACCCAGGCGCCCGCTGGTGCCCGCACCCATGTAGAAGATGCGGCCACCCTTCTTCATGCGCTCGACAATGCCCTTGACCAGACGCTCGATCTGCGGGATGGCCTGCTGCACCGCATCGGCCACCTTGTGGTCCTCGCGGTTGATGTCGGTGAGGATCTCGAGCACCGATTTCTTCTCCAGGTTATCGTATAGCGACTCCTGTTCGCTGATTTTCACAAATGCCATAATCTTTAGTTCTTAGTTTCTAGTTTCACTCGCTCTGTTTGTTTTCTCACGGCCACGCCGAGGCGAGGCCCTGCACCGAAGCGTCAGGCCTCGGTCGAGTGGTACTTCACCAGGCCCTCCATCGGGTCCTTGATGATGGTGCCGATGGTGATGCCCAGAGCCTCGGCAGCCTCCTGGAGGACAGCCTTCTCACAGAAGGCAATCGACCCCACGAAGTTGCACGGCAGCTCCTTATAGCCGGGGTAGCTGGCCACGTTGCGGGTAAAGAAGTCGGTGAACGAGCGCAGCACGATGCTGTGGATGGCGGGCTCGTCGATGTTGTGCTCCAGGAAGGGAGCGAACTGCGCCAGGAAACGATTGGCGGCGGGCTTGCGATAGACCGACGTGATGATGGTCGTGTAGTCCAGGTTGTACTCCTTCATGAACATTTCGCACAGGTGCTCGGGCAGCTGCTTCTTGAGCACATCGCCCACAAGCAGTTTACCCAGCACGGCACCACTGCCCTCATCGCCCAGGATGTAACCCAGGGGCGACACATTCATGACCACCTTCTCGCCATCGTAGTAACACGAGTTGCTGCCCGTGCCCATGATACAGGCGATGCCTGGCTTGCGGCCACACACGGCACGCGCGGCGGCGAGCAGGTCGCTGGCCACCTCAATCCTGCCCGCATTGGGCAGATTGGCGCGCAGGGCGTTGACCACCTGCTGCTTGATTTCGTCCGAGATGATGCCGGCGCCGTAGTAGTGGATCTCGTCCACCTTGTAGTTGGTCAGGTGTGGCATCAGCTCACGCTTGATTTGTTCCTTCATCTCCTCCTCGGTGAGCAGGAGAGCGTTCATGCCGGTAGTGAAAATCTGCGCTACCTTCTCTTTTCCGTTAAGCAGCGTCCAGTTGATCTTGGTGGAGCCGCAGTCAGCAATCAGAATCATCATATTGTTTATTGTTTTAGTTTTTTAGTTGTCTGGATTTTCAGGACAAACTGGATGTCCCGGATTATATCTTGATGTAGATTTTCTTCTTGTAGAGGATGTGGCCGATGAGCCAGTTGAGCAGCACGAAGCAGATGGCATACAGTGCCGATGCCGTGTACTCGTTGCAGAACGTGGCGAAGAAGTTATACACCGCGCTGTGGATGGTGATGTTGCCACCCTCGGCATCGTGGCCGATGGGAATGGCACCGAACAGGATGGCCAGGATGGTACCGATGAGGTACAATGCCAGCGGGTTCACACCGAAGGACTCAAAGAAGCGCGTCCAACCCCGCTTGTTGCCCTTGACATCGACAAAGTGGATGAGCAATGCCTGGATGCACATGGCCATGCCACAGGTGATGAGCACAAAGGTCGATGACCACATCTTCTTGCCGCAGGGGATGCCGTATTGCAGCAGCCAGCCGGCCAGCACCATCAGCGTGCCCCACAGCAGCATCGTGGTCACGCGCTCGGTGTTGTTGTGCACGCTCAGGATCATGCGTCCCACCAGATAGCCGATGAGCACATGGGCGATGCACGGCAGAGTGCTCAGGATGCCCTCGGGGTCAAACGAGAGCTGCTCGCCATTGGCCCACTCGTGATACATGTGGTCGGTGCCCAGCACGCTGTTGTCAATCCGGGCGATGATGTTCTCGAGCGAGAAGTCATAGCCGTGACCCAGCCCCAGAATCAGCGCATAGGCCACCAGGATGATGCCCACGAGCCACGGGATGAAGCGCTTGTTGAACAACACGGCGCACATCGACCCGAAGAAGTAAACCAACGCCAAGCGCTGGAACACACCCAGGTAACGCAGCGTGTCCAGGTTGTTGACGGCCTCGACGAAGGGATCTCCCTTACACAGGCCGCGCACCAGATGGCCGAACCACTGCACTACCCAGCCGATGAGGAACAGGACGACCGTGCGGCGCACGATTTTCCACATCAGCGAGCCCGAAATCTTGTAGTTGAACTTCTTGAGCGAGAAAGCCATCGACACACCCATACAGAAGACAAAGAACGGGAACACCAGGTCGGTGGGCGACAGGCCGATCCACTCGGCATGGGCCAGCGGCCGGTAGAGATAACTCCACGTGCCGGGATTGTTCACCAGCAGCATGCCCGCGATGGTGATACCGCGCAGGATGTCGAGTGACAGCAATCGTTTATTCTCTTTAGCCATAGTGGTGTAGATTTAGTGGTACAAGTAGTATTGTGCAGAGCGGGCGCGGAAAATCTCGGCGTCCTTGTTCCAGTAGTCGGCCATGTCCTCGACACGGTAACGCTTGATGAAGCGCTCACGGATTTCCTTGCTGCCGCACACCTTGTCAAACATATTGTAGCGCTTGGGATTCTGCTCAAACAGTTCTACCTGGGGGTACATCTCGTGGATGACCTGCAGGAAGTAGAACTGCGTCAGGCACAGGTCGGCGGCATCAACGTCGGTGATATAGGTCTGCACGCCGTGCACCTCCTGCAATGACTTGTCCACCGCCACGCTCAAGGCGAAGAACGGCTTGTAGTTGATGGGGCGGAATTGCAAGCCCGGCAGGTTCAGGGCATTCATGTTCATCGCCAGCGAGTCGGCATTGATCCACGCTGCGGCAAACGTCTGGAACGGCAGCGTGTAGCCGATGCCCGTGTTGAAGATGTACAATTCGCCCAGGATGCCCGATACGGGATAGAAAAATGCGCTCTCGGGTGTGGGAATCTGGGGCGACGGAGCCACCCAAGGCATGCCCGTGTCGCGGAACTTCATGTCGCGCGTCCAGCCCTCCATGGGGATGACGGTGAGTTTGCAGCCGTGGCCCGTCTTGGACTCCTGGCCGATGATGCCCTCCTCGTTGAGGAAGATGGCCAGTTCGCCAGGAGTGAGGCCGTAGATATAGGGGATGGCATACTTGCTCACAAACGAGAAATAGCCGGGTTCCACGAGGTTGCCCTCGACCTTGTTGCCGCCCAGCGGGTTGGGACGGTCAAGCACCATGAACTCGGTGCCGTATTTGGCACAGGCCTGCATGCACACGCCCATGGTGGCATAGAACGTGTAGCTGCGGCAGCCCACGTCCTGGATGTCATATATGAGCACATCGATGTCCTTGAGCATCTCGGCCGTCGGCTCGTGCGTCTTGCCGAAGAGCGAGTACATCTTGATGCCCGTCAGCGGGTCAACGGCATCGCCTACAGCATCACCGGCATGGGCATTGCCGCGCACGCCGTGCTCGGGGCCGAACAGCGCCACGAGCTTGACGCCCGGCGCCTCGTGCAGGATGTCGACGGTGCTCTTGAGGTTGTTGTCGATGCCGCTGGGATTGGTCACCAGCCCCACGCGCTTGCCCTGCAACTGGGCAAAGCCGCCGTCACGCAGCACCTCGACACCAGGCTTAACGACCGCACCGGCCGTCATTGCCACCATCACCATACACACTATTAACACTATCTTTTTCATGTCATTATGTATTAAATGCTGATTATTTCTCTTTGGTGGTTTTGTCTTTTTCTTTCAGGCCGAACTTGGGATCCACCTTGACAATCATGGCCACGATGATGGTGCATGCGCAGCAAATCATCGTCCAGATGAAGAAGTTCTGGTAACCCACGAGGTCCTCGAGCCAGCCGGCCATCATACCCATCATCATCGACAAGGCCATGAAGCCGGTGCAGATGGCGTAGTGGGCAGTCTTGTACGGGCCCTCGCTGTAATAGATGAGGTACAGCATGTAGGCCGTGAAACCGAAGCCATAACCAAACTGCTCAATAAACACGCAGATGTTGATGGTCAGCAAGTTCTGATCCTGGGTAAACGCCAGGTAGATGAATGTCAGGCAGGTCAGCGACATGCTCCATGCCATGGGCTGCAGCCAGTGCTTGAGTCCGCCCTTTGCTGCTACAATGCCGCCGATGATGCCGCCGATAGTCAGGCCGATGATGCCAACGGTACCGTAAACGATACCCACCTCGCTGGTGGACAATGCCAAGCCGCCTTTGTCCAACGGGTCGACGAGGAACGGCATGATGATCTTGGTCAACTGGGCCTCGGGGAAACGGTAGAAGAGCATGAACAGGATGGCTGCAACTGTCTGCCAAACGGGGAACTTGGTGAAGAATGTCTTGAACGTGTCCAAGAAGCCCCTGACAATTTCGCCTGAAGTCTTCTTTTCCTGGTTGGAATCGACAGCAGGTCTGGGCAGTGCCCAGGTGTGGTAAATCACAACAATCAAGAAGAAGGCCGACAGCACGACGAATACGATGGCCCAAGCCAACGGGATGTTACCCGATGTGCCCAGGAACGACGATGAGGCATTTTTCTTGATTTTATTGTCCACCGTGAAATAGACATAGGCCAATTTGTCCCAGTTGCTCTCGTTGAAGACAATGCGTGACTGCGATGCCTTGATGTCGGTGCTGCCCTTGTCGTTGGCGAGGTTCAGGACATATTCCTTGCCAGCCTCGGGTTTCTTGTTAAGCCGCACGGCCACTACAGCAAAGTTATTGCCCTTATTGTCGGACTTCACTTGCTTGAACTTGTCGGGGAACGTTCTGGCAATCCATGCTTCAAAGGGGTTCTGCTCCTCGGTCTTTTTGGCGAGTTCCTCGGCAGCCACGGCTAAGCGTTTACCATCAGAGCCCACACCGTAATACACATAGCGGCCATTCTCCCAAACAGCGTTGACCAACTCGAATTTATCACCTTTGTATTCCAGGTCATCTTTCTCGGTAAAGGCGGGGTCAGGTATGTAAAAACCGTTGGCGATGTTCATCTTCTCGACCGAGTCGGCGACGGCCTTGGAATAGGCCGCAAAGTCGATTACCGCGCCGCCCGACTGAATATCAGTGGGTGCTTTCACCGACGTCTTGATATCGGTCGCACTGGTTACGAAGCAAATGTTGTTGTCTGCCTGTTCACCGACTGGGACATCGCTGGGAATGACTGCTGTAACCGGTGCACTGTTCACATCGGCATCAATGCTGAAGCGGACAGGGTCGAGGCCCGAATTCATCTCGATGACACCAGCCAGGATCACAAGCAAGCCCTGGCCCACAACAGTAGCAATGCGGTAAAACGTGGAACGGATGCCCACAAACAGCGACTGCTCATGCTCGGTCAGCGCCAACATATAGAATCCGTCGGCAGCGATGTCATGAGTCGCACTGGCAAAACCCATCAGCATGAACACCGCAAACGTGAGCTGTACCCACCACGACGTCGGGATAGTGAATGCAATACCCGCCAGCGCAATAGCGACGATCCACTGCATGATGATGACCCACCAGCGCTTGGACTTGATGATGTCCACAAAGGGGCTCCAGAAAGGCTTAATCACCCACGGCAGTCCCAACCATCCCGTGTAAAGGGCTATATCGGTGTTAGACATTCCCAGACGCTTGTACATAATCACCGAAATCGTCATCACCGCCACATAGGGCAGGCCCTGAGCGAAATAAAGCGTCGGTATCCATGCCCATGGCGAACGCTTCGTCGCTTTTTGTTCTTGACTGTCTTTCATCTTTATCTTCATTTTAGGTTAGTATCTCTTCACGATGCTGGCGCCCACGAAGTAGTGCAGCAGAATCTGCTTGTAGTCATAGCCCTTGGCGCCCATCACGGCAGCACCGATCTGGCACAGGCCCACGCCATGGCCCCACCCTGCCCCGCGCAGTACAAACTTGGCGGGATAGCCGTCGTCGCCGATGTCGTGCTTCTCGACCACGAAGGCCGAACTGTACAGGCATGAGGGCGACAAGGCATAGCGGATGCTCAACTCCTTGCCGATGATGCGCTCACGTTTCTCACCGACGATGCGCATGCGGTACAGCCTGCCGCTGGTGCCGCGGGCCACCGGCTGCAGATCGCGGATGCGGCCGTAGTCAATGCCCGTGCGCTCCTTGATCAGGGCGGCGAGTTCGTCTTGGGTATATTCCACCTTCCAGCGGTAGAAGTCCTTGGTCTCCTGGTCGTAATCGTTCAGCACCTGGGAGAGGATTTCGGGGTCGGTGGTGTTGCAGAAGGCGCTGGGGGCCGACAATATCCACTCGGCGGCATTGTCCTCGCGCGACAGGTCGGGGAAATTCTCCTCGTCCTCACCGTCGCGACGTGCAGTAAGATAGTCGTGATGCTGCGGTTCCCAGCAGTTCTCAAATTCCTCCATCACGCCGCCACATGACTTGCTGAAGCGCGCATCGCACAAGGCTCCGCCATGCATGAGCACCTGTCCCCACGTGGCACGGATGGCCTGCTCCACCTTCTCGGTCGAGGCACGGGTGATGCCCTGATAGCGCTGGCAGTGGTCGTCGGCGCACACGTCAAAGTTCACATGGTCGTCGCGGTCCCACCACTTGACGAGTTCCTCGGGGGTATCCATCATCTCGCCCTCGCCGTGCGGATGGCGCTCAGTTGACTTGACGGTCTCCTCGGTGTGGATCTGTGCCAGCAGCCAACTGCGTGAGATGACAGCATGGGCCTTCAAGAGTTCCAGCGACGCATGGGCGCTCATCTCGCTGGAGATGACGCTCAGCAGGTAGTCCTCGACGCTCAGCACGTTGACAGGCGTCAACTTGCCGTCCTCGACGATGAGGTGTAGCGCGCCCTTGAAGGTCTGGTCCTCCTGGCGACGCCAGTGGAAACTCACGCCGATGGTCACTCCCTTGAGGGTGAACGAGGCGTTCTCGGCATCGACAGGTTCAAACAGCAGTTCGGCGTAGCGGTTGCCGTTCCACTCCACCTGCCCATCGACACAACGTGCCGCCTGGTTGCCGCTGCAAGCGGTGCCATTGACGCGGTACTCGCCATTGAGCACAAAGTCAATCTCGGGCTCATGCATGATGCCCACTCTCACTTGAGGTATCTGTTTCTCGTCCATAGTATTTTCAGTTTCTAGGTAATTTACATCAATAAAACAGCCCCTAATTTACCCTAAATCGGAGCCAGGTCTTCCCAGTGCTGGGTGAAACTGGTGATAACGGGCGCCAAGTTCTCCCGGGACATGCACAGTTCGCCGTAGAGGGCCAGGATCAACTCGGGGGAGAGGGCGTTGAAGTCCTCAAACTCGGGAACGGCCCACAGGCCGCCCATATCGACAGCACCTGGGCTGAGCAGCAGATGGCCTTCGCCCTCGCCATAGCAGGCCGGGCGGTGCTTGCAGCGCGGGAAGACGACCAGATGCCACAGGCGGTCGGTCGTGTCCCACCAGCACAGCGCGTTGACCATCGGCTCTTCGGCACCGGCAGGCACCGGCAACAATTCCAGCAGCCGCAGGGCATAGCGTTCGGCAGCACGCTGCGTCGAGGTCTCGATAGTGAACAGGCTGCGCCCCAGCATATCCACAAAGCCGATGAAACCCTCGTCGCCATCGGCCAGCAGATGGGTAGTGGCATGGCCCAACTCGTCGGGCAACGGCATTTCGCCCTTGGCACCGGCCTGGAAATGGGCATGGTCGGGTGCCGACGCGCCACACTGCGGACCGTTATAGAAGACGACGAAGTCGGGCAATGCGTTCGCCAGTTGCAGCATGTCCCCCACCCTGCCCGACAGCCGTTGCGGTGCATGGTGCAGGTCGGCTATCGTGAGGTGACGCGAGAAGATGGGATAAGGATTGACTTGAATCTTGTAGCGTTCACCCCACAGCACGGCCTTTTGTTTAGCGGGCTGATGCTCGCGGCACAGGAAACACTTGCGGCGGGCCAGCGACTCCTTGTCGATGGCGGCAGCCGACGAAATGCGTCGCTCGGGATTGAACTGCAGCGTGACAGTGGACTCACCCAGCGACAACGAGCGCGTGACAGCATCAGCCAGCGCCGCATAGTTGGCGCCAGCCACGTCCCAGTCACGCAGTTGCCTGGTAATAAGCCTGTCTATAGTCCTGCTGTAGTCCATAACCTCTTGACACTTCCCACGCTAAGTCGCTAAAAATGGATCGACTATGATATATGATATTAACTTTGCGGCTTAGCGTGAGATTTGAGTGTCAATTACTGTTTATTGAGCGCGATGCGCGCCTGGAGTTCCCAGGTGCGGATGCGGTCCTTGTACAGGTTGTTGCGGTTCATCTTCTCGACGTCGAGCGAAGCATCGCTGTTGTCGTCCCAACGGCGGCACAGATACACGGGGTCATACACGCGCCCAATCTGGTAATAGCGCGAGATGTTCAGGCCCAGCGCGTAGTCCTCGCCATAGCTGGTGTTGGGAATCTTCACCTCGCGCAGCACAGGGGTGTAGAAGGCACGGGGTGCGCCCAGGCCGTTGATGCGCAGGGCGTTGTTACGGCCGTTACTGGGTGTCCACTCCCTGTGGTCGATGATGCCGGGAGGAATGGGATTGAGATGGATGTCGGTCATCTGATAGGTACCCACAACCATGGCCACGTTCTGCTCATAGAAGGCGTTGACCATCGTTTGGAGGGTATTTTCGTCCTTGTACATGTCGTCGCTATCGAGCTGCACGATGTATTTGCCCACATTCTGGCGGTGTGCAGCCAGGTTCCAGTAACCGCCGATACCCATGTCATAGTAGTCGGCGATGATGTGGATCAAGCGCGGATCGTTGTACTCGGCGATGGCCTCGCGGGTGCCGTCGGTCGAGAAGTTGTCCACAACCATCAGGTTGAACTTGAAGTCACACTTCTGCTTGAGCACCGAGTCGATGGCGTCGCGGATGGTGCGGATGCGGTTGCGCACGGGAATCATCACCGTTGCCTCGACCTCAAACTCGCCCTGGTTGAACTCGATGTGACGGAAATTGGGCACTTCTTCGCCATTCTCCTCGCGAGTGGGCGCCAGATAACCTCCGATTTCCTTGAGGTGCTCGGTGCAGGCTTTTTCCATCTCGATCTGGCGGCCGCGGTTGCGCGGGTCAACGTAATCGAAGATCTTCTCGCCGCTCTTGCGGGTATCCAGTTCGACGTCGCTGTAGAGGAACTCGTTGATGTGGGTGATGGCGGCAAACTGCGACAACTTGAGGCGCAGGTCATACAGGCCGGCAAACTCATAGTTGGCCTTCATGGCCTCGACGGCCTTCTTGAAGCACTTGCCACAGAAGAACATCACCGAACCGAAGTCGAAGTCGTCCCTGAGGCTGCCCATCTGGTAGTCGATGACCGGGGCCTTGTCGGCGCCCTTGTCGGTCACATTGTAGTGGTCGGCATAGAGCATGCCCGACTGGGTGTCGTCGCCCAACTTGGCGAAGCGTTCCAGCGAGAACGGGCCCATCTTCAGGGTGTCATACTTGGTGTAGAGCAGCACATAGTCGGCATCGGCACGACTGGCAATCTCGCGCATCGTGGCGCTGGAGAACAGCACATTGACGGGCACCATTTCGCACCCCTCGACAGGCTTGGGCTTGTCTACTGTGGCGAGCAGATAAATCTTGTTCACCAGTTCCTGGCCTTTGAGGTGCTCGATGGTCTGCGCGGCCTGTTCAGCGCTGACAAACGGAATAAAGCAATTAATTCTTCCCATGATTTCTTTACTTGAATGATTATTGTTATTGATTGATTTTTTCTTGTGTCATTAGTTCTCAGGAGTTCCCGAATTGTCCAAAGCAATGCATCAGTCAACTTCTCACTCCTTACTCCTCACTATTCCAGGAATTCCATGATGCGGCTCATCAGGCTGGAGCGTTCCTGGACGGTGGTCACTGCCTCGAGCGGGAAGCCCATGACCACGGTGCGGTAACCGCCCCTGATGCTGGCGATGGCGGCAGGCAGGCCGTTCTCGCCGTAGCGCAGCCAAGTAAAGCCCTGGCTGTCGCTGGCGCGGATAGCGTCGGGCGACTCGACGGCATACTGCTTGTCGTTCAAGCGGTTGACGAAGGTCCAGGCACCAGGTGAGGAAAGATGCATATCGGGGCTGTCAACCGAGGTGACGGTGCCGTCGAGCGACGCACGTCCGTTGAGGCCTTCAAAGCCGAGCACGTCGCGGACAAAGGCCTTACCGGCCTCGTCGTTGTTGCCGGCGGCATTGTCCCACAGGTCGCTGCCCACATAGGCCCCCGACAGCATCACATTGCCGCCACCGGATGTGTAGCGCTTCAGGGCGTTGGTGAGACCCGGGGTATAAATCTTGAAACGTGCAGGCATGCGACCGCTGCCGGTGGGAATCTCCTTCTGCTTGCCCAGGATGAGGTCCATCAAGCGGTAGCCGTCGGTATTGTAACCGCCCTCGAGGGCCTGCTGGCTGCATGAGACGAAGGAGTAGCCGATGTTCATCAGCGCCTCGCCGTGCACTGCCGGGAAATCAAAGGTGTTGCCTGCCACGTTCATCGTCTCGCAGTCGCTGCGGCTCGCACCGAAACCAGGCGAGTCATCGTCCTTCCACTCCAGTGCGCGGCGGAACTCATACTGCGAGCCCAGGTAGTTGATCTGTTGCATATAGGGAACGCCGTGGTCCTTGTTGTCGTCAAAGCCCGCACGGTCGGGCCCGTCAAACCAGTCGGGAGCGCTCACACGGGTAAAGCCGTTGACCACGAGCACATCGCCCTGGCTGCCAGCGGCCTCTCCCAGACTCAGCGTCTCGCTGGGGAAACTGCGTCCGCCATCGTTCATGGCGATGATGCGGTAACTGTGTATCTCGTTATCGCTGATGCGCACGCTGTATTGAGGCCCCTTCACGGTAGCAATCTCCTTGAAGCCGCCGTCCAGCCCCACGCGTTCGCACACGATGTAAGCCGTGGCGTCGGCATTGTCGCTCAAGTCGTCGTGGGTGGGATTCCACGTGAGCAGGTAATGGCCTTTTTCAATCTTGCTGATGGCAAACGTGTTGACCGGCAGCGGCTGCACGACATAGCTGCGGTGGTCGCGCTGGGCGATGAACTTGAGCATGCCCTTGTAGATGGCGCGGCTCACGTCGAAGCGGAACATCGGGTCAAGACCGTATTTCATGTCGGCGAAGTTCTGGTGCGAGAGCAGTTCCATGAGCACAGCGGGCACCTCGGGCACACGCGCCTCGTAGTAACTCTTGTCCCACATGCCGCGACGTGTCCAGTTGGGTTCCCACTTGGCGCGCACGTCCTTGACGATCTCGGTCGAGAGCAGGTTGGCAAAGCGGCGCGACAGTTCGCGCGGCGTACCGTTGGCATACTTGCCGAACTGCTTGCCGTCGGCACGGGTGCAGTAGATGAGCAGCGTGCCCACAATCTCGTCGTCGGGCGTCGTTCCGGCGTCGGTGTGCAGGCAGAAGGACAGGTCCACAGGCACATTCAGGCCGCCACGGTTAGGCAGCACGTCACTGCCACCGGCCAGGTAGTTGACCCACTCACCGCGACTGCGGTAGTCGTCGGTATAGTCGTTGATGCCGTGAGAGGTGGAATAGACGCTGTCGGGGAATCCGGCCCACTGCAGGTAGTAGCGCGATCCCATGTGATACCAGGGGTGATTGCCGCTGCCCACGTAGTTGTACTCCACGCCTTCCTTGCCCAGGTATTTCTCGTTCTCCTGCTCAGCGGCAATGAGGCGGTTTTCCTCGGTAGGCAAGGCCACACGGCGCACGATGTTACCCTTGCCGCCACCCACCTTGACAGCGTCGGCAGTGATGACGACGTCCTTGTCGTCGCTCAGGTTAGACACCTCGACCACGGCCTTGTTCAAGCCCTTGGCCAAGGGGAAGGTGCCCAGATACACCCACACACCGCCGGCCATCGTCTGGTCGACGCGGAAGTGGCGCATCCCCGCCAGGCTGTTCACCGTATAGGTCACGTCGCGGGCGCTGTTGGGCAACGACTTATAGGAGATGTACACGGCAAACTCGCCTGCCTCGGGCATTTCCACATCCCATGCAGCGGTCGATATCTTTTTCTTGTCCTTCTCGGCACGCACCATGCGGTAAGTGCCCTCGGTAAAGGGATTCTCGAAGTCTTTGTAAGTCGGGCGCAGATAGGCAAAACCGGCATCCTGGCCTGCCTGCCACTTCTGCTTGCCGTTGTGCTCGCTATAGCCCTGCTGGGCCTCGCCGCCATCGTTATCGACCACGGCACCGAAGTTGTGCGTGTCCCTTTCTCGGGCGTTCCACACATAGGCACCGGCGTTCTCCAGCATGGGGATGAGGAAGGGCAGCACATAACTGTGGGTGTACATATCCTCAACGGTCTGCATCAGGCGGGCTCGCTGCCACTCCCAGCGGTTGAGTTTGGGCTCGAAATACCAGCCGTGGCTGGGCCACATTGCCACGATGTTGCCGTCCAGGCCATGCTTGTAGTGGCGGTTGGCGTCCAACTCGTTGATGAAGGGTTTGTGTGAGCGCTTGTAGGCGGGCTCATAGTCGGCAAAGTACTTGTTGATGTCGTTGCCCACGATGGTGATGAGCACCGGGCTGTCCTCGTAGTATTCGCCCAGGGCGTCACGCACCTCGTCGCGCATGCGTTCCACCCCATCCTGGGTGAACGGCACGTCACCGAAGTTCTCGCTCACGTCCACCTTGATGGTGTCGTTTTCAAACGCCAGCGAGCGCAGTTTCAACTCGCCCACCCCCATGTGCTCGGGCAGTTTGCTGGCCACGATGCGCTGCACGGCAGCCTGCTGCTCGACGCTAAACGTCTGCTCCTGGGCCGGCAACGGTGCGGCTGCCGACAGGCAGACGGCAACACCCAGCAGTACTTGAATTGTCTTCTTCATCATTGTTACTATCTTGTTATTCCTGAAGATTGAGGCGGTCAATCGGCCCAATCTCTTATGCAACAAAGGTAGTACTTAACAATGAAAAACCAAAACGAAACCCCTCAAATACCCCGCTTTACAACATTTTTTATAAATTAACTACACTTTTTAAGAAAAAATCCATCATCTAGAAAGACATCTAGACGATGGAGTGATGATGAAAACTCAAATGGATGAAAAGCGCTGCCCGCTCACTCGGACTGGTCGCTGTGGTAGGCGACAAGGCCGGGCATAGAACTGAGGATGATCTTGCGCACGGTAGCGCCGAAGGCATTGGCCACCTCAAGCAGAATTTCGCTGTAAGTCGTGGCGATGGGGCCGACAAAGCTCACGGGATAGCTCTTGTAATCATACTGTGCCACATTGCGCTCAAAGAAACGGCGGAACTCGCCGACAATCAGATCGTGGACATACTGGCTGTCGAGATGCTCGCTCAGGAAGAACGAGTAAGCACGCAGGTTGCGCGTAGCGGCGGGGTTGTTCAGCACGGCATCAAGCACCTCGCCACGCGTCACCTTGTATTTGTCAAAGAAGGCATCGGTGAGTTCCTGCGGGGCTAGTCCCTTGAGTGCATCGCCCAGGAACACGCGTCCCAGCGCCGCGCCACTACCCTCGTCACCGAGGATGAAACCCAGGGCGGGCACATTCTTGACAATCTCGTTGCCGTCGTAGAAGCACGAGTTGCTACCCGTGCCCAGAATGCAGGCCAATCCAGGCTCTCGCACCAGCAGGCCGCGCGCAGCACCCAGCAGATCGCTCATCACCGTCACCGGCGTCTTGAACTGCGCCACCAGCGACCCCTCGATGATTTTGTTCTTCTCGGGGCCTGAACATCCGGCGCCATAAAAGTACACATGGCTCCAGCGCCGCTTGAAGAACTCCGGCGGCAGCTCCAGACGAATGCTGTGACTGATTTCACGACGCGACATGAAAAACGGATTCAATCCCGACGTATAGGCATGCGCCAGCACCTCGCCCCCATCGACCAGGGACCACTCGGTGCGCGTTGTACTGCTCTCGGCTATTAGGGTAATATTTTGACCTTTAATCATTCCTAACGTAGTTAACGAATGTCCTTTTTTGTTAAATGCTTGTTAAAACCAGCATCACGCTGACTTAAGACGCCACAAAGATATGAAAAATCCTTATAGATTACCCCTAAAAACGCTACACAATTGCAATGCTTAAACAATCATTAACGTAAAGATACATTTATTAGTGCAAAAATTTGCAACTCATCCTGCCGCAATGACCCCATAATGCCTGAGTAACAACAAAGCGCCCGCAGCAGAGTGCTGCGGGCGTCGAAGTGCGTATGAAAAGATCCCCTTGCCTCGCAAGGGATGTGTGCATGAGCCGATTAGCCGATCTCGATGGTACGATCCATCTTCTTCTGGGGCTCGGGAGCGAGCTTAGGCAGCTCGATGGACAGGATGCCGTCCTCAACCTTGGCGCTGATGGCCTCCTTGTCAACCTCATCGGGCAGGATGTAGGTCTGCTCGTAGTTGGTGTAGGAGAACTCGCGGCGCACGTAGTGGAACTTAGCGCCCTCTTCCTCGCCGGACTTGTCCTCGTGCTCGGCCTTGTGTTCGATCTTGACAACCAGGTTGCCCTCGTTGTTGATGTTCACGGTGCAGTACTCCTTCTTCAGGCCGGGAGCGGCGACCTCCATAGTAAATGCTTTGTCACTCTCCTTGACGTTGACGGCAGGAGCGGTGGCCACATGGCGGGGAGTCCAATCCATGTCAAACAGGTCATTGAATGCTGTGTCTAACCAGTTGTTGCGGTTGTTACGAATTACAGGGAAATACATAATCTTTACCTCCTAATTGTTTGTTGTTTATTTTTATTTATGAGTCTTTAATTGTTCTTGTTCTTGATTGCGGGGCTTGCGCCCTGCGTTCACTTCCCTATAATGCAAACCCGATGCCAATGGCGCAAAGTATAACTACTGTTAAAAATCAAAGACACGCTGTCAGTTTTTTAGCAAAAATTAAACAAGAAACTGACAAAATGTCAGTTTCTTGTTATCGAAGTGATATTTTAGCCGAATAGATGCTATAGATTTTTATAGCGACTATAGATGGTGCTTAGTGGATGGTGACCTTCTGGGTTGCGGTGCGGCCGTTGATGTGGACACGGACGAGATAAACGCCCGAGGCCACATCGGCCACGTTCAGGCAGTTTCCGCCCGTTGCCTTGATGGTGCGGCCATTGATGTCGATCAGTTCCACGCCCTGCACCCAGGTGTCGGCGCTCACGACGATGTAATCGCCAGCCACCTTCACCTTCATGCCGGCCAGACGCGCCTCGTCGATGCCGCTGGAAGCCTTCTTGAGCAGGTTGTCGAAGCGGATGGTACCTGTCTTGCACATCGATTCCTCAGGGTGATGCGCCAACACAAGCGATGCGAAACGAGCCGGTTCGCCCAACTTGTCAACTGGAACGCTCATGTAACGCCACCCGTGGAAATCTATCCTTCCCAAGGGAACGTTGATGAAAGTCCATGTGTCGGGAACATTGAACCTAACTATCAGATCGTTGTAACTCATATCGCCCCAAACATGGATTCCCAACGTGTCGCCTTGAGTGAACGTCACGGTATTGAACTCATTGGGCGCAACATGCACGGGTGAGTCATCAGTCATATCATAGTCCAACTGCAACGACTTGCTGCCAAAGAGTTTTTCGGTCGATGCAGTCACTTTGTTCTTTGTCTCATCGTTGGCGAGGACGCGGAAGTCGCTAGCATTCTCAAACGGCTCAACGACCTGCATGCCGGGTTTGTCGGTGCCAGCATCAACGCCTGTGAAGTTAATCACACGGGCTGCAGGCAGGTGGATGCCGGCAGTGTCGGCAATGTCAACGTCCAGGATGAGTTGGTAATCCTTGCCCACCTCAATGTTCTTGACGAGCGGGATGCGCACAAAGCCGTAGTCATCACCGTTCTTGTTGTACTTGATGCTGCGCTTGTTCCATGCCAGCTCGTTGCCCTCGCTGTCGAGCACACGCAGGCGCTGGAACAGGTTGTAGGTATCGAGCAGCGAGTCGACACGCAACTCCACAGTAGGCGTCTTGAAGTGAACAGGAGCGCCCTCATAGGGGAAGACGGCCAGTTCACTCAAGTGGTTGCGCGGCTGGGTGTAGAACTGCATCGTGAAGTCCTCGTCCATCGCCGTGCCGCCGCCATGCTCGGCGCTCTTGTCGAGCGTGAGCGTGTAGAGCGTGCTCACGTCAAACGCATCGACCGGCTCAAACACCAGCCTGTAATAGGAGTCCTCCCAGCGGAAGGTGCCCTCCACGGGCGGATCGAGATGGAAGGCGCTGCACGTGGTCATGCTATCCATGTCCCAGTTGAAGGACAGGATGATGGGCGTGCTGCACTTCACGGCGGGGTCACCCTCGTGCCACACCGGGGTATAGTTAACCACCACGGGAGGGGTGTCGCGCACGCGCTTGAGGTAGAAGTTCTGGTATGTCGCAGCGTTGGCGCTCACGATGACCTGGGCCGTCTGGGAGAAATGCGACGGCTCGCTCACCTCGACGGTATAGGTCCCAGGCACGACATACTTGAACGTGTAGATGCCGTTGCGCAGGGTGTCGGTCATGGTGCGCTGCACCTCGTTGCCGTTCTGGTCGAGCAGGCGCACCGTGGCACTGTGGATGGGCATCAGGTTGTCATCGCCATAGACGATGAAAGGCTGTGGATTCTCCTGCAGGCGCTTGATGCGGTCATCACGCACGTTGCCCGAGATGACGCCCAGGTCATACTGGTCCAGGCGGTCGAAGTACTTGTCGGCGCCCAGCGAGATGTTCCATCCCTCCATCCAGCAGTACTGCAGTCCCAGCAGGCGGTAGGCCTCGGGGATGTAGTCATGGAACGAACCCTCGCTCAGGTTGGCCACAGCACGATTGCCGCGCAGCACGCCATAGCCCTGCGTGCCCCACTCGGGGCGGAACGACCAGTCACCCCAAATCTGATAGTTGTGGGTCCACACCGTCGTCTGGCTGGCGTACAGGTAGGGCTCCAGGTCGGCCGCCAGCACATCGGCATTGGCCACTTGGGGAGAGCCCGTATAGCCGCGGTAGAACACCATCGGGAAATTGGTCACCGCACTGGTGCCCGTGGCATTGCTGTGGATGGAATAGAACACGTCGGCACCGCTCTGGTTGCACAGGGCGACGATGGTCGAGAGCGCCAGGTCGTCGGCGGTGGTATTGGTCACGCGCGAGATGCTGGTCTGGTAGCCTTTCTTCTGCAGGATTTCGCGCAGGGCAAGACCCTTGCGCAGGTTGGACTTGGACTCCCATGAGCCTGCAGTGTCTCCCTGATGGAAGGGATAGATGACCATGTTGCGGTCATCGCTGTCATAGCCGCCGTGTCCCGGGTTGATGTAGACGTGGGGCTGCTGCGCACTGGCGACATTCACGGCAAAAATCGCCAGCAGCGCCATCATCGTGGATTTGAACAGATTCTTTTTCATGACTTGCTAGCGTTTATTACTGGTAAATGTTGATTTTCATCTCGTACAGCAGGCCGTCGATGGTCGTATAGACAATCTTGCCACCGCCACAGGTGGGCTGCATCGCCATCGAGGCGGGCGTGGTCAACGCCGTCTTGAAAGTGCCATCGGCCTTGAGCAGCATGAGCTGCGATGAGGTGAACTGGTGGCCGTCGTCGGTAGCATTCTGTGCCACAAGGTATTCATTGTTATACCAGCACGGCATCTCGTAGTTGCCCAGCATGGCCAGCATCTGGCCGCGCAGGTCGATGACCACGATGCCCTTGCCGGCGGCAAAAAATGCCACGCGCTTACCGTCGGGCGAGAGCGAGGCCCACAGGTAGCCTGCCCACGAGTCCACGGGGCTGAACACGCGTTCCTCGCCACCCACAGTGACGTGGACACGGCTGCCCTCGGTCCAGGCGGCACTGCCTATGTCGCTGGCCGAGTTGTAACTGTGCTGCGGAGCCTTCAATGCTCCGCCACGGGTGGCTGAAACGGCACGCACAGCGCCATGCTGCGGCTCGGTGACACACTCGGTCTTACGCGTCGCGGCATCATAGCATTGCCCCGTGCGGTAGATCAGGTGGTCCTCCCCCATCTGCTGGGTGACGAAATAGACCTTACCGTCACCACCCCAGCAGGCATCGTTGCCGGCAACATAGTAGGTGGTCACAACGGTGGTCACGCCATCGTTGAGGTCATGGAACTTGAGTGCTCCTCCCTCGGTCACAAATAACAAGCGGTCTCCTGTGCTGTTGAGCACCGGAAAATAGGCGGCCCCCTCGACGCCCTCAAGCAGGCGCCGCTGCGAGGTCACTTCCACCTCCTGGGCCATTGCCGGCAGCAGCATTGCCGCTGCAAGCAGTAAAAGAATCAGTTTTTTCATATTTTTTGAATAAGCTAATAGCTAAGTTAATGCTTCTTTGGTTTCTGGTCCTGGCGCAGCATCAGGTTCTTGTAAGACGTCTGGTTTCTCTTGACATTAACCTTGACGGTGTTATAGAGTTTGTTATCACCGTAGTAGAGTTCCAGTTTGTACTTGTCGGGAGGAAGGTTGGTGAATACAAACACGCCGTTGTCCAGGTCGTCGGTCGTAAAGATGCGGTTGAGGGCGCCACGGCTGTTGTACAGGCGCAGCAGGGCGCCGTTGACGGTGCGCAGTTCATCGTCGCCGAACAAGATGGTGTCATTATCCTGACGGGTGAGGTCTTCCCAACGCACAGTGCCTGCAATGACGCCTTTCTTGAACTTCTTGCTGAGGCTGAAATAGTCATCGATGCCCAGCGACTGGTTCCAAGCCTCAAGCCAGCAGTAACTGTCGTTGAGCAGACGCTCGCGCTCGGGCAGATAGTCATGGAATGAGCCCTCGCTCAACATGCCCGGCAGCTTGTTGTAGCGTAGCACGCCCAGGCCCACACGGTAGCCCCAATTGGTATAGAACGACCAGTCGCCGCGGCTGCGTTCCTCGTGGGTCCACACGGCAAGCTTATTGGTTGCGGCATGTTTCATCACAGCATTGCTCAGCTGCAAGCTGCCCTCGACAGCGGGTTGGCCATCCCAGCCACGATACAGTCCCAGCGGGAAGTTCACGCGCTTGGCGATGCCCGTGGCGTTGCTGTGTATCGAGAAGAAGATGTCAGCACCGCTGTTTGCAGCCAGCGACACGATCTCGAACAGGTCCAGGTCGTCCTCGGTGGTGTTGGTGTGACGCGACATGGCGGTCTCATAGCCCTTGTCACGCAGGATTTCCTCCAGTGCCAAGCCCTTGGTCAGGTTGGAGTTGGACTCATAGTAATGCATTGTGTCCTGCACGCCGATGACCCACGTGGGCACATGGCGGTCGTCGCTGTCATGGCCCCCGTGTCCCGGATTGATGAACACGCGCGGAATATCCTTTTTGGGAGCATTCTTGAGCTTCTCAACGACGCCCTTGTCACGCGGCACGGTCGGCAGCACCGCCGGAGCGATGTCCAGTTCCATCTGCTTCACCTCACCGCTGTACTGCACGGTATAGACCACCTTGCCGTCGGCCACCATGGGCTGCACGGCGCGCTCATCCTTGGGGGTGATGGGCTTGCACGTCTCGCCATCGACCGAAAGCAGCCAGATGCGCGATCCGTTGGTGCGCGTGTTGCCGGCGTTGCTCATCGCGATGATGTACTCGTCGTTGTACCAGCTGGGCATCAGGAACTCGCCCAGGTTGCCGATGATGCGGCCGTTGAGGTCACACACAAACAACCCGCGCGAGGCGGCCTCGAACAGAATCTTCTTGCCGTCGGGCGAAAGCGAAGCCCACAAGTAGCCGTTGCTGCGTTTTACGGGCTCCAGTGTGCGCGAGTTGCCTGTGGCATCGACAACGACCAGCGACGTGCCCCTCGTGTAGCAATAGGCACCCACACTGTTACCGCTGCGATACACCTGACGCTCGCCGTTGATCACCACGCCATAGGAAGCATGTAACGGCTGGACGCGCCCATGTTGCGGCTTGAGCACCACCTGGCTCTTGCCCGTCGAGGGGTCATAGCAATGGGCCGTGCGGTAAACCAGGCCGTTCTTTTTGCGCTGCTGCGTGACGTAGTACACCTTGCCGTCGCCACCGATGATGGCGTCAAAGCCCGGATAGTTCTTGTCGGCTACCGTGGTCACCTGCCCCGTGGACAGGTTTTTCAGCATCAGGCTCGTCGCATCGGTGGGCGAATACAGCAGCCATTGGCCGTCGGCACTCAACTGAGGGAAAAAGCCACAGCTGTCCACCAGCGTCTTCACACTCCCCTGATTCACGCCGGCTGCAGCAGCACCCAGCACCCACAGGGCCAATATCGTCACTGAGAGAATAATTCTTTTCATACTTGATCGTAGATTTGGTTGATGTTCTAAAAGGCAAAGGTAACGAAAAAATTCCATCCTGCAAAACCCGATACCATAATCACC
>CADBBK010000007.1 GCA_902792895.1 uncultured Bacteroidales bacterium | reverse complement strand
CGGAAGCCTCGAAGTGGGCCTTCACGTTGAGCTGAACGGTGCCACCGAGGTTCTCGGTCACGTTGGCGTCGTCCATGTAGAAGTACTCGGTACCACCGCCCATGTACTGGCCTGCAAACATGCTACCAGCCAACATTGCGGTTGCTAAAGTAAATAAAAATTTCTTCATATGCTTGAAAATTAAAACGCTTATAATGTGAATAATACAAATAATCATCGATTGAAATTCGCACCTTCATGGGCGCAAATCTTTGATTGCGCAAAGTTAAAAAAAAATCAAATCATCCAAAACATAACAGCTTTTTTTACAGCAATTACCGAGTTGTTTGTTTTTCAGCACCATTTATTGGATGAACTGTCATGCTGGAGCTAAGCTGTGGCTGGCACCAAATAAAGGGTGGCCATCGCATCACGCGCGGGCCACCCTGGAAAAGCTATGAGAAAAAATTGAATGTGTAATTACGTCTCGGGTAAAATAGTGGTGACTATTTGGTCAATATCCTTTTGTTCAGGTAGTTCATAAAGGTATCCTTGTAGTTGTCGCCGATGGGCATTGACACGTCGCCCTCGAGCACCACGTGGTTCTTTTTCACCTCGATGATCTTGTCAAGGTTGATGATGAATGAGCGGTGGATGCGCATGAACGAGCTGGAAGGCAGGTGCTCCTCGACCTTTTTCATGCTCAGCAGCACGATGACGGGCCGTTCCCTGTCGTCGCACGCGATTCTCAGGTATTCGCTCATGGCCTCGATGTAGCGGATGTGCTTGATGTCGATGCGCACAATCTTGTAGTCACTCTTGACGTAGATGGTGCCGTCATCATCGACCTGGGTGGTCGCATTGGTCAAGGCATGCTGCTGAATCTCGTGGATGTCCTTGACCTTCTGGGCTGCGGCCTCAAACTCGTCGAAGCCGTAGGGCTTGAGCAGGTAGCCTGCCGTGTTGGCCTTGTAGCCTTCGATGGCATACTCGCTGTAGGCTGTGGTAAACACCATGATCGGCCCCTTGATGTTGTCTTGCTGCAGTGACTTGGCGAATTCCATGCCGTTCAGGTCGGGCATATTGATGTCGAGGAAGATGGCGTCCACTCCCTCACTGTCGTTGATGACTTGCTGGGCCTCGACGGCGCTGTGGCACTGCGCCACGAGTTCCAGATAGGGAATCCTGTTGATGTAGGTCACCAGTTTCTTGAGCGCCAGGGGCTCATCGTCGATTGCAATACATTTGATCATAGCTTTTCTCTGTTTTTTTGAGTTGCGTCAAGCTGGTTAGTTATCGGGATGGTTGCCGCTGGCCGAGGCGGCATGTGCGGCAAAGTCCTCGGGCCGTCGTGCCGGCAGGTCAAGCAGCACGTCGTAGGTTTCCTCGCCGTTGTCGATGTTGAGCGAGTAGTCGTTGCCGTAGATGAGTTCGAGCCGCTTGGTGACATTGCTGAGCCCTACGCCGCCATACTCGTGCTTGGCGTGGCTCTTGGTGTTGTGGCAGTGGAACAGCAGGCGCCCGTCCTTCTTCTCGATGTCGATGGTGATGGTCGATGGCTTGTCATAGGCCACGCCATGCTTGAAGGCATTCTCGACAAAGGGGATGAACACCAGCGGTGCCAGCGCGATGTCCTCGGAGCAGTTCTCTGGCACGTCGACGTTGACGTTGACCTGGTCGGTGTAGCGCAGCTTCATCAGGTTGAGGTACTTCTTGAGGAAGATGACCGCATTGTTGAGCGACACATATTGCTTGTCGCTCTCGTAGAGCAGGTAGCGCATCATCCTCGACATGTCCACGATGCTGTCCTTGGCTTGCTCGGGGTCGATGTCCACAAGCGCGTGGATGTTGTTGAGCGTGTTCATGATGAAGTGCGGGTTGATCTGGTAGCGCAGGTAGTCCAACTGCTGTTTCAGACTCTGCTCCTTGAGCTGCGCAAGGTGCTTTTTCTCTTCCTCGTTCAGGTAGTAGGCCTTGACACCCAGGTTGGCACCGATCATCAGAACGATGATGATGAACATTGTCAGGTCATGCTTGTCGATAGGGGGCTTGCCGTTGGGCGGCATCGGTGGTGGCGTTCGGCTCTCAGTGCTTGAAATCAGCGGCTGGCCGTTGGGCCTGTGGGCACATTCGGCGAGTTGGAAGACACTGATCAAGATTAAACAGGCAACGAGATACGTCTTCACGCGCTTGTGTATCACAATGATGGGGGCCAGCACATGGTTGTGAATGAGAAAGACGACGAGAAACGCCAACAAGTTAGCCCAGGTATCGAACAACGAATGCTTTATCCACGATGTTTCCATCGCCGAATCGTCGTGCCTGAAAATCAGGCTCACAAGCGGGGACAAGAACAACACAATCCACACGATGGTGTAGACGATGGTCTCCTGCTTGGTCTGTTTGTTCAATATCTTCACGGGTAGATATTCTCTTTTTGGTTACTGAACAAAGGTAGTCAAATGCCCGCAAATCGCAAAATCTTTTCAGTGATTCTTGCCATTGATTCAGTGAACTGCTGCAATAGATAAAAAAGTCAGCGGCTTCCCATGCAGGAAACCGCTGACATATCCTAAGCTAAAAGCTAAAGCCTAAAGCCTAAAGCCTTTATTACTTCATCACCTTAACGGCGCTGGTGGTACCGTCGGTGTAGGTGGTAACAACGATGGTCACACCGTTGGCCTCCTGCATCTCCTGACCAGCCATGTTGAAGTAGCGTACGCCGGCAACAGCCTTCTCGCTGTTGATCTCGTCAACGCCAGTCTTCTTGGAAACGGCAGCATATACATAGTAGCCACCATCCTTCAGGGCAACGCCCAGGGTGTAGGAGTAACCTACGGGAACACAGTAGAAGCCCTCAGCCTCAGCCTCCAGCGGGTTCTGCATAGCGTAACCCAGAACGGTCTCGCGCATAGCCTCGTCGGCACCGTAGCGAACGCCGTTGATCAGGAAGTAGAAGGGTACATTGGGACGGTTAGCCTCGTTCTCCTCCTCGGTCAGAGCGGGATTCCAAACGAAAGCACCCCAAGGATTGTACTCGAAGGTGTAGGTGGTGGTGTAGTCGCCGTCGGCGCCCTTAGCCAGCTCAACGGGAACCTCGTTACCCTCCTGGTCAACGAGCATCAGGATGATGCTGGGATCGGTGGGAGCAACCTCGCCAGCCTCATAGGTAAAGGTGACCTTGGGCAGGAAGGCGTTGATACCCTCATGGAACTCATAATCCTCATCATCAAACCAGTAATAGGTGCAGCTGTAGTCCTCTACAGCAGAGCCATAGAAATAGGTCTGGCCCCACTCGCCGCCCTCAATCACCATGCACTCAACCAGCAGGTTCTTGCCGGTGTACTCAAACGGCTCATCAAGGATGAAGGTCATCGTGGTCTCACCATACTCGGGAACGGTAGTGGCAACGGGAGTAGCACCAACCTTGGCAACCTTCTCGGTGAAGCCCATCTCGTCGGTCTCCAGGAATGCCAACTGAATGGTGGCGTCCTCAAAGCTGATGTAGTCATTCTCGTCCGAGCTGTAACCATTGTAATAGTCAGCCAGGGTGTAGAAGGTAACGCTGGTGATCTTGCCGCCCTGCATCTCGGAGATCATCTCGGCGGGATAGATCGTCTGGCTCATGGTACCCTCGGTGTCTGCCATAAGGCCACAGATGGGTGAAGTGCTGGCATAAGACAGACCTGCACCGATGGTCAACTCATTGGCCTGAGCGGCAAATGCCATAGCGGCCACTGCGATAAGTGTAAAGAATTTCTTCATAATTAAATGAAAATTAAATAGTTAGTTAGAAATGTGAATTAAAAAAGTATTGGATTTAATAATCAATGCTATCGAAATCTGGTGCAAAGATACTGCATATTTCCCGCAATACTGCATAAAATCGCAAAAATCTAACCCAAGAAGGTTTAAAAAGCCTTAAGCGCATAAAAGGTAGAAGTAAAAAGTGTGCTGATACAAAATCTATCGCAATGAGGGTGTGTCATTTGGTATGGGAAACGGTCCAATCTGTCACAAGTGCTGTGGCAGATTGGACCGTTCTCGGGTCTATCCAGCGGCCGCGCTATGGGCGGCTCGTCGATGTGTTTAGTGCCAGATGTAGGTCACAGTGCCGATGCCCTCGGTCATGGTGTTCTTGGGCACCGAGAATCTGGACTTGAGGGCAGCCTGCTCGCAGGCGCGGCGCACCTCGGGATGGGATGCAAGGTCGCCCGTGGCGCTCACTGCCGAGGCCTTGGTGACCTGGCCGCGCGGATTGACGGTCACGCGCACGGTCACACGGCCCGACCACTTGCTGTTGGGTACAGGCTTGGCCCAGTAGTCAAGGGTGTAGCCCACCAGTCCGCTGATGCCGGGTTTGCCGGCCAGCACGCCCTGGTTGGAGTTACCACTTGCCGATCCCTGCTGACCTCCGCCATTGCCGTTGTTGTTGCCGAAGGCGTTCTTCACCCTGTTGTTGGTGGCATTGCTGGCGGTGGGTTTGGGCTCGTTGGTGTTTTTGGACTTGGACTCCTTGGCCTCGGTGTCTTTAGCCTTGACTTTGGGCTTGTCGACCTTCTTGTCATTCTCCTTGACGGGGCCGGGTTTCTTGGGCTCGGGCTCCTTGGGTTGCTCCTTCACCTTGTGGGGCGATTCTGTCTTCTGGGTGACAACGGGAGGCGTTTTCTGGTTCACCTCACCGGCATCCTCCATGTCATCGCCCTCGATATCGGGGTCATCGCCTTCGTTGGGCGATGCGCTAGGCTCGGCCGACTCCTGGTCCATCAGGTCGTTCTGCACGTAGTCCATGGTGTTGCCCAGCATGACATATTCCCCGCCAAACAAGATGGAATCCTGTGCCAGTTGCATCGGGTCGGGCGGGTACACCTGCTCGTAGCGCAGCGTGAAGCTCAGCAACAACGCCAACGTGCCCACGGTGATGAGCAGGGTGAGCAGCAAGGCCCAGAGGCTATTTTTGCGGCGATTTTCTTCCATCGTGATGATGTGTTAGGGTTGAGTGGGAATGGGCTCGGTGATGGTCTCGGGGACCATGGCCTCGGCAGGAGCCGGGCCGAAGGAAGCCTCGCTGGGCTTGGTGGCCAGGACGATTTTCACGCCCTGCTTGGAACCCTTGTCCAGTATCTCGACAATCTTGCCATAGTTTACCTCCTCGTCGGCATACACGGCGACAAACTCGTCGGGGTTGCCGATCTTGAGCGCCTGCATGAAGCCCTCAAGCTGCTCGGGGGCGATGGGCATGAGGTCGCTCTCACCGGTATCGCTCGTCTGCGTGGCATACATGTTGAGGTCCTTGTCAACATAGATGCGCGTTGAGGGCTTGATGGCGGTCTGCTCGCTGCTCTGCGGCAGATTCACCTCAAGGGCCGACGGGAAGACAAACGTCGAGGTGACCATGAAGAAGATGAGCAGCAGGAAGATGACGTCGGTCATCGATGCCATGCTGAACATCGACAGGGTTTGGTGCTGTCTCTTGAGTGCCATAGTTTAATCTAGTTTTTATTAGCAAGTCTCTAGTCTCTAGTTCACGACCCTAAAGCCTAAACCCTAGAGCCTAAAGCCTAGCCCCTAATGACTGATATTACTTGGCCGGCTCGTTGAGCAGGTCCATGAACTCCATCGTCTTGCCCTCGAGCTTGTTCATCACCTTGTTGACACGCGAGGTGAGGAAGTTGTAGGCAAACAGGGCGACGATACCCACAATCAGACCGGCAACGGTGGTCACCAGGGCCTGGTAGATACCGCTGGCAAGGATGGTCACGTTGCTGTTGTTACCAGCGCTGGCGAGCTGGAAGAAGGCCTGTACCATACCGGTCACGGTGCCCAAGAAACCGATCATGGGCGCACCGGCAGCGGTGGTAGCGAGCCAGTTAAATCCCTTCTCGAGCTTGGCAATCTCCATGTTGCCCACGTTCTCGATGGCGACGAGCACGTCGTTCATCGGGCGGCCGATGCGGCTCACGCCCTTCTCAATCATGCGGGAGTAGGGGGTATTGGTGTCTTGGCACAGCTTCAGGGCCTGGTCCACCTCACCGCGGTGGATGTACTCCTTGATGCGGTCCATGAAGGAATGGTCCTGGCGGTTGGCGCGGTTGATGGCAAACAAGCGTTCAAAGAAGATGTAGATGCTCACGATGGCCAGCAGAGCCAGCGGAATCATGAGCCAGCCACCTGCCATGGTGAGATCCCATACCGAGAGTTCCTTGATGACGGGCTCGGCGGGAGCAGCGGCGGGAGCGGCAGCCGCTGCAACGGCGGCGGCACTGTCGGTGACAACCTGTGCAACGGTGTCCATAGCCTGCTGCAGGGTGTCGGCGGCCTGCTGTACCGTCGGGTCGGCAGGCGTTACTTGAGCGAGAATCGTGTTAAGGATTGACATAATCGATTTGATTCGTTATTTGGTTATTGCGTTGATGTTATTTCTATCTATAAAACGTGAAATGGGCTGTTTTATTTCAAACAGGCCTTGTAGGCCTTGATCGTAGCCTCCAAGCCCAGGTACAATGCGTCGGCAATCAGCGCATGCCCGATCGACACCTCCATCAGGTGCGGCACATGCTGCTGGAAGTACTTGAGGTTGTGCAGGTTCAGGTCATGTCCTGCATTCAGGCCCATCCCCACGCTGTGGGCCATCTTGGCGGCAGCGGTGAACGGGGCGACAGCACGCTCGGGGTCCTCGGCAAACTGCTCGGCAAACGGGCCGGTGTACAGCTCCACGCGGTCGGCGCCCGTGCGGGCTGCAGCGCGGATGTTATCCAGGTCGGTGCCCACAAAGATGCTCGTGCGGATGCCGGCTTCTTTCAGGCGGTCAACGATGCCGGTGAGGAATTCCATGTTGGCCTCCACGTCCCAGCCTGCCGACGAGGTCAGCGCGGTGGGGGCGTCGGGGACCAGGGTGGCCTGGGTGGGACGCACCTGCAGTACCAGGTCCATGAATTGCTCACTGGGGTAGCCCTCGATGTTGAACTCGGTGCGCACCAGCGGACGCAGGGCATACACGTCGCTGCGGCGGATGTGGCGCTCGTCGGGACGCGGATGCACGGTGATGCCGTCGGCACCAAAGCGCTCGCAGTCCATCGCTACCTGTTGAACATCGGGAATATTGCCGCCGCGCGCGTTACGCAGGGTGGCTATCTTGTTGACGTTGACACTCAGATTGATCATTATCTTGTTGACTTAGATGTCTCTTGATTGAAAATAAAGTTTTTGTTGTGTTGTCGTGTTTGTATTAGTGCTGCCATTGCCGCGCTACAAGCTGCAAAAGTAACTATTATTTCTCACATAGTTGTGAAAACTAATGTGAATTCTTCCAAAAAAAGCATTAACACCCCCACGGCGTGCCACGCCACTTGAAACCGTAGCCCAATGACACTTTCAGCCTTGCCTGTGGATGTAGGGCCACGCTTTAGCTTCGCCTCCCTGATAGATGGCCAGCTGCATCTGGTTTCCATCTTAGAGCTGGGGGGATACATATTTGATGGCCTGTTGCCGCCTGCCGTACCGTGGCCACGCCAAGGCGAGGCCCTGTGTCCTGCTGTATCATCCTGGAGAGTTTTGACTGAAAAAGCACGGTTTCATCGCAGAAAATCGGGAAATTTTCCGATGAAACCGTGCTTTTTCGATGTTTGTGCCCACATGGGGCAGGGGGATAAAACAACAACTACCCGCCATGGATGGTGGCGGGTAATTATTTGGATGATGATGTGTGTTTTCCTTTCTTAAACCTAAGGATTACTAATTATTATAAAATCTAAACATTCTTCAAAAGTCGAAAAAGTTGTCCCAAATGCCTCCGTTGGTCGAGTTGGGATTGTTCGGGACAATGGACAATCCGTCGATAATTCTTGCTGTTTTCATATCCAGCACCCAACGGAAGATGTTGCCTATTGACGTTCTGAGGCATACCGTGTATTTGCCTGTTTCCAGACAGCTGATATTCACCTCATCATATTCACCGTCAACACTTTCGGGACCAAACACGATGTTCTCGGTGCTATACTCGTTGATCCACAAACTGCATGTTCCAGAGGCGTTCATGACCGTCAGGATCTTCTCGCCGTTAATGACATCATACTGTATCGATGGCCTTGAGAACGATCCTTTGATTTGCCATCGATCTTTGCCATTGTTCTGATGAGCCATTCCTGGGCTGTTCTGAGCCATCGCTGACATGCTGCAGATGATGGCCAATATTGTGATGATATATAATCGTTTCATAATTCCGTAATGTTTAGATTTGACGCAATGATGTTTAGATTTCTGACGCAAAGTTACATCCAATAGTTGAAATGACCAAATTTTTTCGTAATACACACCTTGTTTAACTTGTTGGTAATCAGTATCATGATAAAAAAAATTTAATACAATTTTCAAGGCCTCATTTTTTGCTCCAAAAACGGGCTTTTTTGGGGTGCGGGGCGCTTGATTTGCTAATTCTCCTGTTTGCCGAACCGGTCGATGTACTCGTTGAGCGAGCAGTCGAGTCCCATCTTCTTGGCCAGGCGCTGCTTGAGCACGCTCACGCTGGTGGCATTGGAGTAACCCATGACGATGGCGGTCTGGATGTAGGAATAGCCCATGCAGGTGAGGGCCAGCAGCAGCAGGTCCTTGTCGTTGAGTTCGGGGTAGTCCTGGCGCGTGCGCGTCATGATGTTGTTATGCTCCAGATCGATGTAGTCGTACAGTTTCACCCAGTTGTCGCGGTTGCTCTCCTGGAATTTGACGATGCGCTTCATGTTCTCGGCAATGCGGTTGTTGGGCTCGTGGTAGCAGGCTTCGATCATCTCGCGCATCATGCTCGTGTGGGACGAGATGAACCCCTTGAGGCGTTCATCGTTGATCTTCATCTCACTGATGTTGTCCTGCAGGTCGGTCAGGTTGTGCATCTGGTTCTGGAACTGGTCCTTAAGCTCGATGACAAGCCTGTCGTAGCGGTGCGCGCGACGGTAGAACAGCAGGGCCAGCAGTAGCAATGACAGGATGACGAGGCCTGCAAGGGTCGAGAGGATGAGGTTGCGGTTGCGGCGTGCCTTGTCCTGCTCGGCCTTGTATTCCTGGTCATAGTTGATCTCGGCATACATGATGTTGAAGATATCGGGATTCCTCATCATGGCGAAGTCGATGCTGTCGCTCTCATGGCTCAGCTTGTAGTAGTCGAGCATGTTGCCGCTGGCCTTGGCAATCTGGGCCATCGGCACGAGATAATTGTGTGAATGATAGTAGGATGAGTCGCTGATGCGCTCCTTGGCCTTATCAATAAACTTCAGGGCTGAATCCGGCTTACCCTTCATGGCATACACACAGGCGCATGTCGCAAAATCGTTGGTGGTGAAGTAGTCCATGCGTTTCAGCTTCAAGATGCGCTGCAGCTGCCCGTAAGCCTTGTTGTAAAGCACTGCTGCCGAGTCTTTTCCAACTTTGGCCCCCTGCATAAAGTACAGATAAGCCAAGTTGCTGACGCAATGGATGTAGTTGGCCGTATCCTTCTCACTCTCGGTCAAGTTGATGGCCTTGTTCAAGGTGTAATCGGCCTTATTGGGGTCGCGGAATCGGGTGTTTGCTCCCAACTCCCTGAGGCTCAGGATCTGGTAGTGGTTGTTGCCGGCGGCAGTGAAGTTCTCTACCGCCTGTTCCAGTTTCTCGATATCTCGTCCATCAAAGGCTTGATGCTTGATGTAGAGCTTGCCCATGCGCATCTGGGCATAGCCGCGGTTGAAGGGATCGCTCTCGCCCGCCGAGCTTTCAGCCTTCTTGTAATAGACCATGGCTACCGAGTCGGGAAGCGCAAGTTCCTCAGTGACAGCGCCCTTGTAGATATAGGAGCGGGTGAGCTTGTCCTTGTCGCCCTTGTGCTTACTGAAGTAGTCCAGCGCCTGGGTGATGATGCTGTCGTTGTCGCTGGTGATGTTGTCGTAGTTGATGTAGACCGCTTGGGTGAGCAGCAGGTTGTAGTAGGCCTCGTCAGCCTCGCTGAGTTCCTCGCGGTTGATGCTGTCAAGGATGGCTTTGGCTTGTTGAGGCTGGTCATAGACCAGGCTGTCGGCCTCAATGAGTCGGGCGTCGTAGTCGGGCATACGGTTACAGCCAGTGAGAGACATCACCAGCGCACTGATTATGAGCCAGATATATACCTGTTTTTCCATCATCCGGATTGCAAAGATACAATTTTTTTTTAATCCAAGTATTTTTCGAATTGATTTTTTAGCCCTTTATTATATATTATAATGTGTCATAGTCCGCTTTTCAGTGTTGCGTCGGCGTGAAGGCCGAGAAATTTATATAAAAAACAAACAAAACAATTTTCATTCAATTTTATTGAAAATTGTATTTATCTCTCGTGCGAAGCGCAATAAAATAATAGTGAATTGAGGCGAAAAACGACGATTTCATCGACTTATTTGGCTTTTTTCTATGCAATGATATGGCAGTTGGCCCATAAAGTTTTCATAAATGCAAATTTCGCTAATGAGACTAATTTCACGAAAGATAATAAATCTATTCGCAAGCATTTGCTAAATTCGTGGAATTCGCATTAGCCCCGCAGGGTTTGGGCCAGCAGATATTTCATTGCTTTTTTTTCTGTGCAACGGGCTGCATGGCTGGGGCCCATCACACTCGCGGCAGGCCGGAGTGCCCTCACGACTGGGGGGAGCACGGCCGACCTGCCGCGGGATAGGGTGGTGGACGGGTGGATTATTCCTTGAGGCGGCTGTCGATGATGATGGTCACCGGGCCGTCGTTGATGAGCGCCACCTGCATTTCGGCACCAAACACGCCCTGCTTGGTGGGCTTGCCCAACAACTGAGCCACCTCGGCACAGTAGGCCTCGTACAGGGGCACGGCCAGGTCATGGCCCGCCGCATGGATGTAGCTGGGTCGGTTGCCCTTCTTGGTCGAGGCATTGAGGGTGAACTGGCTCACTGCCAGCACCTCGCCGCCTACATCGATGATGCTGCGGTTCATCACGCCCTGCTCGTCGTCAAAGATGCGCAGGTTCACTGTCTTCTGCGCCAGCCAGCGCATGTCGTCCTCGGTGTCTCCCTCACGCACACCCACCAGCATCATCATGCCGGGGCCGATGGTGCTGTGCAGTTGTCCGTCGATAGTGACCGAAGCCTCGGTCACCCGTTGTATCACGATTCTCATTGTTTTTTAGTCATTACCTGTTAGCGGTTAGCTGTAGGCCCTCCGCCGCCACAACGCGGATGCCAACTCCTAACTCCTAACTAATCAACTCACTTCATCCACTTGAACAGGTCCTTGAAGCTAGCCTTCTGGCCGTAGTGGAGGATGCCGCGGCGGTAGATGCGGGCGGCCAGCCAGGTGATGGCAAGCGCGGTGCCAATCAGCAGGACAAGGCTCAATATCAGTTGCCATGTGGGCACGCCAAACGGCAGTCTTACCATCATCACCACAGGCGAGGTGAACGGTATGATGGAGCACCACACAGCCATGGGGCCAGTGGGATTCTGTGCGCAAGCGATACCGGCATAGAAAGCGATAAGCATGATAAAGATGACGGGCGTGGTGAACTGGGATGCTTCGCTGGCCTGATCCACTGCTGAACCCAGTCCGGCAAACAGTGAGCTGTAGAGCAGATAGCCGCCGATGAAGTAGAGCACGAAGTTCACAAGGATGGGCACGTAGTTGATGGACAGTATCTGTCTTGTGATACTTTCCATGAATCCCGTCTCTTGGGCTGCAGCCATTGCCTCGGGCGAAACGACATCGGTCGGCGCAGCACCGCCCAACATGCCGCCTGCTACCGTGCCGATGATGACGAGCAGGACAACCCAGATGGCCATCTGGGTCAGGCCCACAAGGCCCACACCGATGATTTTACCCAGCATGAGCTGGAAGGGGCGGCAACTGCTCACCACCACCTCCACAATGCGGTTGGTCTTCTCCTCGATGACGCTGTTCATAATCATCGCGCCATACATGAGCACAAACATATAGGTAATGAACGACAGCATGAAACCGAGTCCCATGGCAGCATCGGTCGATGACTCCTGTGCGCCCTCGTCACTTAGCTTGATGGAACGCACGTCAATATCGACGTGGGCCTTGTCAACCATCTGCTGCAGGTTGGGAATGCCCAGCGAGGCAAGGTGGGCGTTCTCGATGGTGTCGGCAATGAAGTTGCGCACTGTCGATACCAGCGCCGGGGTGATGGTTCCCTTGCTCAAGATGTCGACCGTGCCGGTGCTGTCCACATTGCTGGGGATGATGACCATGGCGTCGATTCCATTGGGAGCCTTGTTGTAGAAATCGTGGGCATTGGACGCGGTAAGGTCCTCCTCGATGATAAAGGTGTACATCTCGTCGCTGTGCAGCGCGGGAGCATAGCGGCCGGTTTCGTCGACAACCGAGATCAGCTGGGTAGTGCTGCCCTTGTCGTTGAGGTAGCCAAATCCCACGGGAATGGCCATGATGACGATAAACAGCAGTGGCATGCCCAGCGTCATGAATATGAATGACTTGCGCCCGACAATCGACATGTATTCACGGGCGATGATGAGGCCTAGCTTATTCATTGCTTACTACATTTTTAGATTTGACGGTTTCGATGAAAATCTCGTTCATACTGGGCAGCACCTCGGAGAAGCCCGTGAGGAGGTAGTGCTCGTTGAGCCAGCTGATGGCATCGCGCACCTGCACGCCGGGGGCCAGCTTGATGCGGGTGTCCTGCTTCTTTACGGGGTCGGGAGGAAGCAGGGTGTACAGGGCCTCGTTGGCCTCGATGTTGTCGGGTGTCTGCACAGCGATGATGTTCTTCTTGTGCTGCTGCTTCACCTCGTCAACACTGCCGGTGAGCACCACCTGGGCATGGTTGAGCAGGGTGATCTGCTGGCACACCTCCTCGACCGACGCCATGTTGTGTGTCGAGAACAGGATGGTGCTGCCCTCGTCGCGCAACGCCAGGATCTCGACTTTCAACTGCTCGGCGTTCACCGGGTCGAAGCCCGAGAAGGGCTCGTCGAAGATGAGCAGCGGCGGGCGGTGGATGACGGTGCCGATGAACTGCACCTTCTGCTGCATACCCTTGGACAAGGTCTCCACCTTGTTGTTTTCCCACTTCTTGAGGTCAAAGCGGTCGAGCCACCAGTGCATCGAGGCCACGGCATCGGCCTTGGACATGCCCTTGAGGCGCCCCAGATACACGATGTGGTCTCCCACCTTCATTTTCTTGTACAGGCCGCGCTCCTCGGGCAGGTAGCCGATGTGGGTGATGTCGCTGTCGGTCATCGGCTTGCCGTTGAGTGTGACGCTGCCCTCGTCGGCAGCGAGGATGCGGTTGATGATGCGGATCAGGGTGCTCTTGCCGGCGCCGTTGGGCCCCAGCAGGCCATAGATACAGCCCTGCTCCACCTGCATGGAAACGCCGTCCAGGGCGGTGTGCCCCTCGTAGCGCTTGACCACGTTGTTGATGTCCAGATAAGCCATATTCTTTTCAGGTTTTAGTTGTCACGTGACAACACGATTAAATGGAATGGTTATTCTTTATTGCAAATTTACTCGTTTTTGACCATTAGACGCAGTGTTGCGCTGAAAAATCACATGTTTTGCACCTAAACTGCATCACTTAGTGCAAAAATATGAGGGCCAGGTCGCGTCGGGATCGTCGCTGGCCCTGCATCATACCCCTTTTCTTAGTATAGTTCAGGCAAACGATAGCTCTGAAATTGCATCGGGCTTTCAATTTGACTCACTCGTTGATTTCTTGTTGCGGGGCGCAACTTGGTCCACCACCTTGCCAATGACGCTAGAGCCGTTTATCGATTTCATTCGGATGAAGGAGAAGTGGGTCTCGCCTTTGATGATGTCGGCGGTAGTCCAAACGTTTCCATCGTCGTAGTCATAATTATAGAACGTCAATTTGCCATGGTGGGAAACAGTCCAATGAGGAGCCTTCTCAAGGGCTTGGTAGAACTCCTCGGTAGGTATCGTGTCAAAGTCAAAGAATATCTCCTCGTCGTTGCGTGACTGTTCGGTTAGCGGGGGGAATTCCACGCCCAGCACTTTGGACAGCGTGTCGCGGTCAACGACGACACTGTAGTCGGCACGATCGTTCCTGAACACGACCTCAAATCCCTTCCAGGAGTCGTTCTTCCTACACGGCAGTTCAATTTCGACATGGATCCTGTCGCCAAGGATTTCGGGCCTCTTTCGGTCGGCTGCCAGTGTGGTGTCCTGGTCAAAGAAGAGTCTCAAGTTGTTTTCCTGTCCCAAATCGAAGGTGTACCATCGTTCGTATTGGCCATTATTGACCTGATCCACGATTTTTTGTACCTCGGCTGGGGAGACTTCCTCCAGGAACTTGCAGCATACCACGAACCGTTCATCTCCATCAACGAAATCGGTCTTGGTATAGTACTCCTCGATGGTGTACTCGGGCAGGATGGGCAGATCAAGCAACTTGTCTAATTCGGCCTTGTCCTTGAAGGGTAGCACCGTGCTGTCATCGATTTTGTGTTTTTCGGGGCCGCAAGCGGTGGTGAGAACCATTGCGCTGGCAATCAGCAACACGCCGAGGGCCATCAGGATGCTTTGTTGTGTAGGTCTCATATTGATGATTGTATTAATGATTGCACTTAATGATATCGCTTATTTAGGCAATAATGAGCTAGGATTCTCGTCAAGAGTTCCCAGCTCATTATTGTCATGAATCATTGGGTTTGATGTTTACTGCTCGGGGCCCATCACGAGTTCAATCTTGTTGCCGGCGCTGTAGATTTGGCGGGCAAACTCTGCGATCGACTCGGGCGTCTGTGCCTTGACGATGTCCTCATAGCCGGTCATGTCGTCCAAGCCCAAGAGCAGGTACTGCTGGATGTTGCTACGCCAGTACCAGTTCTCCTTCAGGTTGGTGGCATGGTCCTTGAGCATGTTCTCCTTGGCCTCGGCCAGGGCAGTAGCGTCGATGGTTGTGCAGGCGTTAGCCATCTCCTCGTTGAGGACCTTGAGCACCATCTCCTCAAACTCGGGGTTGACGGGTGCCACGGCCAGTACCATCGTGCGGGGCTTGCCGCCGGCGACGCCGGGACCTGTGCTACCCATGGCTTGGGTCGAGTAGGCTGCACCGGCGTCCTCGCGGATCTTCTGCAGATAGACGCGGTTCAGCACCTCTCCCAGGATGTTGGCCTTGATGGAATTCTCCAGGCTGTAAGGAATGTTGTCGGCATGCCAGATGATCACCTGATACTCCTTGGGCTCCTCCATCTTGCGGTTGAAGTGGCACAGGACTTCGCCGGTGGGCATGTCGGTGGTGTTCACCCAGTCGCTCTTCTTGCCCTTCTGGGCGGGCAGGCTGGCAATGTACTGCTCGATGAGCGGGCGGATGGTAGCCTCGTCAATGTTGCCGACAAACAGGAAGGTGTAGTTGGCGGCGTTGGCGGTGCGCTCCTTGGCAATCTCCATGATGCGGGGCAGGCTCACCTGCTTCAGGTCATCGACATTGAAGGGCTTGTTGCGCCAGCTGCGGTTGCTCATGATGTACTGCAGCGAGTCGCTCATGGCGCTCTCGGGCATGAGGTCCTTGTTCTTGAGCTGCGTTTCCATCAGGTTCATCGTCTGGTTGAACTTCTTCTCATCGGGGGTGAGGGCAGTGAACTTGAGGTAAACGAGCTGGAACATCGTTTCCAGATCCTTGACGGTGCTGCGGCCACCCACGCCATCGGTATGGGTACCGACGTTGATGTAGGCGCTTACCTGCTTGCCTGACAGGGCCTTCTGCAGCTCTGAGTTGGAGAAGTTGCCCAGGCCGGTGTAGGAATCCAGACTGGAGATGAGTTCCAGGTTGGCCCAGTCCTTCTCACCGTACAGCGACTGGCCGCCGCGCTGGAAGGCGCTCATCGTGATCTCGTCCTGCTTGAAGTCGGTCTTCTTGAGCACGACGCGGGCACCGTTGCTCAGTTCGAGCATCTTGTAGCCGAACAGCTCGTTCTCGCTCTCCTTGACGATTTTGCCATTCTTGGGCAGCTTGTTCATGTCCATGAGGGGCTCGTTCCTCACGTTGTCCACATAGGGGGCGATTTCGGCGCTGTTGGCGGCATCGATGGCAGCCTGGAATCCCTCGACGGTGGGATAAACGGCACCTTCCTTCTCCTGGTTGAAGTCGGTGATGACCATGTTCTGGCCATCGGTATTGATGAGTTCAGGAATGATCATGTTCACCATGTCAACGGTCATGTTGGGAGCAATCATGCCGGCAATCTGGTAGTCCTGCTCAACCGAGGTCATGGGCTCGCCATCCAGGTAGTTGCTGCAGTAGGTGCGGCCGTAGGTCTCGTTGGACACCTTGTCGCGCTCGTTGTACCAGTTGTCCATCCAGCTCATGTACTCGTCACGGGCGCGCTCATACTCGCTCTCGGTGAAACCGTGCTGGGCGGCACGCAGGGCCTCGACAATCAGGGCCTGGGCGGCAGCCTCCGACTGGCCCTCCTTGGGCATGGCTTCCATCGTGAAGGCATCCATCGTCTTGGCGATGCCCAGGTAGTTCATGTCGTAGCAGTAAGCCCTGTCAAACGGGCAGTCGGGCTCTTGGGCGAGGTCGTTCAGGCGCGTGTTGAGCATGCGGGTAACCATACTCTCGAGGTAGCCCAGCATCATGTAGTCCATGTTGACCTTCTCTTCCCTGCTGACGGCGTCGTGCTTGAACATCACGGTCACCTCGCTGTACTGCTGCTCCTTGTCCTTATCGATGACGATAATGGGCTTGTCGTTGGCGGGAACGGGCACGTCAACCACCTGTGCGGCATTGGGGTCGAGGACGCAGTCCTTGAACAGCTCCTTGATCTGGGCTTCGATGTGGTCCACATCCACGTCACCCACGATCACCAGGGCCTGGTTGTCGGGACGATACCACTTGTGGTAGTAGTCGCGCAGCTCCTGATAGGCGAAGTTGTCAACAACGCTCATCAGGCCGATGGGCAGGCGCTTGCCATACTTCGAGTCGGGGAACAGCGTCTCGAGCTGGCGCTCAAGCATACGCATTTGGGGACCCTGACCCAGTCGCCACTCCTCGTGGATCACGCCACGCTCCTTGTCGATCTCCTCGTCGGTGAGCAGCAGGCCGCCACTCCAGTCCTTGAGGATGAGCAAGCAAGAGTCGATAGCGCTCTGGCGCGTGCTGGGCACGTCGTTGATGTTGTAAACGGTCTCGGCAATGCTCGTGTAGGCATTCAGGTCGCCACCGAAGTTCACACCCAGCGAGCGGGTGTAGTCGATGATACCCTTGCCCTCGCCGTTGAAGTGCTCACTGCCGTTGAAGGCCATGTGCTCCAGGAAGTGGGCAAGACCGCGCTGGCTCTCCTCCTCCTGGATGGAGCCCACGCGTTGGGCGATGTAGAAGTTCACACGGTTCTCGGGATAGTTGTTGTGGCGGATGTAGTAGGTCAGTCCGCAGTCCAGCTTGCCGACGCGCACCTCAGGGTCCACCGGAATGGCCATGTTCTGAGCCGACAGCATGCTTGTGCTGAATGCCACCAGCATCAGCAGCAACACAGCAAATAAGTTCCTGATTCTCATAAATCTAATTTTTAAAGTTAATAGTATTGTTGTATATGTTGTCTTGTCGTATTCTGATACTCTTAAAACACTTCACCTCAAAACTACCTGCAAAAATACAATATTTGCCGATAATTATCAACGTTTTGCCGAAAATCTCTTTCAAAATCATCGAATTGGCATCCGTGTTTATTTTTTGTGTCTACGAATTAACCGAATTCATCGAATTGGCATCCGCCGTTCTTTCTTGTCTACGAATTAACCGAATTGATCGAATTGGCATCCGCGCTCGTGCTGTGGTCGGTTGAAAAAATTCGGTTAATTCGTAGACCCATCAATTCGTAGTCACAGAAATTCGTAGCGACTTGTGCGGGGCCGATTACTTGGTTCTGACGGTTTTGACATCGTCGGGGTTTGGGCCCACGCGCTGCGTCGTGCAGTCAAGGGTGGTACGATCATCATTGGCAATGTCAATCGCCTTGCCTACATTGCTGCCGTGCACGTCAACCCAGTCCAGCAGCGTGATAGCGTCTCTTGTTTTCCAGTTGTGGCCATCCTCGGCTACCGACAAGCCATACCATAGATACAGCTTGTACCTGCTGTCCTTGTTGACTTCATTCAACGGCTTGGGCAGGATGCGGACCGATATGCTGATGCGGGCCGGAATAGAGTCAAACTCCATGACATCGGGTTGCCAGTATAGAATCGTTGAGTCTTCTCTAACTATACTCTGTAAAACCCCGTTAGAGTCATTTTGCTCTATGGTTTCCTGATGTATCATGAAAGATTCCATATGGTCGCTTGTGAGGGTGTCAATGACAACATGGCTATCAGCCAGCCTATAGGAGACCTCGATGTCTGCCATGTTAATCAGATCGCGGCTGAAGTCCATAAAGTAGAAAGCCTGCATATTATGAGCCTCCTTATTCTGATAATCACCGTTCTGGTTACAAGAACTGAGCGAAATGCTGGCGATAAGCATCAGTGTTACACTATATAATAATGTCCGTTTCATCGGGTTGGATTGTTTTGGTGAGTAAAAAGTCAAACCTTTCGGTTAATTCTTGGATATTATAGTGGACTACCCGTTGTTGATTCGAAGTCATGCAGCCGTTGAGAGCCGGGTTTCTCGCGACGGATGGTGAAGTCCAGGGGGTAGGCACCATCGTTGGTGACCTTAATGAATTCGTCGGCTTTGCTTCCGCTGACGTCGATGCACTGGAGGAAACAGGACTGTTTGCCCATTGTCACATGCGGAATGATGCTGTCGTTGGGATCAGGATCTTGCCCTTTGGCAACCTCCACACCTGTGTCATAGAGATATCCCATGTAGGCCAGCATGTTGTATCTCTTGCCCATGTTCTCAGCCTTGACGGGCTTGGAAAGCAAGCGGGCCGTGATGAACACGTGAGCGGGAATGGAGTCGGCCATCACACTTTTCTGCCACACCACCTTGGTGGTGTCTGCCGATGGGTGCATGTCATCGTCCGATTCGATATAGCGGCAATCGCCGGCCTCCCAGATGGGCACCGTCTGTTCTCGGGTGACGGTATCGGTGGCGAGGATGCCGTGGTCTCCTGCATAGGTGACTTCTACATCGGCGATTTCAAACAGTTCGGTGGGTAATGTCAGGGAATATTCGATACTCTCCTGGTATGCTTCTTTTTCTTGCTTGCTCGACAACTGGCATGAAGTGATAGCAACCGTTGCCAGCGTCATGAGGGCGATGAATAATAAGATAGACTTTTTCATAATCGTTTGGTTTTTAATGGTTATTGCAGTTCATGATTGATTTATTTGGAGATAGCCTCCTTAATGGCATTGTCGCGGATGATTTTGACCTTTTCGGTATCTGGGTCGCTATCATTGATACAGAAGGAGTTATCCTCTTGTTTGTTTGCAATCTTGATGATGCCCGTATCGCCATGGTCATTGGCCAGCTCAATGAGGCTGGCGACATTCTTGCGGCTCACGCGGCTGACGTACACCAGGCTGGTCTCAAGTTCGAACTTGGTTTCACGGGTGAACATGCTGAAGATTACCGACGGCTCATATTCTTCTTTCTTCAGGCTATTGGCAGCCTTGGGAATGAAAGTGTAATCCACCAGTCCAAATGCAGCGGGGAAGGTGTCCAGCACCACCGTTTTTTCCCAGGTGGTACCGGTAATCGTATCGGTGGCGGTGCTGCCGTCGGCGAGCTTGTAGGTGACGGCCATATCGGCCATCTGGTCCATGTCATGCGAGAGGGTGATGCAATAAAACACCGTCAGCGCTCCATCTTTCCTGTCGCCGCACGATCCTAGCAGCAGCACGGCAACCAACATCAGTATCGAAGTGAATATTAACTTTTTCATATCTTCTTCTGTTTTAAAACTACGAATTACACGAACCAAACCAATCACTTGAACGCGGATGCTAATGAGTTTAATTTGCGTAATTCGTAGTTAGTTATAGTGGGTTACTTGTTGAGGAAGTCCTGGTAGAGTTGCTGGAGCTCGGCGGGGGTGATGCCCACGGCCTTGAGTTGCCCCAGGAAGTAGTCCATCTCGCCCTGCATCAGCTGCTCGCGGCGTGACGCCACGATGTTCTCCTTGGCTTCGGGGCTCACGAAGTAGCCCAGTCCGCGCTTGGTGTAGATGATGCCCCGCTGCTGCAGGTACTCATAGGTGCGCGCCACGGTGTTGGCGTTGACCTCAATTTCGGCGGCGAGTTCACGCACGCTCGGCACTTTGCCGTCGGGAGTCAGCGCTCCCGCAAGAATCTGATCGCCGATGCGGTCTGCAATCTGCAGATAGATTGCTTTGTTATCCTTGAAATTCATAGTCTTATTTCCACCATTTAAGGGTAATTACATCTTTGCGTTTAATCGTGAACCATGCCAGAATCAGGCTCCCCACATAGATGATGCAGTCGATCCACAGATTGACGGTCGTGGCTTTGTCCATGAAGTTGTCGATCATATTTTCGGGCAGCATGTCCAGATTTTCACCAAACTTGGTGTAGATACAGACAGCGAGGAGGATCAGTTTGGCAAGGGTGACAAGCAGTACCACAGTGCCCATCTTGATGACCGAGCGGCGGGGCCACAACACGCTACCCAGGAAGAAGATTGATCCTGCAAATAATAACTCAACGGCGATGGCGAGGTTAATGAGTTTACCTGGTCCGGTAAAGCTATACATGGTCTTGATAGACCCCACCAGGTTGTTGGGCAGGGTGGCCTCGATGCCCAGCTTGGCGTTGAAGAAGCTCATGGCCACATAGCGCGTGACATCGGCCAGCTGGAAACTCAATGCGAAGATTACAAATGCGCCGAGGACATAGATCAGCAGGTTGGCGATGTACTTCTCGGCCGTTGACGAGGGGGAGGTGAACAGCACCACCCGGCCGCAGCGTGTCGTGAGGCGGCGGAAGGCAAAGCTGGCCATGATGGCAGCGACAGCGGTGAATACCAGCGGATTGATGTTGTAGGAACCCTCCAGGGTCATCACGTTGCTGATCAACATCGAGATGGTGTACCACAGATAGATGCCCACGGCGACAAGCAGCAGCGAACGCCAGTTCTCGATGAATTCCTTGCGCAGGGTGGCCGTGAAGCGCGGCCAGCTGAATATTTGATTAGTTGCGTTCATAGTCGTAATATTTTATTAGTTATGAAGATGTTAGAATAGGGAATTAAGACCACCACTTGAGCGAGACGACGTCTTTGCGCTTGAACAGGAACCAGGAGGCAATCCAGCTGATGATGCTGATGGCAAACCCGATGTATACCGACCACGTGGTAAATATTAAGATTCCTGATCCGTCATCAATCTTTTGTCCGGTGATGTACGGGAACATGAATATGGACATCAGCACAACAGTTATTATGATATTGATGACTTGCTGGCAGGCAAAGGTCTTCACCACAGCCCAACGGGGCCACAGCACACTGCCCATAAAGAACATTGCGGGGCTCAGGAAAAGGCCGAAGAAGGTGAAAGTCTTTAAGTTTTGGATGCTTTCGATGCTCGGAGCGTTGGCAAAGCCTCTCGTTTTTTCAATGATGCTCGAGCTGCTATCCATCAGGATGGTGAAGAAGTTCATCGGGCCGGGAACGTCAAACGTCTCGCTCTTGAACGGGGACAGCACGGCAATGCGCGTCAGGTCGGCCAACTGGGCACACGCGAAGAAGGCAACGGCGGCACCGACGACGTAAATCACCAGGTTGACGAGAAACTTCTCGGTATCGGAGGCCGGATTGCTGAACAGGTCGATGCGGCCCGTCTTGCTCGTGAGTTTGCGGAAGGCCAGCGATGCCGTGACAGCAACAACGACTGTATAGACTGTAGACGTAAAGGCTGCAGGCATTACACTCATGATAATGTTGGCATTATTGCCTTCAATGCTATTGGTAATCACGTTGCCCAGCACCATGAAGATGGTGAAAGCCATGAACATCGTCAACAGGACGAGCAGCAGTTGCCGCTTGTTCTCCACGGCTTCTTTGCGCAGGGCCGCTGTGAAGCGGTTCCAGTCAAAGGTCTGATTGCTTGCGTTGGTACTCATGACGGGGTTCATTTTGAAGCGGTGAATAAACGGTTGATGGCCTCGGGATTCTGCAGCGTGGCGTTGAAGAGCATCTCCAGGTCAACATTGGTCTCCTCGCCTTCGGTGGCGGGAACGGCGCCCAGGGGACCGTAGGGGCTCTGCAGCACGAAGATGGGCTGGTCGCCCTCACGCAGCGGACGGAAGGCCAGACGGCCCATCACGTCGGCCATGCTGGTGTTGAGCAGCACCTGGCTGTGGTCGATGATGGCGATGTGGTCCAGAATGTCACTGATGTCTCGCACCTGGTGCGTCGAGATCAGGATCATCTTGTCGTCGCTCATGCCCGTCGTGATGAGTTTGCGGAACTGGCTCTTGCTGGGAATGTCGAGGCCGTTGGTCGGCTCGTCCATAATCAGCGCGCGGGTGTTGGTAGCAAAGGCGAAGGACATGAACACTTTCTTCTTCTGGCCCATCGACAGCGAGGTGAGCTTGTCATCCATGTGGCCGCTCATCTCAAAGATTTCCAGGTAGCGCTCCATGTCTTCCATGCTGAAACGCGGGTAGAACGGGGCATTGATGCTGATGTACTTCCTCATGGTCAATCGGGGCAGGTCGAACTCCTCGGGAACCAGGAAAATCTCGCTCACCGTCTTGGGGAGGCGGCGGCGCACGTTGTCACCCTCCATCAGCACCTCGCCCGACTCGGGAGTGAGCAGGCCGGTCATCAGGTAGATGAGCGTGGACTTACCGGCACCGTTCTTGCCCAACAGGCCATAAACGTTACCGGCCTCAAGCGTCATATTGAAGTCGTTGAACAGTTTGGGGGCTTTGTTGCCGTAACTGAAACTGAGATGATTGAATGTAAACATAGCAGTGATATTTTTTGGTGAATAATGTACTTGTCTAGTGTACTACTCAACTAGTACACCGCAAAGGTATAACAATACTTTTGAATCTACCAAATATTTTAACACTCTTTAATGATTTTATCTTGTTTGTTAAAATAATTAATAAATATTGTGTTTCCATGCGGATGGATAGAGAATCAGCGCCTTATCTTTATCGGACTCACATTAATATTATATTATGTTCCTTGCTGGGCGTTTATCGGCTTTGTTTTGGGGTGGGGATACAACGATTGCGCCACCTGCTCGTGAGAGGGCAGGTGGCGCAAGTCAGGGTTGTGACGCTCGCTGGGAGCGTGAAGTGCTAGTTGGCGTTGTTGAGCAGCATGTCGATCAGGGCGGTCACGTCGCCGATGGCCACTTCATGGTCGCCATCCACGTCGGCGGCTTCCAGGTCAATGCCCGTGGCATTGCTGTCGAGCAGGTAATCGACGAGTGCACTCACGTCATCGATGCCCACTTCACCGTCCTTGTTCACGTCGCCAATGAGCACAGTGGGCGTGGTGCCCGCCTCGTTGCTGAAGTACATGTCCTGTACCTCGGTCAGGGCAATTGTTGCGGTGCCCTCGGCATTGGTGACGGTGACGTTGCTGCTGTCATAGGTGATCTTGAGACCTTCGACCGAGTAGGTCAGGGTAGTGCCGTTGGTCTTGGTAAACTTCAGGTAGCTATAGGTCTCGGCGCTGGCAACCATGGCCACCAGAGCGATCAGCATCGTTATAATTGTCTTCTTCATAATTTCTAAGTCTTTTAAATAATGATGTCATTGTTTATAACTACTTGAGGATTACCAGGGACTCCAGCCGCCACCTGAATAGGTCGAAAGACTGACTTGTGAGCCACCTGTTGCATTGGTCGCGCCCTTACCGTTCCAGAAGGTGGTGCCGCTTGCTGTCACACCGGTGTAGAGCTTAGGTGTGGACGGAGCCGTCACAACGATGGTCTTGCTGGATGATGAGCCACCGCCAGGGCCACCAGGGCCGCCACCTTGGCTGGAGAAGGTCGGGGTGTAGGCTGCAAACGATACGTTGCTGCCGCTGTACAGGGCAATCCACTTGTTGGCGCTGACGCTGCCCTGATAGCAGGTCTGGCTGATGCTTGCACCGCTCTCGACGGCGCCCATGTTACCGCCGATGGCCATCAGGTTGGTACCATTCTGGATATAAACCTTGTAGCCGCCCTCGCTGTTGGCATCGAGGCCTTCCTCGCTACCGCAGCAGAAGACATGGCCGCCGCTCAGGTACATGTTGCCGTTGGAGTCGATGGCATCGTTACCAGTGGCTACTGCATAGACGTAGCCGCCCTTGAGGTACATGTGCGAAGCGCTGTTCAACGCGTCGTCATAGCTGGTGACCTCTACATAGCCGTCGTTGATGGTCATGATGTTCTTGGACTCCATGCCCTCAGCACCCTCGCCACCGGTAGCCGAGATGGTGATGGTTCCACCATTGACGTCGATGTTGCCGTCCACCTTGATGCCCTTGGGCGAGGAGCGCTTGTCGCTGCTCGACGAACCGCCGCCACCGGGCCAACCGCCGCTGCTGCTCTGGCCGTAGCGGCTACCTGTGGTGCTCACCTTGATGTTACCGCCGTTGACTTCGAGCGAGCCGTCGATGCTCATGCCCTTGTCACCTTTACCGGTGGCCTTGAGGTCAAAGGTGCCGCCGTCGATGGTCACATTGTTGTCACACTTGATGCCGGCGCTGGCACTGGTCGTCTGGTCGCTGGCCGTCTCGCCGCCACCGCTCACGGTGCCGCTGATGTTGCCGCCCGAGATGCGCAGGTAGCCTTCACACTTGATGGCCTTGCTGGCAGGACCATTGATGTTGTAGGTGATGGTGCCGCCGTTGATTTGCATATCCAAGTCGCTCTTGATACCGTGGTCATAGGTGTTGAGCGTCAGCGTGCCGTCGAGGATGCGGACATCGCCCTCGCTGTGGACACCGACGGCCTCGTCCTTGACGGTGGTGCACTTCAGGCTGCCACCGTTCAGGAGGAAGGAATAGTCGACCTTGACGCACTTCACACTGCTGGTGTCAACAGTACCGTAGGCCCAGTCACCACCCGTGCAGTTGATGTCGATGATGCTGGGGTTGATGGTCAACGTGCTGTCGCACTTCATGCCGCGGGCGCCGTTGCCGGTCATGGTGATGTTGATCTTGGTGTCGGTGCCGTCGATGGTGAGGTTGCGGTCGGTGCCGATACCGGTGGCTTCCTTGATCTTGCTGTCATCTTCGTCCCAAACGGGGATACCGGAGTGGTTCAGCGTCAGGGTGCCGCCCTGGATGTCCACGTTGCCCTCGGCCTTGATGCACTTGGTGCCGGCGCCGCTGCCGTTGATGGTGAGCGTGCCGCCCTGGATGAGCACGTGGCCGTCCTCTTCGGGATTGGTGATGTCCTCGGCATCGACCTGGATGCCGTCGTCACCGCAGCTCTGGATATTGATGGTACCGCCGTTCATCTGGAAGTACTGGCTCACGTTGATGGCGTCGGCCACGGCACTCGTGATGGTGATGGTGCCCACGGTCTTCTTCACCTCCATGTACTCGTTGCAGGCCAGGGCATGCTTCTTGTTACCCGTGATGGTCAGCGAGCCGCCCTTGGCAAACTCGGCATGGCCCTTCACGAGGAAGGCTGCCTTCTTGGTGTTGCTGGCACCATCGGCCAGAGTGTTGGTCGTGCCGTCGGCCAGTTGCACGGCAATGCGCTTGCTGTTCTGGATGTTGATGGCGGCGCTGTCGGGGTTAACCAGGTTCACGCCGTTCATCACGAGTGTCATCTTGTAGGAGCCGGCATGGTAGAAGCAGCCGCTGTTGCTGTTGCCCTGCAGGGTGTAGGTGTACTCGGTGGCGACATTGGCGTCCTGCATGACCGCCACGCGCGCACCATTCACCTGGGCGGTGATGTGGTTGGCGATGTTACCGGCCACATACACGTCGGCTACGGTGTTGTTGTACTTGACGAGGACATTGTCGTCGGCAAACGTCTCGTTGGCGACGGTCACACTGTCCACATCGGCTAGGGTGAAACCCTTCTCGAGCACAGTGAGCATGTTGGCCGAACTATACGGCATCGTGCCCACCGATTCGGTGTTATAGGCCCAGTGCACATGTCCTGTGTGTATCCACATGGTCTGTTGTGCATAGCCCAAAACACTCGCTGCAGCAATCAATGCTGCCATTAAGAATCTTTTTTTCATAGATGTGAAACTTTTGTTGTGTTTGGTTGTGATTAAAACATGATTAATTGTCGCAAAACTAGGTAACATTATTATAAAAAGCAAGTTCAACTCCCCAGTTTTCAACCAATCCCCGAATTTTTTCGGCCAAATAGTAAGATATTTTCAAGTAGAAAATGGGTGCGGGCATCATTTTTTTGTACATTTGCAACCGTGATGCCCGTGAGGTGTCCATTTATCAATACTTATTGTTTTTTACCTTTAAATGACATTCACAATGAAACAGACAATGCGTATACTGGCCGTGCTGATGCTGGCTGTCGCCTACGGCCCGTCGGCCCTGGCAGTGGTTGATCCCTATGAAGCCTTGCAGGTAACGCCTGCCGAGGGCGTGGTCGAGAGCTTGCAGCATTTCACCATCACTTTTGCCGGTCTGCCCGTGGTGGTCAACGAGACTGCAGTGCCCACCCTGGAGAAGGGCGGCGGCGCCATCTATGAGGGGCGCATGCAGGCCGATGAAACGGGAACCATGGTTATCGTGGACTTTGACGTGTGCTGCACCGCATCAGGGCAGTATTTCCTCCATCTCCCCGAGGGCTCCCTCAAGGTCAACGGCCAGCAGTTGCTCCCGCTGTCGCTGCGGTTCAACATCGTCGGCACCATGGAGTCGTTCTATGACCAGATCACCATCGACCCTGCCGAGGGCCAGGTCGAGAGTCTGCAGAGCTTCACCATCTCGCTGCCCGAGTATGTGGGCGAGATTGACTATGGCAGCAGTGCCAAGCTGACCAACACCACGACCGGGCAGACCTACTGGGGTGACATGTATGACGTGGGCTTCAACGTGCTGGTGTACTTTGGCGACGAGGTCACCGAGGCGGGAAACTACACGCTGACCATCCCCTCCGGGGCTATTATCATCTACACGCTGGGCGAGGAGGTGCATGAACTCAATTACCACTACACCATCGGTGGCGGTGGCGGATTCATTGTCGGTGACGTTGACGACGATGGCGAGGTAGCGATTGCCGATGTGACGGCGCTCATCGATATCCTGCTTGGCGGTGGTGAGGCCCCCGCGGCTGCCGACGTTGACGGCGATGGCGAGGTGGCGATTGCCGACGTGACGGCGCTCATCGATATGCTCCTGGCAGGAAACTGATACCTGCCCAGGACTTCCCGACCTACAGTGATTCAAACTATTGTGCCCGCTAGAATGCCCCCTCAGGGTGCTGAACATTTTAGCGGGCATCGGTTTTGTCACTGTGTGTTATCGGGGTTACAATTTGTTATCAAACTGTGGGTATTTGGGCTGTTCTTTATCAAATTATGGTTTTTTAATGCCTTTTTTGCTGATATTTTCAATGATTCAATTACTTTTGCAAAAAATATTTAACTAGAAATACTGATTATTAACCATGAATTTGTGCATGCCGGAAGGTGAAGGCATCGGGAACTACCATCAAGGGACTTGAGCGGGAATGGCCCCGTTTTCTCGCCTGGACATCACGAATTATACCAAAATGATTCAAGACTAATGAAGCAAACAGTACGACTTTTGGCTCTATTGATGATGGCCGTGATTTACGGCTCGTCGGCCATGGCTGTAGTTGACCCGTATGAGGTCATGCAGGTCACCCCCGCCGAGGGCGAGGTGGAGAGCCTGCAGCATTTCACCATCACCTTCGCCGAACTGCCGGTGGTGGTATGTGAGGATGCGGTACCCTTACTCGAGAAAGGCGGCGGTGCGACCTATGAGGGACGCATGCAGACCGATGAAGCGGGAACCACGGTGCTCATCGACTTTGACGTGAACTGCACCGCTTCGGGACACTATTTCCTCCATCTCCCTGGGGGTTCCCTCACGGTCGACGGCAAGCCGCTGCTCCCGCTGTCATTGCGCTTCAACATCAGCGGCACCATGGAGTCGTTCTATGACCAGATTACCATCAATCCCGCCGAGGGCGAGTTGGAAAGCCTGCAGAATTTCACGATTTCCTTCCCCGAGTATGTGGGCGAGATAGCCTTCGGCAGCCGGCCAACGTTGACCAACAACACGACCGGAGATGTCTATCAGGGCCAGATGTATGATGTGGGCTACAAAGTATTGGCCAATTTCCCCAGGGAAGTGACCGACTCGGGCGACTACACGCTGTCCATCCCTGCCGGCTCCATCGTGTTCTACACGCTGGACAGCGAGGTGCGTGAGTTGACGTTCAACTACACCCTGACAGGAACCGCTCCGTCGTTCTATGACAAAATCACCATCGATCCTGCCGAGGGTAGGGTGGAGAGCCTGCAGCACTTCACCATCACTTTCCCGATGGAAGTCGACGCCCTGGCTCCCGATGTCATGGCCATGTTGACCAACACCACGACGGGCGCTACCTATGAAGCCGCGATGTCTTCCCTGGGCGACAAGGTGTATGTGGACCTCGCCGAGGCCATCACCGAGCCTGCCCGATACACGTTGACCATCCCCGTCGGGGCTGTCATCATCGATGCCATGGGCGAGACGATACGGGAACTCCAGTTCGACTATGCCATCACGGGTGGCGAAATGCCCGCATACACCATCAATCCCCCCGAGGGTGAGGTGCACATCCTGCAGTATTTCACCATCGCCTACGGCGAGAACGTGACTGTCGATGAGGAGGCACATCCCATCCTGTCCAATGATGAAACGGGCGAGGAATTTGAGTGCTACATGATGGAGATTGGCGGCAATGCCGTGATCTATAAGGAATACCCGCTGAGCGTGGTCGGCACCTATACGCTGACCGTGCCCGCCAACTGCATCTCAAGCGAAATCTCGGGACAGTCCAACCTCGAGATGGTCTTCCATTACACCCTCACCGAGAAAGAGACCTTCGTGCCGCCGGTAATCGAGACCCAGCCCGAGGGCGAACTGAAGCTGTACATGCGCATGGGCGGTGTCGTCAGTGAGGTCGAGAAGGATTACACCGTACCCGAGGGTGAGAGCCCCTATGAGATTGTCTACGGCCAGCAGGAGGGTGCGTTGAGCATCGTCTATGCGCCCGACAACAAGGTCTATGTCCAGCATCCCGTTTCCCTGTCCTATTACGACGGCTGGGTAGAGGGTACGCTGAGCGACGACGGCAGGACGATTACCGTGCCCATGGGCCAGTACATCGCCTACACCAAGTCGCTGGAGATGGCGGTACAGGTGGCTATGTTCAGATATGACGAGGAAGCCGGCACCTACTTCTATGACGAGTCGGTCGAGGAAGTGACCTACACCATCGAGGACGACGGCACCGTGAGACTGAACGGCACCGACCAGACCTTGATTCTGGGAACGATGAACCGTGCCTTTGGCGACGTGTTCCAGTATCTGGATTACGAGTGGCTGCAGGATGGCGACTATGCCTCGGTATATGTCCTTGCCGAAGAGCAGCCCTTGTCGCCTCCCGAGGGACTGGTGACTTCTGACTTCTACATGACCACTGCCGTCAACGACGGCATGGATTGGGACCCCGTTGCCGTTGTCGTGAAGATGGGCATGGACGGTGAAGACGTGTGGTTGCAGGGCATCTCCAGGTATCTGCCCGATGCTTGGATCAAGGGTGTACACCAGGGTGATAAGATTGTCTTTGAGAATCCCCAGCTGCTGGGCTCCTACGGTATGCTGTTCTACTTCAAGTGCGCCGCATTTGACCCGACGACCGGCAATACAACGCAGAAGAACATGGAACTGACCATCAACGGCGACGGCAGTTTCTCGACGATTGATTACATCTTCACCACCGTCCATAAGGACGAACTGCAATACATCAATTACTACCAGGGATTGACGCTCTCGCAGTATCCCGACATTGTCGTGATACCGCCCATCGGCCTCCAGGAGCATGATTACAACTTCTCCTATAGGACCAAGGCTGGCCCCTATGGCCCGCTCGTGCCGCGCCAGATGAAGGTCAAGGTGGTCTTCTTCGAGGACGAGGTCTATATCCGTGGCATGTGTGAGCTCCTGCCCAATGCTTGGGTGATGGGACGCTTGGTTGACGGCAAGCTGGTGATGAATTTCTCCCAGTTCCTGGGCAACTACAAGGAAGAGTACTCCGCCACTTATCCTCTCTTCCTCACCGCGTTTGACAACAGCACAGGCCTGCTGGTGCCCCAGGTGGAATTCAACTGCGACGACACCAACCGCACCTTCACCGGTTGCAGCTATCCGTTGAGCATCGGCATCAACAAGACGGGTTACCTGAGCCTTCAGGATTACTTTGATGCAGCACTGATTCCCGACAACTCGGGCGTTGAGACCATCGTGGCCGATGATGCCTACATCGTCGGGTATTACGACCTGCAGGGCCGCCAGCTTGAACAGGCTCCCTCCAGGGGCATCTACCTGGAGAAGTACTCCGACGGCACCACCCTGAAGGTGCTGAAGTAATAAGGCTTTAGTTTTTAACTAGATAGGTCAGCGGTTTCCTGTAAGGGGAGCCGCTGACTTTTTTTGTGGAACGATTTAGAAATAGACCCTGAAAGTTTATTTAAATATAAACCTTTAATTAGATAAATTCGTGAAATTAGCATGAGCCCCGCAGGGCCTTGGCGAACGGCTAAATCAATGCTCGTTTTAGATGCTGTCCAGATGGGTGATGGTGCGCAGCACCGTCAGGGCGCTGCTCACGCTGGGGATGCTGAAGATGACGATGCTGCGGCGGCCGTTTTTCTGGCGCAGGCCGCAGCGCTTGGGATTCTGCTGCAGGTATTGGAGCAGGCGCCCGAAGGCCGGTGACTGGTAGTAGGCCACGTTCTCCTCGCCCACGAGGAACAGGTGCATGTTCTGCTGGCGGATGACCAGTTTCTCGATGCCCAGGCGACGCGCCGTGCGGCGCAACGGCACGATGCGGATGAGTTCGGCGGCCATGTCGGGAATCTTGCCGAAACGGTCCTTCATCCGCTCCTCAAATTCCTCGACCTGCTCGTCGGTTTCCATGTTGTCGAGTTCGCGGTACAGCGTGATGCGCTCGCTCTCCTGCGGCACATAGCTGGCGGGGAACATCAGTTCCAGGTCGGTATCTACCACACAGTCGGTGATGAACTCGGTGTCCTCGCCCTGCTGGTCGTTGCCGGCAAAGGTATCGACAAACTCCTCGTTGCGCAACTCGGTCACGGCCTCCTTGAGCACTCGCTGGTAGGTCTCGTAGCCCAGGTCGGCGATGAAACCGCTCTGCTCGGCACCCAGCAGGTTGCCCGCACCGCGGATGTCCAGGTCCTGCATCGCAATCTGGATGCCGGCTCCCAGGTCGCTGAAACTTTCGATGGCCTGCAGTCGGCGGCGAGCGTCGGTGGCAAGCGGTTTGCCCGGCGGCACGAGCAGGTAGCAGAAGGCCTTGCGGTTGCTGCGGCCCACACGGCCACGCAGCTGGTGCAGGTCGCTCAGTCCGTAGCGGTCGGCATTGTTGATGATGATGGTGTTGACGTTGGGCATGTCGATGCCGTTCTCGATGATGGTCGTCGACAGCAGCACGTCATAGTCATGGTTGCCAAAGTCAATGATGGTCTGCTCCAGCCGCTCGGGCGGCATCTGGCCGTGGCCCACGGCGACGCGTGCATCGGGCACCACGCGGTGTATCATGTTCTCCAACTGCTCTAGCTGTTCGATGCGGTGGTTGACAAAGAACACCTGGCCGTTGCGCGAGAGTTCGAAGTTGATGGCCTCGGCGACTATGTCATCGTTGAGCGTTCCCACGGTGGTGAGAATGGGGTAGCGGTTGGCGGGCGGGGTGGTCAGCGTGCTCAGGTCACGGGCGCCCATGAGCGAGAACTGCAGCGTGCGCGGGATAGGCGTGGCGCTCATCGTCAGCGTGTCCACGTTGAGTTTCAACTGCTTGAGTTTGTCCTTGACGGCAACACCGAACTTCTGCTCCTCGTCCACGACCAGCAGCCCCAGGTCATGGAACTGCACCGTCTTGCCGATGAGTTTGTGGGTGCCGATGAGGATGTCGATTTTGCCCTCCTTGAGGTCGGCCAGCAGTTGCTTCACCTCTTTGGGCTTGCGGGCGCGGCTCAGGTAGTCCACGCGCACGGGGAAGTCGTGCAGGCGCTCGCTGAAGGTGCGGTAATGCTGGAACGCCAGCACCGTCGTCGGTACCAGCACGGCCGTCTGCTTGCCGTCGATGGCAGCCTTGAAGGCAGCGCGCACAGCAATCTCGGTCTTGCCGAAGCCCACGTCGCCGCAGATGAGGCGGTCCATCGGCTTGTCGCTCTCCATGTCGGCCTTGACGGCCTGTGTCGCTGTCAGTTGGTCGGGGGTGTCCTCGTAGATGAACGATGCCTCGAGCTCTTGCTGCAGGTAGCCGTCGGGGGTGAAGGCGAAGCCCCGCTGCTCGCAGCGCGCGGCATACAGGCGGATGAGTTCGCGGGCGATGTCCTTCAGGCGGCTCTTGGTGCGCGCCTTCATCTTGGCCCACGTGTTGGAACCCAGTCGGTTGAGCCGTGGGGGCTCGCCGTCCTTGCTGCGGTACTTGGTGAGTTTGTGCAGCGAGTGGATGGACACATAGGCCTCGTCGCCGTGCAGGTAGATGAGCTTGATCATCTCCTGGGGCGTGCCGTTCATGTTCATGCGCATCAGGCCGCCAAAGCGTCCCACGCCCAGGTCCTCATGCACGATGAAGTCGCCCTTCTCGATCTGGCTGAGTTCCTTGAGCGACAGCGCCAGTTTGCCCGAACGCGCTCGGTCGCTCTTGAGGTTGTACTTGTGGAAACGGTCAAAGATCTGGTGGTCGGTGAACACGCACAACTGCAGGTCATCGTCCACAAAGCCCTCGTGGATGGTGCGCAACACGGGCTCAAACGTGATATTGTCGCCACGGTCCTCAAAGATGGAGTGCAGGCGCTCAATCTGCTTGGCGCTGTCGCTCAGGATGAGGATTCGGTAATCGCGGGACAGGAAGTCGGTGAACGACTGCCCGATGAGGTCAAAGTTCTTGTGGTAGATGCCCTGTGGCTTGCAGTGCAGCGACAACCGCTTGACACCGCGCTCAGGGGCCGCCTCGCCGTTGGTGAACTCGATGCACCGCATGTGCGACAGGCGCTCGACAAACTGGTCGGCGTCCACCAGCTTGCTGGTGGCCTGGGTGTCGCCCTCGCCCGCTATCAGTGCGCTGGCCGACATGCCCTCGCGGGCAATCTCGCCGATGCGCGTCGTCAGCCAGTGCTTGCTGCGGCACAGCACGATGGTCTTCTCACCCACGTACTCCAGCAGCGACACGTTGTTCTCGCGGCCGCTGCTCGACGCGTCGCCGTTGAGGATGCTCACCTGTTCCAGGCGCTCCTCGCTCAACTGCGTCTCGACGTTGAATGTGCGTATACTGTCGATGTCGTCGCCCCAGAAGTCAATGCGGTAGGGGCGCTCGTTGCTGTAGGAGAACACGTCGAGGATTGAGCCGCGCACGCTGAACTGCCCCGGCTCATACACATAGTCCACCATCACGAAACCCAGTTCGCGCAGCCGTGCCGACACCTCCGTCAGGTCGGCTGTGCCGCCCACGCGCAACTGCACTGTGCTGGCTGCCACGTCCTCACGGCTACGCACGCGCTCGGCCAGCGCCTCGGGGTAGGTGACCACCCATTGCACTGTAGCGTCGTCAAACCACCGGTTCAGCACCTCGGTGCGCAGGATCTCGTTGGGGGCATCCACCTGGCCGTACTTGATGTCGCGCTTGTAGCCCGACGGGAATATCAGCACCTGCTTGTCGCTCGTCAGCTGGCACAGGTCGTTGTACATGTATCCAGCCTCGTCCAGGTCGTTGACCACAATCAGGTAGGGACACTCCCGCTTGGGCAGCCTCGAGAGCAGCATCGCTGCACTCGACCCCGCCAGTCCGTCGATGACGGCATTGCCGCTACCGGCCAGCAGCTTCTTCACTGCCGCCTTGCGACTAGCCGTGTTAAACAGTTCACACAGTTGCGTAATCTCCATAAGACTGCAAAATTACAAAAAACTTTCCGTTTTCACCTCCCGCCTCTGACGATATCCATCAAACACCCCCCGACGACACGCTAATTCATCGAACTCATCGTCTTTCTTTTATTAATGTAGTGGTGAGGCGTTGCGGTTAGGGGGATAATAACCAAAGACGGGGCTGCTTGCGCAGTCCCGCCTTCGGGCGCTTCTTCTTGGACTTGAACCAAGGACCCCCTGATTAACAGTCAGATGCTCTAACCAACTGAGCTAAAGAAGCAGTCATTGTTATGAAAGTTAAGCGCTTCTTCTTGGACTTGAACCAAGGACCCCCTGATTAACAGTCAGATGCTCTAACCAACTGAGCTAAAGAAGCGTTTTTGCACCCCTCGGCAGACCCCTGCCGAAAAATGCGGTGCAAAGTTACTGCCAATATTTGAACTGTGCAATATTTTTTGCAAAAAACTTGCTTTTTTTCGTGTGATAAAGGTTTTTTAGGCTGCTAAAGTGGACAATATTCGGGGAATAATAGTATTTTCGCAGCCAAAATCATGTGATGAATGAAAAAGACGCTTAAATATCTCGCTTGGGGTTGCGTGGCGCTGTGCCTGGCTGCCCCGACAGCCCTTGCCGATACCGATAGGGCGGTGAACGATGACACTGCTGTAGCCCGCAGCCTGGACATCTTCAACTCGCTGTACAAGGAGCTGAACACCTTCTATGTCGATACAATCGATGCCCAGAAGGCCATCGAGAACGCCATCAATGCGATGCTTGACGACATCGACCCCTATACCGAGTACATCCCGTCGAAGGAGACCGACGAGTTCATGACGCTAAGCACGGGTGAGTACGGCGGCATCGGCAGCTACCTGATGGAGCGCACGGTCGATGGCCGCAAGGGGGTTTACATCAGTGGCCCCTATGAGGGCAGCCCGGCAGCGCGGGCAGGTCTGCGCGCTGGCGACCGCATCATCATGATCGACGGCGACAGCACCGACACCTGGACGAGTGAGCAGGTGAGCAAGCGCCTCAAGGGACAGGCCAACACCCACCTGACGGTGAAGGTGGTGCGCCCCTATGACGAGGACAGCATCAAGACCTTCTCGTTCAACCGCGAGACCATCAGTGTCAACCCCGTGCCCTACTATGGCGTGACGCGCGACAACATCGGCTATATCGACCTGACGACCTTCAACGAGAAGTCGGCCCAGCAGGTGCGTGACGCTGTCATCGCACTCAAGAAGGACCCGCACGTGAAGAACATCGTGCTGGACCTGCGCAGCAATGGCGGCGGTATCGTCGAGGGAGCTATCCAGATTGTGGGCTGCTTTGTCCCCAAGGGCACCCAGGTGCTCGTGATGCGCGGCCGCGACAAGTCGAGCGAGCGCACCTACAAGACCACCTCCGACCCTGTTGACACCAAGATTCCCCTGGCAGTGCTCATCGACGGCGGCTCGGCCAGTGCGAGCGAAATCACTGCGGGAGCCCTGCAGGACCTGGACCGTGCCGTGATCATCGGGTCGCGCTCCTTCGGCAAGGGGTTGGTGCAGTCCACCCGCTCGTTGCCCTACGACGGCATGCTCAAGGTCACCATCGCCAAGTACTACATCCCCAGCGGACGCCTCATCCAGGAGGTGGACTATGGTAACCGCAATGCCGACGGCTCCTACAAGAAGACCACGACCGACAGCACGGCCCGCGTGTTCCACACTGCACACGGCCGCGAGGTGCTCGAGGGCGGCGGCATCATGCCCGACATCAAGGTGGAGCCGCGTGAGTTGAAACGCATCGTGTACAACATCATGCGCGACCACTGGGACTTTGACTTCGCCACGCGCTATGTTGCTCAGCACCAGGGCGGCATTGCCAGCCCAGCCGACTTTGAGGTGACCGACGACATGTTCAACGAGTTCAAGGAGTTTCTCAACCCCGACAAGTTTGAGTACGACAAGGTGTGCGAGCAGCAGCTTGCCGCCCTGCGCAAGACCGCCACGGCCGAGGGTTACATGAACGACTCGACGGCGGCCCAGTTCGACCGTCTCGAGGCCCTGCTCAAGCACGACCTGGACCACGACCTGGACCTGCACCGCCGCGACATCGCCTACCTGCTGTCGCAGGAAATCATGGACCGCGTGTACTACCAGCGCGGCCAGGTCGAGAATTCCATCAAGGACGATGAATACCTGGACCAGGCCAAGGAGATGTTTGACAAGCCCGGCGAGTATGCCCGCATCCTGAACCTCAAGGGCAAGAAACGGTTCTGACGCTCTCCCCATCGTCCCCCATCTGTCCCCATCACCCCTCATCTGACAGCCTGATGTGAAAAAAATCGGGCTGCCATAGTGCTTGCTATCTATTTATTTCGTATCTTTGTGGGTTAACTCAAAACCTCTACGACAATGTCAAAGTTACAGCTCACACAGGAACAAAAACTAGCGCAGCGCTTGTCGCTTGAACTACAGCGCCAGTTGGGTACGGTACTCGAGAAAAATGATGCCGAGTTGTCGGAATATATCGACAACAAGGTGGATGAAATTCCTGCCCTCGAAAAGGTAAAAGACAGTGAACCTGACCCCGATGCCGAGGAGTCGAACGACAACGGCCCCGATCGCGACGAGGACCAGGAGCGAGGCGAGGAAAAGAACCAGGACGATGCTGCAGGCAAAGATGATGCTGATGAAGGCGGCACCGATAATAAAGAAGAGTATCAGACCGAGCCCGATACGGAACTGGAGGTGCCCGAGCGCGAAATCCCCGTTGACGAAGACGACGACTCCAATGAGTGGTCGCGTTACATGGCCAACAACCGCAGTGCCGATGACGAGCATGTCGGCCCCATTGCCGTGGCCGAGACATCGTTGATGGATTTCCTGCTGGGGCAGTTGGGCGAACTCCAACTGGACGAGTTAAAGTTGGACATCGCCAGGGAAATTGTCGGGAGCCTTGAGGATGACGGATATATGAGGTGCAGCATCGCTGATATCGAAAGAAGTTTCTTGAATAAGGGCATCATCATTGCACGAAACCAAATCGAGGAGGCCCTCGCCATTGTGCAGAAGCTTGACCCGCCAGGCATCGCCGCCCGGGATTTGAAGGAGTGCATCAGGCTGCAACTGGAACGTAAGCCTGACAGCGAAGACGTGCAGCTCGCCATCAAGATGGTGGATACCTGCTTTGACCTGTTTGCCAGCGGCAACTTTGCTGCGATAGCCAATCGGTTGAAAATCAGCGCTGAGCGCGCCAGGCAGGTGTTCGAACAGCAGATTAGGCATGGTATCAATCCGCGTCCCGGAGGTGCCTTTAGTTCCAGGAGCGACAACAACCAGCAGCTGACACCCGACTTCCAGGTGGAGTGGGACGAGAACACCAGGCGATTGACGGTCACCCTGTGCAATAACATCCCCGAACTGCAGATTAGCGAGAGTTTCGCCCTGCAGGTCGAGCGCTACAAGTCGGGCGTGCCCTTGAGCGTCAAGGAACAGAAAGAAAAGAAGACCATCGTTGATGCCTACCAGCGCGCCAGCACGTTCATCGAGGTGCTCAGACAGCGGCAGGAAACCCTGTTCAAGACGATGGAGGCCATTGTCAAGTGCCAGGCCAAGTATTTCGAGTCCGGCGACGAGCGTGACCTGCATCCCCTAGGGCAGCAGCAGATTGCCGAGATGATCGGCAAGGATGTGTCGGTCGTTTCCAGGGCGGTCAACAACAAGTATGTGCAGTTGCCGTGGGGCGTAAAGAGCCTCAAGTCCTTCTTCAGTGAGGACATCAACGGCATGTCCAGGCACCAGGTGTATGACGACCTCAAGAAGTTGGTTGATGCCGAGGATAAGAGCCACCCGCTGAGCGACGATGCCTTGTGCAGCCGTCTCAAGGAGATGGGTTACAAGCTGGAGCGCCGCACGGTGGCCAAGTACCGCGAACAGCTGAAAATCCCCAGTAGCACCCAGCGCCGCAAGATGTCGCGGTAAGCCCGGCTGCCGCTGTTGTCACCCCGTCTAGTATCATCGACGAATTATGCCAATCACCAGATATACCATCAACAAGTTCATTGCCGGCCTGGCCAATTTCCTGACCACGGCATTGAGCCCGTTGCTGATGCCCACCTATGGCATCTTCCTGGCCCTGTGGATGTCGGTGCTGTGCCTGCAGTCCTATGGCACCCGCGTGTCGATTCTGCTTGTGTGCATGGGCATCACGTGTATCCTGCCGCTCATCTTCCTGAGCGTGCTGCGCCATTTCAAGGTCATCAGCAGCCTCCATGTCGAGGTGCGTGAGCAGCGCCTGCGCCCCTACCTGTTCGCCGCGCTGTGCTATGCGGTGGCTGCCTTCTACCTGTACTACCGTCACCAGCCGCAGTGGTTCATCATGTTCATGGTGGGCTCGGCTGTCACGGTGCTGGTAGTGGCACTCATCAACCTGCGCTGGAAAATCAGTGCCCACATGGCCGGCATCGGCGGGGTGGTGGCCCTCATCTACCAGATTCACGTGATGGGGCTGAATGCCTTCGACCTGCTGTTGCCGCTGTGCATCGCCGTTGTGGTGGCGGGCGCATTGGGGTCGGCAAGGCTGGTGCTGCGTCGCCACGACATGTGGCAGGTGGTGTCAGGGGCCGTCGTGGGTTTCCTGTGCGTGTGCCTGACGATGAGTCTGCTGGGATAACGGCATCATTTTTTGTAAAGATATATAAGGATTAAGAAGTAAGAATAAAGGACAATGTAACAATTAAGGAAACACTCAGTATGGATTTCAACTATAAACGCCGTGCCACCGTCAGCGTGAATGTGGGTGGCATCGCCATGGGCAGCGAGTGGCCTGTGCGCGTACAGACGATGACTAATACCGCCACCGATGATGTAGAAGCCAGTGCGGCCCAGTGCCAGCGCATTGCCTATGCCGGCGCCGACTATGTGCGGCTCACGGCCCAGGGCGTGAAGCAGGCCGAAAGCATCGGTGACATCTCAGCCCGACTGCGGGCACAGGACTGCAACATTCCGCTGATTGCCGACATCCATTTCAATCCTAACGCGGCCCTTGCTGCTGCTGCGGTGTGCGAGGGCGTGCGCATTAACCCGGGCAACTTTGTGGACCCGGCCCGCACCTTCAAGCAGATGGAATATACCGATGAGGAATATGCCGCCGAATTGGGCCGCATCCGTGAGGCCCTGCTGCCGTTCATCGCCGTTTGCCGCGAGCATCACACGGCGGTGCGCCTGGGTGTGAACCATGGCTCGCTCAGCGACCGCATCATGAGCCGCTACGGCAACACGGCGGCTGGCATGGTCGAGAGCGTGATGGAGTTCCTGCGCGTGTTTGTCCAGGAACAGTTCCTCGATGTGGTCATCTCGATGAAGGCCTCCAATGTCGTTGTCATGGTCGAGGCAGTGCGCCGCCTGGTGGCTGCGATGGACCGTGAGGACATGCATTTCCCGCTCCACCTGGGCGTGACCGAGGCGGGCTTTGGCGAGGACGGCCGCATCAAGAGTGCCGTGGGTATCGGTGCCCTCATGGCCGAGGGCCTGGGTGACACCATCCGCGTCTCGCTCAGCGAGGAACCCGAGGAGGAGGTGCCTGTGGCCCGCAAACTCGTGGACTACATCAGTCAGCGCGAGGGACATGACGCTATCCTGACCGAGAGCAACCCGGGCTATGACGCACTGGCGCCCGAGCGACGTGCCACCTTCACCGTCAACAGGTGCATCGGTGGTTCGCAGCAGCCTGTGGTCATCGCCAGTTACCGCCCCGACGAACTAGATGGTGCTGACCTGCAGCCCGACTTTTACTATAGCAGTGACGGCCTGATTGACGGCATGCACCAGTTCCTCGTGCCTCTGGACTGCTGGCGCGGTGAACGCAACGTCTATCCCCTGCTCACGCTGGGCGAGTGGGACCGCAGCCCGGCTACCGACCTGCGTTTCCTGCAGTTGCCGGCCTCCACGCCGGTGGAAAGGCTGGAGTTCCTGCGCGACCGCAACGACACCGTGCTCGTCATCACTCCCGTGGGCAAGAACATCCCCGGTGAGCAGCAAGCCTTCACCCACGCCCTCGACGCTGCAGGCATCAAATGCCCCGTCGTGGTGCGCAACACCTATACCGACAGCTCCAGCGAGTGGCTCCAGGTCAAGGCCGGAGCCGACCTGGGCGCCGTGATGCTCAACCGCCGTGCCGACGGCATCTGGCTCGAGGCACCCAACTGTCATAGTTGTGCCGATGTGGTGCGCTATGCCTTCGCCATCCTGCAGGCCGTGCGTCAGCGCATCAGCAAGACCGAGTTCATCTCTTGTCCGGGTTGTGGCAGGACGATGTTTGACCTGCAGACCACCGTGCAGCGTGTCCAGCAGGCGACGGCCCACCTCACCCATCTCAAGATTGCCGTGATGGGCTGCATCGTCAACGGACCGGGCGAGATGGCCGATGCCGACTACGGCTATGTCGGTGCCGCCGCGGGCCGCGTAAGCCTCTACAAGGGCAAGCAGTGCATCGAGATGAACATCCCCGAGGATGAAGCCATCGACCGCCTCATCGACCTCATCAAGGAGCAGGGCGATTGGGTGTAGTTCCATCACCAACCGATAATTCTCACAGACCTCCCAATGAATAAGAACCCGTTATTACTCCTCATGGCGCTGACGCTGGCCCTGCTGATGGCCTCGTGCTCCAGCAGTGACTTCAAGATCGATGGCCAGCTCACTGGGCTCAACGGCACAATGGTCAGGATGACCTTCTGTGGCGACTCGGGCGTCATCGACGATAAGATTCCAGTGGACAAGAAAGGGCACTTCTCCTTCAAGGGGCAGGCTGCCCAGCCTGTGCTCGTCTTGCTGTCAGACATCACCGGCAAACCCCTGGTGTCGCTCGTTGCCGCCAACGGTGACCACCTCAAGGTGCAGGGTGATGCTTCCAAGCCGATGGGTGTCAAGGTCAAGGGTAACCGCCTGAACGAGGACTGGCAACTCTTCCGCGACGAGCATGCGGGTTTCTACACCGATCCCAATCCCAGCCGCCTGGATGCCGCAATCGAGAAATACATTGCCGGCCATCCCGCCGACCTGCTGTCTACGGTCCTGCTTGTCGCCGACTACGGGGACTTCACCGACCGTGCCAAGATGGACAAACTGTTGGAGTCCATCGACGCCAAGGTGCGTCCCGAGTCACTCACCGATGCGCTCAAGGCGGTGTTTGCCGCTCACAGCAATGGTAGCCTGCCACGCATGATGACACTCACGCTGCTGCGCCATGGGGCTGACTTCGAGTCCATCACGCTCACCGGCCGCGTCACGCTGCTGCGCTTCTGGGCCAACCCGAAGGCCGACCGCGATGCCGTCAATCGTAAGATTGAGACCGCCGTCGAGGGTACTGACGTGCGTGTTGTCGACATCCTGGCTGAGAGCGACACCCTGCGTTGGCACCAAACCATTGCCACCGACCCTGCCGCATGGCAGCACTACTGGGCTCCCGGTGGCCCGCTCGAGCAGGGCATACAGTTGCTGGGCCTGTCGTCCATGCCCTGGTATGCCGTCACCGACACCACTGGCCTGGTGACCTACAATGGTCCGGACCTCACCCAGGCGCTCCGTGCCGCCCATGCACCGGAATGACAATTCTCTATTAAGAATTGCTTATTCCCGTTTAACTGTTTAGCATTTGCGTGTTTATCATGATTTTGTGATGATAAAATAGCGCTTGTTAGAGCAAAATGTTGTACTTTTGCGGTATAAATGACAATAATCACCCATAAATTACTATCACTTAATGGATTACAGCTTTGTTGATCTTTTGGCTTTGCTAGGTGCCGTGTGCTTGTTCCTCTACGGAATGAAAATCATGAGTGAAGGTTTGCAGAAGGCTGCAGGTAGCCGTCTGCGTTCCATCCTGGCATGGATGACCAAGAACCGTGTCTTAGCCGTTATCACCGGTATTGTTATCACCGCCCTGATTCAGAGTTCGTCGGCATCGGTATCGATGGTGGTCAGCTTTGTCAACGCCGGCCTGATGCCGCTGGAGCAGTCGCTCGCAGTGAGCTTCGGTGCCGCGGTGGGTACTACGTTCACCGAGTGGATTATCGCCATCTTCGGCTTCAAGGTCAAGATGTCGGCCTTCCTGTTGCCCTTGCTGGCGATAGCCGTGCCCATGCTTTTCATCAAGCGGAACAACTACAAGAACATCGGTGAGTTGCTCATCGGTTTCTCGTTCCTGTTCATGGGTCTGGATGCCATCAGCGCCAATGTGCCTGACCTGTCCAAGTCGCCCGAGGTCTTCGCCGGCCTGCAGCAGTTCACGTCGATGGGCTTCCTGTCGATTCTGATTTTCACCCTCGTCGGCTGGCTCGTCACGATGGTGATTCAGTCGAGTGCCGCGACGTTTGCCGTAGTGCTGATTATGGCGGCCAAGGGTTGGATTTCGTTTGACATCGCCTGTGCAATGGTGCTGGGTGCGAGCATCGGTACCTCCATCACCCCGTTGCTGGCATCGCTTGGCGGTAATGCCGAGGCCAAGAAAGCCGCATTGGGCCATGCGCTGTTCAACTTGTTCGGTGCCGTGTGGGTACTGATTATTTTCCATCCCTTCGTGTCGATGGTGACCTGGGTGGTCAAGGACCTGTTCCACCTGGGCGACCCCCTGGCCCTGTACAACAGTGTCAAGGCTGGTGCCAGTGTTGACGGCAGTGCCCTGGCGCAGGAGCAGGTGGCCATGTCCATCGGCATGACGATGTTCCACACCATCTTCAAGGTGTGCAACCTATTGATCATGATATGGTTCACCAAGTTGTACGTCAAGTTGCTCAACAGCATCATCAAGAGCCGCAAGAAGGAGGATGAGGAGTTCCAGCTCAAGTACATCCAGGGCGGTCTGATGAGTGCGAGCGAGTTGAATATCGACCAGGCACAGCGCGAGATTGTCGTGTTTGCCAACCGCGTGGAGCGCATGCTTGGCATGGTCAAGGAACTCGTGCACACCAAGACTGGTACACCCGAGTTCAACAAGATTCTCTCGCGTATTCAGAAGTATGAGGACATCACCGACCGCATGGAGTTTGAAATCGGCAGCTACCTCAACAAGGTGCTCGATGGACGCTTGAGTAGCCAGGCCAAGGCCCGCGTGGCCAGCCTGTTGAGCATCATCAGCGAGCTGGAGAGCATCGGCGACAGCTGCAACAACATTGCCAAGGCCCTTGTGCGCAAGGAGGAGGCCGACGCCCACTTCAACGAGTACAACTATGCCAACATCGATGAGATGCTGCGTCTCGTCAGCGAGGCGATGACCAACATGCTTGCTGTGCTCAGCGACATCGACAATGTCACTGCCGAGGACCTCATGCGCAGCTACAACAAGGAGCGCGAAATCAACAACTTCCGCAACGCCTGCCGCACCGAGAACATCGAGAACGTCAACCAGAAGAAGTACCCCTACAAGGCTGGTATCTTCTACATGGATATCGTGTGCGAGGCCGAGAAACTGGGCGACTTCATTGTCAACGTCATCGACAGCATGGAGGATATCATGCGCCGCAGTTCTTCGGTAACGAGCAACCTCCCCATCGGCGAGCTCAACCCCGAGAAGGTTGCCATGGGCGGCAAGTAAAGCTCCGATTAGAGCCTAAAAAGGGGACGATTCATGTTGTTGAACCGTCCCCCCTTTTTTCGGCCTCCAGGACCCCTTACTGCTCAGCCTTGATGTCGCTCAAGGTGATGCCGTTGTCCGTCAAGTTGACGGTAGCGGTGATGGTGGGCATGTCGTCGTAGTGCAGTACCTTGCCGACCACGAAGTTGATACCGGGGGTGACTTGTACCGTCAGCGGGCCCTCGATGCTGTAGGCAATCTGCTCGCCGATGTAGATGGCATCGTCCATGAAACCGCCCATGTCCTCGATGTGGTTGGTCACGGTGGTCAGCGGCTTACCTTCGTTATAGAAGGTGATATCCTGGCCGTCGATGCTGTAGGTCAGAACCTTGCAAAGGGCCTGCTGCACCTCGTAGGGGTCAATCGAATTCACGATGGTGGCATAGCCGTCGTCACCAAAGCGGAGCAGGTAGGGACGCTCGACATTGACGCCGGTGCCCTCCAGGTCACTGCCCAGAATCCACAAGTCGCCCGTGGCAGCGTCGTAGCGAGCCCGTGACATGCGGCCGTGGCGCAGCTGGGGCAGGGCAGTCTTCACGTCTCCCTTGCCGATGACCATGCCGTAGCCCTCGCACGAAACCGTGTCGGAGCACTTCATCAGGCTCCACACGCCGATGCCTGTGGTCTTGTCATCCATGAGCGTCTCGTAGCAGTCATCGATGGTGACATGCTTCATCAGGTCCACTACAGCCTGGGGCGCTTCGCCCGGCGCAACAGCCTCTTCCATCGTTCCGTTCACAGGGCGCTGGGCATTGCCCTTGCAGCCCGTCATCGTGCCGCACAGTGCCATCACGGCGGCAACCATCAACCATTGCTTGATCTGTTTCATCGTCATTTGATAGTTATTAAAAAAGATAATCGTTGATTGCCCGCAAAGGTAATCATTTTTTCCATCAGATGGTCAAAATCCTGATTCTCGCGCCCCGATTCTCAAAAATCATGCCAAATCCTGCTCCAATCCTCACCAGAAAGGGCAGAGGCGCCCCTCTTGTGCTTTTTGGTCTTGCGGACAGGTTGTGACAGGCTGTACATTTGCTGCAGAAAGAAAAAAAACCGACCTAAAACCGACTTAAAACCGAAAAATGAACATGAAAAACATGCTAAACATCATGGTTGATATCGATGACCTGGCGCTGGTGACCGCTGTACTCAAGCCCGGTGAGTTGGGCCGTCTGCTCAAGGCACTGGCAGCACACATGGCTGGTAAAGAGGACATTGAGCAGTATCTCAGCAACTCGGGACTGCGACTGGCCTTTGCCATGTTGCGGCCGTCGATTGACGAGAGCCTGCAGCGCTTGGCCACCAACCGCGTCAACGGTGCCAAAGGTGGCCGGCCGCGCCGCAAGTCGGCCACCGAGATGACGATTCCGGCCGATGAAACCGAGGAAAAACCCACAAAAAAAAGCAAAAAAGAAGACCTTTCCCCCACACCCCCTATAGAAGAAAAAAATAAAAAAAATCTTGTTGTTGATGTTGTTGACTCGCGCGAGAACGAAAATTTTGAAAAGGAAATTTTCAATAATAGCCTTCGTGTCGAACAGGCCTGCATGTCGCTGGACATCACGCCCGACGAGTACCGGCAGATGGTGCGGGCTGTGCTCAACGACTGGGAATTTACCGAGGAAAGTGACCGCAGCTATAAACACTTGTTGAACTCACTGCGCATCAAGGTGCGTGAGCATAGCCGTCAAAAACGTCAGTGCTATGGAGCAAGTTCCAGAATCCAACACGACATCACCGACACGTCGGCAACTTGTGCTAAGGATTACGAGGGCCCGTTTTAAACGTCACAGCGCCAGCCCGTCAGGCGCGTCGGCGGTAGCGGTTGGTGAGGAAAACGAGGGTGAGCAGGACGCCCAGCGTGACAGAGATAATCGAGGCTTCGGGGCCAAAACCACCGCCCGTGATGATGTCCGGGCCGTGGACGGTAGGGGTGAGCATGGTAGTCCCGGCATGGGTCCCCGACACGGCGAAACCGAAGATGTTGCCCTGGGTGTAATTCCATGCCCAGTGGATGCCGATGGGAACCCACAGGTTGCCCGACCACTTGTAGGCGGCGCCGAGCAGCAGGCCGGCCTCGATGGCGATGCCCAGCGACGACCACCAGGTGGCATTGTCGTTGCTGATGTGTATCCACCCGAAGAGGATGGCCGAGATCAGCAGTGCCACCCAAGTGTTCCACCGCTCGTCAATCCAACGGAAGATGACGCCACGGAATATCATCTCCTCACCCACGGCGACCGCAAGGAACATCATGAACATGTCCAACTGCTGGTTAGCCATGAAACCTCTCCAGCCTAGTGTGGCCGAGCCGGTGGCCACAATCGTGCTCACGACCAGCACCATGAAGATGAAGCCCACGAGCAAGCCCAGCAGGGTGTCGGGCACGAGGCGGCGCAGCGACAGGTCGGTGGGCCAATGTCGTTCTATCCAACGGACAAACAGGGCATAAAGGCCCAGGATGATGGCGGCGGCAACGATGGTGAAACAGGGGTGAAGGAAGTTGCTGGATGCCTGAAAGCCAGCGACGACCATTCCGTAGCCGATGATAGACAGAAAAGCAGCTACGATAAACAGGAGAATCCATTTCCACAGTGGCCGTTTCTTGTTGGGAAGTGAGGGTAATGCCATAGTCAAAAATTGTTGGGTCCGAGCTACAAAGGTAGCGTTTTATTTGTAATTTTGCCCCTATGGAGATACAGGAATTGAAATTCGGCCACCGCAGGGTGTGCCTGTACCGGCTGGTGCAGGGGAGCGCGCCGTTAGTCTATTCGATTGATTATCATGAGAATGGGCAGTTGTTGCTTGAGGCCTGCAAGCAAGTGGACTGCAGCGGGTTTAACCTGGTGACCATCAGCGGGCTGCACTGGAACCAGGAGTTGTCGCCGTGGCCCATCGAGACGGTGGTTTCCAAGAATGACAATTTTGCGGGCGAGGCTCCCCAGTGGTTGCCCATGCTCACGACCGAGGTGGTGCCGCAGGTCGAGCGTCTGCTCGATGCGCCGCCCGCATGGCGTTGCCTGGCGGGTTACTCGTTGGGCGGATTGTTTGCGGTGTGGAGCGCCTTCCAAACCGACCTGTTCACACGCATCCTGTCGGCATCGGGCTCGATGTGGTATCCTGGCTGGCTTGAATATGCCCGTGAGCATGAGCTTGCCGTGGCGCTACAGGGGACCTACCTCTCGGTGGGCGAACAGGAAAGCACCTCGCGCAACGCCGTGCTGCAGACCGTGGGCGAGCGCACCCAGGCCATAGCCGCCCTGCTGGCCGGGCGAGGCGTCCCCACCAAGTTTGAACTCAACCCCGGCAATCACTTCAAGAACCCGCCGCTGCGCGTGGTCAAGGGCATCAAGTGGCTGCTCGACTCAGACAACTGACTTTGAAAACAAGAAATACATTTCTATATAAATCCATGAATTGTTTGCCGTGGGATTATAAAAAACAACTTTAACAACTTGGCATCCACATCACCTCCTCGCACATCATTCATCCATCATCACAAAGTCGGCGGACTCACTTTTCAACCACAAATGTCGGCTTCTACCAACTTGATTTTGGCAGAAACCGACATTCGCGTGATTTCGTCGAGATTAAATTATTCCTGGACTCCGATAGCCTCAATGTCAAAAATCAAAGTCTCATTAGGCTCGATATAATTGGTGCCCATGGCGCCATACGCTTGTTCGGGAGGAATGACTGCCGTCACTTTGCCGCCTGGCTTCATAAGTTGAACCACCACGGCAAAACCGGCAATAGTACTGGTGAGGTCTAACGTATCGGGCTCTTCATCACTAGCTTCAAATACTTCACCATTCAGGTGGCGCCCCTCATAGCGGACGATTACAATATCATCTTCGTTGAAGTAATCTCCGGTTCCTTCCTTAATCACTTTAAAGGCGATGCCGCTCTGGGTGAAGGTGTAGTTCTTGTCATTCTTCAGCCCGGCCATGTATTCCTCACCTGCCTTTTTGTTGGCGATAGCCCTGGGGGACTGTTCTACTACCTTGTAGAGCATAGGTTCAATCTTGTTCTGAAGTTCATACATTTCATCCTGGCTCAAGGTGATGTCGCTTAGGAATGCGTCGCGCATGTGCTTCATGAACAGGTCCTTGTTGAGGGGTATCCCGCACTGCTGCTCAACACCCTGATAGAGTTGTGCGATCTGCATACCCATCTGCAGGCCCATCACGAAATCATTGCAGGTGTCGGCATTGGCTATGTACTCAATGCCCTTAAGTGCCATCTCCATGTTGGTGGAGGGGTCTATTTCACGCAGTTGCTGTCCCATACCGGCGCCGTATAGGTCACCGAAAACTTTGCTCAGGGAGTCCATCGATTCAGTGAGTTTTTCTTGATTACCAAGACTCTGGCAATAACTCTCAATGGCAAACATTGAAAACAAGAGGACAATGATTAAAGTGAAGAGTTTTCTCATAATTGTACTATAACCCGTCATCGGGATGAATAAGTTAATAAAAGAGTTTTCAAAAGTATCGTATACTGTTTATTTTTAGCGATTTAGTTTTGCGGAGCCATTGATTGAAATTCGTCGTTTGCACCACTTGTATACAAAAATAGTCAAAATTCTCGATACCTGCAATTTTTTAAAAGGAAAATTCCCCAATAATTAAATGTAAAGCAACAAGATGAATCTTCGCATAAGGTGTTGCCAGTAAAGAATCACATTTTTGGAGATGCATAAGGAAAAAAGAGGGTGGTTGCTTTGCGCTTGGTTTGCTGAAAAGTTGTACCTTTGCACCCTCAAAACTTGAGCAATGCGAATGCCGTGAAGTTTGCTTCAGTGGATGAGGCACTGCTAAGTTGACTTTAAAAAGCCAAGATTCTCGATGCGCAAGCAAGACAACTATACTTTTCTGACCACGGCCCCAATCCGTCGCGTGATTCCCGCGATGGCGGTGCCTACCATTATCAGTATGCTTGTCACGAGCATCTACAATCTGGTAGATACCTATTTTGTGGGCCTCATCAACACCCAGGCGACTGCTGCTGTGGGGGTTGTCTTCCCTGTGATGGCCATCATCCAGTCCATCGGGTTCTTGTTCGGTCAGGGCTCAGGCACCTACATGTCGCGTCACTTGGGCGCACGTCGCCTGGACGAGGCGCGGCAGATGGCTGCGACTTCGTTTGTGGGCAGTATCGTCTATGGTGTCATTATTGCCGTCCTGGGCCTGGTATTCCTCAAACCGTTGTCTATTGCCTTGGGCTCGACGCCCACCATCCTGCCCTATACCATGCAGTTCATGGGCGTGATTCTGCTGGGCGCACCGTTGATGACCGCTTCGATGGTTATCAACAACCAGATGCGTTTCCAGGGCAATGCCACCCAGGCGATGTACGGCATGATATCGGGTGCGGTGCTCAACGTGGTGCTGGTGCCGCTGTTCATGTTCACCTTCGGGCTGGGCATTTTGGGTACAGCCATCGGCACGGTGCTGAGCCAGTTATTCGGTTTCATCGTGCTGTGGGTGATGTCGCGCCGTGGCGAGAACATCCCCATCAAACTCTCGCAGGCCTCGCGCAAGTGGCACTTCCAGCAAGAGATTCTCAAGGGCGGCACACCGTCGCTCACGCGTCAGGCGCTGGCAAGTATCGCCACGCTGATGCTCAACGTGGCCGCCGGCGTGTATGGCGACGCGGCGATTGCCGGCATGTCCATCGTGTCGCGGCTGGCGTTCATCATCTTTGCCATCATCATCGGGGTGGGGCAGGGGTATCAGCCCTTCTGCGGCTTCAACTATGGTGCGGGCAATTATAAGCGTTTGCTCCGGGGTTTCTATTTCACTATCCTGCTCGACATGGCCGTGCTGGCGGTGATGTGCGGTCCCGCCTTTGTCTTCGCCGAGCAGTTGGTGGACCTCCTGCGTGACGACCCCGAGGTGGTCGCTGTGGGAGCCGTCGCCCTGCGCTGGCAACTGGTGGCCCTGCCCATGGCAGCGGTGGTTACCGTGTGCAACATGACGCTGCAGACTTGTAACCGCAGCGTGTCGGCCAATGTGCTGGCTGCCGCCCGCAATGGCATTTTCTTTATTCCGTTAATCTTGATTTTGCCCCGTGTGCTGGGGCTGTTCGGCGTGGAAATCTGTCAGGCCGTGTGTGATGTGCTGGCCTTCATCCTCGCTATCCCGTTGACGATTTTCTTCTTCCGCTCCATCCTCGGGCGCAAGCGCTGACAGGAGATTTCACTCCATGGGGATGGCCTTGATGGTGCCGAGTTTGCGCACGGTCACCTTGGAGGGCTGACCCTTGTAGTAGACCTTGCCCGTGCCGCTGCCGCTCACCTTGAGTTCGCCGCCATTCACGTCGCAGCCGATGTTGCCGGTGCCCATGATGCGGCACGTCACTGTGGTGGCCTTCACGTTGTCGGCCTGGATTTCTCCGGTGCCGATGAGCCTGATGGCGAGGTCGTCACAGGAGCCGTCGGCAATGATTTTTCCCTTTCCGCTGAGGATCTGCAACTCGAGTTTGGAGGCACGCAATCCCTTGGCAATGACTTTGCCGTTATCGATGTTGCGCACTTTGAAGGCCTTCATGGGCGGCAGTCCCATGATGCGCAGGGTGCTGTCGCCGGCATTCTCGGCCTCGTCGAGCGATGCTGAGTAGATAGTGATGTTGGGAATCTGACCATGGCGCTCAAACTCGTCTTCGATCTGAATCGACAGACGTCCCTTGTCATTGAGCGTGAAGATGAAGTTCTTGCTGACCTCCTTGGTGCCATGGACGACGGCGATGCCCGCCGAGTCGGCGTTGCAGCGGTAGGTGACGTTGACGTTGTCGGTGACCACCAGGCGGGTGAAATTGCCCACCTTGATCTCGTGGCGTGCAGGTTGCGCACTGGCAGTCATCATGACAGCCACCCACAGCAGCATGGTGATAAATACTTTTTTCATTGGTTTGTCTCCTCGTTATTATCAGTTTGCGGGAAGTATTCCGGATTATCTATATTGGGCAGGATATCTCTCTCGATGTGGTCGAGAATGGCATCGAGTTGGGCGCGCGTGTCAGCCCGCAGCATGTCGATGCGTGTGGGGCGGAAGTTGCGGATGCCCTTGAACAGCGGAGTGGCGGCCAGGTGGCGACGGATGTGCAGGATGCCGCGGTACTCGTCGATGCGGTCGATGCTCTCGTCAATCTGGCGGCGCACCAGGGCCATCTTTTCCTCGTTGCTGATTTGGGGTACCTCGCCAGTGAGCAGGTACTGCTTCATCTCGCGGAAAATCCACGGGGCGCCGATGCTCGCACGGCCCACCATCACGCCGTCGACGCCGTAGCGGTCGAAGCATTCCTTCAGGCGCTGGGGTGTGGTCACGTCGCCGTTGCCGATGATGGGAATGTGCATGCGGGGATTGTTCTTCACCTCGCCGATGAGGGTCCAGTCGGCCTCACCGGTGTAGATTTGTGAGCGGGTGCGGCCGTGGATGGTGAGGGCAGCGATGCCGCAGTCCTGCAGTTGCTCGGCGAGTTCCACGATGATTTTGTGGTCATGGTCCCATCCCAGGCGTGTTTTCACCGTCACTGGCACGTCCACGGCCTTGACGATGGCACTGGTAATCTCGAGCATCAGGGGGATGTTGCGCAGCATGCCCGCACCAGAGCCTTTGCCGGCGATTTTCTTCACGGGGCAGCCCCAGTTGATGTCGATGATGTCGGGCTGGGCCGTCGCGGCGATGCGTGCGGCCTCGACCATCGAATCCACGTCACGGCCATAGATCTGGATGGCGGCTGGACGTTCACCGGGGGCAATCGTCATCTTCTGGATGGAGCGCTCGATGTTGCGTATCAGCGCGTCGGCGCTGACAAACTCGGTATAGACCATATCGGCGCCCTGTTCACGGCAGATAAGCCTGAACGACTGGTCGGTGACATCCTCCATGGGTGCCAGCATCACGGGGCGCTCGCCCAAATCTATATTTCCTATTTTCATCGAGATAAATGTGCCTTGGTTTCGTTTTTACGGGGCGAAATTACGACATTTTGCCCGACTGCCCAAATAGTTAACGCAATTTAGGACACTATTAAGGCAAAATTGATGAGAAGTGCAGGCCATCGAGGGGCGAAAAAAGGCTGCCGCACTACTCGAGCGCGGCAGCCGATGCTAAATGTGATAAATAATAGGCTTGCTCCTCTTTTATGAGCCGATGGTTACTTTGATGGTGTCGCTATAGCTGCCGCTGCGGCCCTGCACGATGTAGATGCCGCGTGACAGATGGGACAGGCCGATGGCGTCGCTGCCGCGGGCAACGACTTGGCCCTGGAGGTTATAGACGGTGATGACACCGGGATAGGCAGCCATCTTGCCGTTTACCTGGATGCTCGGGGCATTGTCGACAACGTTCTCGATGACGGTGGCCTGGTCCTCGACCACACCGTCGGCGGTGATGGTGAAGTAGTAGTCACGGTCGGCAACGATGTCGTAGTCGGGCAACTGCACGCCGTTGTTCCAGTTGTTGAAAATCAGGTGGTAGTTACCGCTGTTGGCGTCGAGCAGGAACACCTTGTAGTTGGTGTCGTTGACAATCGAGTCGCCCACGCTGGCCTCGCCGGGCCATGCGCCGAAGAGTTCGCTGTCACCCCAGGCGTACAGGCCGAGTGCATCCCAGCCCGTCTGGTCGTTGACGAAGATGTAGTGCTGCGAAGCGGGAATCTTGGGCAGTTCACCGCTGATGCTGAAGTCGTCGATACCCAGTGCCATGGCTGCGTTGCAGGTCGTGCCGCTGGCCACGCCGATGTTCCAGGCCAGGTACAGGTCACAGCCGCGTGCGAGCTTGGTGCCGAGGGTGGCGCTCACGGGTACCACCTCGCCGGGCACGGTCTCATAGCCTGCGGTCTCGCCGTCGGGCGAGAAGTAGGTGTAGAAGTCATTGCCGGCGCTGGTCCAGTTGCGGCCGTCGATGGAGTAATATAACTGCACGGCAAATCCTGCACTGTTGCTACCCTTGCGGTACTTCTCGATGTTGTAGGAGATGTTGACATTCTCGATGTCCTTTTTGCCCGTGTTGAGCAGGTGGGCATACACGTTGATGCAGCGAGTGGCGTCGGCTACACCGGTCGAGATGCCACCCAGGGCACGGTCGTCACCGGCGTTGTCGCCGAAGTTCCACGTGCCGTTCTTGGCGTTGCTCGGCAGGCTCACGCCGCCGCTGTACATCGTCTGCTCGTCGGCCTGGTCATAGCGGCCCACGGTGCGCGGAGCGGTGAGGATGCGGTCGATGCGCCATGCCTCGGGCAGCGTGGCGGTGGCCTCGTCACCCATCAGGTTGAACGTCTCGCTGGCGCTGAGCACGCTCTCGTTGAGTTCGATGGCGGGATAGGTCACCACCTCGGTCAGGGCGGTAGCCACCTTGACGGTTGCCGTCTGGGTGAAGTCACCCGTCGTGGCGGTCACGGTGTACTCGCCGTTGGTGCCGTTGCTGGTGAACACCTGGTTGTCGTCGATGTCACCACCGTCGCTCAAGGTCATCACCACGGGCTCGGGAGCCTCGATTTCCATGCCGAACTGGTCACGCACGGTCACCTTGTAATGTACCTGGCCAGCGGTGTGGTCCACATAGTTGGTGAAGCCGTTCAGGGCACGGCTGGCATAGCCGCGCATGGCGGCTGCGTCGGCAGCACTCATGCCGCTGGGGGCCCAAGTGATGTCCATCGGGTCTGCGCCGTAGATCAGGCCGTACTCCATGGCAGCAGCCATGTAGGTGGCCTTGAGGGTCGGGTGGCGGTCATCGAGGAACCACGTGAGGGTACCCTCACTGCCCTCGAGGTCATAGACCTCCTGATAGGCCATGCCCACGGGGCACAGCGTCACGCCCAGGTCAAGGGCTACATCCTGGTAGTTCTTGACAAAGGTGGAGTTGAAGGCGGTGTAGTTCTCCCAGTCGCCGCTATAGGCCCAGTTGACGGGCATGATGATAATGGCGTTGGGGTTGGGGCAGTACTCGCGGATGTAGTCCACCCAGCGCTTCACGTTGGCACGGAAGGTCTCGATGTCGGTGCGGGGCAGCGAACTCTGCTCCTGCAGGATGATGTGGCTCCAAGCCTCGCTGCGCACGAGCATCTTGGCACCGGGATTGCCGTCCTCGGCCACGCCGTCACCCTCGTCCCAATGGGCCTTGAGCGACTTGCCCAGCAGGGTGTGCTTGGTCCAGTAGGCATCCTTGCCCATGGCCTGGGCAATGCCGTTGAACACGGCATCCTGGTCATTATAATAAATGAGGCTGTTGTTCAGCGAGAGCACCTTGACCTGCTCGGGCAACTCGGGCACGAGCACGACGTCGGCGGGCTGCAGCGTCATCGTGGTGGGCGTGGAAGCGGCCAGTACGAGGCTGTACTCGCCGGTCTCGAGGTTGAAGGTCACGTCGTAGGTACCGGCAGCGGTCGACACCTTACCGTTGGCGCCCTTGATGAGCGTGCCGCTGGTGTTGTCGCCGGTGAGGTCGCTCTCGGCACCCCACACGCCGCCCATGCCCAGGCGCTGATAGATGCGCCAGTGGCTGTAGCCGTCACCCACGGCAGGCATGGTCACCTGGCCCTTGAAGGTCTTGCCCTCAACCAGGTCGAGTTTGCCCGATGCATCCATGTAGTTCCAGCCGTTGTTGTCGCCGATGACATAAACTGCGGTCAGGCCCGTGTCATCGTCATCGCTCTCGAGCAGCAGGGTGGCCGCACCGTTGTTGATGGTGAGGACGATGCGCTTGCACATGAAAGCGTTGCCGCCGCACGAGATGTTGTCGTTGGTGCCCAGCACGAGGCTGTAGGGAATGCCCATCTGGACACTGGTGCCGTTGCTGCCGTAGTTGCATGCACTGCTCCAGTTGGCGTCAGCCACCTTGAACTGGCCGCTCAGCGTCTTGTCATACAGCACATAGGTGCCGCTGCCCTCGTCGCTGAATTCCCAGTCGGTGACAGCACCCCAACTGTTCACCTCACCGCGCAGGTAGATGCCCGAAGCGACAAACGGAGGTCTGCTGGGATCCACATAGCCCGTGTAGTTCTCGGGGTCGGTGATTTCGGTCACCTCTTCCTTGGTCACGCATAGGTAGTAGTCACGGTCGGCCGTGATGCTGGTGGTCAAGGTGTTGCCATTGTTGTCGGTCAGGGCCAACGAATGGTCGTTGCCGTCCATATCGAGTTCCCACACCTTGTAGGTCACGCCGTTCACCACGGCGCTGCTGGCGGGCAGCTCGGCAGTTGCACCGTCAACCGCCATGTACATGGCAGCCCACTTGGTCACGTCCTCGACATAGATGTAGCAGGACTGGTCCTGCGAGGCAAAGGTGGCGTCAATCACCACGTTGTCAATCGACAGGCCCATCGCCTTGTTGGGGCTGGTGCCGCTGGCCACGCTGATGTTCCAAGCCAGGTACAGATCGCTGCCGGCGGCAACGTCCACCTTGAGCTGCTTGCCCGTGATGGCGGTGGTGCTGATGGGCACTACCGCAGCACCCTGGGTGGCGGCATCGGGGGCGAAGTAGGTGTAGAAGTCCTCACCGGCATTGTTCCACGTGGCACCATCGGTCGATACATAGAGTTGCACGGCAAAGCCGGCAGCATTGTCGCCGTCGCGGTACTTCTCGATGTCGTAGTTGAGCGTCAACTTGGTGATGGCCTCGTCACCCGCGTTGCGCAGGCAGGTCATTACGTTGATGCAGCGCGTGCCGCCGTCGACGGTGGTCGACAGGCCGCCCACCGAGCAGTCGCTGGGCATGCTGCTGGAAGCGAAGTTCCACGTACCGTTCTTGGCATTGCTGGCAAGGCTCGTGCCGCCGGTGTACATGACGGTGGTCGAGGCATTGCTGTAACTGCCCACGGTGCGCGGGGCATTCATCTGGCGCTCCACGCGCCAGCCCTGCGGCATGTCGAGCGTCGCCTCCTGGGCATCGCTGTTCCACATGCCGTCAAAGTCCTGAGTCACCTGAGCGGCACCTGCAGCAATCTGCAGGGCGTCCTGTGCCCAAGCACTGCCGCTACCCATGCCTAACAGCAGCAGGGTAACAGCCAGACTGAGTAAAGTTGTTGTTTTTTTCATTGTGACAGTCATTTTGGTTATAACATAATGATGTTGTTCTGTCACAAAATTATGACATCTTCTTGGCCCGCCCAATAGATAAAAGAAAAAATCAAACTGAATCGAAACGATAAAGTGTTATTAATCAATGCTATGTGGTAATTTGGTTTTTCTATTTATCTAAATCGTATTCTATCTTTCTGGCTGGCGATTTCTCAGGTGGCTCCATAGGGGTATAAAAACAGAAAAACCCCGATTTCATCGATGAAATCAGGGTTTTCTTGAGATGGAGAACTGGCTATTACGGGAAGTTGATTATCTTAAATCACCAAGTGCCATAAAGCAAGTAGTCAATGAGTTCGCTCAAGTCGCTGATGTCAATGCCGTCGTCATAGTTCACGTTGGCAGCACTCGTATTGATGTCGGTGGTAGTGCCAAGCAAGAAGTCAATGAGATCGCTCACATCACTGATGTCAACACAACGGTCGTCGTTCACGTCACCACGGTTGTTAAAGAACTCCATGGTGTTGACCTCACCTGTAAAGAAGCCCCAGACGTCTTTTTTGTCGCCAACAATCCACGAGATGGTGTGTTGGCCACTCGTCAGCGTGGCTATGTCAACATCTATCACACCGGCCACCACTTTGCCACAGACAGGAAGGTCGCACACAACTAGATTTGCCACATCGTCGTCAATCCAGTAGCAGTAGCGCACCAGTTCCACGCTATCCTCTTCCACCGTCGCTTCGGGAATGATGAAGTACTTCGATACCGACGAACTCCAATAGCCCAAATCGTCCTGCACACGCATCGTCAAGCTGTGCAGGCCAGCGGGCAACGACGAGATGTCGAGCATGACAGGTGCAACACCGATGGTCTGGCGTTCGGCAACATTATTGTCAAACCAAACCTCGCGGCGCTCAATCGACGTGGCGGTGCTGAGGTCCTTTTGATTGGGGATGATGAACGCCCTTGTCAAAGCGGGACTCCAGAAGCCCAAGTCATCCGTTACACGCATCGTGAACCAGTGCAACCCCGCCGACAGCGACGAAATGTCGAGTGTCACGGGCGTGGCACCAATTGACTGACGATTGGCAAAGTTTTCGTCCAGCCAGTATTCACCGCCCTGGATTGTTGTCGCGGTGCTATTATCTAACTCATTGGGGATAATGAACGCCTTGGTTAAAGTGGGGCTCCACATGCCCTCACCGTCTTTCACGCGCATCGTGAACCAGTGCAGGCCCGCAGGCAGCGACGAGATGTCGAGCGTGGTCGGCGAAGCACCTAACGACTGGCTCTGGACAGTGTTGTTGTCCAGCCAGTACTCGCGCTCCACGATGCCACCCTGGGCCGTCGCCACCATACAACTGACAGTGGCGAGCGCTGCTATGCAGTATTTGATAATGCTCATAGTCTCACATGGTTTTAACGATGAGTTAATCTCTTGCCTCGGCCTCATAGTTGATGTGCAACTGCTGGCCCTCGACATTCAGTTCCAGGCTCTTGATGACAGGAACCCTGGGAACCGTGCTCCAGCCTATGCCGCCCGATGGGCCGACAGGCGTGCCGTCGGTGCCAATCCACACATCAGGCTGCTGCAACTCAAAAGTGCGGTTAGCTGAGAAACTTGCGTTTTCTGCATCAGCAAACATCTGTTCAACACCACTTACGGTATAAATGTTTTCATAAACTGTACCCGTATTAAAGTATCCTCCATCTTTAAGGCAATTTTTCACTACACAATACCATCCACATATAGTATAGCTTGTACTTACCCCAAAGACGCAGTTCGTCCAAGTTATGCCTTGACCGTTATTACCGGAAATATTGTAACCCGTACTCAAACTGTGGTCAATCAGAATCTCGAATTCTTCGGTAAATCCGCTGATTGATCCGTACAGAAGACAATTGGTAATCAGCGTGTTCTTGCTGAGACCTCTGATAAGGCCGCTTGCTAACACGCATTGCTTGAGGGTCAAGTTCTCGTTATAACTGCCCATTTGCATGGCTTGAGACATCCAGCATTTCTCGATGGTCAGATTCTTTAACGGAACTTTAGTGCTGTTATTGTTCGCATAACCGACATACAGAGAACCATTAGTGATTAAGACTCCTTCCAGGTGAACGTTACAGAGCGTGTCACCCTGAGCGCCGATAAAAACATTACCGTAAAGACACGATTGTGCCGTTCCCGTCTCGGCATTCTTTACGTAACCTGCACCATAGATGCTGACAGACTTGTTGATGGGCGCTGGAACGAATTGTCCGTCAGAAAGGGTAATGACATCACCGTTAACTGCGGCGTCCATAGCCTGTTGAAAGGCACCGGCCCCTTGAAACACACTCACTTGGTCGCCATGCTGCAAAACAGCCTTGGGCACATCGGTGGTTGCTTGAGCCTTGCCCGCCAATGCGCAGCAAAGCACCATCAAAGATAATAAAAATTTCTTCATAATGTAGTTAGGTTAAATTGGTTAATAATTAAAAATATGTAGTATCCTAATTGGGTTCGGATGAGCGCTAGGGATAAATGTGTCGGATTGACACAGATATATGTGGTTTTGGAGATATATTATTGGATTACAAATTTACTGCATCGCTGTTTTTGTGGACTCTCAAAATGTAAAAACCGACTCTCAAAAGATAATTTGAGAGTCGTTTTTACCTTTGCCCCCTTTTATCAAACAACAGGAACAACAATTAAAGTTGTTTAAGTTGTTTACTGTTGTTATGGTTTTTTGAAAAAGTGGCTGGATGCCGGATTAGCGGTTTTCCAGGCACTGGGAGTGGTGCCGGTGATGGCCTTGAAGATGCGGAAAAATGAGGCTTCGCTGGGAAAGCCCGATTTTACACATACCTCGGCAATCTTAATATCGGGCTGACTGCGCAGCAGTTCCTGGGCGTAGGCTACGCGATAGGTGTTGACGAACTGCGGGAACGAGCAGTTGCGCTGCGAGTTGATGCAGGCCGAGATCGCGCTACGATTTGTGCCCAGCGTGGTGGCAAGGTCGGTGATTTTCAGGTTGGGATTCATGAAGAGTTGATGCTGTTCCATCACCTGACAGATGCGTTGCATGAGTTCGGTATCGTCAGTGCCCGCTACTGTAGCCTCCTGGACTTTCTCGCAGGGCTCCTCGGAGGGAGTTTCAGTTTCAATAACCGGTGTGCTTTTCCTGTGGCGCAACAGCCATACCAGCCCAGCCGCCAATGCGGCGATGGCCAAGACGATAAGCGCCCATCCCCACCAGGGAAATCCCATGCCTGCTGCTTGGGCACGCGCACTGACGTGCAGCAGCCAGGTGGCGCCCGAGGGTTTGAAATTGTTCTGCATCGGTACTCCGCCCGCCATCATTAGGTCGCCGTCGGCGGTCATGAGGGCGGAGCGGACGTCAAAGTCCTTGAGCACGTCGGTATAGCCTAGTGTCAAGCGTGCAGGAACCGTGGCATAGTCGATGGTGAGGATATAGACGCGCGCCGCATCGAGTTTGGGAGATTGGCAGTACTTGTCGGGGTCAGAACCCAATAAATATGCCCGCCGATCACGACGGTCGGCATAAATGGTCGCATCATAATAGATCTTGCCCCATTGGCAAGCCATCGGCACAGGGACATCGGTGGGCAACAGCGAGAACTGCCCATTGGTCACACGGGCAATCGCTGCTTGTCCCTGCTCATTCTCGACCATCAACAAGTAGGAATAATCGCCTTGGGACTCATTACCGATAAATGCACTTGCCGAGTTATTGGCATAATATCCACCAGGCAGTCCCCACTCCTCGAGTAAGGGTTCACTATAAGCCTCGCCACGCAAGCGGTCAATCACCGGGTGGGGTGTGAATTGCCCCTTTGAATTAATTGGAGTGAAGATGATGGCATCATCCTTGGCCGTGCGCAGGATGTAAGGTGTTGCCCGTCCGCAACTCACGCCTTTCACACCAACGAAACCGCCCTTGCCGTCATACATCTCGACGGCATCCTCGTGATACCAATTGCCGGCGATGACGGCACGACCATCGTCTAGCGCAAGGGCCGATGCCAATGCCCGCTTGGTGTCGAGACTGCCAAACCCCTCGCAGGTGTGAGACAGTGGATCGTAGAGTTCCACCTCGAAACTCTGCCCGATGCCCAAATTGTGTTCATGACCGCCGCCGATGAGTACCTGGCCCGTTGAGAGTTCCACGGCAAAGCCGTCGTCATGGCCGTAAGCCATTTGCACCACGTGCCACTTGCCGTCCTTGAAATACTCGATAGTGGGCGTGGGTACGAAGTTGGTGGTATGGCTTCCTATGACAGTAGGCTCACCGTTCAGGCACAACAGCAAGGTACCCTCGCGGGGAATATTCAGGTCGGCCAGCCGTTCTGCCTCAATCTTCACAACGGGACACGTCGCCGCATCGCCCTTGGCCTGAGCGGCCAGCGGCAACAGCGCCATGATGCAATACACTATTGTGAGAACTCGTTTTCCTCCCGTTGACATCGGTTTGTTGGGGATTAGTGCAAATTTGAAAAAAAATCCCACGCTAAATCACCGATGTGTTGCCATTCAGTGGTTTCGCGTGGAATCAAGTGTCTGAATCAGTCAGATCAGTTCTTTTTGGCCTTTTCCTTGCAGTCGGGGCACTGCTGGTCGGCGGGCTTGTCACACTTCTGACCTTCGCCCTTCTTGCACTCGTGGTTGGCGGCAGCCTTGTCGCACTTCTGGCCTTCGCCCTTCTTGCACTCGTGGTTGGCGGCGGCCTTGTCGCACTTGTGGCCTTCGCCCTTCTTGCACTCGTGGTTGGCGGCAGCCTTGTCGCACTTGTGGGCTTCACCCTTCTTGCACTGCTGGTCGGCAGCCTTGTCGCACTTCTTGGCTTCGGCGTTCTTGCTAAGCATCATTGCAGGAGCCTTGTCGCACTTCTGGGCTTCGCCCTTCTTGCACTCATGGTTGGCAGCAGCCTTGTCGCACTTCTGGGCCTCGCCCTTCTTGCACTCGTGGTTGGCAGCGGCCTTGTCGCACTTCTGACCCTCAGCCTTCTTGCACTCCTGCTTGGCAGCAGCAGCCTTGGCCTTGCAGTCGGGGCACTGCTGGTCGGCGGGCTTGGTGCAGGGCTGTCCGTCCTTGTGGTCCTTGCACTCGTGCTTGGGAGTGTTCACCACCTGGGGGCTGTCATATCCAGTGGGGATATCGGTACCCGAGGGATTCTTGGAGAATGCCTTCATCTGTACGCGGTCGGGTTCTTCGATTGCGCCATTGTTGTTGTTCTGGGCAACCATCGAAGTGGTGGCGATAGCAGCCACGGCAAGCATCAAAAAGAATTTCTTCATAATGATTTTACTATTTACTTTTTATTTATAGATTGATAATTGATTTTGCGGGGCCAAAATTAATGTAAATCACCGACAAGACAAAATGAATAATGTCAGTTTTTCGATTTTTATGTTATATCGTGGCCCAAATTATCAAAAATTAGCAATTGCCACCTAATATTAGGGCGTTTTCATCGTTTTTTGGTTGAATGGCAGTGCAAAATTTTGTCCTTTGCTTGCAAACGAGTACATTTGCAACCGTTTGAATGTTCATTATTAAAAACTGAAATAAGAAAAATCATGTCAACCTATACCGTATCAGACCCCCGCAAGGTCACAACCAAGCGCATCGCCGACATGCGCCTCGCGGGAGAAAAAATCGCGATGATAACCGCCTATGACTACACCATGGCCACCCTTGTGGACCAGGCCGGCATCGACATCATCCTCGTGGGTGACAGTGCCAGCAACGTCATGCAGGGCAATGCCACCACCATCCCCATTACCATCGACGACATGATCGTGTATGGCCGCACGGTGGTGCGTGCCGTCAAGCGTGCCATGGTCATCGTGGACATGCCTTTCGGTACCTATCAGGGTGACCCGATGGAGGCACAGCGCAATGCCGTGCGCATCATGCAGGAAACCGGCGCCGATGGTGTGAAACTGGAGGGCGGACGCGAGATGCGCCCGGCCATTGAGATGATACTGCGCGCCGGCATCCCTGTGATGGGACATCTGGGCCTTACGCCGCAAAGCATCAACAAGTTCGGCACCTACTCCACGCGTGCCCAGGACGAGGCCGAGGCCACGCGTCTGCTGGCCGATGCCAAGGTGCTGGCCGAGATAGGCTGCTTTGGCATCGTGCTGGAGAAGATTCCAGCCACGCTGGCCGCCAAGGTCACACAGTCCATCAACGTGCCCACCATCGGCATTGGCGGTGGCGGTGCCTGCAGCGGACAGGTGCTTGTGCTGCACGACATGCTGGGGCTTAACCGCGAGTTCAAGCCCAAGTTCCTGCGCGTGTACAACAACCTGGGTGAGCAGATCATCGACAGCGTGGGCAACTACATCACCGATGTCAAGAGCGGTGATTTCCCCAACGCCGACGAACAGTACTAGTTTAACGTGCGTGCGATGAGACTATACGCTATATCTCAGCGCGTCAGCCATCTGAGGCCAAATCGATGAATTGAGCATCAGCGTTTTATTTTGTCAGACTAGCATTAGTTCAGACTACCGATAATCAGGAATAAAACAGTAACCATTCAATAAAATAGATAGAAGACATTATGTTTAGCAAACAGACCTACATCAATCGCCGCAACGAGTTGAAAAAGCGCGTTGGCGACGGCGTGATTCTGCTTTTTGGCAACAATGAGTCGCCTTGTAACTATCCCAACAACGCTTACTATCCCTTCCGTCAGGACTCGTCGTTCCTCTACTACTTCGGGCAGCAGCGCGACGGGCTCGTGGGTGTCATCGACATCGACAATGATGTGGAAACGCTCGTTGGCGACGACATCGATATCGAGGATATCGTGTGGTATGGCTCGGTGGACAGCGTGGCCGACATGGCCGCCCAGGTGGGTGTGGCCCATTCGGCGCCGATGAAGCAGCTGCAGGTGATTTGTGACGAGGCGCGCGCCAAGGGCCGCCGCATCCATTTCCTGCCGCCCTACCGCCACGACACCAAGATCCAGATCATGGACTTGCTGGGCATCCACCCCGACAAGCAGGCCGAGGCCGTGTCCCATGACCTGCGCATGGCAGTAATCAACATGCGCGCGGTGAAGACGGCCGAGGAGATTGTCGAACTGGAACGCGCTGCCGAGGTGGGCTACATGATGCACACTACAGCGATGCGCCTCATCAAGCCCGGCGTCACCGAGAAGTACATCGGTGGCCAGGTGGACGGCATTGCCGAGAGCTATGGCGCCAAGGTGAGCTTTGCCACTATCTTCTCGCAGCATGGCGAAATCATGCACGGCAATCCGTCGATGGCTCCGTTGGAGGCTGGACGACTGGCCCTGTGTGACTGCGGTGCCGAGACGATGGAGTTCTACTGCAGCGACAACACGCGCACGATGCCCGTGACCGGCAAGTATGACCAGCGCCAACTGGATATCTACCGCATCGTCGAGGAGTGCCACGACCACGCTCTGGACATCTCCAAACCCGGTGTGAAGTATATGGACGTGCATTTCTCGGTTTGTCGCCTGATGACCGAGCGCCTCAAGGAACTCGGCCTGATGAAGGGCGACGTAGACGAGGCTGTTGCAGCTGGTGCCCACGCCATGTTCCTGCCTCACGGACTGGGACACATGATGGGTATGGACGTGCATGATATGGAAGGATTGGGACAGATCTATGTGGGCTTTGATGACGAAACCAGGCCTAACCTGGAGCAGTTCGGCACCAACTGCCTGCGTATGGGACGCCGCCTGCAGGAGGGCTTCGTCGTGACCGACGAACCGGGCATCTACTTCATTCCCGCCCTCATCGACGACTGGCGTGCCAGCGGACACTGCGCCGAGTTCCTGAACTTCGACAAACTGGAGACCTACAAGGACTTTGGTGGCATCCGCATCGAGGACGACATCCTCATCACTGCCGATGGCTGCCGCTTCCTGGGCGAGAAGCGCATCCCCTACCATCCCAAGGATGTGGAGGACTTCATGGCTGCCAACTGATGACGCAACACACTGGCCTAACGGCCCGAAACAAACGAGGAAATGCCGCAGACTCCTGCGGCATTTCTATTTATCATATCAATTAATCTGGATTGTCCGTGTGAAGTTATGTCGGCATCTCGATGCTGGCACCGGCGATGACGATGTAAACGAACAGCAGTACCAGCAGCACGATAATCGTGTAGGCAACGATTTTGAACACGGGCCCCGGCATTGTGCCGCGTTGGTGCAGGTGCGGGTGCATGTTGGTGTAGCGGTGCGTCATGGTGCGCAGTTTGTCCTCAACCTGGTCAGGCTCGGGCTCGCGGCGCGTGTTGACGGGTGCCGATGGCTGGCGCGAGGGTTTGGGCTTCTCGGCGGGCTTGGGCTTTTCCTTGACGGGCTCGGGCTGGCGGCTGGGCGGCTGCGGCTCATTGACGGCATGTGGCTTGCCTCCCGCAAACGGCGCCCTCAAGTCGGCACCGCAGTAGGGGCAGAAACTGATGCCGCTGGGCAACTGCTTGCCGCAACTGTAGCAGAACTTGGTGCTCTCGCGCGGGGACATCTCCACGCTGGCGTTATGGCGGTAGGGTGCGTCCGAGTCGTCGCGCGGCACGAGCGCCCCGTTCTCATAGAGGCACACCGCGAGACACTGCGGGCACACGACCTGACTGCCGTGAATCACAAGCTCTTCCTGTGACACGGCCATCCATTTTCCGCATTGTGGGCACTTGAGTTCCATAATGTATCTAGAAGCGGTGGCAAAGATACTGCTTTACAATGAAAATCGCAAAAAATTTTTTACGCTAAACGTTGTCACGGGGTGTAGATGAGGTGTGTAAAGCCGCCAAAATCACCTAAAAATCAAAAAATGTTGCCATTTTGCTTTTTCATTTTAAGAATAAGTTATACTTTTGCACCCGCTAAACTGTCGAATACATTATAAATAACGCAATAGAAATGGCAAAAAAACAAGATCAGGGTGCCCGCACAACCCTTGAAGAAGTGAATGAATCACTCTCAACAGCGGCACAGCGCATTGAAGAAAACAAGAAGTACATCTACTGGGCTCTCATGGCCATCGCTGCCGTGATTCTGCTCGTGTTTGGTTACATCAACTGGGTAAAGAAGCCCAACGAAGAGAAGGCAATCACCGAAATCGGTAACGCTGACCTCCAGAAGCTCCAGGGCAATGAGGATGAGGCTCTGAAGATCTACGAGAAGGTCGCTGCCGAGTTCAGCAACAAGCCCGGTGAGCGTGCTCACCTCAACGCTGCCACTATCCTGTACGGCAAGGGCGAGTATGAGAAGGCTATCAAGCACCTCGAGGCTTTCAAGGCCGAGGACGTGCTCATCGCTCCCGCATCGCAGTGCCTGCTGGGTGACTGCTATGTCAACCTCAAGAAGTATGACAAGGCACTTGCCGCCTACGATAAGGCTATCGCAATGGCTGGCGACAACGAGGACTACGCTCCCGCCTTCATGCTCAAGAAGGCCACCGTGCTGCATGAGCAGAAGAAGTATGCCGAGGAGGCTGCCGTTTATCAGGCTATTAAGGACATGAATCCCACCTTTATCCAGCAGAGCGGCTTCAGCATCGACAAGTATCTGGAGCGTGCCAATGCTCTTGCAGGCAAGTAATTTCTGATCATGTTGATTCAGTAAAGATTGAGTTGGTCTTAACATGTTGTTGGGCCAGCTCATTTTTTTAACCCTAAAACCGACAATTCAATCATGAAACCTATCTATCATCGCATATTGCTCAAGCTCAGCGGCGAGTCGCTGGCAGCAGAACAGAGTAGCGGCATCGATCCGCAGCGTGTGGCCGACTATGCCACCCAAATCAAGGAAATCGTGGACGCTGGTGTCCAGGTAGCCATCGTCGTGGGCGGCGGCAACATCTTCCGCGGCCTCAAGGGTGCCGCCCAGGGTTTTGACCGTGTCAAGGGCGACCAGATGGGTATGCTCGCCACCGTCATCAACGCGTTGGCACTGTCGTCGGCACTCGAGGGCATCGGCCAGCCAGCCCAGGTGTTCACCGCCATCGGCATGTTCCCCATCGGTGAGCCTTACAGCAAGTGGCGCGCCATCGAGGCCATGAAGGCCGGTAAGGTCGCCATCTGCTCCTGCGGCACGGGTAGCCCCTTCTTCACCACCGACACGGGCAGCACGCTACGCGCCATCGAGGTCGAGGCCGACGTCATGCTCAAGGGTACCCGCGTGGACGGCATCTACACCGCCGACCCCGAGAAGGACCCCACGGCTACCAAGTTTGACCGCATCACCTACGACGAGATCTACAACCGTGGCCTCAAGGTCATGGACATGACCGCCACCGTGATGGCACGCGACAACAATCTGCCCATCCATGTGTTCAACATGGACGTTGTGGGTAACCTGCGCAAGGTGATGAGCGGAGAGCCCATCGGCACCGTCGTTACCCTTTGATGCTCGCTAACGCCAGCAGTTTAGAGGGGTATCCGCCTCAGGGTTGCCTATGCCGTGACTCTGTCACGGCCCAAGGACCCGAATAAGAGAATCTCCTCGCTTTTACCAGTTCGCGCCTCACGCTAAGCCGCTAAGGATATAGAACAACAATAAGTACAATAAATACAAATTATTGGTCGACAAACAATTGTATTTATTGTACTTATTGTTTTCCTTTTCTTGTTTTTCTTTCGGTTTGCGGGATTACTCGAGGCTAAGGGCCTTACGGATGAGCGGCTCAAGCTGCCGAGCATCGTTTGACGTTGAGAGGCGGTGATTTCCTGCGTTTTTAACAGTTTGAGATTGTTAAAAAATGTAATAATGTGGCGATTTGGGGCAAAATGGCCATTTTTTCTTACTTTTTGTCCAGTATGTTGCGCCATAGCAGTAATTTTGTTGTCCTAAAAGTAAAAAATCTCCACTTCAGGTTTGATTATTATAAAATAGGTATAACAATGAAAAGGATTACAACATTATTACTCGCAGTTGCAGCTGTTTCTATGACCTCTTTTGCAGGTGGACTGCTGCATAACACCAACCAGCATATTGCCTTCATGCGCATGATGGCTCGCGGTGCCAGCCACGAGATTGACGCCGTTTACACCAACCCCGCCGGTTTGGCCTATATGGATCATGACGGCTGGACCCTGTCGCTGAATATTCAAAGTGCCACGCAGTCGCGCGACGCTCTCACCACGTTTGCCCTCTTCCCCGAGCCCGACCACACCCGCCTGTACAAGGGCAAAGCATCGGCTCCCGTGATTCCGTCGCTCTATGGCGCTTATAAGAAGGACCGCTGGACGTTCTCGGGTTTCTTCGGCTTCACTGGTGGCGGTGGCAAGTGCTCATTTGACAGTGGCCTGCCCGTGTTTGATGCCAGCATCATGGCCGGTATCTATGCTCAGACGGCTGGCCTGAAGAAGACCCTGGCCGAGAACCCCGCTACGGCTGCTATCCTGGCCGATCCCCGTGTGGCTGGTCTGTTGCCTCTGACGGCCGACAAGTATGACATCAACTCGTCGATGAAAGGCCGCCAGTACATCTACGGCCTGCAGTTGGGTGCTACCTATAAGATTCTGGATTGGATGAGCGCCTACGTTGGTGGTCGTATGAACTACTTTGACGGCAACTATACCGGCTTTGTCAAGGTGCTGCCCAAGCCCGAACTGTCAAGTGCCGTACAGCAGATTGCCATTGCCTATCCTCCTCTTGCTCCGACGTTGAGCTCGCTGGTTAACCAGAACGGCGAGATGGCCAATATCGACCTGAACTGCTCGCAGACGGGTTGGGGTATTACGCCCATCGTCGGTTTGGATTTTGTGTGGAAGGGCTTTACCCTTGCCGCCAAATATGAGTTCAAGACCAACCTCAGCATCGAGAACGATACCAAAACCGCGATTGCCGAACCTGCTGCGTTTGAAACGGCCCTTGCCGACTACAAGCATGGCGTGAACACCCCCAACGATCTGCCCGCAGTACTCTACACCGCCCTGGGCTATGAGTTCATCCCCAACAAACTGCGCGCCACCGTCGAGTACCACTACTATGACGACAAGCACGCCGAGATGGCTCACGACAAGCAGAAGGCCCTCAAGCATGGCACGCATGAGGTTCTCGCCGGTGTGGAGTGGGACATCAACAAGATGTTCACCGTGAGCGGCGGTTTCCAGAATACCGACTACGGCTTGAGCGACGCTTACCAGACCCACACTTCTTTCTCCTGCGACAGTTACTCAGTCGGCTTCGGTGGCGCTGTCAACGTGACCGAGAAGATAAAGGTCAACGTGGGCTACTTCTGGACCACCTACAAGGACTACAACCGCAGCGAGGAGAACTACTTCAACACCACGCTGCCTGGCAAGGATACTTACAGCCGCACCAACAAGGTGTTCGGTGCTGGCATCGACTTCAAGTTCTAACCGACGAAGAGAAATAATAAGAATCTTTTCCTATGGAACGCCGCCGTCCGACAATTAACAGTCGTGCGGCGGTGTTGCCTATTTTTGGCCTAAAACCTAAAACCTAAAACCTAACGCCTAAAACCTAACGCCTAAAAAGCCTACCTCAGCAGATTGGACATCATCGTGTTCCAATCCTGGGCGTCCGAGATGCTGCCCAGCATGCCCTCATGCACGGGGAACGCTAGGCTGTCGTTGAGCGTATAGGTCACCTGAGGAATCTTGACATACAGGCTCAGGGTGTTGAGCGTCTCGCCGGTCTTGTACTGCTGGCCGAGTCGCTTGAAATCCTCCGAATTGATGTAGTACAGGCGGTCGCCCTTGTTGCACAGGAAGATGCGGTCGAAGTCGTGCTCGCCCAGTTCCTGGGCACACTGCAGCAGGCAGCGGGTGACGTCAAAGCGGTCGAAATTGCGTTCGTCGGGCTCACCTACGTTAAAGGCCAGTTCCTTGTGGGGGTTGAACCACGGCTGTCTCACCTCGATGTTGATGCCGTTGTTGGCCGGGTCCAGGTTCTTGAGTTCGACGCGCGAGATGACCTTGCGTCCGCCACGCACCACGTCCACCGACAGGAAGGCATGGGCTACGACCAGTGCTAGCACGCCTACAATGGCGAGCAGCAGGAGTTTGTCTTTTCGTGTCATGGTTTCTTAAAGGTGAGCGTCACACCTTCGGGGGTGACCGAGAGCGTCGCGGGGCAGCCCTCAATCATCGGGTAGTTCCAGTCCTCGTCGTGGCTCACGGGGAAGTCGTAGCACACGGGGATGTTGTACTTGTTTAAGGTCTCGCTCAGCATCTCGGGCATGTCGGTATAGCCGTCGCGGGGCTCATACTCGGTGAAGCGGCCCACGATGATGCCCTTGACGTGATCGAGCACGCCCTTGAGGCGCAGCTGTTGCAGCATGCTGTTGACGCGCGGCATATTCTCGCTCACGTCCTCAAAGAACAGGATGATGTCCTTACCCTTGATGTTGTCGCGGTCCAGGAAGTCCCACTCGCGGCTGCCGCCGATGTTGCTGAACACCGCCATGTTGCCGCCGATGACGATACCCTGGGCCTTACCCATCTTGTTCAGCGGGTGGGCGGGGATGCTGTAGCTGGGCAGATTGCCCATCAGCAGGTTGCACAGCATCAGATTGACGCTGTCGTCGGCACCTCGGCTGCCCAGGGCACCGCCCATGTTGGCGTGGATGCTCATCACGCCGCTGCACACCATAGCGCTGTGCAGCGCGGTGATGTCGCTATAGCCGATAATCCACTTGGGGTGGAGCCTGAAATCCTCGTGCGTCATCGTCCCGAGCAGCATCGACGAGCCATAGCCGCCGCGTGAGCAAACGATGGCCTTGATCTCCTGGTCGTTGAGCGCCCAGCGCAGGTCGGCGCAACGTTCCTCGATGGTGCCGGCATAGGTGTGATAGGCTGTGAGCACATGCTCGCCGATGACAGGCACGAAGCCCCATGAGCGCAGCGTAGCAGCCGCCAAGATGGGGTTCTGGTCACCGGGCGTGCTGGCCGGCGAGATGATGGCGATTTTGTCGCCCGCCTTGAGGAACGGGGGCATCATGAGAGCCTTGCCGCCAGCGAGGGCGGTCATGGTGATACACATAGCGAGAGAAATGATAGTGATAATACGCTTCATATCGATGAATTCCTGATGATTTGATAATCGCGGCCAGGCCCAATCCTAAAGCCTAAAACCTAAAGCCTAAAACCTAAAGCCTTATTTCCCGAAAAAATGGAAGAAATAGTAGCAGGCTATCCAGTCCACGCGCACGCCGCGTGCAAACCCGATGGTCTGTTTCTGGGCGTCGGTCACCTTGCCATCATTGATGTTGATGTAGCCCAGCACATTGCTCTCGCCATCGCGCACCGTTCCGTCGGGGTTGATATAGCCGATGCGGTTGCCCTCGGTGTCAAAGATTTCCAGCTGCTTGATCGTGCCCACAGCCTTGCCCGTCACGTCGCGCACCGTGCCGTCGGCGTCAAACGAGCCCGCCGAGCGGCCAGCCTCGTTGCGCACCACGCCATTGCCGTTGATGCGGCCGATGCTGTTGAAGTCCGCATCGCGCAGCACCTGAGCGCTGGCCCCGGTTGCCATCATGCCAGCCACTGCCAGCACCGCAACCATCACATATAATCTAATCTGTTTCATAATTCTCTCTATTGTTAAAAACCGTGGAAATTTGTCATTTAGACTTATATTGAGGCACAAAGTTAAAATGAATTTCCCAAAAATACAAAATTTTGTCAAATATGGGGTGTTGAGGGGGGCGTTTTAAAAGATTATGAGTAATTTTGCCGTTTGGATAATTTGAAGGGCGCCTCGGCAGATGTGGCCAACGATTTTGCCGGGGAGTGCCTCCTGCTATCCAGGAACGTGAAAATCAACAAACAACAAGATAAAACCTAACTATTATTTGACAAGTATTAGACGATGAAGAAGTACAATCTCATCAACAATGCGCTGGGATGGCTCATCTTTGTAGTGGCGGCAGCGACCTACCTGCTGACCATCGAGCCCACCGCCAGCTTCTGGGACTGCCCGGAGTTTATTGCCCAAGGTTTTAAGACTGAAATCGGTCACCCGCCCGGCAACCCGATATTCATCCTTGCCGCCAACTTTGCGAGCCAGTTTGCTGGCGGCAACGTGATGGCTGTGGCCAAGTGCGTGAATGCGATGTCGGCGATCTTCAGTGCGCTGACCATCCTGCTGCTGTTCTGGTCCATCACCCACCTGGTGAAGAAACTGGTGGTGAAGGAGGGCCAGGAGGACAGCATGACGCTGGCCCAGTACCTGGTGGTGATGGGCAGCGGCATCTGCGGTGCGCTGGCTTACACGTGGAGCGACACGTTCTGGTTCAGTGCCGTCGAGGCCGAGGTGTATGCCTTCTCGTCGTTCTGCACGGCGCTGGTATTCTGGCTGATTCTGAAGTGGGAAAACCGCGTTCAGGAGCCTGGCAGTGACCGCTGGATTGTGCTGATTGCCTATGTGTTCGGCGTGTCGCTTGGCGTCCACCTGCTGAACCTGCTGTGCATCCCTGCCATCGCGCTGATATTCTACTATCGCCAGTGCCGCCTGAAGGGCAAGGAGTCCTCGGCAAAGGGCTCGCTGCTGACGCTGCTGGTGTCGTTTGTGATCGTGGGCTTGATTCTCTACGGCCTGGAACCGGGCTTTGTGGAGATGGGCCAGAATTTTGACCTGTTCTTCGTGAACACGCTGGGCATGTCGTTCAACTCGGGCGTGCTGGTTTATGCCATCGTGTTCCTGGCTGCTTGTGCATGGGCTCTTTGGGAGCTGTACAGCAACAAGAGCGCACTGCGCATCAAGCTGTCGTTCGCCTTGGCGATCGTGCTGTCGGGCATGCTGCTGCTGGGCGAGAGCCTGTGGCTGCCGCTGCTGCTGTTGGTAGCGCTGATCGTTTACCTGGTGAAGTTCTGCAAGCATGTTCCCGTCCGCGTGTTCACCAACATCGTGTCGTGCATCCTGGTGATTTTCATCGGTTTCAGCAGCTATGCGCTGATTCTGATCCGCAGTTCGCAGAACACCCCTCTTGACGAGAACTCGCCGAACAACACGTTTGCGCTGGCCAAGTACCTGAGCCGTGAGCAGTACGGTGAGACGCCGCTGCTGTATGGCCGCACGCTCTACAGCGACGTGATGTATCAGCAGACCTCCGGCGGTGTCATGCAGCCCGCTGTCACCGAGGGCCCGATGCAGTATGCTCCCGAGGTGAAGACCAGCCCCGACCAGCCTGACCGCTACAAGGAGCTGGGTTACAAGAAGAACTACCGCTACAGCCCCGAGCAGAACATGCTGTTCCCGCGCATCCACGACGACAAGCACGAGCGTGAGTATGTCGAGTGGCTGGGCATGGAAGGCACCCAGGTCGAGGCAACGACGCAGCTGGATGCCAACGGCAATGCGGCGTCCAAGGAGCTGAAGACGAGGCCGACGATGATGGAGAACCTGCGCTTCTTTGTCGACTATCAGTTGAACTATATGTACTGGCGCTACTTCATGTGGAACTTCGCCGGTCGCCAGAACGACCTCCAGGGCATGGGCGAGATCACCCACGGCAACTGGATTTCGGGCTACTCGTTCATCGACAACCCGCGCCTGGGCGACCAGAGCCTGCTGCCCGATGACCTGGGCAAGGGCAACAAGGGCCACAACGTGTTCTACCTGCTGCCGCTGCTGATGGGTATCATCGGCCTGTTGTGGCAGGCTTACCGCGGCCGTCGCGGCATCGAGCAGTTCTGGGTGGTGTTCTTCCTGTTCTTCATGACGGGTATCGCCATCGTGCTGTACCTGAACCAGACCCCCAACCAGCCTCGTGAGCGTGACTATGCCTACGCCGGTTCGTTCTATGCGTTCAGCATCTGGATCGGTATGGGCGTTGCAGGCCTGTGGAGCCTCGTGATGTGGGCCCTGAAGAAGAAGGACAAGAAGCCCGCCAAGGGTGAGGCCGCTGTGGCACCTGTCAAGGAGAACCATGGCCTGGCCGCCGCCATCGCCGCCGTTGCTGCCCTGATCGGTATCCTCGTGCCGCTGCAGATGGTGAGCCAGACGTGGGACGACCACGACCGCAGCGGACGCACCGCGGCGCGCGACTTCGGCCGCAACTACCTGTCGAGCGTGGCTCCGAACGGTGTGCTCTTCTGCAACGGTGACAACGACACCTTCCCTCTGTGGTACCTGCAGGAGGTGGAGGGCTACCGCACCGACGTGCGCGCCGTCAACCTGAGCTACCTGTCCACCGACTGGTACATCAACCAGATGCAGCGTGCCGCCTATGAGTCGGCTCCGCTGCCCATGCAGGCCGGTCTGGACACCTATGCCTACGACAACCGCCAGTTCAGCTACTTCATCCAGCCCGACGAGACGCCGACCGATGCCTTGAAGTCACTGGCGTTCATCTACGGCCCCGAGAGCAGCCGCAACGACTACGGCATCAACGAGATCCGCTATAGCAATGTGTATATCCCCGTCAACGCCGACCAGGCCATCAAGGCCGGTGTCGTTCGCGAGGAGCAGCGCGACATGATCCAGCCCACCATCAATCTGGACCTCAAGCGCATGGGCTCGGGCATGACGGCCAGCCAGCTGATGTCGTTCGACATCATTGCCAGCAGCATCACCGATGGCTGGAAGCGTCCCTGCTACTTTGCCATCACGGTGCCCAACAGCTATTACCTGGGCTTTGACCCCTACCTGCGCCTGACGGGTCTCACCTATCAGGTGACGCCGATGATCGACCCCTATGCCGACAGCCGCATGATCGGTGTGTCAACCGACGTGATGTATGACAACGTGGTCAACAAGTTCCTGTGGGGCGGTCTGGACACCGCCAAGCCCGGCGAGATCTACCTCGACGAGACCGTGAGCCGCATGGTGACCACGATGCGCAGCACCCTGGTCGACCTCGCCGATGCGCTGGTCAGCGAGGGTGACCGCGCCAGTCGTGGCGTCCTGCCCATCCCCGCCGGTATGACCCAGGAGGCTTATGTCGCCGACCGCTACAAGAAGGCCCGCACCATCCTCGACCTGATGATGGAGAAGCTGCCGTTGTACAACTGCCCGTTCACCGTGCAGATGGGTGACCAGGTGGCACGCATCTACTACAACCTGGGTACACTCAGCGGCGACAGCACCAGCATCGACAAGGGTAACAAAATCCTTGAGGACGAGATGATGCGCTATGCCGGCTACCTGCGCTTCTACCAGTCGCTTGACCCGTCGCAGTACAGCCGTCTGAACACCTACGACAAGTTCATCGACCAGCAGTACATGGTCTACATGCTGCACGACTACTACCAGCAGTGCGGCGAGGCCAAGTATAAGGCCATGATCGACAAGATGTCGGCCGCCGGCGTCAACATTGAGCGCTTGCAGAACAACCTCAAGCAGTTTGACCGCGAGATGCAAGCCGAGCAGGCTGCTGCCGAGCAGGCCGCTGCCGAGGAGTGATGTTCAACCTCATGACCTGATGCCGTGTTAGTTGAGCGTCCGCCTCTGCTGTATCGCATGTTATTCCCCGAGACCGTGTGGCGCATCCACAAGCGCGACCACACGGTCTACTTGACCTTTGACGACGGCCCCATCCCCGACGTCACGCCGTGGGTGCTCGACACCCTCGACCGCTACGGCATCAAGGCCACCTTCTTCATGGTGGGCGAGAACGTTGAGCGTCATCCCGAGCTGCTCGAGGAGGTGCGGCGCCGCGGCCACTCGGTGGGCAACCACACGATGAGCCACCTGCAGGGCGCCCACGTGGGCACCAAGCACTACCTGTACAATGTGTTCCGTGCCAACGAACTGATTGGCAGCACGCTCTTCCGCCCGCCCCACGGCCTGCTGCGCTGGGGACAGTCCAAGGTGCTACGCTCGCGCTTCACGATCATCATGTATGACCTGGTGACGCGAGACTACAGCCGCAAACTCACGGGCGAACAGGTGCTGGCCAACGTCAAGCGATATGCTCGCAACGGCTCCATTATCGTCTTCCACGACTCGCTCAAGGCCGAGAAAAACATGAAATATGCCTTGCCACGCGCCATCGAGTGGCTGCAAGGGCAGGGCTACAAGTTCGATGCCATCCCCGAGCTGTGACATAGCAACACTGATCAAATCCCAGGCCGCAAGCCTGGGATTTGACGCTTGTGGCTTTGCCGCCGCCACTCCCGTCGCGTCCGCTGCTGTGTCACGCTATGACCACTGGCTGGAGCAGGGTCGCAACGGCTGCATGGCCTGGGCGGCACGTAACCGCGACCTGCGCTGCGACCCGTCGCTGCTGCTCGAGGGGGCGCGTACGGTCATCAGCCTGGCGATGAACTATTATCCCGCGCGATTCCAGCCCCAGGGGGCGCCGCGCGTGGCCTATTATGCCTACGGGCGCGACTACCACGAGGTGCTGCGAGAGCGCCTCAGCAGTCTGGCCGCCTACATCGAGCAGCTCACGCAGTGCGCCACCCGCCCGTGTGTCGATTCGGCCCCCATCCGTGAGCGCTACTGGGCCCAACAGGCCGGACTGGGCTTCGTGGGCCGTAACAACTGCCTGATCATCCCTGGCAAAGGTTCCTATTTCTTCCTAGGCGAAATCGTCACGACGGCCCAATTGCCGCCCGACAAGCCGTGTACCCTCACCTGCGGTGACTGCGGTCGCTGCGAGCTGGTCTGCCCCACCGGGGCTCTCGACGGACAGGGTGCTGCCGACTGCCGCCGCTGCCTGTCGTGCCTGCTGGTCGAGAACCGCGACCTGGAGCTGCCCGCATGGGTGGCCCGCGTGGCCGGCGGCCGCGTGGTGGGCTGTGACGCGTGCCAGCAGTGTTGCCCGCACAATGCCCATGCCGTCCCGACAACAATCGAGGACTTTGCCATCACCGATGCCGTCAGCAGCCTCACCCTCGAGGGCCTGCTGACGATGACCACGGGCGTGTTCCGCCGCACGTTCGGGCACAGCGCCATCTCCCGTCTCGGCCTCAGGACGCTGCGCCGCAATGCCGCTCTTGCCGCCGCTGACGACGGCCGCGTCGGCTGATGTCGAGTGCTAAAACGTAGCGTATTGCCGAAAATGTGTGGCAGAAATGCTATAAAATGCAAAAAAAGGTGTATATTTGCGGGCTATATGTCCGTGAACCATTACACTTGCGGCGCTAGCACCTTCAAGCAGAAAACCAACAAAACAACTAAATCATAACGACAATGAAAAGAATATGCTTGTTACTGTTCGCGTCGGCCCTGGCATTCATCCAGGCTCTGGCCTCTCCTGCCCACCCCGGCAGCGTGTTGATGCCGCAACCCGACGGAACACTGGTCACGGTCTGCCTGCACGGCGACGAGTTCTATCACTTTAACACTACAGCCGACGGTTACACCATCGTGCTGACCAAGGCGGGCGCCTATGAGTACGCCCAGCGCGACGGCATGCATCTGGTGCCCAGCGGCGTGCTGGCCCACGATGCCGACATGCGCACGCCCGCCGAGCAGGCTCTGCTGTCGCAGTTGTCCAAGCAGATGGTCGATGAGATGGCAGTGGCCCAGGGCCATGTGCTGCGCGCCAAGCGCAACGTGGATCTGTCGAACTTTGACCTGGAGCACTTCCGCGGTCTGGTGGTGCTGATCGACTTCTCGAACAAGCAGTTCTGCATGGACGACCCGCAGGCGTTCTACACCACGATGTTCAGCAGCGAGAATTTCACGGGCTACCATGACCCGATCACCGGTCGTGACGTGAGCTGCCCCGGCAGTGTGCACGACTACTTCAACGACCAGTCCAACGGCGCGTTCAAGCCCCCCTTTGACGTGGTGGGTCCCTACCGCGCCTGCTATGGTGCCAACGGCGAGACCGAGGCACGCGCCAACCAGTGCCAGAGCATGGCTTCGACCATCTTCAACAATGCGCTGAAGAAGGCCAACCCCGATGTGAACTTCTCGCAGTATGACAACAACAACGACGGCAAGATTGACATGGTGTACTTCCTCGTTGCCGGTTACTCGTCGAGCTACTCGGGCAACAATGCCGGCTACCTGTGGCCCCACGCGTCTAGCCTGAGCTGGACCTACAGCAGCTATGACGGCAAGCGCATCGACCGCTATGCCAGTTCGACCGAGCTCTACGGCTTCGAGTCCACGCCGAGCACCGTCACTGTCGAGGGTATCGGCACGGTGGCTCACGAGTTCAGCCATGTGTTGGGTCTGCCCGACTTCTACGACACCGACTACGACAAGAGCGGTGGCGAGAGCCACCACCCCGGTGGCTGGGACGTGATGGCCGGCGGCGGCGACTACAACTACGGCCGTTCGCCCGTGGGCTACACGTTCTATGAGCGCTATGCCCTGGGATGGGCCACGGCGCACGAGATCACCGAGCCTGGCAGCTTCACGCTGGGGCCCGTGAACACCGCGCGTGAGGGCTACATCCTGCGCACGCCCGTGGAGAACGAGTTCTTCACCATCGAGAACCGCCAGAAGACGGGATGGGACGCCTACCTGCCCGGCCACGGCATGATTGTGACGCGCGTGGACAGCACCAACGCCAGCGTGTGGAACGACAACAAGGTGAACTGCAACCCGGCGCACAACTACTTCGAAATGCTGCGTGCCGGCAACTCGACCAGCGGAGAGTCGGGCAGCGACCCCTTCCCCGGCAACTCGGGCAACGTGATGCTCACCAACGAGAGCACGCCCGCCCTGACGACGTGGGGGGGATATGCCAACCCGTTCAATCTGGTGGGCATCGCCGAGCAGGACGGCATCATCACCTTCAAGGCGGTAGAGGACGGCTCGCTGCAAGCGCTGGTAGAGGACTTTGAGTCGATGCCCGTGTCGACGAGCACGACCGACAAGGACGTGGAGGGTGCCTTTGCCACCTGGTCGTTCAACAAGTCGGGCGTGCGTGCACCGGGCGAGGACAAGGCCAACGGCGAGAACAGCGTGATGATGAAGCTGCCCAGCATGCTCTACAGCACCACGCCGGTGTACTACAACATCTACCTGGCCAGCCTGACGGTGTTCAACCCGTCGTCCACTCTGGGCAAGTACTCGCTGGAGTACTCGGTCGAGGACGATGCCGAGGGCAACCCCGTGTGGGTGACCGCCCAAAGTTCCAAGGGTGATGCCACCGCCGAGGCTCCTGCCAAGTCCAAGACCATCTGCTACTGGAACCTTGACCTGCAGAATACCCAGGGCGCCAAGTTCCGCATCTACATGCGCGCCGGCAACAAGAACACGGCCAGCTACGTCGATGACTTCACGCTGTACTACAACGGCGAGGAGGGCGGTCCCGAAGTGAAGCCTTCGCTCGACGTGAATGGTGACGGCGAGATTTCGGTGGCCGACATCGATGTTGTGATCCAGCACATCTTGTCGGGTGTGTTCGCTAAGAATTGTGACGTGAATGGTGACGGTGAAATCACAGTTGCCGACATCAACGCGATCATCGATGAGATTCTCCATTGAACGTGCACTTGACGGCAGGAAACTGCCCGAATCATAAAGAACAGAGGCAATGATATAGCGGCCAGTCATCACACCCTTTGGGGCTAATGCGAGTGACGCGAACCAGACGAATTCCACCAAGGGATGATACGATTCGCCATCACTAGAAAAATTGGCATGAGCCATTTCACAAGGCCGGCTGCTGTATCGTTCACAAAATAAAAAACCCAATTAACTATATCCAATTAACCATCAAGAGAAAAGCAATGAAGAGAAAATTGTTCTTGTTAGTGGCGGGATTGCTGTGCCTGGCGGCACGGGCAGTCCCTGCTGACCCCACGCCCATGCAGGTGCTGCAGCCCGATGGCACGACGCTGACGGTGCAGCTGCATGGCGATGAATTCTTCCATTTTGTCACCACGCTCGACGGCTACACCGTGGTGAGGAACCAGGCCGGCTATTTCACCTATGCCCAGCTCGACGGCGACCGCCTGGTAGCTGGTGACTGCATCGCCCATGACCTGGGCAAGCGCACGGTCGCCGACCATGTGGCGCTGGCCTCGATTCCCAAGGGCCTGACGAGCCGCTCGATGCGCGAGGCAGGCATCCAGAAACTCAGTCGCCGCAACAGCGCGATGCACCGCGTAGGTGCCGAGGGGGCCATGGACTACGACAATTTCCGTGGCCTGATTATCCTGATCAACTACAAAGACAAGAAATTCACGATGCCCGAGGCCAACAGTTTCTATGACGACATGGTCAACACCCACGACTTCAAGGGCTACACGCTCAACGGCCGCCATGTGGCCATGACGGGCAGCGTGAGGGACTATTTCTATGATAACTCGAACCAGCAGTTTGATCCGCATTTTGACGTGGTAGGCCCGGTCAACGTGCCCTACTCGTGCCGTTATCCGCAGTCGACCGACAATGCCGATGTCATCTTCCACGCCGCGCTGGACTCGGTGGACGCCCAGATTGACTTCAACGACTACGACATCAACGGCGACGGCTATGTGGACATGGTGTTCTTCCTGGTGGCAGGCTACTCGGCCAACTACAGCGGCAACAGCGAGAGCTACCTGTGGCCCCACATGTTCTACCTGTACACCGCTCCCCCGCACGACGGGGTGCGCTTTGACCTGTATGCCTGCTCGACCGAGATTGCCGGCTGGGAGAACTACTACAGCGACGTGAACGGCATCGGCACCTTCTGCCACGAGTTCGGCCATGTGCTGGGTCTGCCAGACCTGTATGACACCGACTACAGCGGTAGCGGCGGTGAGAGCCTGAATCCTGGCGAGTGGTCGGTCATGGCAGGTGGCAGCGGCGGCAACTTCGGGCGCAACCCGGTGGGTTATAGCCTGTATGAGCGCTATGCCCTGGGCTTTACCCAGCCCGTGCTGCTCGACACGGCCGGTGAATATGCAATGGAGCCCCTGGACTTGAGCAATATGGGCTACCGCCTGAATACGCCCAACGAGAACGAGTTCTTCCTCATAGAGAATCGCCAGCCCGGCAAGTGGGACCGCTTCCTGCCCGGCCACGGCATGCTGGTGGCGAGAGTGGACTCGACCGATGCCGAGGTGTGGTGGTACAACAACGTGAACGCTAACCCCAACCACATGTACTACGAGCTGCTGCGCGCCGATTATATCGGCCATGACAGCGACCATGATCCTTTCCCCGGCGCTGCAGGCGTGACATCGATCACCAACTTCACCAACCCCAGTGTGAAGACATGGGACAAGTCGTTCAACGACTTCCTGTTTATGGACATTGCTGAGGACAACCAGCTCATTACCTTCTCGCTGCAGGAGGAGAACTCCATCCTGACCATCACCGAGGACTTCGAGGCGATGGAGGTCAGCAGCGAGCTGAGCCTCAAGAACGTGCCCGGCGTGTATTGCAAGTGGAACTTTTCGAAAAGCGCCGTGGCAAGTCCCGGCGAGGGCCAGTGCAGCGGCGAGCATGCCGTGGCGATGAAGTCGCCGAGCATGATCTCGACCAGCAAGCCGTTGAAGATCATCCCCTATGCCGTGCGCTATGTGGTGTACAACCCCACCAGCACCCGTGCCAAGTTCAGGCTCTCGTACTCGACCGACAACGGCGAGACGTGGCTTGAGGGCGAGCAGGGCCAGCTGACCGTTGACGGCAACTCATGGGGCGCATCCACCGTTCCTCTGCCCTTTGATGAGCCTATCATGCTGCGCATCAATCAGATTGGCGGCAGTTCCAAGAATTGCTGCTACCTGGATGACGTGATGCTGTACTATCAGAACATGTGGCCCGACCAGCCCCCTCTCGGTGACGTGAACGGTGACGGCGAGGTGTCGATTGCCGACATCAACCTCGTGATCGGCATCATCCTGGGCAGCGAGGTCGATGAGTCGGTGCTCCAGAACGCCGACGTGAACGGCGATGGCGAGGTTACCATTGCCGACGTGAACGTGATTATTGACGCAATTATCAGCCGATAAAATCCGCGGCGGCTATTCAGTCATGTTGTAAGGGCCTCTCTCGCTAAGTGTGAGAGGCTGGTCTCCCAAAAAGATGGCTGAATAGCCGCTTTCTTATTAACCATATATCTAAAATGTAACTTTATGAAAAAAACCTTAATCTTACTTGTGGTTTCACTGTTGTGCATAACCGCACGTGCCGTCCCCGCTGATCCAACGCCCTCTAAGGTGGTCCAGCCCGACGGTACCACGCTGACCGTGCAGCTGCATGGTGACGAGTTCCTCAATTACTTGACGACCATCGACGGCTACACTGTGGTCAAGAATGCGGCAGGTTACTACACCTATGCCCGTCTTGACGGCGACCGTCTGGTCGCTGGCGACCGCATCGCCCGTGATGCCGATTATCGCACTGCTGCCGACCGTGCAGCCCTCAGCAGCCTGCCCAAGAAGTTGGTCAGCAACGAGATGCTTCAGCGTGGCAAGCAGATGCTCAACCACCGCAACAGCCTGTTGCGCGGTGTGGGCCACGGTGGCCACATGGACTACAGCAAGTTCCGCGGCTTGATTATCTTGATTAACTACACCGATCGTAAGTTTGTTGACTACACGCCCTCGAACTACACACCCTACGACTTCTACGACGAGATGATCAATAGCCATGACTACAAGGGCTTCACGCTTCCCGCTGGCACCAAGGTCGATTGCATGGGCAGTGTGCGTGACTACTACTACGACAACTCTTTCCAGCAGTTTGACCCGCACTTTGACATCCTGGGCCCCGTGGACGTCCCCTTCCAGTGCACCGACGCCCATCAGTTCAAGTGCGATTCCATCTTCTTTGCCGCTCTCGAGGCTCTTGACCCCGAGGTGGATTTCAGCCAGTATGATACCGATGAGGACGGCACTGCCGACATGGTGTTCTTCCTCGTGGCCGGTTTCGGCTCGGACCACAGCGACAACAATCGTGACTACCTGTGGCCCCACATGAAGGATTTCGTGGAGTCGCCCGTGCTGGATGGCGTGAACTTCAAGCTCTACGCCTGCTCGACTAATATGACCGGTGCTGAGGGTGATTATGTCTCGATGGGCAGCCTCGCCGGCATCGGCACCATCTGCCACGAGTTCAGCCACTGCTTGGGCCTGCCCGACTTCTATGATACCGATAATGACGGCAGCGGCGGTGTCAACCACGCCTATCCGTTGACATGGTCAGTCATGGCCAGCGGCTTCAAGAACAACAACGGCCGCAACCCTGCCGGCTACAGCCTGTTTGAGCGCTATGCACTGGGATTTGCCCAGCCCACCGTGATCGAGGGTGAGGGCACCATTACCGTGCCTGCCCTTGAGAAGAGCAACACGGGTTACCGCCTGAACACCGCCAACAAGAACGAGTACTTCATCATCGAGAACCGCCAGCGCATCAAGTGGGACAAGAACCTGCCAGGTCCCGGAATGCTGATTTGGCGCGTGGATTCGACCAATGCTGATGTGTGGGAGAACAACCTGGTCAATGCCAATCCCAACCACAATTACTACGAGTTGCTTCGCGCTAACTTCAACGGCATGAACGACAGCCCGCGTGACCCGTTCCCCGGTACCAGCAATGTCACCAGCATCTCTAATGCCACCCAACCCAATCTGAACACATGGGACGGCAAGATGAGCTCCTATGCATTTATCAACATCGCCATGAACGACAGCATCATCACCTTCGACGTGGTGAAGGACAACTCCAAGAATTCTATCGAGGACTTCGAGAAGATGCCCGTGGGCGCTACGCTCAACGAGCGCGGCGTGGCTGGTGTGTATGCCAAGTGGGACTTCTATAATTGCGCCGTTGTGGACACTGCCCAAGTGGGAAGCGGCCATGTCGTGGCTATGAAGAGTGGCGGCTACTTCAACACCGCCGAGAACCTGAACAAGATTCCTCAGGTAGTTCGCTTCAAGATTTACAATCCCTCGTCAGCGGGTGTTTACGTTACGCCGCAGTACTCGGTTAACAACGGCCAGCGATGGAAATCACTGGATACCTATCCCTACGAGTTCTACGTTGCTGCCGGTGGTATGGCCAATGCTACAATCACCTCACTGCCCACCAACCAGCCCATTATGTTCCGTCTCAAGGCCTCGGGCAGCTCATGCTTCATTGACGACATCGAGATCTGCTACGAGAACACTTGGGAGCCCGAGTATATCCTTGGCGACGTGGACGATGACGGCGAGGTCGCCATCAGTGATGTCTCGGTTCTGGTAGATTACCTGTTGGGTCTCCCCGACGTTAGCATCAACATGCTGGCCGCCGACGTCGATGAGGATGGCGCGATTGAGGTGTCCGACTTGTCGGTACTTATCGACATGATCCTGAATAAGTAAACAGGCTAATCTATTGGTTTCTAATAGGGAAAAATCAACTGAGTTTGATAACACCCTACCGAAATCAGTTAACTAATTATAACAATTTTTTGCATTCAAAATTTGGTGCGTAATTTTAAAGGCACTATCTTTGCAGCAAAGTTGGAAATATTAATACTATTCATCCTAAATGAACATCGCGTTGTGAAACGCGGTGTTTATTTTTTTACTACACTGCTCCTTAGCGCATCTACAGGCTTGCATAATCTGCGCGTCAAAGTCTTGAAGACAAGAAAGACTCTAGGTTTTAGGTTTTAGGTTTTAGGCTTTAGGTTTTAGGCTTTAGGTGGCATCCGACCATTCCTGATGCCTGCGAATTAATCGTATCCGCCGACTATAAAGGACAATAAATTGTATTGATAATCAATAATTGTATTTATTGTTTTCCCATTATGAGGGGTGGGTGGGGTAGTGAGAAAATATTAGCATTTGTCGTTGTTTTATTGGATATACGGGAAATTATCGCTAAATTTGCGGCACGACTTGAATATTGAAACATTTATTAACTTATAAACGATAACGATTATGAAAAAACTATTACTTTTTTCACTGGCTGCACTGATGGCTGCACTCGCAGCCCACGCCGATGTGACCATCAACAGCACGAACTTCCCTGACGCGAACTTCCGCTCCTATCTGTTGAGCGAGTATCCCAGCGGCACCATCACCACGGCGCAACTCAATGCCCGCACCGAGCTCGTGGTGGAGAGCAAGTACATCTATGACGCCAAGGGTGTCGAGTACTTTACCCAGTTGACAAAGTTGGATTTCTACAATAATAAACTCACTTCGATCGACGTGAGCGCCCTCACCAAGTTGACTTACCTGAATCTGGGTAAGAACCAGTTGTACTCTATTAATGTGAATAATAACACGCTTCTGCAGGGACTGTATCTGCAGAGTAACTACCTCACCTCGGTCTATGTCGTCAATCACAGCGCCTTGAAAACCCTGTGGGTGAATAACAACCTGAACTTGAAGTCATTAACGTGTTATAGCAACGCGTTGACCAATCTGGAAGTCTATAATTGTACAGCGATGACCAATCTCAACTGTAACAGTAACCCTAATCTATCATATATTGGCAATTTGGGGTCCTGTACGGCTATCACCTATCTGGACTGTGAGGACTGCAAGATGGGCGACTTGAGCGCGGTCATGAGCATGCCTGATTTGGAATCCCTGTATGCCGCCAACAACAAACTGACGTCACTCGACGTTTCGGGATTGAGAAAACTCAAAACCCTCAGGGTGTCTGGAAACCAGAGCTTGACCGAGCTAAAATGCGATAATTGCAACCTGCAGAACCTTTACTTGTCGGGCTGTAGCGCATTGACACAGCTGTCCTGTAACAACAATTACAATCTTCAGACGATTAACGGTTTGGATGCATGCCCGGCGCTGGAGAATCTGAGCTGCTATTGCTGCGCCTTGACCAGCCTCGATGATTTACAAGACCTGCAGTATTTGAGGGTCGTTGTTTGCTCTGCCAACAACCTGGCCTCGTTAGTGCTTAACAATATGCCCAGTCTGGTGCAACTGTGGGTGGATGACAATTCACAGCTCACGAGCCTCGAATGTGCCTACAATGACGAACTGGTCAGTCTTAATGTGACCGGTTGCAGCCAATTGTCGTGGCTCACGTGCGAGTCAAACCCCAGCCTTACTGAAATCACTGGCCTGAGTGACTGTACCGCGCTGACCTTTCTCGACTGCATGCGCTGCCAGATTTCCAGCCTTGATATCGCTCACCACACGAATCTTGAGGAACTGTGGTGTCAATACAACAATTTGACAAGCCTCGACGTGAGTAGTTGCACCAGCCTTGAATTAATAAGTGCTCACTCCAACCAGATTGCGAGCATGAATGTGAGCAATTGCCCGAATCTTAAAACCATGAGTATTTATTACAACCAGCTCAAGAGTAACGCGATGGGAAATCTGATTGCCGGGCTGCCCACACGCAGCGGTGATACGGGGAAGGCATATGTTTTCGTTGACCCCAATCCCAATACTGGTGCCACCGATGGGAATGTCATCACTGACGCCCATATCAACCAAGCCAGCGCAAAGCATTGGGATCTCTACCATTATAATTGGAGTAATTCCAGTTGGGTGCCCTATACCGGCAACTCATCGATGCGTGGCGATGCGGATGGTGACGGTGAGGTGAGCATCAGCGACGTGAGCAAGCTGACCGACTACCTGCTCACGGGCAATGCCTCGGGTGTCAACCTGTCGGGTGCCGATGCCGACCAGGACGGCGAGGTGGCCATCGCCGACGTGAGCGCCATCATCGACTACCTCCTTGCGGGCAACTGGTAAACTTCACGCATCCTCACGCTAAGCCGCCAAGCCGCTAAGTTTAGAAAACAATAAATACAACAAATACAATATTTTATATGGCATCCGCATTTCCATCGACTGGAATGCGGATGCCATATAAGATTCTTAGCGGCTTAGCGTCTTAGCGTGAGGTCAAGATTCTTAGTGTGTGGGTTGGTTATCGGTGTCCGGGGATTGTGGGCGGCGGTGGATGCGCCAGCCGATGGCGGCGACGAGCATCGACATCAGGGGGCTGATGAGGTTGAAGAAACAGTAGGGTAGGTAGGTGAGGGTGGGGACACCCAGGACGGTGGCCTGCGTCATGCCGCAGGTGTTCCAGGGCACGAGCACCGAGGTGACGGTGGCGGCGTCCTCGGTGGTGCGGCTGAGCAGCCGTGCCTCGTATCCCTCGCGGTCATAGACGTTGCGGAAGATGTCGGCGGTGAGGACGATGCTGATGAACTGGTCGCCGGTAGTGAGGTTGAGGAACAGTCCGGTACCCACGGTGGAGGTGACCAGGGTGAACCTGGTGCGTACAAACCTGATGATGACGCCGGTGATGCTCTCAATCATGCGACTGGCGACCATGACCGAACCGAGGCACATGGCGCACAGGATGAGCCAGATGGTGTTGAGCATGCCTGCCATGCCGCCGGTCGATACCAGGTCGTTGAGCGCTTCATAGCCTGTCTGCACCGCTGTCGCGCCGTAGAAAGTGATGGCCAGCCCCTTGAACAGCGCCATGGGGGTGCTGAGCGTCGCATCGGCGGCAATCTGGGTGAGGATGTGCGGCTGGAAGATAAGCGCCATCACGCCTGCCATGACCGATGAGGCAAACAGCACGATGAGCGACGGCACCTTGCGTGCGATGAGCACGCCGGTCACCAGGGGCACGAGCAGTGTCCACAGCGAGATGTTGAAGGTGTTAGCCAGGCCGGTGGTGTATTGCTCGATGTGCAGACTCTCCTCGCTGCCATGCCCCAGGCCGGCGATGAGGAAGATGGCCAGTGTGATGAGGATCGAAGGGGTGGTGGTGAGCACCATGTAGCGGATGTGTTCAAAGATGTCCACCCTCACCGACGACGAGGCGAGGATGGTGGTGTCGCTCAGCGGCGACATCTTGTCGCCGAAGTAGGCTCCCGAGATGATGGCGCCTGCCGTCCAGGCCTCGGAGATGCCCAGCGCCTGCCCGATGCCCAACAGCGCCACGCCGATGGTGGCCACGGTGGTCCACGAACTGCCCGAGAGCAGCGACACCAGGGCGCAGATGACGCAGGCACTGACGAGGAAGAAACGCGGCGAGAGAATCTGCACCCCGTAGTAGATGAGCGTGGGCACCACACCGCTCACCATCCATGAGCCGGCCAGCATGCCCACCGTGAGCAGGATGAGCAGTGTCACGGACACGTCGCCGATGGTGCGCGTCATCTGGTCCTCAAAGACCTTCCACGGCACGCGGTAACGCACCATCGAGATGGTGACGCACACCGCCATCGCCATGAGCAGGGCAATCTGGCTGCCTCCGCTCAGCGCATCGGCACCAAACAGGGTAATCACGATAGCCAGCAGGCCTATCAGCACCACGACGGGGATGATGGCTATCAGGGGGTGGGGGAGTTCACGGTTGGTCATATTCTTGGCGTTAGGTGTTAGGCATTAGGCGTTAGTTGAAGCTTTCAGCCGTTAGCCGTTGATTCTGGAGTGCAAACTTACAAAAATTATTCTATCCATCGCTCATGGGAACGCATAAAACAGGCCTAAACGGCATAAAATTAAATGTTCCACGAGTTGTTGACAATTAAGGCCAGTTTTCAACAATTCACCCATTTTAACGGACTTTTTCAAGGTTTATTGAGCGAAAAATTGTTACTTTGTGCCCGTGAAACATTCGAGGCTACAGTTAAGGGTTGGCATCTGATGGTTAACCCTTGGAACTGTAGCCCTTTGGGCAAGCCAAGGCTTGCAAGACACAACTGACAAATTGAAGATTATCCACAATGGGAAAAATAATAGCAATAGCCAATCAGAAAGGGGGCGTGGGCAAGACCACGACATCGATCAACCTGTCGGCGGCTCTGGCAACCAGCGGCAAGCGTGTGCTGCTCATCGATGCCGACCCGCAGGCCAACGCCACCTCGGGACTCGGTATCGAGCCCAAAAACATGTCGTCGACCATCTATGAATGCCTGGTCGATGATTACCCCGTGGCCAGCGCCACGGTGGACACCTGCGTCGAAGGGCTGAAACTGCTGGGCTCGCGCATCGACCTGGTGGGTGCCGAGCTGGAACTGGTCGAGAAGCAGGGCCGTGAGCGCGTGCTGCGCAATGCCATCGGCCAGGTCAAGGGCGACTACGACTATATCATCATCGACTGTAGCCCGTCGCTGGGACTGATTACCGTCAACGCCCTGACGGCGGCCGACAGTGTCATCATCCCCGTCCAGGCCGAGTACTTTGCCCTGGAGGGTATCAGCAAGCTGCTCAACACCATCCGCATCATCAAGGGCAAACTCAACTCGGGGCTGCGCATCGAGGGTTTCCTGGTGACGATGTATGACGCGCGCCTGCGCCTCGCCAACGAGATCTTTGAGGAGCTGAAGGGCCACTTCGGCGACATGGTGTTCAACACCGTGATACCGCGCAACATCCGCATCAGCGAGGCGCCCAGCCACGGCCTGCCGGTCATCCTGTATGACCCCGACTGCCGCGGCTCGGTCAGCCACAGGCAACTGGCGCAGGAAATCATCTCCCGCGGCTGATAATCCACCTAAATTAGCAATCAAACAAACAACAATCACTACCACAATATGAAACGTAGCGCTCTAGGCAAAGGCCTTGACTCACTCATCTCGATGGATGACATACAGACTGGCGGTTCGTCGGCCATCAACGAGATTCCCATCAGCCAGATTAACCCCAACCCCGACCAGCCCCGCCAGAACTTTGACAGCGAGGCGCTCGAGGAACTTGCTGCCAGCATCCGCGAGCTGGGCATCATCCAGCCGCTGACCTTGCGCAGCATGGGCGACAACAGTTACCAGATCATCTCGGGCGAACGCCGTTACCGTGCCGCCTTGCTGGCAGGCTTGGAGAGCGTGCCGGCCTACATCCGCACGGCCAACGACAGCGAGGTGACCGAGATGGCGCTGATCGAGAACATCCAGCGCGAGGACTTGAATGCCATCGAGATTGCCTTGACGTTCAAGAAACTCATTGAGCAGTACAAGCTGACGCAGGAGCGCCTGAGTGAGCGCATCGGAAAGAAGCGTGCCACGATTGCCAACTTCCTGCGCCTGCTCAAGCTGCCCGCCGAGGTGCAGCTGGGTCTGCACGACCACGCCCTTGACATGGGACATGCCAGGGCACTGCTGTCGCTCGATGATCCCAAACTGCAGCTCAAACTGTATAACGAGACCATCAAGAAGGGCTTGTCGGTGCGGCAGGTCGAGCAGCGTGCCAAGCAGATGCAGCAGGCCGCCCTCGAGGAGCGCGCTGGCCAGCAGGACGACACCAAGCCGGTGAATGCCAAGGACTATGAGATCCTGCAACGGCATCTGTCGTCGGCCTTCGGGGTGCCCGTGAAATTCTCGTGCGACAGGACCGGCAAGGGCAAAATCACCTTCCCGTTCAGCACCGAGGAGCAGCTGGAGAAGATCATCAGTATCTTTGATACATTGAAGAATGCTTGACAAGTTCACACGGTGGAGCGCTTGATGACATATCGCGTGAGGTGGCGCCGCATGGCCGCGGTGCTGCTGCTGTGCGTGCTGTGGGGCTGCTGTGACCTGATGGCGCAGCCGACTGTCGTCACAGTCGTCAGCGACACGGTGACCACAGCGGTGGACGAGCCCACGGTGCCGGTCCATCACGTCCGTCGGCCCGTTGCGGTGAGTGACACTGCGCGCCTGGCCAGCGAGGCACCCGTGCGGGTGGTCAATGCGTCGGGCGACACGGTGATGTTTGCCTCGATCGATTCCATCAAGGGCATCACCGGCGTGGAGGTGCTGGTGGACTCAGTGGCCACCGCCGAGCCGCTGGGCAAGATGCGCACGTTCAACCCCGACCCGCAGCGGGCGCTGTGGCTGTCGGCATTGTGCCCGGGCTTGGGCCAGCTCTATAACCGCCGCTACTGGAAACTGCCCATCGTGGTGGGGGCCTTTGTGGGCCTGACCTACGGTGCGACGTGGAACAACCGCATGTACAAGGACTACTCCAGAGGCTACCGCGACGTGATGGATGATGACCCTGACACGCGCAGCTACATGGGCTTCTTCCCGCCGACGGTGAATGAGAGCGACCTGGATGTCGCGTGGCTGCAGAAGGTGATGAAGAACAAGCGCGACTACTACAGGCGCTACCGCGAGATCTGCGTCATCGCCATGGTGGGCGTGTACCTGATCAATATCGTGGATGCCTATGTGGATGCCTCGTTGGCCCACTTCGATATCTCGCCCGACCTGACACTCGATGTCGCCCCCACGGCCATCGACCCGGGCGTCACTGGCGGCCGGTTGCCGTCGCTGGGGCTGCAATGTGCCTTCAGCTTCTAGAATGATGAAATAAATAACGACATGACAATATGACAAAAAAACGACTCATCACATTAATGCTCACTGCGGTACTGGCGGCGACCTCGCTGCTGGCCGCGCCGCGTGAGAAGAACAACATCCTCTCGTTGAAGCAGTCCATCACCGACGATGACATCGTCTTCCCCGAGAGTTTTGACACCGACGTGTACAAGATGATGACCAACTGGTACTTGCAGAACTACACCGTGCTTGATGCCGATGTGGAGAACAAGTCGCCGGGCGAGGTGGGCGAGGAAACCTACATCCGCCGTCTGGCAGCCATCCCCTCAGTCATCGAGATGCCCTACAACCAGGTCGTGCGCAAGCACATCGAGCGCTACGTCTACCGCAGCCGCACGCTGGTCGAGGAGATGCTGGGCATGAGCCTGTACTACATGCCCATTTTTGAACAGGCACTCGAGAAGGAAGGTCTGCCGCTCGAGCTCAAGTACCTGCCTATCGTCGAGAGCGCCCTGGACCCCAATGCCGTGTCACGTGTGGGAGCCGCTGGACTGTGGCAGTTCATGATCGGCACGGGCAAGGGTCTGGGACTGGAGATCAACTCGCTCGTCGATGAGCGCCGCGATCCCTACCGCTCCAGCGCCATGGCCGCCAAGTACCTCAAGAACCTGTACCAGATCTATAATGACTGGTCGCTGGCCATCGCCGCCTATAACTGCGGTCCAGGCAACGTCAACAAGGCGCTGCACCGCAACGGTGATGCGGGCGATTTCTGGGACATCTACAACGACCTGCCCCGCGAGACGCGCGGTTATGTGCCTGCCTTCATCGCCGCCAACTATGCGATGACCTACTACAAGCAGCACAACATCAGCCCGTCGCTGGCCAGCAAGCCGCTCATCACCGACACCGTCAGCGTGAACCGCCGCATCCATTTCTCTCAGATTGCCCAGGTGCTCAACATCCCCATCGAGGAGATCCGTACCCTCAATCCGCAGTTCCGCGCCGATGTCATCCCCGGCGACAACCATCCCTACATGCTCGTGCTGCCCTCACAGCAGGTGTACAGCTTCATCATGAGCCAGGACAGCATCGACAACTACCGCGACGACCTGTATGAACACCGCCAGGTGGTTGAACCCGGCGGCCAGGTAGCCACCGCCGAGGAGTACCTCTCGGGACGCATGGCCAGTGGCGAAATCCGCACCATCAACCACAAGGTGGGGCGCGGCGAGACGCTGTCATCCATCGCTGCCAAGTACAACATGACTACCAGCGAACTCATGTCGCTCAACAACATGAGCAGCGAGCGCGTGCATCGTGGCGATAACCTCAAGGTCAAGGCGCCTGTCCACAGCAACGCCAGCGCCGACAACGAGGATATGGCCCTCGTGCAGACCGTCAGCAGCAGCGAGGCAACCGCCACATCGAGTGGTGAGGAGGCCTACAACGAGCAGGCACAGTTCGACGAGGTGAAGAACATCGAGGCCCAGGCTGCCACCAAGGCGCCCTACAAGGGCTCCTACACCGTCAACGTGGACAAGGAAACCACCGCGCAGGCCACGGCCAAGAAGAGCAATACCCGCAAGGAGGACCAGACGGCTCGTCAGCAAGCCTCGCGCAGCAACTCGCGTGACTGGCGTGACCGCAACAACCGCTACAGCAAGGACAACAGCAAGAGCCACAATAGGAGAGACAACGCCGAGCGCAGCTCCAAGAGCAAGCACAAGAAGCACGAGAAACCCAAACAGCCCTCCGAGGTCACCGTGCAGAAGGGTGAGTCCCTCACCAAGATTGCCGAGAAGGCTGGCGTATCGGTAAAGGACATCGAGCGCGCCAACGGCATCGAGGACGGCAACAAGATCAAGGCAGGTGAGAAAATCAAGATTCCCACCAAGGAAGAAGCCCGCAAGGCTGCTGCCGGCGAGAAGAAGGGAGGCAAGTCCTCGAAGGAGAGCAAATCCTCAAAGGAGAGCAAGTCTGGCAAGTCAAGCAAATCCAGTTCGACGAGTAAATCCAGCAAATCCGGTTCGTCGAGCAAGTCCGGCTCCTCGGGCAAGAGCTCCAAGAAGTCCAAGAAGAAATAAGAAGTAGATGATTATTCGTGGGTGAGGTCCACAATCACCTCGCGCGCGATCAACAGACCGGCCGCGGCAGGAACGAATGCGTTGCTGCCCGGCTGTTTTTTTCCATCGACATAGACGGGTACATCAGGATTCCAACGCGGCTCCTCCTCGCTATAGACGCACTTGAAGTGGTGGATGCCCTCACGGTGCAGCAACTTGCGCAGCATGCGTGCCAGCGGGTCGATGCGCGTCGCGTCAAAGTCCGCCACGCGGAATGCCATCGGATCCATCTTGTAGGCCGCCCCCATCGAGCAGATGTGCGTCACCCCCAGCCGCAGGCAGCGCCGCGCAATCTCCATCTTGGCTGTGATGGTGTCCAGGCTGTCCACCACATAGTCAAAGCAAGAAAGGTCGATTTCATCGGCGTTTTCCGGCAGGTAGAACATCCTATGGGTGGTCACCTGGCACTGCGGATTGATGTCCCGGACACGTTCGGCAGCCACGTCCACCTTCGGCCGTCCGATGGTGCTGTGCAGCGCATAGATCTGTCGGTTGATGTTCGACACGCTCACCGTGTCATCATCAATCAGGTCCAGCGCACCCACGCCGCTGCGGGCTAGTGCCTCGACCACATAGCCGCCCACGCCACCGATGCCGAACACCGCCACACGGCTGCGGGCCAGCCGCTCCATCGCCTCGGCGCCCAGCATCAACTCCGTGCGCGCAAACGGATTCTCCACGTTTCTATTCTGATCATTCTCCATATCCCGAACGTTTCTTTTACCCCGCAAATTTACTATAACCGCCCCCTATTGCAGTCCATCTTGCCCTAAAAAATCGCATTTTGACAAAAAATGTCCGATTTTTTGCCCCCGATTCAAAAAATTCCCTTATCTTTGCACCCGCTTTTACGCCCAGATGGCGGAATCGGTAGACGCGTTGGTCTCAAACACCAATGGGGTAACACCCGTGCCGGTTCGACCCCGGCTCTGGGTAC
>CADBBK010000006.1 GCA_902792895.1 uncultured Bacteroidales bacterium | reverse complement strand
GTTAAGCCTCACCACGCCGATGGTACTGCGAAAGTGGGAGAGTAGGTAACCGCCCCCTAAGAGAGGTGATGTCAGCAATGATGTCGCCTCTCGTTTTTTTTTTAATAGTAACTATAGCAACTATAGAGGCTATAGAAGCTATAGAAACTATAGAATCTATAGAGGTGATAGATGGGGCAGGAGGGGGGTAATTTTGAGGAAAAAAAGAAAATTTTCTTTAAAGGTTTGTCTGCTCCGAAAAATAGTTATAACTTTGTTGATTGATTATAAACGATGAGACGTCTGTTGGCCATATTGACAATGGTGATTGCGCTGGGGCTGGGAAATACTGCTCTGGCCGAGATTCAATGGCATGAGACGAACCGTGATGTCCAGGGCAGAACCTGGAATGACCCGCGCACGAGCGACGGCATCGAGATCTATGGCCGCAATGGTACGATTACTATCTACACGCCCAAGCGCATCAATGTGCGCGTGTACACCATCCTGGGCCAAATCATCTCGCAGGCCACCCTGCAACCGGGCACCAGCGAGTTGAGGCTAGGGACTCGCGGCATCTATCTGGTGAGAATCGGTAACCTGACTCAGAAAGTCGCCATCTAGGCATCGCCATCGTTTGAACCAATAAGAATAACTATTGAAAACCATTTAATAACCTTAACTAAACAAAAGTATGACTAATTTAGAGAACATTGACTGGGCACATCTGCCTTTTGGTTACATGAAGACTGATTACAACGTGCGCTGCACGTTCAAGGACGGCAAGTGGGGTGAGATTGAGGTCACCCAGGACGAGACCGTGAACCTGCATATGGCTGCCAGCTGCTTGCATTATGGTCAGGAGATCTTTGAAGGTCTGAAGGCTTTCCGCGGCAAGGATGGCAAGATCCGCATGTTCCGTCCCGACGAGAATGCAAAGCGTCTGCAGAACAGTGCACGTGGTATCCTCATGGAGCCCCTGCCCGAGGACATCTTCCTGGAGATGTGCAAGAAGGTTGTTAAGCTCAATGAGCGCTTTATCCCGCCTTATGGCAGCGGCAGCTCTCTGTACCTGCGTCCCGTCGAGATCGGTATCGCTCCCCGCGTTGGTGTGAGCCCCGCCGATGAATATATGGTAATTATCTTCGTTACCCCCGTTGGCCCGTACTTCAAGGAGGGTTTCCACTGCACGAAGGTTGCCGTTTTCCGCGAGTATGACCGTGCTGCTCCCTGTGGCACCGGCCGTTGGAAAGTCGGTGGTAACTACGCTGCCGGTATGGGTGCTACCGCCCGTGCCAAGGCTGCTGGTTTCAGCGCTGCCCTGTTCCTTGACCCCAAGGAGAAGAAGTACCTCGACGAGTGCGGTCCCGCCAACTTCTTCATCATCAAGGGTAACACCTATATCACCCCGAAGTCAGGCTCTATCCTGCCCTCAATCACCAACATGAGTCTCCAGCAGATTGCCCGCGACCTGGGTATGGAGGTTGAAGCCCGTCCCGTTCCCCTCGAGGAGCTGGCCGAGGCCGATGAGGCAGCCGAGTGCGGCACCGCAGCCGTTACCGCTCCCATCAGCGAGGTGGTAGATATGGACAAAGACGTACACTATGTCATCAGCAAGGACGGTGAAGTCGGCCCCAAGGTGACCGCTCTGTACAACCGCCTGCGTGCCATCCAGATGGGCGACTATCCCGACGAGCACGGCTGGGTAGTCATGGTTGACTAATTCCCGCTGGTTACATGCTGGATTGTTTATCCATCATCCAACGATACTACACACCCGGTAACGATGATTACCGGGTGTTGGTTATTCATAGCCGACAGGTTGCCGAGTTGGCAGCCACCATCGCGCAGCGCCTCATCGACAGCCATGTGCCCGTCGATATCGAGTTTATCGAGGAGGCCGCCTTGCTGCACGACATCGGCATGTGCCGCACCAACGCTCCCGGCATCCACTGCCACGGCACCGAGCCCTATATCCTGCACGGCATCATGGGACGCCGCATGCTCGACAGCTTGGGCTTGTACCGGCATGGGCGCGTGTGTGAGCGCCACACGGGTGCCGGCATCACTGCCGACGAGATTATTGCCCAGCAGCTGCCCATCGTGCCGCCGCGCGACCTCGTGCCCGAGAGCATGGAGGAGAAGGTGGTGTGCTATGCCGACAAGTTCTTCTCCAAGACCCACCTTGGCGACCCGGCACGCACCCTCGAGCGTGTGCGCCAGTCCCTGTCCAAGTTTGGTGGCGCCACCCTGGAGCGCTTTGAACAGATGGTAGAACTGTTCGGCGACCCGGCTACCTATTGAGCCTGGCCGCTACAGGAGTTGTCGGTTCAGATACTGAAATTTTACTTGCGAACGTAGTGGGGCATCTCGTTGGGGATGACCATGGAAATCTCGACCATGCCGCACACCTTGCCGTCGCGCCGCCACGGCGTCTGGTAAATCATCTTCTTGACGCCCTGCTTGTCGATGGTGTAGCAGTTGACGGTGTCGGTGGCTATCATGTGGCGGATTTTCTCTTGCGATTTCTCGCTGTGGCAGGGCATAAGGTTTTGCCCGAGCATGGTGCGGCCGTCCTTGTCAAAGGTGGCGCGCGAGCGCTCGTTCATGAAAATCACTTTCCCCTCCAGGTCACACACGGTGATGGCACAATGGGTGCCCTCGGCCCAGGCAAGGGCCTCGTTAATGATATCTTGTTCGTCCATAGTATATTCTAAATAGAGCCCTTAGGGAAAACCTAAGGGCTTAATTGGTGATTACTTGTTGTTGACCACGTTGACGGGATGGCCGTCGAGGTAGGCAGCGACGTTGCTGGTGATGACGTCCATCAGGCGCGTGCGTGCCTCAAAGCTGGTCCAGCCGATGTGCGGCGTGATGTAGCAGTTGCGGGCGGTGAGCAGCGGATGATCGGCTGCAGGCGGCTCGACGCTGGTGCAATCTACCGCAGCAGCATACAGGTGGCCGCTGTTCAGCGCGTCGGCCAGGTCTTGCTCGACGATGAGCGCTCCGCGGGCCATGTTGAGCACGATGGAGCCCTGCTTCATCATCGCCAGTCCCTCGGCATTGATCATGCCGGTGGTGTCGGCATTGAGCGGGCAGTGCATGGTGAGCACGTCGCTGGTGCGCAGCAGGTGCTCCAGGTTGTCGGCCTTGATGATGCCCTCGGGCAGCTGGTCAGGACTCTTGCTGGTGAGCGCCATCACGCGCATGTTCATCGCCAGGGCGATGCGTGCCACGGCCTTGCCGATGTTTCCCAGTCCCACAATACCCATCTGCTTGCCAGCCAACTCGATGAGCGGGGTGTTGAAATAGGCGTAGCTGCCGCAGTTGGTCCACTTCAGGTCATGGGCCTCGTCGGTGTAGTGCTGGGGCTGCCAGCAGATATTCATCAGGTGGGCGATGGTGAGCTGTGCCACGCTGTCGGTGCTGTAGGCCGGCACGTTGGTCACCACGATGCCGCGGCGTGTGGCCTCGGCGACGTCGACCACGTTGAATCCGGTCGCCATCACGCCGATGTATTTCAGGTCAGGCAGTTGGGCGATGGCTGCAGCATCGATGGGCACCTTGTTGGTCAGTACCATCTCGGCTCCGCGGCAGCGCTCAACCACGGTATCGGCGGTTCCGAAGTCATGGATGTCACAGGGGCCCAGGGCATGCATGGGTTCCCACGAGAGGTCACCGGGGTTGCCGGCATATCCGTCAAGAATAACGATTTTTCTCATAAATACAGGTTACTTTGAATGGGTTATTTATCGGTTAATGATTGACAAAATTAAAGGAAATATGGCAAATGACAAAAATAATCGTTAATTTTGCAGATTAAAATCACTCAGGAGTAGAAAATGGACAACAAGAAACTGGTTGAGACTGTGGCCAATAACCTGGGCCGGACGACCGAGGACGTGAACAAGCTGATGGAGGCTTTTGCCAGCGTGCTTTACGCCCGTTGCAGTGACATGGATAGCGTGGCAGTGCCGAGCTTCGGCACCTTTGAGCCCAGGAAGCGCAACGAGCGTGTCCTGAGGAATCCTGCCACCAACAAGCGAATGCTCGTGCCGCCCAAGATTGTCGTGGGTTTCAGGGTGAGTAAAGTGTTGAAATCCAAACTCAAATAAAGCAAGGAGACGTTGACCGATGAACGCAAAAATCACTTCAGTTGAACTCGTGGACCTGATGGCGCAAGCCACCTCGTCGGGCAAGCGCATGTGCGAACTTTTCCTGCGTGAACTCTTTGCCGTGATTTCCCAAGCCCTCATCGACGGCGAGTCCGTCAAGGTCAAGGGCATTGGCACCTTCAAGATTACCCGCGTGAAGCCGCGCAAGAGCGTGGACGTGAACACGGGCATGGCCAACGAGGTCGCCAGCTACAATAAACTCACCTTCACGCCCGACAAAGCCTTTGCCGAGGCCGTGAACCAGCCTTTTGCCCAGTTTGAGACGGTCGTCCTTGACGATGAGGTGACCGATGAGAAACTGGCTGAGATTGACGAGCAATACCCGTCGTTGTTCGACGACATAACGTCGATGCCCGAGCCTCCCGAAGACATGCCTGAGCCTCCCGCTCCCAGTATCGAGGATCTGCCTGGCCAGCCCGCCGAGCCGGTGGCCGAAAAGCCCGCACAGCGCCCCGCTGAGCCAGTTCAGGAGGAGCCCAAGGCCGAGCAGCAAGTGATGCCCGCCATGGCCACCTCGATCGAGGATCCCGAAATCAGGGCCCGTCGCCTGGCTGCCACACCGCTCATGGGAATTCCCATCGACGGCCCGTCGGAGCCCGAGGAGGAGCCCGAGGAAGAACCTGAGGAGCCTATCCAACCCGAGGAGCCCGTTCAGCCTATCGAGGAGCCCGTCCAGCCCGAGCAACCTGCGCAGCCCGTCGAGGAGCCTGAGCCTGAAGATGATTTCCATCGTCCCGCTCCGCGCAATGCCTACACACCCACTCCCGAGCAGATTGAGAAAATCAACAAGCCCGACCGCAAGCGCTGGCTGTGGCTGTCGGTGGCAGGCGCCGTGGTTGCCGGTGTGCTGTTGTGGCTGTGGCTGTCGCCCGGCGGCAATAGCGGCAAGCAGGAACAGGAAACGGTGATTGCAGCTGCCGACACAGTGCCTGACAGCGTCGAGGTCGCCGAGGAGGCCGCCCCGCCGGTGGTGACCGACATCGTCACGTCTCAGATTGTGCTCGTCACCTTGGCCGAGAAGCACTATGGCAGCCCGTGGTTCTGGGTTTACATCTATGAGGAGAACCGCTCCATCATCAGCAATCCCAACAACGTGAAGCCCGGTACCGAAGTGGTCATCCCGCCGGCCGAGAAATACGGCATCGACGCGAAGGACCCCGCCAGTGTCAAGAAGGCCCAGCGGCTCTCTTGGGAACTCCTCAAAGGCAAATAAGAAATTGACCCTGAGTGTTTTTAATGCGAATTTTGCTAATAATGCGAATTTCGCGAAATAAAGTATTGATACTCAATAGGTCCGTTATACGTAGAGACGCAAAATTTTGCGTCTCTTATCGTTTGGCATTGCAAAATTATGGTCCTTGAGACGCAAAATTTTGCGTCTCTACTTGCATTGTGTTCTTTTTACTGGGGCTTGAGGAAGGGGGAGGGGAGCATGACGGTGCTGTAGGCGCTGTCGATGAGTCGCCCGCACTCGCGGGAGATGAGATGACCGTCGTCATAGTAGTAATGCAGGTCGCTGCCCAGCTGCGGGTCGTGGCTGAAGTCGTGCACGCGCTCGGGGCCGAACACCAGCTCCATGGCATAGAGGTCGTCGCTGCTGATGGCCTCGTAGCCGTAGTGCGGCGGGATGATGACCTGGTAGTCGGTACCCATCTTCTCGAGCAGGCCGGCGATGTCGCGCAGCATGTTGTTGACGTGCGGGGTGATTTTGGGCTGGCAGGGCAGTTCCTTGAGGGGCAGCTGGTAGTGGGCGATGTGCTGCGGCGTGTAGAAGGCGTCGGGGTTGACGTTGATGACCGAGTCGGCCCAGCGGTAGTAGCTCTCGTTGATGGGCTCGATGCGGTCGCTCAAGTCGGTAGTCGCATAGCCCTCGTCGAGCACGCGCTGCGTCATTGCCTCGGGGCACAGCAGATAGGCGACCACCTCGGGGTGGCGGTAGGCGTTGAAGTAGAGCTGATGGAACTTCCACCACGAGACGTTGGGGGCCGTCTGGGGGTGCTGCACGAACAGCACGTCATCGTCCATGGGCTGGCGCATGAGCATCTCGTCCTCGATGATGAGCAGGGCATGCTTGATGTTCACGCCCCGGCGCCACAGGTAGCGCAACTTGTTGAACATGCCGTACAGCGTCTCTCGCGAGGCGTTGAAGTGGAACGGGCGCGCATCAGCGGGCAGGTGGCGCTGCCAGTCCTTGATGAAATAGTAGCCCGACAGCGATGAGCCGAAGATGAACGAGTCGAAGTGCTCCTGCGGGTCGAAGTACTTGTAGGACTCCACGGTGATGTATCCCCAGTTGATGGTCAGCGTAATGGTGTCGCCGGGGTTGTACACCTGCCCCTTATAGGGCCTGACGACATGGAACGGGTCCTTGACCAGGTAGAGCGCCACCACGAGCAGTGTTGGCAGCAGTGCCAGCAGGGTGAGCAGGACAAACCGTTTCATTCCGTGGTTGCGCATGGCATCAGTAGCGGTTGATGATGCCGGCGATGTAGCGGGCATCGTCGGGGGTGATGGGGTGGGCGATGGGCAGTGAAACCACCGCATTGGCAAGACGCTCGGTCACGGGTAGCGGCCCGTGGGGCAGGTCCTTGTAGCAGGGCTGCCAGTGGGCCGGCGTGGCGTAGTGGATATCGGTGCCCACACCGTTCTGCTTCATGAACTCACGGAAGGCATCGCGCTCCTCGACCTGCACGACATACTGGTGCCACGTCTGGCGCATGCCCTCGATGATGGCGGGCGTCTTGACGCGCGGGTTGCTGATGCTCTCGCTATAGGCGAGCGCCACGGCATTGCGCTGGTCGTTCTCTTCTTGAAGGTGGCGCAGCTTGACGCGCAGCATGGCCGCCTGTATCTCGTCGAGGCGGCAGTTGTAGCCCCGGTAGATGTTGTGGTAACGGCGGTCGGAGCCATAGTTGGCCAGGGCCCTCACGGTGGCGGCCAGCGAGTCGTCGTTGGTCACGACAGCGCCGCCGTCGCCCAGGGCACCCAGGTTCTTGGTGGGATAGAAGCTGATGCCGGCCACGTTGCCCAGTCCGCCCGTGATGCGGGTGCCGTTGAGCCCCGGAGTGTCGTTGACGGCACCGATGGCTTGGGCATTGTCCTCGATGATGAGCAGGCCGTGGCGACGGGCGATGTCGAGCAGCAGCTCATCGCAGCAGGGCGTGCCGTACAGGTGCACGGGCATGACGGCCCGGGTGTGCGGCGTGATGAGGCGCTCGACCAGCGACGAGTCCAGGTTGTAGGTGTCCTCGCGCGGGTCGCACAGCACCGGCACCAGGTTGTTGTCGCTGATGGCCAGGACGCTGGCCACGTAGGTGTTGGCGGGGACGATGACCTCGTCGCCGTCGCGCAGGATGCCCAGTTCCTTGTAGGCGCGCAGGATGAGCCGCAGCGCGTCGAGGCCGTTGCTCACGCTCACACAGTGCCGCACCTGGCACAATGCCGCGATTTCGTGCTCAAACAGCTCGGTCTCGGTGCTGTGCAGGTAGCGACCGCGGTCAATCACTTCACAGGCCGCCGCCTTGAGTTCGTCACTGTAGGGCGCATTCACCAGCGCCAGGTCAAGGAAAGGGTATTGCTTCATTGTCGTTGTCGTTGTATTGTCTCGGGCCTCAAGGGGCGTCGGTACCGTGTCCCTTGAGTTTCAAGAATTCGTTGTAGTCCCTCACGTAGTCTTCCTCGTCGAAGTGGTGCGAGGCCAGTGCCAGGCACACCGATCCCGACGAGAAGTTCTGGAGCGTGCGCCAGATGCCTGGCACGACGAGCAGTCCCTGGAAGGGTCGGTTGAGGGTGTAGGTATGCTTCTCTTTTCCGTCATCGACGGTCACGTCAAAGCTGCCGCTGATGGCGATGATGAACTCGTGGCAGGTGTAGTGGCTGTGTCCGCCGCGTTCGGCCCCTCCCGGTACATCATAGATGTAGAAGGTGCGTTGGATGTCAAAGGGCAGCTCCACGCCGTTGTTCACGGCCGTGAGGTTGCCGTTGGCATGATGATGCTTGTCTAGGGTAATGATGCAGCAGTCGCCGATGCACGTCTGCCGGTGGATCTCCTGCTTGTTGGAAAAATTAGTCGTTAACATGATTTTTAAGGGCTAAGTATTCAGAGAAATCTTCGATATAATCATCCGGGTTGTAGTGGGTGCTGGTCAGTACCAGCGCCACCGAGTTGGTGGAGAAATTATTGATGTGGCGCCATGTCATGCGGGGAACGTAGAGACCGATCTGGGGCCTCGACAGGTGGAAGGTGCGCTCATGAAGACCATCGTTCACGACCACATCAAAGCTGCCGCTCAGCGCCACCAGGAACTCCTCCTGCACCTTGAAGGCGTGACCGTCGCGCCACATGCCGCTGGGCACGTCATAGATCCAGTAGTTGCGCTCCACCTCGAACGGCACCTGCTGTCCGCTCTCGATAAAGGTGAGGTTGCCGCGCGGATCCTTGACCTTGGGCAGCTCAATCAGTCGGGCCGTCTCATTGGTGTTCAATTCCATTCTGGGCAAGCTTGATCAGGTATTGTCCGTAGTTGTTCTTCTTCATGGGCTCGGCCAGGGCCATGAGCTGGTCGGCGTTGATCCAGCCCTTGCGGAAGGCAATCTCCTCGAGGGCAGCCACCTGCACACCCTGCATGGTGACGATGGTGCCGATGAAGTTGGCCGCGTCGGCCATCGACTCGCTCGTGCCAGTGTCCAGCCAGGCAAAGCCGCGGCCCAGCGTCTGCACGTGGACGCGGTCCATCGCCAGGAACTCCTGGTTGACCGTCGTGATCTCGAGCTCGCCGCGGGCGCTCGGCTTGATGTGGCTGGCGATTTCCACCACGTCGTTGGGGTAGAAGTAGAGGCCCGTCACGGCATAGTTGCTCTTGGGCTTGGCGGGTTTCTCCTCGAGGCTCGTCGCCTTGCCGTGCTCGTCAAACGCCACCACGCCGAAACGCTCCGGGTCCTTGACGCGGTAGGCCCACAGGGTGGCCACGTTGTCGCGCTCGGTGCGCTCGACGGCATCGAGCAGCATGCGGGTGAAGCTCTGGCCGTAGAAGATGTTGTCGCCCAGCACCAGGCAGGCGCTGTCGTCGCCGATGAACTCCTTGCCGATGATGAAGGCCTGTGCCAAGCCCTCGGGGCGCGGCTGCTCGGCATACTCAAAGCGCACGCCGATATCCTCGCCCGAGCCCAGCAGACGGCGGAACATGGGCAGGTCCTGAGGTGTCGAGATAATCAAGATGTCGCGGATGCCGGCAAGCATCAGCACCGAGATGGGATAATACACCATGGGCTTGTCATAGATAGGTATCAATTGCTTGGAGATACCCTTGGTCACTGGGTAAAGTCTTGTCCCAGAGCCTCCTGCCAGTACGATTCCTTTCATAATATCTGATGGTTCTTGAAGTTTTGTTCTGTATTAATCTTGCGAAGTTACTAAGTTTTTCACAACACACCAAGCAATCAGCCTGAAAAAGTATTTTGGGAGACGGCATTGCAGGCGGTGCGGGCCCTGCGGGGCTAATGCCAATTACGCGAATTTATCGAATTAAATGCGAACTATTTTTTCAATTCGTCTCATTCGCGAAATTAGCATTGAAAAGAGGGAATGGCATGGATGTTGGCCCAAACCCTGCGGGGCTAATGCTAATTTTACGAATTTATCTAATTAAATGCGAATTATTTTTTTCAGTTCGTTTCATTCGCGAAATTAGCATTGAAAAGAGGCAATGGCATTGCTGCCGATAAACCCTGCGGGGCTAATGCGAATTTTGCGAATTTATCTAATTAAATGCGAATTATTTTTTTCAATTCGTCTCATTCGCGAAATTCGCATTGAAAAGAGGGAATGGCATTGCTGGCGGTGCGGGCCCTGCGGGGCTAATGCGAATTTTGCGAATTTATCTAATTAAATGCGAATTTTTTTTTTCAATTCGTCTCGTTCGCGAAATTAGCATTGAAAAGAGGGAATGGCATTGCTGGCGGTATTGACCCTGCGGGGCTAATGATAATTCTGCGAATTTATCAAATATATCGCGAAAATTTTGTGTGTTTGCTCGGGATGTGTTAAATTTGTGGGCAGTATAGACCCATAAACCGTTAACCTTATGATGAAAACAACCTTTGCTTTTGCCAAGCTGCGTCATGTGGCGCTCCTGCTGCTGTTGCTCTTCTCACCCCTTGCCGCAACAGCCCAATCAACGCCCTATGGCGACGTGAACCACGACGGCGAGGTCACCGTTGCCGACGTCAACTACGTCATCGATATCATCCTGGGCGGCACTGGCGACCACCAGGCTGCCGACGTGAACCACGACAACGAGGTCACCATTGCCGACATCAACGCCATCATCGACATCATTCTGCATCCGACGCAGATTCCCGAAGACGTGCACATCTATGGTGACACACCGGGCTCGGAGGGTAAAGTGTGGATGGTTACCGACGATGTAGTGGTTGTATCCTGCCCGCCGGGTGAGGAGCCTGAGGTGGGCGATGTGATTGTCAGCGGCATCACCGAATATGCACCCTATGGCTTCCTGCGCCGTGTCGAGAGCGTGGATCGGTCGCGCGGACAGTGCGTGATGACCACCACCAATGCCTCGCTCGAAGAAGTGCTGCCCGACGGCGACTACCATATTGATATACCGCTGGTGTTGCCAGGACAACAATCGATGTTCTATAGTGCAGCCGATGCGCCGTCGAGGGTGAAATTCTCGACCGACTTCAAGGGCACGGTCAAGATAGGCTTTAAAGGTGATGTTCCTGACATCAAGTTTGATTTGTGGCCCTTCATGACTCCCGAACAGGAAAAGAAAAAGGAGGACGAAGTGCTTAATGGCACAGCCGATAGTTCTTATCCTCTTCAATTTATAACTAAATTATCACCTTCGTTAGGATTGACTTTTGATTGCCAAATCAAGAAAAGGACGATTCAGCGAGTGGAATTGGGCGGAGAACTCGAAGTCAAGGCCGAGTTGCTCTTGAAGGCAACCCTGGAAAAGGAATTCAAGCGTGTGGGCGAAGACGGCTTAATGCTTCCCGGCTCCATCGACATGGCTCCCGTCACGGTGATGGCAGGTCCGGTGCCAGTCGTCTTCACCCCCAAACTGCACTTTTCTTTGGGCGTGGACCTCAAGGGCGAGTTGTACATGCAGTTCAAGTTGATGTCGGCAACAGCCTCGGGCTCGTTCTCCTATGTCTATACGCACGACCCCGATCCGGTGACTGGCCAGAAACATAATTTCTACAAGAATTTTGAGACCTCCACCCTGGGAGACGGTGACATGGAGAAACGCTTCCAGAAATGGCTTGCTCCGAAAGTTGGTGTGAGTGGCTCAGCCAAAGGTATCCTGTCACCTATGCCGGACGTCAGCGTATATAACGCCAACGATATTTTTCATGTGAGCGTCCCTCTCAGCCCATGGGCCAAAGTGGGCGGCAACCTGTCCATCACCCTCGACCCGAGTAATTCATCTGAACTGGACTATGAGGACAATGTGACAATAACAGGCGGTGCTGACATCGGCATCGCCGCGGTCTTCAAACTGTTTGGGAAAAAAGAGGTGTGGGAGAAAGACTTCACTTTGTTTGAGACTCAGCTGATGGAGCCTTTTGCTCTCACGCCCCGCTTCGAAGATCTGCTCGTCACGCCCGATGACGACCCGATACCAGCGACGACACCTGCCATCGGCTTTGGAGCCTATATGACCAAGCCCAACATCCAGGTGCTGCCAGACCAGGATTACGGTTTTGCCTACGGCCCCAAGGATGCCCCCAACCGCACAGCCACCTGGACCTTTGTCAGTCTCAAGGAGCAATATGACCCGGAATTTGACGGGGACTGGTACAAGCACCAGTACATCCAGACCGCCATTGACCCTGCGACCGTCGAGCCCGGTGTCCCTTATAGGGTGTCGCCTTATTTGCAGTTGTTCGGATACAAGATTTTCAAGAAGGGCGAGAACTTTACGCTTGATGATGCCACGCCGTGTGTGACAGTGTCTGTGGCCGAGGTTGACTTTGGTGACGTGCTCGTCGGTTATTCCCCCACCCAGATACTGGAGATTGATAACAGCTCATCCGTCCCCCAGACGGTAACAGTCGAGGTGACACCGCCGTTCTCGATTGCCCATAACGAGAGCAGCATGTCGACCCTGACGGTTGAGGTGGCCCCTAACTCATGCTACCCTGTGACGATTATGTTCCCGGCTTTGAGCGAGGGCGACTACCTAGGTACAGCCACCTTCACGAGCAACGCCATCGAGGGCGGCTCGATAACCGTCCCCCTGCACGGGCATGCCGTGAGCGGCCAACCCAGCTCTCTTGCTGTTTCAACCACTGAGATTGACTTCGGTGTAGTTAAGTTGGGAACAGACCAACAAAAGACATTGACTGTGACCAACACGAGCGATGCCAGTGTGACCTTTAAGGTGGATGCCAGCACCATGTACACTGGCCGCTTTGAGGTATCGGATAACTTAGAGGATGTTACGCTCGCATCAGGAGATTCCAAGATATATACTGTAACAAGCCACGGGCAAGAATCAGGGTATGATTTTTACACCGAAGTATATGTCATACACCAATCAGGCGATACGGCCGCTACGGTGAAATTATTATCGATAGGTGATGACGACAAGCCACTTATTGGTCAAACATCTTTGATCCTCAGTGTAGGGGAAACTGCCACGGTGCACGCTAAGACATCGCATCTGACTTCAGAAGCTGATGTTGAGGGCATTGTTGACTATTTCGGACATTCTGACGCTACTGGTGGCGGACGTATAGATGGTCATCATAGCATAAGTACTCAATCTTCTTTAGATATCACCTTCAGAGGCTTGAAAGCTGGTGTGACAACGATTACATTTAGTCATGAATTAACCGGCGAAACGGCTACTCTGAAAATTACTGTGTTTGGCGCTGACGACAATCACGAGTGGGTGGACCTGGGCCTGCCCAGCGGCACGCTGTGGGCCACCTGCAACGTTGGTGCCAACACCCCCGAGGGCTACGGCGACTACTTCGCCTGGGGCGAGACGGCTCCTAAGGACTACTACGACTGGAACACCTACAAGTGGTGCAACGGCAGCAATAACACCATGACGAAGTATTGCACCAATAGCAGTTACGGTTACAACGGCTTCACTGACGGCAAGACGGAGTTGGATCCCGAGGACGATGTGGCCTACGTCAACTGGGGTCCGTCGTGGCGCATGCCCACGACCGAGCAGCAGCGTGAACTTTACGAGAACTGTTCTTCGGTCTGGACGACTCAGAACGGAGTGAACGGTCGCTTGTTTACCGGTCCCAACGGGAACACTTTGTTCTTGCCCGCCGCGGGCGGCCGCTGGGACGAGTCGCTCGACTTCGCGGGCTCTTGGGGCCACTATTGGTCGCGCACGCTCTACTCCTACCGCCCGAACGACGCTTACAACCTCGTCTTCGATTCGGGGTACGTGAACTGGAACTGCTACTACCGCGGCGGCGGGTTCTCCGTGCGGGCCGTGCGCGTTTCGCAGAATTAGCACCCTTGCCCACACGAAAGGACATCCCACCGCCTGTTGACGGGAAAATGGGGGACATTAGTTGATGAGGAGACTTTTGTGAGGCGGTAGCGCTGCGCAAGGCCGCCGGCCTTGGGTTGATATGACCCCACTGCGTGCGAGCCGGAGGCTCGCACTACATAGACGGGGATGATGCTCATTTCTTGCTCGCTGGTGAAGCCGGAGGCTCGCACTATATAGACGGTGATGTGGTGGATGTAAGGTGATGATTGTCATCCCGCTCGATTTGTTGAGACGCGAAATGTTGGATAAATTTGGCGGCACCTCAACCATCGATGCAAGCATCATGGTGTTCGGTTTGCTCAAATTTTGTGTCTCTACATGGTAGTGGCATTACAAAACTATACCGGGTAACGGGTGACGGGGGCGGTTACAGATTGCAAGCTAAGTGGCGGGGTTGTCTGGAAAATCGTCAGATTTCGTCCTGAAAGTGTCAAAAATTCTAAATAGGGCTCAATTTATTGAAAAATTGATAGAAATTTATAGTGCCTACATGACGAAATTGCAGTACTTTTGTGGCCGAAAAAGAGATTGTTTATCGTTTATATACAAACCATATAATACTTCAATAAAAATGACTGACAATAAGAGTTATCTGGAGCAGATGAGGCTTACCTACAGGCCTAAGTTACCCGTTACGCTGAGGTGCCCGGTTCGTGCGGTCGAGGGAGAGCCCACCCAGTCGGTGGCCGATCAAGAGGCCATTAAGGAGCTGTTCCCCTGCACCTATGGTCTGCCTCAATTGACCTTTGAGCGCGATGATTCGGCGATGCCGCCCGAGAATCCGTTCAACGTGGGCGTGATCCTGAGTGGTGGTCAGGCTCCTGGCGGCCACAATGTGATCTGTGGCCTCTATGACGGCATCAAGGCGCTGAACAAGTATTGCCGCCTGTATGGCTTCCTGGGTGGTCCTGCCGGACTGGTAAAGCACCGCTACATTGAGCTCACAGGTGACCTGATTGAGCAATACCGCAACACTGGCGGCTTTGACCTGATCGGTTCTGGCCGTACCAAGCTTGAGAAACCCGAACAGTTTGAGGCTGGTCTGGATATCCTGCGCGAGCTCAAAATCTCGGCTGTAGTGATTATCGGTGGTGATGACAGCAACACCAATGCAGCCATCCTGGCCGAGTACTACAAGGCTCATGATGCCGGCGTGCAGGTGATCGGTGTGCCCAAGACCATCGATGGTGACCTGAAGAATGAACACATCGAGATTTCCTTCGGCTTTGACACTGCAACCAAGGTGTACAGCGAGCTGATCGGCAACGTGGCCCGCGACTGTAACTCAGCCAAGAAATACTGGCACTTCATGAAGCTGATGGGACGCTCGGCGTCGCACATCGCTCTGGAGTGCGCCCTGCAGACCCGTCCTAACTACTGCATCATCAGCGAGGAGGTTGAGGCCCGCAACATGACGCTTCACGACATTGCCGAGGAGATCGCCACCATCGTGGTTAAGCGCCACAATATGGGCATGGATTACGGTACGGTTCTCGTGCCCGAGGGCATCGTGGAATTTGTGCCGACGATGAAGAAACTCATCGCCGAGCTCAACGAGATGATGACCAATTATCCCGAGATTTCCACCCTGCGCGATATGGACCAGAACAACTTCGTGCGCGACCACTTGAGCGAGGAGAACCGCGTGGTGTACGAGTCGCTGCCCGACGACGTGGCACGCCAGCTCACGCTGGACCGTGACGAGCACGGCAACGTGATGGTATCGCAGATCGAGAGTGAGCGTCTGCTCAGCCGCATGGTGGGCCATGTGCTTGACGTGCGCGCCAAGAACGGTCAGATTGAGCCCATCAAGTTCAAGACTCAGCACCACTTCTTCGGCTATGAGGGACGTTGCTCGTTCCCGTCGAACTTTGACGCTGACTACTGCTACTCGCTGGGTTACAACGCATCCCACCTCATCTATGTGGGTGCCACGGGCTACATGTCGGCCATCACCCACCTGGGCCGCAAGGCTCAAGACTGGGTGGCCTGCGGTGTGCCCATCACGATGATGATGAACATGGAACGCCGTTCCGGTAAGGACAAGCCCGTGATCAAGAAGGCGCTTGTGGACCTGGAGGGTGCTCCGTTCAAGCACTTCGTCGAGAACCGCGAGCAGTGGGCGCTGGAGACGTGCTACATCTATCCCGGCCCCATCCAGTTCTTCGGTCCCGAGGAGTTGGTCGACAAGACCTCCTACACGCTGTTCTTTGAGCAGTTTGGCAAGGAGTAACTTGCTTGATGGGCTCCGCTACTCTACATGGCTTATCGTCGGGCGTACCCCGCTAGACTTTAAGTATATAGTTTAACTTCTAAACAGCTTGCTCCCCGTCCCTGGTGTTCAGGAGGCGGGGATTTGTTTTGGGCTGAGGACAAAAATGGCTATCGCGATGCTCTAGTGCAGTGGGGTCACCGGGGCATCGCGTGTGGGTGATGAGGTCTTGGGGGTTGTTTTGTGCTATTTGTCCTGTGAACTGATTTGCTGCGAGAATTGCTTTGAAAAAAGGACAAAGAAGTCCTTGTTAAGGGCAATGCTGATTTTCATTAGCAAGTCGGTGCTGATGCTATCGCGCACAAAGATGTTGTAGATGTTGGTGCGGTTACAACCCAGTTGTTGGGACAGCCACAACACCGTGCGGCCTTGTCTCAACAGTTCCTCATGGATGATCTCTCCTATATGAATACAAGTTTTTCCCATCAATTACATTTTCTTTTAATGGAAGTCGAGCACAAAATTAACTCAATAATCGGAATATTGCGCAAATTTATTGAAATAAAATTGCAATATAGTGGTTGAAATTTATGAAAATCCGACTTTTTGACCAAAAATAGGCTGATTTCTACTAGTCGGAAATCGTCATTGACGGCCGCTGGCGCAATAATGGGGGTGGGTATTACGTTTTAAAAAGGATAATTCAAGTCTTTAAAGTAGCTGCGCTAGTATGAGGACTTGAGGATAACGGTTAATGGTTGATGAATGGCCCGCCGGCAGCGTTGAGGTGTCTCCCCCTCGTGATTGTAGCGTTGATTCATGGGCCATTAACCAGTGAGAAAGTTGACAGCTTTCGGAACCAAATAATTGAATAATAATAACAATAATAAGAGCTATACTTATGTTCTCAGGAATCGTAGAAGAGGCGGCGCGTGTGGTCGCGCTGCGCAAGGACGGTGGCAACCTGCACATCACCCTCAGGTGCAGTTTCACCGATGAGTTGAAGATTGACCAGAGCGTGTCGCACAATGGCGTGTGCCTCACGGTCGTTGAACTGCCGGGCGACGGCACCTACACCGTCACCGCCATACAGGAAACGCTGGACCGCAGCAACCTGGGGCTGCTACAGGTGGGCGACGAGGTGAACGTGGAGCGCTCGATGCTGATTCAGGGCAGGCTCGACGGACACATCGTGCAGGGCCATGTGGATCAGACCGCCGTGTGCACCGATGTCAAGGAGGTGGACGGCAGCCACTACTTTACGTTCAAGTATGAGGTGGCGCCCGAGATGGCACGCAAGGGCTATGTCACGGTGGAGAAGGGTAGTGTGACCGTCAACGGCGTGTCGCTCACCGTGTGCAACAGCGAGCGCGACAGCTTCCAGGTGGCCATCATCCCTTACACCCGCGAGATCACCAACTTCCACTGCATCGAGGTCGGCACTGTCGTCAACCTCGAGTTTGACATCATCGGCAAGTACCTGGCTCGCCTGGCGGAATTTGCCCTCTAGACGAGGATGCAGCGACGGCTGTTGACGCGTTTTATTGAGTTGAGCGATGAAGAAGATAGGCATCATTAGTGACACGCACGCGTGGTGGGACGACCGCTATGCCGAGCACTTTGCCGACTGCGACGAGGTGTGGCATGCCGGCGACATCGGCAGCGACGAGCTGGCCGACCGTCTGGAGGCCATCGCACCGGTGTTCCGCGCCGTGTGCGGCAACGTGGACGGGGCGAGCTTGAGGCGCCGCTACAAGGAGATGGAAATCTTTGAGGTCGAGGGCGTCAAGGTGGTGATGACACACATCGGCGGCTATCCCGGCAAATATGCCCCGGGCATCCGTCAACGGCTGGAATTGTCACGACCCAAGCTGTTTGTGTGCGGCCACAGCCACATCCTCAAGGTCATGCCCGACCGCTCGCTGGGATGCCTCGTCGTCAATCCCGGGGCTGCGGGCGTCCAGGGCTGGCAGGTGGTGCGCACCCTGGTGACGTTGACTCTGGACAATGGCAATATCACCCACGCCCAGGTCATCGAGTTGGCAAAATAGATAAATGAAAAAAGTCTGATATGAAAAAGGCAATATATATCATGATGATGCTCATGGCATTGGGACTGATGACCTCGTGCCACAGCAACGAGAAAAACTACCGCGCGGCCTACGAGAAGGCCGTCGAGCGGCGCAAGACCGGTATCGGCGCCGAGGACTTTGCACGAATTGAAGCCGAACGTCAGCGCTACACCCATGTCATCAACGGTGACAGCGTCAGGATGCTCTATGTCAACGCCAATGTCGCCATCGACTCGACCGATGCCGTGCATGACTATAACGTGGTGGTCGCCTCGTTCACCCAGCGCATCAACGCCAAGAGCTACCGCGACCGCCTGCGCGAGGAGTGCGGCCTGGCAGGCAGCTACGTCCTGTTCGGCGGCAGTGACAAGAAGTACTTTGTCGTTGCCGAGGGCTTTGACAACAGCGGCGATGCAGCCGCCTTCATCCGCGACATTGACAAGAAGGTCTGCCTCAAGATGCTCGAGCCGCTACCCTGGATCCTCAAGAAACTGTAGTTTTAGGCTTTAGGTTTTAGGCTTTAGCTATTAGGCGTTAGGCTTTAGGTTTTAGGTTTTAGCTGGCATCCGCACACTCAATTTGTCTACGAATTAAGCGAATTGATCAAAATAGTTGTCTCGCTACACTTATGGCCGGCGGATTATTGGGATGGAAAGCCGTACAATAGCGGATGCCCTATAAAATATTGTCTTTTTAGGCTTTCTTGTCTTCAAACCCTGAATGAGGGAGTGAATAAACAGCAAGGGGCGCCTCGATTGACGGGGCGTCCCTTGTGGTGATTAGCAGGGTAGGGGTGTGATTACCTCACGCGGCCCTGGTAGCTGCCGTCGCGGGTGTCAACCTCGATGATCTCGTCGGTGTCGATGAACAGGGGCACGCGAACGGTGGCGCCGGTCTCGACGGTGGCGGGCTTCAGGGTGTTGGTGGCGGTGTCGCCTTTCACGCCGGGCTCGGTATAGGTGATCTTCAACTGAGTCTTGATGGGCATCTCGGCGAACAGCACGGTCTCGGTCGAGGCGTCGCTGACAACCTCAACGATGTCGCCCTCCTTCATGAAGTCGGCACCGGTAATCAGGTCCTTGCTGATGGGAATCTGCTCAAACGTCTCGTTGTTCATGAACATGGCGTCCTGGCCGTCCATGTACAGGTACTGATAGGGGCGACGCTCCACGCGCACGTCCTCGAGCTTCTCACCGATGTTGAAGCGGCGCTCCAGCACGCGGCCGTCAACCACGTTTTTCAACTTGGTGCGCATGAAGGTGTTACCCTTACCGGGCTTTACATGAAGGAATTCGATGCAGAAATACAGATCGCCGTCCATGCGGATGCACGTTCCGTTCTTGATGTCTTGAGCATTAATCATAATTGTAAAATTGTGCTATTGTTTTATGTGAATATTGTTTGTTGTCAGTCATTTGTGGGTGCAAAAGTAGTGATTTTGAGAAAAAAAACAAAAACTTTTCTGCAAAAATGCGTTTACTCTTGTGTAATTCCAGAAAAAGGACTAATTTTGCACCGCATTTTGCGAAAAATTTTCGGAACAACTAAAAAACAGAGATAAGAAATGAAACGTACATTCCAGCCCTCGAACCGCAAGAAAGCCAACAAGCATGGCTTCCGTCATCGCATGCGCACCGCCGACGGCCGCAAGGTTTTGGCCCGTCGCCGCGCTAAGGGTCGTTACAGCCTCACTGTCAGCGACACCGTTTACAAGTAATCCCCTGTAAAGGGTTGCCGCGACAGAGCGGCACTTCAAACGCATCAAGCCGTTATGGTCCACACGGGCCGTAACGGCCTTTGTTGCATCCTATAGCTTCTTGATGACTCGGCACGGATTGCCCACGGCAACGACGTTGCTGGGGATGTCGCGCGTGACGACCGAGCCGGCCCCGATGGTAACATTGTCCCCGATGGTCACGCCCGCCAGGATAGTCACCGAGCCCCCGATCCACACATTGTCACCGATGGTCACCGGCAGCGCCCACTCGCGGCGCGTGTTGCGTTCCACCGGGTCCGTGCTGTGGCAGGCCGTGTAGATGCCCACGTTGGGGCCGATGAAACAGTCATCGCCGATGGTCACCAGCGCCTCGTCCAGCACCGTGAAGTTGAAGTTCGCAAAAAACCGCTTGCCCACGCTGATGTGCTTGCCGTAGTCGCAATAGAACGGCTGGTTGATCAAGATGTTGTCATCACCCACGTGTCCCAGCAGCGACTTCAGCATCGCCGTGCGCTCCGCCCGCTTGGACGGCAGCAGCTCGTTGTAGCGGTGGACCACGTCCTTGCACTCGTTGAGTTCACGCAGCAGCTGTTCATCCACAGCGCTGTAGGGCAGTCCCGCCAGCATCTTCTCTTTTTCGGTCATAGTCAGTGTCGATTAGTTCTACCGCAAAGGTAGCAAAAAAATCAGCACTACTCTCCCGAGCCATGCTGACAATCATGTTTAACCCTAAAAAACCTCCAAAAATTATGAGTTCGACATGGTATAAACAAATACCGTGCCAAACTCATTAGTTATTTAATCAGGAATTCTAGAAAATAATTAATATTCGTTCTCGGGGGTTAGTAGTCTCTGTTCATGAGGAGGGAGAAGGCGTTGGTGAGTTCGGTGGCGAGGCGGGTGGCGAAGACTTCGTCGAGGTCGGCGGTGCCTTTGATGGACTTGTGGATGCCGCTGTTGCCGTAATAGTAACGTGTCTCGTCGGTGCCGCCCTCGAGGGCGTCGTTGCGCTGGTAGAAGAACAGCAAGTTGCACTCCAACCCGTCGAAGAGGAACTCTTGATAGAATTTGCGGGCGGCCACGTTGTAGCTGCGGGTGATGAAATAGACGTTGTACATGGGTGTTCCCAGCACGGGGTCTTCACCAAGGGTGAAATAGTAGCGGATGACCTCCTCGGTGGGGCCGCAGCCGGGGATGACGTAATGGCTGACGATTTCCATGTCGCTGCGGGGCACGTTCTGCTCCACGGCATGCGCGTTCAGGTCCACACGTTCTTTGGCTGCGCTATAAGCGGCTCGGATACTGCCCAACTCGGCCTCTGTCACCTTTTGGGCCTGTGTCTGTATGGCAAGTGATGCCATCAGAAATACTGTGAATGTGATGAATAATCTTCTCATGTCGGTTAGAATTTTTTATTCTCTGATTTTGAATGCGTTCTCGATGTCTTCCTTGGTCAGCACGGACAGTTCATCGTCGCTGATGCTTCGCTTGGCCGACAGTCGGTTGGCCTGCTGCTCGACGGCGCGCTCAAAGATGTTGCGCACATAGCGGGCGTTGCCGAAGTTCTTGGTCTTGTGGGCAACGGTATAGTTCAGGTTGTCCTTGAGCAGCTGGGCCGCATCGTCGGTGATGGTGTACTGGTTCTTGTTCAGGTACAGCTTGAAGATGTCAAACAGTTCCTGCTCGCTGTAGTCGGGGAAATTGATGTAGCGTGTGAAGCGCGACTGCAGGCCTGGGTTGGAGTCGATGAAACGTTTCATCTCGTTGGGGTAACCGGCAATGATGACCACCAGCTTGTCGCGGTCGTCCTCCATGCGCTTGAGCAAGGTGGAGATGGCTTCCTGGCCGTAGTCGCTGCCGGCGTTTTCGGGCACCAGGGCGTAGGCCTCGTCGATGAACAGCACGCCGTTAAGCGCCGAGTCGATCACTGCGTTGGTCTTGGTGGCGGTCTGTCCCACATACTCGGCCACGAGACCCGAGCGGTCGGTTTCCACGGTGTGTCCGCTCTTGAGGATTCCCAGATCCTTGTAGATGCGTGCCACGATGCGTGCCACAGTGGTCTTGCCCGTACCGGGGCTGCCGGTGAACACGAGGTGGAACGACATCTTGGGCACCTTCAGGCCCTGCGCCTTGCGTTGCTGCTGGACTTTGGCGAAGTTGGCGATGGTGTGCACCTCTTCCTTGACCGATTCCAGTCCGATTAGTTCGTCCAGTTCCTTGTAGGGGTCGCCTTCCATCACCTCGGTGATGACCACGCTGTCCTTGGACTCTTTAGGCTCCTGGGCAATCTCGGTGATGGGTTCGGGTGTCTTGGTGACATGCTTGTTGGTCAACGCAGCCCACAGTGCAAAGGCGACCAAGGCCAGCAACGCCGCACCGCCAAATTGCATCGTCTTCTTGCTGAATCTTACCGGCTCGCCGGGGCGCAGGAATTTGTACAGCATCACATAGCCCCAGTAGATGAACGGCGACAGGATGGCGATAAACACCAGCAGTCCCAGGGCTGCGCTGCCTCCGTCGCCCTCGGCACGCATGTCAAACACGGCAACGATGCCGACAATAATCATCAGGGCAGCAAAAGCCAGCATGAGGATACCGCAACCACCCGAAAGTTCTCGTTTCATAAACCTATATTGTTTTTAATTAATGATCTAAATACCAGCGGTAGAGGGCGGGGACGCCGTCCTCGAGTTCCATGGTGTGGCGCCACCCGAGGCTGTGAAGGCGGCTGACGTCGGTGAGTTTGCGCAGGGTGCCGTCGGGTTTGGTCGCATCCCACTCGATGGTGCCGCGGTAGCCGACGGTGGCCTTGACCAGCTCGGCGAGTTGGCGAATAGTGACTTCCTTGCCGCTGCCGATGTTGATGTGGCAGTTGCGCACCTCGTCGCTCGTGCCGCGCACGTCCTGGAAGTCGATGTGCTCCAGGCAATAGACGCTGGCGTCGGCCATGTCCTCGCTCCACAAGAATTCTCTGATAGGCGCACCTGTGCCCCACAGGCGCAGGCGGTCCTTGAGGATGCCGTATTTTTCGAGGATGGCGACAATCTGCTCCTCAGGGGCTTTACCATCGATGTGCTCGACGGGGCGGCGGTCCAGATCGGCTCGGATGCCCTCGATGTCACCCTCGTTGAGCAGCCGTGCGAGGTGCATCTTCCTGATTATGGCGGGCATGACGTGGCTGGTCTCGAGGTTGAAGTTGTCGCGCGGGCCGTACAGGTTGGTAGGCATCACGGCGATGAAGTTGGTGCCGTACTGCAGGTTGAAAGACTCACACATCTTGAGGCCGGCAATCTTGGCGATGGCATAGGGCTCGTTGGTGTACTCCAGTGGGGAGGTCAGCAGGGCCTGTTCGCCGATGGGCTGTGGAGCCTCGCGCGGGTAGATGCAGGTGCTTCCCAGGAACAGCAGTTTTTTCACGCCGTGTCGCCAGCTCTCGCCGATGACGTTCTGCTGGATGGCGAGGTTCTGGTAAATGAAGTCGGCGCGGTACTTGAGGTTGGCCATGATGCCGCCCACATGGGCCGCTGCCAGCACGACGTATTCGGGCTGCTCCTCGTCAAAGAAGCGCCTGACGGCCACGCTGTCCATCAGGTCCAGCTCCTGGTGTGTGCGCCCGATGAGGCGGGTATAGCACTTGCGCTGCAAGGTGTTCCAGATGGCGCTGCCCACGAGTCCGCGGTGGCCGGCCACATAGATTTTAGCGTCCTTTTCCATGCTATCGTTGATGAGGTGTTATAGGGTTTGAGGGAGTGATTAGGGGAGGTGGTAGATCTTCTTGATGTGCTGCAGGTCGTGCTCGACCATGATGCGCACTAGGTCCTCAAATGAGGTCTTGTGCGGGTTCCAGCCCAGCACACGCTTGGCCTTGGAGGGGTCGCCCAACAGCTGGTCCACCTCGGCGGGGCGGAAGTACTTCGGGTCCACCTCGACGAGCACCTTGCCCGTGGCGCGGTCGATGCCTTTCTCGTCAATGCCCTCGCCCTGCCATTGCAGTTCGATGCCGGCATGGCGGAAGGCCAGGGTGCAGAACTCCCTCACCGAGTGGCACTCGCCCGTGGCGATGACGAAGTCGTCGGGCTCGGGCTGCTGCAGGATGAGCCACATGCACTCCACATAGTCGCGGGCGTAGCCCCAGTCGCGCAGGGCATTGAGGTTACCCAGGTAGAGCTTGTCCTGCAGGCCGTGGGCGATGCGTGCAGCGGCAAAGGTGATCTTGCGCGTCACGAAGGTCTCGCCGCGGCGCTCACTCTCGTGGTTGAACAGAATGCCGTTGGCGCAGAACATGCCATAGCTCTCGCGGTAGTTCTTCATGATCCAGAACGAGTACAGCTTGGCGCAGCCGTAGGGGCTGCGTGGGTAGAACGGCGTGGTCTCGCTCTGCGGCACCTCCTGCACCTTGCCGTAGAGCTCGCTGGTGCTGGCCTGGTAGATGCGGGTGGTGTGTTCGCGGCCGGCGATGCGCACGGCCTCGATGAGGCGCAGGGTGCCCACGGCGTCGGTCTCGGCGGTGTACTCGGGCACGTCAAACGACACCTTCACATGGCTCTGAGCGGCCAGGTTGTAGATTTCGTCGGGCTTTATCTTCTCGATGATGCGGATGAGCGAGCTGCTGTCGGTCATGTCACCGTAGTGCAGGTTGATGAGGCGGCGCTGCTTCATGTCGCGCACCCACTCGTCGAGGTAGAGGTGCTCGATGCGCCCCGTGTTGAAACTGCTGCTGCGGCGGATGATGCCGTGCACCTCATAGCCCTTGTCGAGCAGGAACTCTGCCAGATAAGAGCCGTCCTGGCCTGTGATGCCCGTGATCAGGGCGACTTTCTGCTTGTTGTCGTTCATAGCGGTTCTATAATGCGTTGTCTAATCGGTTGGGGTTGTCATCGGTGATTTTTTCAATCATCGACGGGTGGACATAGGTCGTGGCGACGGCAACGAGGCCGGGCACGCTGACCAGCACGCGGCGGTCGCGCTTGATGCGCACGAAGATGCCCTCGGCGCCGGCAAACTGTCCGCCGATGATGCGCACACGCTCACCCTGGGCAAAGTCCTCGGGATTGGGGTTGAGGTAGATGAGTTTCTCCTCGTAGGTGCCTGCCACCTTGATGAAGTTCTCCATCTGGTGGTTGGGTACAGTCATGGGTTTGCGTGTCCCGCGTGTCCCGGGGGTCATAATGTAGCGAATGGGGAGGGCTGTGGTCTCCTTGTACTCTTTCATCTCACTGGGCGTGAGATTGATGAAAATCAGATTGTGGATGCTGGGGACCAGGTGCTTGACCATCACACCGTTGCGTTCCTCGCGACGGTACTGCATCGGCACGAAGTTGGTGATGCCGCGGGCGTCAAGGTCCTCTTTGACCTTGAGTTCGCGGTTGTAGGTCACGCGTATGGCGTACCACAACTTCTCCTCACGTCCCTTTTTTACAATGGTCCTTACTTCCATGAGTGCAAAGATACAGAAATTTTGGCAATCAAGTACCATCGGGGCCAAATCCACGTTATATATATAACGAAATCATCATTCACATGGCTAAGGAAATCAAGAAATGGACCACGCTCGAGAGTCGCTACATCATCCAGCGGCCCTGGCTCACCGCCCGCGTCGATAAGGTGAAGCTGCCCGACGGGCGCATCAATCCCGAGCATTATGTACTGGAATACCCCGAGTGGGTGAACATCATCGCCATTACCGGTGGGGGAGAGTTCGTCATGGTGCGGCAATATCGCCACGCGATGGACGTGGTGCTCGACGAGCTGTGTGCCGGCGTGGTTGAGCAGGGCGAAACGCCCCTGCAGGCCGCGCGGCGCGAACTGCTCGAGGAAACGGGCTACGGCGGCGGCCAGTGGCGCGAAATCATGACCGTGGGACAGAATCCCAGCATCTGTGACAACATCACGCACTGCTTCCTGGCCGAGGGCGTGGAGCGCGTCAGCGACCAGCAGCTGGATGCCAGCGAGGATATCGCCGTGCTCTTATTGTCGCGCGACGAGGTTGAGGCGATGCTGCGCGAGAACCGCCAGCTGCAGGCCCTCATGGCGGCCCCCATGTGGCGTTACCTCGCGGAAAACCCCAAAGAATAGTTAGGAGTTAGGGGTTAGGAGTTAGGAGTTAGGAGTGTGTGCAAAATTCATTTTGCACACACTCTATTTGGCTTTATCGGACTACCTTGGTGAACACTGGGGCCTTGTCTTTCTCGACTAAGACATAGACCTTGATTTCGCTGGCAGGAGGCATGTCGGGTTTGTTCTCACGCGGCATGTCCATCGCGGTGAACAGGTACTCGGTACCGTCGAGAACGGTGCGCGATGCGACGGTTTTGGCCTTGGCGTTAAGCATCGGATAGCCGTTGACGGCAGTGTCGAAGATCGCAGCCTCGTCGGCGCTCACAGGATGCTGCTCGGGGAAGTCCGCAGGCACAAAAACTGATTCGTAGTCCGAACCGCCAAGAAAGACATTCGACAGGTTCTTATTCAGTTTCAGGAACTGTTCAAGCTCCTTGGGCATGGCATCCATGCGCGCGGCACGCACGCCGTAACCGGGCAGAATCATGGCATTGGGCTCTGCCTCGACCAGGTCCTTCACACTCGACTCCAGTCCACCGCTGCCGAAGGTGCAGAAGGGCACCACTTGCTTGTCGCTCAAATCCACTTTCTCCAGCAAGGAGGCAATGGGGGGCGCATAAGTGCCGAACCAGATGGGATAGCCGAGGAAAATCCAGTCATAATCGGCGACATTCGACTTCAAGGGATTGATTTCGGGCAAGATGCCTTTCTCGCGGTCGGCCTTGCAGCGGTCAATCGTTGCCTGAAATGCGGTGTCATAAGGCTCCACAAGAGTAATCTCCTCAATGTCGGCATCGAGACGCGTGGCAATCTCCTGGGCCACAGTCTTGGTGTTTGACGTCAGGGAGTAATACAATACCAGCACCTTGGCTTTGGATGTCTCTTGCGCCACTTTCTTCGGGGTGCACGACACGACAGCCATCAAGGCGACTGCCGCGAGCACGATCAATTTCATAAAGGTAATACTTTTTAATGTTGTTATTGAATCTGGTTTTCACAACAGGCGGCCGTGGTCGGCGTAGCTGTAGTAGCGGCCGCCGCGGCACACGATGATGTGGTCCACCAGCTGGATGTCCATCACCTTGCAGGCCTGGTGGACGCGCTCGGTGAGGCGGTCGTCCTGGATGCTGGGGGAGGGATTGTCGCTCGGGTGATTGTGTGCCAGGATGATGCCCGATGACAGGCGCTCGATGGCGGGCCGCAGTATCATCTTGATGTCGGCCACGGTCATCGCTGTGCCGCCGCTGCTGATGCGCTCACATTCCTCGACCTGCTTGGCATGGTTGAGCAGCACGACCATGATTTCCTCGTGGTCGAGGTGCTCCATGCGGGGCCGCAGGTAGCTGTAGGCATTCTCGCTGCTTGTGATTTTGAAGCGTTCCTGGAATTCCTCCTGCTGGTAGCGGCGCGCCAACTCCAAGGCGGCGAGAATCTCGATGGCCTTGACCTCGCCGATGCCATGGTAGTTCTTCACCAGGTTGTTGATACCCTTGCGTGCGATGAGGTAGAGTTTGTCGTCGTTGTCGCGCAGGATGCGCTGGCACAGGTCAACGACCGATTCGCCCGGCGTGCCCACACGCAGCAGGATAGCCAGCAGCTCGGCCGTGGACAGGCTGCCGAAGCCGTGCTTCTTGGCCTTCTCGCGCGGACGGTCCTCCTCGGGCACCGTGCCCTTGATGTTGCGGCTTCCCGCCAACTTGCTATTCTCTTTCTCTTCCATAATGGGTTGACTGGATGAACTGGACTGGCTGGATGAACTGGACTGGCTGGATAGCAAAAACTCCTAACACCTAACCCCTAACTCCTAACTCCTAACTATTAACTATTAAATGAATGCTCACTTTCCTTTTCTCATCTTCACTTCCTCGTTGATGTCGCGGCCGTGATTGAGCAGGATTTTCCACACATAGGCCTTGATGAAGCCCCAGCCATAGCTGCACAGCTGTGTGAAGCTTGTGGCTACCGACAGGCAGGCGATTTTCAGGCTGCGCGTCTGGATGAGTGCGGCCACCCACAGCATCGCGGCATAGAGCAGGATGGGCACGATGAACCACCATTTCCACAGGGAGAGCAACAGCAGCAGTACGCAGCCGATGAGGAAAACGGCAGGCAGGCAGTGCACCAGCTTGAGGCTGTCGGGGTAGAGCAGCTTGAGCGTGATGCGCGACATGCCGAAGACATAGGTCTGACGCGCGAACTTGCTCAGACTTGTGCGGCGTTTGTGATAGACGAAAGCGGGCCGTATCAGGCGGATGTCATAGCCCGCTTGGCGCACGCGCGTGCTCATGTCAATGTCCTCGCTGAACATCTCGCGGAAACCGCCCACCTTCTCATAGACACCGCGCGAATAGCCCATGTTGAACGAGCGGGGCACGAACTTCTCCATCTGCACCTTGCCGCCGCGGATGCCGCCGGTGGTCAGCAGCGACGTCATCGAGAAGGAGATAGCCTTCTGCACGTCGGTGAAGTCGTCGCTCGCCGCATCGGGCCCGCCAAAGCAGGGCACATAATTGTTGCCGAGTTCGCGGCCCAGCGTCTTGAAGTAGTCGGGCGGGATGACGCAGTCGCTGTCAAAGAAAACAAAGTACTGTCCCGTGGCATGCTCCAGGCCGTAGTTGCGGGCGATGGAGCGCCCCTCGTTGGCTTTATAGAAATAGCGCAGGTCGAGCTCGCGGCTGTAACGCAACGCGATGTCCTCGCACGGCTCGGTCGAGCCATCCTCCACCAGAATGATTTCAAAATCCTTGTCGGTCTGTCGGGTGAGGCTCCGCAACAGGTCCTCCACCTCGTCACGCCGGTTGTACACCGGCACTATCACTGAAAAATAAGGCATCTCAATACTGACTTTTGCAATTATCCCACAAAATTACACTTTTTCCTTTTTAAAAACTACGAATTACACGAATTTCACAAAATATTATCCAAATTTGGATTTGTAGTATTCGGGATAATGGTCTATCTTTGCACCGTGATGGTGTGGCTGTATGCCATGGTATCACAAGACATCGTTGAATAAAAAGAAGCGTATTGTTCTTACTTATAACAGAAAACGTAGGAAATTTTCTAACGAGACAAGTGTGGCAATGCGGTTTTCACGCTACGGCGTGGGCTGCAATTTCCGCATTTTCTCGTGAGGTATCTTACGACCATCTGTTAGAGTGTGGCGATTCAGTTCACGCTTTTATTGTATATCATAGCCGCCCATGAGAACTGCATGAGCACACATGGAAAATGATGAAAACACGAAACCAAACCCTACGGACAATCTTGCTCGTTCTCGCCTTAATTGGCTCTGCAACCACTGCTTCAGCCTACGACTTTGTGGTAAATGGCATTTACTACAACTATAAATACGATGGAAATAATGAAGTTTATGTGACATATCAAGGTTATAAAGGTTATAATAGCAATGGTTCTCGTTATGGATATTATAATGATAACGTGGGTAATGTTATTATTCCAGAATCAGTTAGATATAATGGTAATGAATATTCTGTAACTGCTATTGGAGAGTTTGCTTTTTATAATTATGATAATCAGTATATTATAACGAGTATAACTCTCCCCAATACGATTAAATCGATAGCGCAAAGCGCATTTTTTAATTGTTTAGAATTAACAGAATTAAATATTCCTGAATCTGTTGTATCAATTGGCAATAGCGCTTTTGAAGGATGTTCAGGTTTATCAAATATAGTAATACCTGATTCGGTCACTAGTATTGGTAGCAGGGCTTTCAATTATTGTGACCTTAATAGTGTCGTCATTGGTAAGTCGGTTACCACAATGAGTCAATACTCCATTGGATGGGCTGATAATGTTACCTGTTTGGCAGAAACACCTCCCTCAATAACAAGTACACCTTGCTTCTCAAATTTTAGTGCGCCTCTGTATGTTCCATTAGAATCTGTTGAATTGTATCGTACGACATTAGGTTGGAACTATTTTATTGATGTCAGGGGTTTTGGGGAGAATTATTTCTCGATTCCTGATATGACAACTTTCCATGGTGACACGATTGTCATTCCTGTGACAATGGAGAATGTGGATGAAATCACTGCATTCCAAACGGATATCTATTTGCCTGAAGGGTTTGAACTTCTAAAGATAGGCGATGACTATATGGTATCATTGTCTGACCGCAAGGGTCGTGACCATGTGATTATGGCAAATGACGCTCCTGATGGTGCCATCAGGGTGTTGAGTTACTCTCCAACATTGAAAACCTATAAAAACAACGACGGCGAATTGTTCTACCTAACGGTTAAAGTCCCTGATGACGGTGATGGCAATTATCGGTTAGAACTCAATAACACTGTCGTGACTACAATAGATGAGGAAGAAATCCACGCCCTAAATGCAGCCAATAATATCAAGGTGTTTGCTTACACATTGGGCGACGTTGATGCCAGTGGCACTATCACGGTGGCAGACATCGTTCAGACAGCCCGCTATATCTTGAATTACGATCCTGATCCGTTTATCTTTGATGCTGCGGATATCAATGGAGATAATAAGATTACGATTACCGATGTGGTCAAGATTGCCCACTTGGTGCTGGATGCCGATTATAATGAGCCTCAGATGCGTTTGGCCTCAAATGAAAGCGACCTAGACCACATGAGCGGAGAGGTGAATCAGCAGACGGTTTCCATCACATTAGAGAATGAACAGGACTATACGGCATTCCAATTGGATTTGACAATGCCCGAGGGAATGGCTGCAAGCGATTTCGCCTTGACCGAGCGTGCCAATGCTCTGGGGCTAATCGTGAGAGACCGTGGCAATGGCAAAATCCGTGTGTTGGGCTATACAGCCAACTTGCAGACTATCAGGGGGAATGATGGCGCACTGTTGACATTCAATGCAGCAGGAGAAGGCGAAATACTTGTGAATGGTATTCAACTGGTTACCTCCGAGGGTCAAACCGTCTGCCCGAGTGGTTTTAGCATCACGATGAATCAGCAGGTTACCTCTGTCAATGAACTTGCAGGGAGCAAGGCGGTTGACCATGTCGACTATTATAACCTTGCCGGTCAGCGTGTTGAGCGTCCCGAGAGCGGCGTGACCCTTGTTGTCACCACTTACACCGATGGCACGCGTACCACCAACAAAATTATCCGCTAAAAATGTAACTGCCTACGAATTAATCGAATTAAACGAAGCCCTTTAAACACAGCATTCGTGTTAATTTGATTAATTCGAAGACAACAAAACAATTTAACGATGAAGAAGTGTATGTTGATTATGATAACGGCGTTGATGGCATTAAATGCCTCAGCCATCAACCGCTTTTATCTGCCTGATTTCACCATCTGCCCTGGCGAGACGATGCAGGTGGCTATGTTACTTGATAATGATTCATCGTTCACTGCTTTCCAGACCGATTTGATATTGCCTCATGGGCTTTCAGTTGTGCAAGATGACGGAGAATACCTTTTTGACCTGACGGGACGAAACCCTAGTGATCAGACCATTATCAGTAAATTGCGTGATGATGGGGCATTGAGAATGGTATCCTTTTGCTTGAGTGTAAGGCCATATACTGGCAAGAATGGGGCTCTAGTAGTCATTAATCTAGTCGCAGATGAAACTTTCACTGCTCCAGCTACAATCAGCTTGAAAAATTCCTTCTTTGCTGATGTAGATGGCGATGAGTTCATTTTGCCAGAAGAAAGTTGCAGTATACAATTACTCTCGCAACAAGTCAAAGGAGATGCTGATGGTGACGGAAGTGTGGAGATTAGTGATGTGACCCACATCATCGACTATCTGTTGACTGGTTGTCAATCATCGTTTCACACAGAAAATGCCGATGTGAATGCAGATGGCGTGGTGGATATCTCTGACGTGTCGGATTTGATAGACTTCTTGCTGCAGAGCAATTGATAGTACGAGATACTGCTTAATAGTAAGTCGCCATTGGGTTTCCCCCGTGGCGACTTTATTTGTACATTATGGTCTTAAGTTGTCCCTTTGTCGTTTGTCAGGTTGTCCTGGTTGTTTGAGCGTCTTGCTGGGTGAGCTTGAAGCGCTGCATGATGATGACAGCCACGACAAAGGCCAAGAAGTCGCTGGCGGGCAGCGAGGCCCACACGCCGTCGAGGCCCCATATCGAGGAGAACAGCAACAGCATGGGCAACAGGAACAGCAGCTGGCGCGAGAGCGACATGAAGATGCTGATGCGCACCTTGCCGATGGTCTGGAAGAAGTTGGTCACCACCGCCTGGTAGCCGATGACGGGAAAGACCAGCATGTTGATGCGGATGCCGCGTATGGATATGGTCAGCAGTTGCTCGTCGTCGGTAAACAGGCGTGTACACGGCCCGGGTAATAGCTCGCCGATAATCCAGCCGACGGTCATGGCAATGACCGAGGCCGTGATGGTGAGGCGCAGCACTTGCTTGACGCGGTTCATGTTGCGCGCGCCGTAGTTGTAACCCGCGATGGGCTGGAAGCCCTGGCAGATACCCATGATGACCATGAAGAAGATGAAGCCCAACCGGTTGGCGATGCTGTAGGCTCCCACGGCGAGGTCGCCGCCGTAGGTCATCAGGGCATTGTTCATGAAGATGGCGACCACACAGCCCGTGAGCTGCATGGCAAACGGCGAGATGCCGATGCTCACGATGTCCTTGACGATGTTGCGCGCCAGTACCAGGAAACGCAATTCCAGGTGCAGCAGTTCGCGTTGGCGGCTGAATTGCCACAGCTGCCAGCACAGCACGATGGCCTGGGCCAAGATGGTGGCAATAGCGGCGCCCTTGATGCCCATGTGCAGCGGCCATATGAAGATGGGGTCGAGGATGGTGTTGAGCACCACCGTGACGATGGTCGCTATCATCGCCGCTCGGGGCTTGCTCGCCGACCGCAGGGCGGCATTCAGGCCCAGGTACAGGTGGGTAATCACGTTGCCCACCAGCAGGATGAACATGTAGTCACGGGCATGGGGCAAGGTCTGCTCGCTGGCGCCGAAGAACGTCAGGATGGGGTCCAGGAAGATAATCGACACGATGCCCACTAGCAGACCCGTGATGATGTTCAGGGCGACCATGTTGCCCAGCACATTGTTGGCTTTGTCGTACTGGCGCTGCCCGAGTCGCAGCGACATCAGCGTGGAACCGCCGATACCCACCGCCGCACCAAAGGCCGCACCGATGTTCATCAGCGGGAACGAGATGCCTAGGGCAGCCAGTGCCATCGGGCCCACGCCGTGGCCGATGAAGATGCTGTCCACCATGTTGTAGAGCGACGACGCCGTCATCGCTATCACACCGGGCAGGGCATACTGCCACAGCAGTTTGCCCACGGGCTGGATGCCCAATGCTAATGTCGCTTGCTTGTTGTCTCTCACCTGTTTAGTTCTCGGTATTGTCGGTCTGCTGGTCGGCAGGTTGGTTGGTCTCGTCGTTCTGTTCGGGCATCTCTTGCGGCACGGTAGGCTCCGCTTCGGTCAGGCCGAAGCATTCCTTGATGGCTTGGCGTATGGCCTCGGCATTCTCACTGCCGCCCTTGAGGATGTTGAGCACGCCGCGCACGTAGTCGTCCTTGTTCTTGTAGCCGCACAGCACGGCGACGTTGCTCTCGGCAATCATGTGCTTTTCATTATATACCCTCAGGATGCTGGCGTAATCGTTGTTGTCCTCATAGTAGTGGAACTCACGGCACAGTTGGTCGTACATGCCGCGGGGGTTGATTTCGCTCACCAGCTCTACCATGTGCTCCTCGAGGGCGCTGATGTTGCGGAACTTCATGTCGATGCGCAGCTCCACGTCGTGTTTCACGCGGTGGCGTACGTGCTGCAAGGCCTGCTGCTTGAGGTCATGGGTGAACTGCTCGATGATGCGTTTCTTGACCTTGGGGAAGACGATGTTCTCGTTGCGGCGCTTTTGCCGGGCCACGGCCCGGATGACGCCCTCGAGCATGAACAGGTTCTCGATTTCGGCTACATTGGGCACGAGGATGTTCTTCTTGCGCAGGTACTCCACTTCCTCCTCGCTGCGTCGGTCGCGGTCCACGATGCCGCGGCTGTCGAGCTGGTGGAAATTCTGCAGGTCGTTGAACGAGCGCACCGTCTCGATGACCTTGTTGCAGCTGCCCAACGGCTTGATGGTGTATTCGGGGAAGATGAGCGGGTAGAGCTTCGAGTCGATGCTGTGCTTGTCGTCACCCTCGATAAAGAGGACTGGCTTGCGGCTGCCCAGCAGGTCGAGCAGCGCCGTGTCCAGGTCGCGGCTCGATGTCATCACCTCATAGTCCCAGGCTATCGACTCGGGATCAAATTCCTTGACCCACACGCACTGGTTGTCGATGCGTGACGTGGCGAATCCCACGTCATGGGTGTTGTAGATAAAGGTGCAGTCGGGGCGCAACTGCTCCAACACGTTCCACAGCGTGCGCATGATGCTGCTGTGGATAAACGTCTCGGGGTCATCGACCAGGATGGCGGCATTGGGCATGGCATAGAGCACCGCACCGATGTAGTAGAGCACCGATTTCTCGCCGTCGCTCAGCCGCAGCAGCGGATACTTGTCCTGGTAGCCCTCGGTGGCGAACATCAGCTTACCGTTCTCGCGCAGCACCTTGTTCTTGGGGAACACCTCCTGCCACTTCTTCACGGTGATGTCGAGTTTGGTCTTGGGGAACTCCATCCGCTCGCCCATGAGACGATGCGCCTTGAAGTTCATCAACTCACGCACCTCGTCGCCGAGCATGACGTAGAACAGCTTGTCAAACTCGGTCTCGGCCATGTTCTTCACGTGCGGGTTAGCCGCGTTCATGCGGTTGAATAGGTCATCGATGGAGCCTGGCAACGGCTTGGTGCTGGTAGGGGAGGGGAAGAGCGCCTTCAATGCCGAGATGCGGTAGGCCTTGTCGCCCAGTTCATCGACCAGTGCCGAGCAAAAGCGGCTCTTGCCGGCCCCGTTGGCGCCTATGATGGTAATCTGCTTGGACTCAATCAGCACTTCGGGCTGATGTCCGTCCATCCTTTTGGGTAGTCTGATGTCCATATCTAAGGTCGTTTTGTTCTAGTGGGGTAAAATTAGGAAATTCTTTTTATCGAGCCAAAGAATTTACCTCCTAAAGTTCATAAATGGACTTTTTTTGCACTTTTTGCGCATTGGGTGCGGTGTTTTTGAGTAATTTTGCGCCTGTTATGATGGACTATGTGAACGCGTTTGTGTCGATGCTTAACAGCATGTCGCCTTACCTGCTGCTGGGCTTTTTCATCGCTGGACTGCTGCACGCTTTCGTGCCGTCGGCGATTTATAGCCGCTATTTGGCGGGGACCGGGCTACGGTCGGTGGTGACTGCTGCGGCCTTCGGCATCCCGTTGCCGCTGTGCTCGTGCGGCGTGCTTCCCACGGCGGTGGCCCTGCGCCGCAGCGGTGCCTCGCGTGCTGCATCCACGTCGTTTCTCATCGCCACCCCCCAGACGGGTGTGGACAGCATCGCGGCGACCTATTCGATGATGGGCCTGCCCTTTGCCATCCTGCGTCCTGTGGCGGCGCTGGTGACCTCGCTCATCGGCGGTCTGGCGGTGGGCCATTGGGAGCGCAAAGGCGCTCTCGACGACCACGTGGAGGAGGGTAACTATGAGTTCAGCGAACTGCCCAAGGGCTTCTGGAACAAAGTGTTGGAGACGTTTAAGTACGGCTTCTTTGACATGATGCAGAGCATTGGGCGCTGGCTGCTCATCGGCCTGGTGGTGGCCACGCTCATCACCGTGCTGCTGCCCGATGACTTTTTCTCGGCCTATGCCCGCTGGCCGCTGTTGAACATGTTCATCATCGTGGCGGTGGCCGTGCCGATGTATGTTTGCGCCACTGGCTCCATCCCCATTGCCGCGGCCCTCATGCTCAAGGGCATGTCGCCCGGCTGTGCTCTGGTGCTGCTCATGGCGGGACCTGCCGCCAACATGGCGTCGATGTTTGTCGTGAACAATGCCTTCGGACGCAAGGCCACCGTGGTCTATCTGTTGTCCATCATTGGCGGCGCCATAGGCTTTGGCGTGCTGGTGGACTATCTGCCGGGCATGCGTGACCTGTTTGTCAACGCGTTGCCCAGCCATGTCATGCACCACGGCATGCACGGCGCGTCATGGTTCAACACCCTGTGCAGCATCTTCCTGCTGTGCATGATAGTGCTGGCGCTGGGAGCCAAATACTGGAAATCGTATCAAATCAATCATCATAAAACAGCAACAATGAAAGAATTCAAAGTAAAGGGCATGATGTGTGCCCACTGCAAGGCCAACGTCGAGAAAGGCCTCGCCGCACTTCCCGGAGTGGAAAAAGTAACTGTTGATCTGGCTAAGGGTACCGCCCTGGTCGAGGGCTTTGTCCCTGACCAACTCGTCATCGACTGCATCGAGGACCTGGGCTACCAGTATGAGCCGTGATTTTTGGTTAGGAGTTAGGGGTTAGGAGTTAGGAGTTGTCTTTCTTTAGATTATTAGAAGTGGTATAGGTGATACTACTCAGCATTTTCTTAAGAGTGATGTTGTCTTGATTGATTGACTCGAATTCTTCGTTGGTGAGATAACCAGTTTCGTGGAGCAATTCAAGCCAATACTCCGTCTCGCAACATTCCTTAAAAGAAACATACATTTTTGCAAGAAAGTCTTTCCTGCTAACAGCCGCTTGTGCCTCAACGATATTAGCTCCAATGCTTGTCCCGCTACGCAAGAGTTGCTTTGAGAGAACCCATTCTTTCTTCTCATCGCATAAATAACGATATAATTTCACAATGCGAATGGCGAACATCTTGCTTTTATCTCGAACAGTACTCTCCATCTCACTTCTAACTCCTAACTTCTAACTCCTCACTCCTAACTTCTCACTCCTAACTTCTCACTCCTAACTTCTCACTCCTAACCCCTCACTTGATAGCGGTGTAGATGGTGCAGGTGCCGAGGGTGAGGCGCTTGAATGTGGCGTCATGCAGCCCGGCATTGCGCATCAGCTGCAGCATGTCGTCGCCCTGCGGGACGGCAGCGATGCTCTGGGGCAGGTAGCGATAGGCGCTCTTGTCGCCGCTCTTCATCGACCCTATCCATGGGATGATGTGCAGCGTGTACAGGTCGTAGAACCAGCGGATGAAGCGGTTGGTGGGCGTGGACAGCTCCAGCACGCACAGCATGCCGCCGGGTTTGAGCACGCGCGCCATTTCCCGGTAACCCTGCTGCAGATGCTCAAAGTTGCGCACCCCGAAGGCCACCGTCACCGCGTCAAACGTCGCGTCGGCTATCTCGAGCGCCATGCAGTCGCCTTGCTCAAAGGTGATGCACTGTTCCAATCCTTTTTCCTTGATTTTACGGCATGCCTCGTCGAGCATGCCCTGTGACAGGTCGATGCCCGTGATGTGTTCGGGTTGCAGGGAGTCGTGTAACTGGATGGCAAAGTCGCCCGTGCCTGTCGCCACGTCGAGGATACGGGTGGGGTGGAGGCGCTTCAGCCGCTTGACGGCCAGCCGTCGCCACCAGATGTCGATACCCAAGGTCATCGCGCGGTTCATGAAGTCGTAGGCTGGCGCGATGGCGTCAAACATCTGGCGCACCTGCTCGGTCTTGGCTGCCGCCTGAGAGCCGTAGGGCGTCACCTGCTCGACCTTCTTGCCGTTGTCGTCGCTCATGCCTGCTCGTTTTGCTGCTTGTAGTCGTCACGGCCCTCGCGGCGCTCGGCGTTGTAGAGCCGGTTCTCCTCCTGGAAGCGCTCGTAGGCCTCGACAATGCGCTGCACCAGCTGGTGGCGCACGATATCCTTTTTCTCAAATTCCACCTTGCCGATGCCCTTGACGCCGTCGAGCACGCGCAGGGCGTGTATCAGGCCCGAGGTCACGGTGCGCGGCAGGTCGATCTGCGTCGTGTCGCCGGTGACAATCATCTTCGAGCCCATACCCAGGCGGGTGAGGAACATCTTGATCTGGTGTGTGGTGGTGTTCTGTGCCTCGTCGAGCACGATGATGGCGTCATTCAGGGTGCGGCCGCGCATGAATGCCAGCGGCGCAATCTGGATGACGTTGGTTTCCATATACTCCTTGAGCTTGGCCTGCGGAATCATGTCCTCCAGCGCGTCATACAGTGGCTGCAGATAGGGGTCAATCTTGTCCTTCATGTCACCGGGCAGGAATCCCAGCTTCTCGCCAGCCTCGACGGCAGGGCGCGAGAGGATGATTTTGCGGGCCTCACGGTTCTTGAGGGCTCGCACGGCCAGCGCCACCGCCAGGTAGGTCTTACCGGTACCTGCAGGTCCCAGGGCAAATGTCAGGTCGTGGTCGGCGAAGGTCTTGACCAGCAGCTGTTGGTTAGGCGTGCGGCCGCTGATGGGCTTGCCGTTCACGCCGTAGACGATGACGTCGTCCATCTTCAACTGCTTGGGCGGCGCACCTTTGATGGTGTCGATGATGACGTCCTCGGGCAGGGTGTTGTAGGTGGCGCAGTAGTCGGCCAGCTGATGGATTTTCTCCTCAAATTCCGCCGTCAGGCTCTCGTCGCCGATGACGGTGATGACGCTGCCGCGGGCCGCCATGCGCAGTTTGGGAAACAAGTTGCGGATAAGTTGTATGTTGCTGTTGTTCACCCCGTAGAAGGTCACGGGATCAACGTTGTCAATAATAATGTGCCGTTCAATCATTCAGTGTTGGTTAGTTTACTATGCACAAAAGTACACAAAAAATCAATCCCGCAACACCTATCGCTCATAAAAACTTCTATTCATCGACGGCGTCGGTCAGCTCGATGCCTAATTCGGCCATCTGCTCGGGTGTCGTCACCTCGTAGTAAAGCGGGAAGTCGTCGAAGGCAATGAACTTTGCATCACCGAACTCAATCACTCCCACTGAATGATCGAACCCGACTTGCTCCAGCATTTCGTCTAGTGTCTTGGGGACGCGGTACAGCAGCTCGTCCCGGTTCAGGATATAGATGTAGTCTCGTGTGATGGCCACCATCGTGAGGTTGAAACTGTACTCGTCTTGTACAAACTCGTTCACCTGGGTGTATTTCTTGCTGCTGAGCAGTTTTTTCAACTGCTTGGTCTGGTCGCTCCGGATGAGCTTTGTGGCAGGGAACCATTTGTCGGTTTCAGACCGGGCCTCAAATGTGATGCTCTCGTCCTCGATGGTGGCGTCCAGATAGGCTACTACGCTATTGGGCATCGGCTGTCCGGTGAGCAGATACCTGATGGAGTGGGGGTGGGCAATATAGGCCATGTCGATGTCTTCGTCATGGATAAAGCGGACAGCATATTTGGTATAGGTCAGTTGCCGCTTCTCGTCGTCCACACTGTAGCGGTAAAGCATGTGGCAGTTGGCCAAATTCTCAAACCGCCAGAACACTTGACCTGGCTGTTGCTGCCCTGCCTCATCGCACTCGGTCCAGAATCCTTCCACATCAGGAAAGAAAAGATTCTCCAGTATTTCCTGGTTGGTATGTCCCAGGGCTGTGCGAGTGCCCACACTGCGATAGGCATCAATAATCGTGTCGGTCATGTGGATGAGGAACAAGCGGTTTTTAACGTCCTCACCATCTTGCCATACCTCTTGGGCATAGGTGATGGCGGGCAACGTGTCGATAACGATGCCCTTGCCTACGCTTTTGCTCAGCATGTTCATCACGCGGGTATAGCACTCCTCGATGTCGGTCACGTCACCGCTGCGGGTGTTAGGGCTAGGCAGGACGTCCAGCAGCACCAGCACCAGCAGGGGGAGGTGCCGTGGCTCGACATAGTCAACAACGTCGGCGATGTCGCGGGTGATTTCCCCTTGGGCGCAGAAGTGCTCAATCAGATGTTGGCAGGTCTCGGCATCGCGGAAGCGGGGCGGGATGTGATTCTGGACGATGCTATAGGCCTCGCGGTAGGTGTCCAGCAAGAGGCACAGGTCCATGCCGGTGCGTTCGCGCACAATCTCGCCAATCCCCATGAGCACACATTTCTGCTTGAACAACGATTTTCCACCCATGCCCGACAGACCGTTCCCTTTGGTGATGGATGGATAGTCCAGCAATTGGCCTAGTTCCTCCTTGGTGTTGCACAGCAAGCGTGTACACTGAATCATGCCCAGGTACTTCTTGATTTGTTTAATGCTCTTGTCGTTGTTCATAAGACTCAAATGTTTTTGCCTTGCAAATATAGCAAAAAAACAGGCAATGATATGGCTTTTTGCCGTGATACCCTGGGGCTGATGCGAATTATTCGTATTTGACGAAATATTCATTACAAGATTTTTGTACGGTTCCAATTATTTTTTGGTGGGGTAAATGCGTCGGAATTGGGGAAAAAAGACTATATTTGCAAGTTAAAATCACAAGGACTGATGGAACCAACGATGCTGGAAGCTGGCTTATACCTGATTCCCTGCCAGTTGAGCGATGGGCCGCTGGACGGGGTGCTGCCCGCACACAATGTGGAGATTGTGCGCGGAATTCAGCATTTTGTCGTCGAGAGCCTGCGCTCGGCGCGGCGCTTCCTCAAGAAATGTGACCGCAACATCGACATCGATGCCTTGACGATGCATGAGCTCAACGAGCATACCGACCTCACCGACACCGCAGCCATCGAGGCCCTGCTGGACCCCATCGGCCGTGGCGAGGCGGTGGGCGTCATCAGTGACGCGGGCTGTCCCGCTGTCGCCGACCCGGGTGCCGACCTGGTGGCCATCGCCCAGCGCCGTGGCTACAAGGTGGTGCCGCTGGTGGGTCCGTCGAGCATCCTGCTGAGCCTGATGGCGTCGGGCTTCAACGGCCAGCGTTTTGCCTTTGAGGGCTACCTGCCTGTTGACGGGCAAGCACGTCAGGCACGTCTCAAGGAGATGCTGCGGCGCATCGAGCGTGAGCGCCAGACGCAGATTTTCATCGAGGCCCCATATCGCAATAACCAGCTCATCACCGACCTTGTCCAGCACCTGCCGTCGCGGCTGCGCCTGTGCGTGGCCAGCGACATCACTGGCGAGCGCCAGAGCATCGTCACGCGCACGCTTGCCGAGTGGAAACATGCGACGCTCGACTACCACAAGGTCCCCACCATCTTCCTGTTATACCAATAACCTTCCCGCAACACTATGCCTGGACACAAATATAAAGGATATCCCAATACCGGCCGCCCGTTGAAGATCAACTTTGACGTGGACGGTGACGACACACCATCGCCCGACAATCCCGTCATGGAGCAACCCGAGGACGGGGTGCAGCGCATCAGCCTCGGCAAGGGGCTGTGCTTCATGAGCTTCGGCAGCGGCAGCAGTGGCAACTGTGCCTATCTGGGGACACCGCGTGGCGGCGTCCTCATCGATGCCGGCATCAAGCCTGCTCCCAAGACCAAGCGTCGCCGCAATAAGAGCGACCATGACGTGCTCAATCTCGACGAGGCAATTGCCGCACTCGCGCGCAACGGTATTCCTCCCTCGATGATCAAGGGTGTGTTGCTTACCCATGCCCACCAGGACCACATGCACTGCCTGTACTCGGCGGTGTCGCGCTGCCGTTGCAGCGTGTACTGCACGAGGGGCGTGATGAGCCAGATGTTGCAGCGATGCCGGGTATCGAGCCGCATCTGCGACTACCATGTGCCTATCTTCAGGGAAATCCCCTTCCGCATTATGGACATGGAGATTACCCCGTTCGAGACGCTACATGATGTCAAGAGTGTGGGCTTCAGTGTCGAGTATGAGGGTGAGCGCTTTGTCATCAGCGGTGACATGGGGTCGATTACCGACCGCGCGGCCCATTACATGAGCCTTGCCAATTACCTGATGATTGAGTGTGACTATGATGAGTCCAAGCTCGAGGAGAGCAACTACTCGGAATACCTCAAGAACCGTGTGCGCAAGGACGACGGGCACCTCGAGAACAAGGTCGCTGCCCAGTTTGTCGCCAGCCACTACCACGAGGGGCTGCGATTTGTGTTCCTGTGCCACCTGAGCGAGAACAACAACACGCCTGAATTGGCACTATCCACGATGCGCCAGGCGCTGGAGGGAATAGGACTCACCGTGGGCGATGGCTCTAATGCCGCCTCCCAGAGTAACCGCGATATCCAGATCTACGCCTTGCCCCGCTATAACGCTTCCGACTTGTTCGTTTTGGCTTGACGTAGCTTCTCTTTTTCTTGCTGGACGTTGACTTTTTCACTGCCGGGTAGTTATCCTTGACGGATGACTGCTTGACAGTGGATTGCTTTATGGGTGCCGCCACGGGTGCGGGGACTGGCTTGGCCGTAGCATTGATGGGCTCGGGCTTGAGGCCGTTGTCGCTGAAGAGTTGGTAGTCGCCGTTGTGCGACTGCAACTGTTTGAAATCGTCGGTGAAGAAGGGCTCCAGCTTGTCGTAGTCTATTGCAATGTCGATGGCCTGGTTGGAAATAGAGCCGGGTTTGTAGCCAAACAGGATGCCGCTCTTGCCGCAGCGTATCTCGCCAGGCACGTTCAGGGCATGCTGCAGTTGGTTTTCGCTGCTGCGTCCGCGGTTCAGGTCGTCAATCTTCTTGTTAATGACTTTGAGCAGTTTGTTCTCCTTGTCCACGTCGACAACCAGGATGTCCAGGCGCTTGAGCAAGCGCTGGCGTTGGCGGTCGTAGTGGATGTAGCTGCTGATTGACGAGGTGCTGCTGCCGTTATACTCCACCTTGTCGATTTCCATGACTAGCAGTCGCTGCGATGTCATGTAGGGGTAAACAAGCACCTGGCTCACGTTGCCATACACGGGATAGACGCGGGGAGCCTTGGTCAGCGAGCGGTATTCGTCACCGATGGGCTTGTTGAACTCCGGTGTGTTCAGGTACACATAGCGGGCATCCTTCATGCTGGTCTGGGTGTTCCCGAAGGCCTGCTTGATGAGTTCCTTGTTCAGGTCGCCCAGCACGCTGTCGCCGTTCACCTTCAGCGGCCAGATGACCTTGACGTGCTTGGTGCTGGTGTAGTACGAGGTCTGGTCACCACTGATCGAGGGCGTGTTGGAGATGAAGTAGAAGGTGTTGAACTGCGGCTTGTCAAACACGTCGGGCTGGTTGAGATTGACGGCAGTATCGGCCTCGGCGATGATATCGGTCGAGTCGCGCTGGTCAAACAGGCTCTGGCTCCTGCCGGTGGCTTCGATGCTGCGTGATATATACCAGCCTGCAGCCACCAGGTCGATGATGGCGAGCAGGATGATGACGATGATGAGGTTCTTTTTGGTCATTTCTCTATTTGGCTTTTAGCAATCAGCCTGTATGGTTATTCTTTGGTGGTCAGTTGTTGCACGGCGTCGCTCACGCGTTGCATGAGCCAGCGTGGTGTCGAGGTCGCTCCGCAGATGCCGATGCGCTCCTTGCCCGTGAGCCACGACGGGTCGATGTCGCTCTCGCTGCTGATGAGGTGCGACTCGGGATTGGCATCCAGGCACTCGGCAAACAGGATGCGCCCGTTGCTGCTCTTGGCGCCGCTGACAAACAGGATGAGCTCGTGCTGGGCGGCAAACTCACGGATCTGCGGAATGCGGTTGGCTACCGAGCGGCAGATGGTGTCATAGCTCTTGAACGTTACCCCGTCATGGACGCGGCGCTTGATCTCCTCGACGATGTGGCTGAACTCCTGCACGCTCTTGGTGGTCTGGGAGTAGAGGTAGATGTCGCGCGAGTAGTCTATCTTGTCAATCTCGTCGATGTTCTCGATAACGGTGGCACGGCCTTGTGTCTGTCCCACCAGGCCCAGCACCTCGGCATGGCCCCGCTTGCCGTAGATGACAATCTGCGGTGCCTGTGTGGTGTCGCCGCTGGCGTTGTGGGTGGCGTGGATGCGCTGCTGCAGCTTGAGCACCACGGGGCAGGTGGCATCGATAATCTCGATGCGGTTGCGTCGGGCGGTCTCGTAGGTCTCGGGAGGCTCGCCGTGAGCCCTGAGCAGTACCTTGACGTCGTGCAGCTGTTCCAGTTGCTCGTGGGTGATGGTCTCCAGGCCGCGGCTGGCCAGACGGTCGACCTCGGCAGTGTTGTGCACGATGTCGCCCAGGCAGTACAGGTGCCCGGTACGTCCCAGTTCCTCCTCGGCCTTGCGGATGGCTGTAGTCACCCCGAAGCAGAAGCCTGATCCGTTATCTATCTCGATGGTAGCCATTATAGATTTTTAGGCTTTAGGTTTTAGGTTTTAGGTATTGAAAAACTCCTAACTCCTAACTTCTAACTTCTAACTCCTAACTTCTAACTCCTAACTCCTAACTCCTAACTATTTAGCTCTTTCCAAGTACAGCCGGTAGAGCCACTCGTCCTGCTGCTCGATGGTCAGATGCGAGTTGTCGAGTACCACAGCGTCGTCGGCCTGGCGCAGGGGGCTCTCCTTGCGGGTGGTGTCGATGCGGTCACGCTCGTTGACGTTGGCCAGCACCTCCTCAAAAGTCGTCGTGGTGTCGCCCTTCTCGCGCAGCTCGTCATAGCGGCGCTGGGCACGCACCTCGGCGCTTGCGGTGGCAAACACCTTCATCTCGGCATCGGGGAACACCACTGTGCCGATGTCGCGTCCGTCCATCACCACGCCCTTGTCCTTACCCATGGCCTGCTGCTGACGGACCATCGCCTTGCGCACGAAGCCGATGGCGGCGATGATGCTCACCACGTTGCTCACGCGCATCGAGCGGATGTAGCGCTCCACGTTCTTGCCGTTGAGCACAGTCACGCTCTTGCCGTCCTTGGTGGGGCGGAAGGTGATGACGATGTCGCCATGTTTCAAGTGCTGCTTCAAGGCCGGCTCATCGACCTTGCCGCGCTTGATGAGGTGGTTGCGCAAGGCAAACAGGGTTACCGCGCGGTACATTGCGCCCGTGTCTACATAGGCATAGCCGATGCGCCTTGCCAGCGCTTTGGCCATAGTGCTCTTGCCGGTTGACGAGTAGCCGTCAATAGCAATGGTAATCTTCTTGAGTGTCATTGTAATTGATTAATGCTGATATACTGCCGACAAAGATACTAAAATGCACTCAAATAGCGCAATATTCAATTAAAAATTGCACGTGTGGAGGCAATTTTCGCGAGTCGGGCCACTACAGCACCACAAGGTTGCTAGGCGTTGTGCCATTGCATCGGCAATAGGGCTTGCCATTAAAAAAAGGAGTCCCCTCCTGAATCATTGCTGATCCAAAAGGGGAACGGAGTGATCCGTGGGGTATCTTTGCCTAGCAGCTGTGTGCTGGATTAAGCTTCGGGGTTTGAACCGTTATCCTTGCCGCTAGAGAGCAACTTGACGATGGCTCCTATGCCGGTAATCACGAGCATGGTAATACCAAAGATGCCATACTGCTTGTCGTTCTTGGGCTCTGGAATGTTGTAGTCGTTTGCCATACGGTTATTCGTTTTACAGGTTAATACTTGTTGATTAAACGGTCTTGGTCCGGACTAAAGATTTCCTTGACGTCTTTGAACAGGGCCTTGACGAGTTCCGAGAGGCCTTCAAAGGGCATCGGTGCGGGATCACGATAGATTTTACCTTCTTCCCACGTCTTCTTCAGATGTTCTCTAGTGTGCTTGAACATAATGAATTGGTTATTGGTTGGTTGATTGATGCTTTGAGGGGTTGCCTTGCGGGCTTGCTGTTGCTGGCAGGACAACCCCGGGGTTGCCTTAGGCTGGTTGTCCGTTGACCTTATGAATATAGGCGTCGATTGATTCATCGAGGGGATTGATGAACAAATACTTTGCGATGAGTCCAATCATTCCGATTGCAACTGCTGCTCCTAATTCGATAAGGAATTTGTCCAAAAGGACCATTACAGTAAGTAACATAGTCGTTTGATTTTTAAGTGATTAATTTTGATGGTTGTTTCTATGAGCCTCCCGATGTCCTTGCCGACTTGGTCTGCCGGGTGGGGCGATCCCGCCCGGCAGGTGTCGGCAGTCGTCGTTAGGCGACGAGATTGCAGTCATCCATCGACCCGAAGATAGCGTAGACCTTCTCCTCGGCCTTGCGCTGGATCTCGGGGGTGATGTGAGCGCGTGCGGTCTGCACGGCAACGGTGAGAGCGGCCAGGTCATCGGTGTAGCCGCCGACGGGGATGAAATCGGGGATCAAGTCCAGTGGGCAGATGACGTAGCCCAGCGCACCGGTGATGACACCCTTGACCTTGAGGGGCACGTCAGGGGACTTGAGCACGTAGTAGAGTGCCAAGGCGTTGAATAGGAGCTTTCCTCCCATCTTCTGGCCGACGCGCTTTACCTTGTCCTTGAACGATTCGTCACTGTAGTTGCCTGTGTAGGCTTCGGTGTTGATTTTGTTGTTTTTTGCCATAATCATTTTGTTATTGATGTTAGTAAATGTTTGGAATTATTCGTCGTCCGTATCTCCGGTGAGCCATTTCCAGAGGGGCTTGCCGATAAACTTGATAACGGTGGCCCCAACGAGGAAGACGATAAGGCGCTCGATGGCGATATGCAGGAGTATGACACCTAATGTTCTCATGATTTTAATGGTTTAAAAGTTGATAATTAAACGATTAAAAGCTTCTGATTCATTCAAATCAGCTTGATGAGGAACTTCAACAGGGCCACGAAGCCTCCTGCTGCCAGTCCGCCGGCGATCATCCTGTTGCGCTGCTCGGGAGCAGAGTTGTTGTACACGTCCTTGATGTCCTTGGAATTGACATTAGGCATGTTGATGTTCTTGCCGGTGTGCGTTAATTTGTTACGCTTCTTCATAAGGTTTTGGCCCATGCATTGCTGCTGCCCCAAGGACGGTGGGGTTAGTTGTTTTTTAGTCGTTAAATCTAGTTGATTATCTGACGGGATCAGGGCGGTGACTGAAGAGTTAGGAGATTTGATGATTGAAGTAGTCACCGGCCCTGGCTCCGCGTCTGATATGTAGGGTGCGTCTAGTTCATCCAGCAGTTGGCTGAAATCGTGCTAAACGTGTTAGGCTCAGAACATCTTGGCGAGGAAGGAGAGAAACAGCCCGAAGGCAGTTACTGCCAGTCCGCCTACAATAGCAACTTGTATGTTCATTGTAACGATGCTTTTAGGGTGAATAATATCATGTTAACTCATTCAGACAAGCTTGCTGAGGAACTTAAGCAGGGCCACGAAACCGCCCGCTGCCAGTCCGCCGGCAATCATTCTGTTACGCTGCTCGGGAGCAGAGTTGTTGTACACGTCCTTGATGTCGTTGGGATTGACATCAGGCATGTTGAGTCCGTGACGATTGTTGTCGATGATATTGTTTTCCATAGTCGTATTACCCGTGCATTGCTGCTGACCCAAGGGCGATGGGGTTGGTTAATGAATTAAGCTGGAAATCGATAAAGTTCAGGCAGTGTGTTCTACATTGTATTATAGGGCTGTTTTTATCCTGGCAGCACTCCAGTTCTAGATTTTTAAGGCAATTATTTTGGATTGGCAAGAACCGTGCCAAACTCTTGGAATTTGCCCTTAAAATTAGATTTTTTTTGAAATTTTTCATCATTTCTGCATTTTACATTATATAATATAGATTGACTTGTCGTGGTTGCCGGGCCATACTCAAAGCTTGAGTATGAACCAAAGGAAGACTGCTAATCCGCCTCCGCCTCCCAGAACCTTCAAAATCATCTTGCGCTCATCGGGGGTGGAGTTCTTGTACAGTTCCTTGAGCATCTCGGGGGCCTTCTTGATCATCTCAATGATGGCGTTCTGATTGTTGACTAAATCTGTAGTCATTGTGTTGTCGGCAGTGTTTATCCTCTCGCCCGGAGTTCAAGTTAATTTGCCCTTAAAGTCGCAGAAATCATGCCAAAAATGGCCGATTTCTGTCGCGTAAGTCAATGAATACTAGGATTTTGGAAAATTGTGGGGTGTTGAGTAAAATAATACTTTTTAAGGGTGTGTTTTTCGGCGAAAAACAAAAGTTGGCACAGGTGAAAACACGATGAAGCAGTGGAAAAAGGAAGGCGTTTTCCACAAAAAACCTGTCAAATGATCAGAAATTATCGAAAATGGCAGGATATTACATGACAAAATGTCAGTCTAGTCTTGGAGCCACTCGCTGCGGGCATACTCGGAGCGCTTCCAGTTGACGTGCTTGGCGTTGGTGATGCCGCAATGGCTGCAGAACGGCTTGGTGCGCAGCAGCCACAGGCGCACGTCGGTAGCAGTGGTGTCGTCGGTAAGCGGCAGGCTGTCGCCTGCGGCATGCTTGAAGTTGGTGCCGAACTTGTTGTTCAGGTTGAAGGCATAGGCCACATAGGCGCACGGCCATAGCGTGGCATCGCGCACCTGGGTGCAATGCAGCTGGCAGCGCAGGTAGTTGGACGTGGCGTCAAACTCGGCCTTCTCGCTCAACAGCTGGTGGCGGAAACCAAAGCGCCAACCCGTGGACTCCATCCTGACGTGGTTCTTCTTGATAAGGTATAGATACTTGAAGTAGTTCCAGGTGCCGCCCTTGGCGCGCGGATAGGGGGTGATGCGCAGCACCACCTTGTTGTCGCGGCAGCACTGCCAGAACTCCCTGGTCATGCGCGGCAACAGCAGGCCGTTGGTCGAGACGATGAGCTTGATGTCGGGCAGGATGCTGCGGGTGAGCTGGATGGCTTCGATCACTTGGGGATGCAGCAGGGGCTCGCCGCCCATGAGGTTGACCTCGTCAAAGCCTATCTTGGCCAGGCGGTGGCATTCGTCTTTCAGGGTGTCGAGGTCGATTCTCACCGGTTGGGAGATGGGGGAGAGGTGGGAGCAGTAGGCGCAGTCCAGGTTGCAGCGGTCGCACAGCTGGATCTCGCAGTACAGGGTGCCCATGCGGTAGAGCAGTTCGTTGTGGGCGGGGGTGAGCGACTTGGCCACATGCGTCAGGTCGGCACTGTCGAACAGGTTCTCGCCGATGCCGGCCACGTTGCGTGCCTTGGCCATGATGTGCTGCAGGGTGATGTAACCATCGTCCCACACGTCGCAGTCGCTCAAGTCGATGTCTTGCAGCGCGCTTGTGGCAAACAACTTGCCCTGCAGCGTGAAGATGCTCTCGTTGGGCTCGTCGAGGCCTGCAATCACGGCATTGGCTCCTCGCTCGGTCGCTGTGGCGACGAGGCGGTCAAGGGCATGGTCGACCAGCCGGGTCGAACTGTCACAGAGCATCACCCACGGGGTGTGGCATCGCTGCACAGCCTCGTTGATGTCCTGGGCTATGTGGAGCGGGGGCTCGGTTCCTGGCGACAGGTACTTGTCGATGCCTATGCCTATGATGTCAACCTCGGTGTCGTTGTGGCTTCTGATGTGCCCTGCACACTTGTTGATGGCGTTGGCCTGGCCGCTGGCCCTCGCGTCAACGATGATGATGGTTACAAGCGCGTTGCTTGCTGCTGTGTCTGAGTGCTGCATGATGTCTCTGTCTAGATGGTCCATATCTGCTCTAATCGAGTGCAAATATAGAACATTTTTTGTGTACTGTGAGCGTTTTCGGGAATAATCATGGGCCGATGTGAGGTTTAATTTGTAAATTTGCCGACAATAAACAGATAATGATAATACTGCGATAAGATGAAGTATCTACTACAACTCTTGCTCGCGGCCTTGCTGTTGGCTGGATGTGCCGAGAAAAAGTCGCCCCTCGATGCCGAGGCGCGCGACAGCGGCATGCGGGCTGCAGCGGCGCTGGTGGCCGTTGACCACACCGACACCCTGTCGATGGAGCGCGCCGTGATGGATGCCAAGGCCAAGCAGAGCGTTTATGCGCTCAAGCGCGATTCGGCGGCTGTGCGCGCCTTTGACGATGCCTTCCGTTCCTACCTCAAGGAGAAAGACCGTCCATTGTATAACTCGATATTCCCCGAAGACAAGAAATGAAACGATTGCCTTTACTGATGATTTCCCTGCTGGTGCTGCTCACGGCGTGCAGTGATGCCGGCAAGCGGGGCGAAGCGGCAGGACAGCGATTCCTCGCCGCCTGGGGAGATACTGCAGTGATGCACCAGACGGTGCAGCAGTTCAATGCCCTGCGCAACGACAGCCTCTCGTGGCCCTGGCAGGTCAAGGCCGCTAACCGCGCCTTTGCGGGTGTGCTGCTGGCCGATGGGCGTGACTCGTTGACGCAGGCCGCCCACGTGATCACCTTGTCGCCGCGCGAACTGGCCCAGCTCAAGTGCCCGCCCATGATTGAGCTGCTGAGAAAACGCGAGTTTGACACCGACTCGGCCTCCGACTACCTGTCGCTCATCCACTGGCTGTGCTACACGGTGGGTTATGACCGCCATGTCGAGGTGTTTGACAGCACCCTGCAGGCTATCGTCGATAACAGCACGCTCTCCGAGCAGATGAGCGTCTATGTGCAGTCGTCGCGGCCGGCCGCCCTGGGCTCCGCCCTCGCTGCCGATGCCAATCAGCCCGATGCCGACATGGACGAGATCAACAAGCGCATCGATATCCTGCGCAACCTCTACACTCCCGATGAATTCAAGACCTTCGAGGCTGCCTACAAGGCCGCTTTAAAAGAAAAATAACTCCTAACCAAATCAACTCAAATCATGAACGATTTCAAACACTATCTCGATACCGTCAACCAGGCGATTGCATCCATTCCCTATCCCGAGAAACCCAGCCAGCTCTATGAGCCCATCTCCTATCACATGGCCCTGGGGGGCAAACGTGTGCGCCCCGTGCTGGTGCTGATGGCTTGTGATGCGATGGGAGGAGACTCGGCCAATGCGCTGGATGCCGCCTTGGGCCTGGAGATGTTCCACAACTTCACCCTTCTGCACGACGATGTCATGGACAATGCCGACGTGAGGCGCGGTCGCACCACGGTACACCGCCGCTGGAACGACAACACGGCTATCCTGAGCGGTGATACGATGTTGACCATCGCCACGCAGTACATTGCCCGCTGCAACCTGTGGCCCGTGATGGACCTGTTCAACACCACGGCCATCGAGATTTACGAGGGCCAGCAGTGGGACATGGACTACGAGAACCGCAACGATGTCAGTGTCGAGGAGTACATCAACATGATACGCCTCAAGACTTCGGTCCTGCTGGGTTGTGCCCTCAAGATGGGTGCCCTCATCGCCGAAGCCGATGAGCAACAGGCCAATCTGCTCTATGAGGCTGGTGTGAACATGGGCCTGGCGTTCCAGCTCAGGGACGATGTCCTCGACGTGTGGGGCGACCCGGAGACCTTCGGCAAGGAAATTGGCGGCGACATCATGAACAATAAGAAGACCTACCTGCTCATCAACACCATGCAGCTCGCTACTGGCGACGATGCCGATGAACTGCGTCACTGGCTTAACGACCCCTTTGCCAGCCGCGACGACAAGGTGGCTGGGATGACTGCCCTCTACGAGCGCTTGGGCGTGCGCCAGCTGGCCGAGGATGCCATCGCCCGCTACAACGACCTCGCCGTTGCCGCCTTCAGCCAAGTGAAAATGAGCGACGACGACAAGGCCGCTTTCATCGCCCTCTCCAACAGACTCGCTGGAAGAACATTTTAGTTAGGAGTTAGGGGTTAGGAGTTAGGAGTGATTATGGACAGTGCCATTCGAGATAAGAGCAAGGCTTTCGCTATACGGGTGATTAGGCTCTATCGTTACCTGTGTAGCGAGAAAAAGGAATTCGTTTTATCCAAGCAACTGCTTAGATGTGGAACGAGTATTGGCGCCAACATAGTTGAAGCGCAGGCTGCAGTCAGCAAGAAAGATTTTTTGTCCAAGATGTACATATCTTACAAGGAGTGTAGTGAAACGGAATATTGGCTCGAATTGCTGCATGAAACAGATTACCTTACCGACGATGAATTTGAATCCATCATTCAAGACAACCTTGCCTTGAAGAAAATGCTCAGCAGCATCACCAAAACCACTTCTCAGAATCTGAAAACTCCTAACCCCTAACTCCTAACCCCTAACCCCTAACCCCTAACCCCTAACTCCTAACCCCTAACTCCTAACTATTATGATAGATTCTCATAGTCATATTTATTGCGATGCGTTCGACGAGGACCGTGATGCGGTCGTCGCCCGTGCCCGTGAGGCAGGCGTGCGCCACATTATCCTGCCCAACGAGAACCTCGAGAGTGTGCCGCGCGTGGTTGCGCTGCATGAGCAGTATCCCGACTATATCTCGATGGCCCTGGGTCTGCACCCTGAGGACGTGCACGATGATTACCTTGATGTGCTCGCTAAGATGCGCCCCATGCTTGACCAATATCCCCTGGTGGCCATCGGCGAGATCGGCATCGACCTGTATTGGGACAAGACCTGGCGCGAGCAGCAGCACCATGCCTTGGACATCCAGTTGCACTGGTGCCATGAATTGGGCCTGCCGTTCATCATCCACTGCCGCGAAAGCCTGGATGATATCCTCGATGTCATCGACAACCTGGACTGCCCCGTGCCGCAGGGAGTTTTTCACTGCTTCGCTGAAACGCCTGCCGATGTGGAACGCGTCCGCCGCCGTGGCGATTTCTACTTCGGTGTGAACGGTGTGGTCACTTTCAAGAAGAGCACCGTGCCGCAGCTGTTGCCCGCCATCGGGCTCGACCGCCTGCTGCTGGAAACCGATGCTCCGTTCCTGACACCCGTCCCGCATCGCGGCAAGCGCAACGAGAGCGCCTATATCCCTCACATCAACGACTTCATTGCCCGCTCACTCGGCGTCACCCCCGAGGAGGTCAGCGAGGCCACCGACCGCAACGCTGCACGCCTCTTCTACCTCGAGTTATAGCATTATAGATTCTAGAGCAACTATAGTCAATATAGCAGCAAGCGCCCGCGGCCAAATGCCTCGAGCGCTTGCTGTTTAAGAAGTTGTGGTTTGGTTACCAGATGATGGCGCGGTCAGCGGGGTCGAGCCACATCTTCTCACCGGCCTTGATGCCGAAGGCGTCAAAGAAGGTGTCGATGTTCCTCAACGTGGCGTTCACGCGATAGCGGCCGATGGAGTGGGGGTCACTCTTGGTCTGCTGGAAGATAGCCTCATCGGTCATGTTGTCGGCCCAGATGCGGCCGTAGCTCAGGTAGAAGCGCTGGGCGGGGGTGAAACCGTCAAGCTTCTTGCCGTCGCGGAACTGCTGCGTGGTGCGGAAGGCATCGTAGGCGATGCGCAGGCCGCCCTGGTCGGCGATGTTCTCGCCCAGGGTGAGGTGGCCGTTGGCATGCTGGTCCTTCACGACAACGATCTGGTCGAACTGGGCAGCCAGCTTCTCGGCAGCCTCCTGGAACTTCTGCGAGTCCTCCTCGGTCCACCAGTCGGTCATGTTGCCATACTGGTCGAACATGCGGCCCTGGTCGTCAAAGCCGTGAGTCATTTCGTGGCCGATGACCACGCCGATGGCACCGAAGTTGGTGGCATCGTCGGCCTCCACATCAAAGAAGGGAGGTTGCAGGATGGCGGCGGGGAAGCAGATCTCGTTGGTGGTGGGGTTGTAGTAGGCGTTCACCGTCTGCGGTGTCATGCCCCACTCGTCACGGTCAACGGGCTTGCCCATCTTGTTAAGGTTGCGGCGGGTCTCATACAGGCTGGCGGCCTTGATGTTGTCATACAGGCTCTTGCTGGGATCCACTGTCAGACCGCTGTAGTCGCGCCACTTGTCGGGATAACCGATCTTGACGGTGAAGGCGTTGAGCTTCACCAGGGCGTTGATCTTGGTCTGCTCGCTCATCCAGGTCAGGCCGGCGATGTGTGCAGCCAGCGACTTACGCAGCTCGCTGATGAGCTTGAGCATCTTCTCCTTGCTGCCGTGGGCAAAATACTTGTTCACGTAGATCTCGCCGACGGCCTCGCCCAGCAGTCCGTTGGGGGCGCTCAGGGCGCGTTTCCAGCGCGGCTTGCGCTCCTTCTGTCCGCTCAGCATGCGGCCGTAGAAGTCAAACGAGGTCTCGCCGAAGGCGTCGCTCAGGTAGCCGCTCGAACCGCTGATGAGCAGGCCAGCCATGTAGTCGCGCATCTGCTGCTCCTTGAGGTTGGTCATCAAGTCGTTGGCAACGGCCATCACCTTGGGCTCAGTCAGGATTACCCACTCGGTTTGGGGTACACCCATCAGGTTGAAGTACTCCTTCCAGTTGATGGCGGGATAGTCATTCTGCAGCTGCTCCACGGTGCGGATGTTGTACAGCTTGTTGTAGTCGCGGGCCTCGGCGCGGTCCATCTTAGCCTGGGCAAACTTGTACTCGATGTCGTAGATGGTCTTGCTGGCGCGGTTAGCCTCTTTCTTGCTGTAGCCGGCGAGCATGAACATCTTCACGAGGTAGTCGCGGTAGGCCTGCTGGATCTTCTTGCTGTCGGCATCGGTGTTCAGGTAGTAGTCCCTGTCGGGCAGTCCGCTGGTGCCGGCGCTGAGCCACATCACGTTCATGTCACTGTTCTTGAGGTCGGTCTCCACGCCGATGCCGAAGAACGGGTTGGCGATCTTCAGGTGCTGGTCGGCGATGAAACGGGTCAGGTCAGCCTTCTTGAAGGCCTTGATGTTGGCCAGGTCGGCCATCAGGGGCTGTGCGCCCTCGCGGTTCAGGCGGTCGCTGTCCATTGCCATCTTGTACAGGTCGGCAACCTTCTGGTCAACGGTACCGAACTTGTGCTCGGTCTTGCCCAGCTCCAGGAACATGTCGCGCAAGCGGTTCTGGTTCTGCTCGGCCAGCACGTCAAACACGCCATAGCTGGAATACTCAGGACGCTCGCTCAGCGGGTTGGCCTTCATCCAGCCACCACCGGCATACTCATAGAAATCTTCACCCGGCTTAACGCTCAGGTCCATGTCGGCACGGTTCACACCGTGTGTCACTTGTGCCTGTACGCCAGGCACTGCAGCCATCATTATGGCCATAGCTAATAACATCTTTTTCATTTATAAATACTATAGTATAGGTTATATGTTAACTACTAAACGGCAAAAGTAATAAAATAGTACAAATCCGCTCCGGTTAATCCCGATTATCTGCTCCGTCTGGCTGATAGGGCAGGCTAGAATGGAAGCTTCTCCTCGTTGGAGTCGGACATCCAAGCCTCGTTGGGCGGCATGGGAGGTTGTGGAGCACTGTTGTCGATTGGGGTCATGGGGCCTGGGTCATCGCCTGCGTTCATCTTGGACTCATAGGTGGTCTCGTTGCCCTGGACATTGTTCTCATCCTCGTTCTCGAAACGGGCAAAACGGCTCACGAAGCGCAGGTTGATGGTGTCGGTGGCACCGCTGCGGTGCTTGGCCACGATGAACTCGGCAACGCCCTTGATGTTGTGGCCCTCGGCATCGACACTCGACTTGGTGTAATACTCCTGGCGGTGGATGAAGCACACGATGTCGGCATCCTGCTCGATGGCGCCCGACTCACGCAGGTCGCTCAGTTGCGGGCGCTTGCCCAGCTTGTCGTCGGCGGCGCGCGTCTCGACGCTGCGGTTGAGCTGCGACAGGGCGATGATGGGGATGTCGAGCTCCTTGGCCAGCTGCTTGAGCGAGCGCGAGATGGTGCTCACCTCCTGCTCGCGGCTGCCGAATTTCATGCCCGTGGCATTCATCAGCTGCAGGTAGTCGATGATGATGATTTTCACCTTCTGCTCGCGCACGAGGCGGCGGGCCTTGGTCCTGAGCTCAAAGATGGACAGCGACGGCGTGTCGTCGATGTACAGCGGTGCCGAACTCAGGCTGCGTGTGCGGGTGATGAGGTTTTCCCACTCGGGCTGCGTCAGCTGTCCGCTCTTGATTTTCTCACCCTCGAGCGAGCACACGTTGCTGATGAGTCGGTTCACCAGCTGCAGGCTCGACATCTCGAGCGAGAACACGGCGACGGGATAGTTGTAGTCCACAGCCATGTTCTTGGCCATCGACAGGACGAAGGCCGTCTTACCCATGGCGGGGCGGGCGGCGATGATGATGAGGTCGCTGTTCTGCCAGCCGCTGGTCAGGCGGTCCAGCTTGTGGTAGCCCGACTCCAGACCGCTCAGTCCGCTCTCGCGGTTGGCGGCCTCCTCAATCTTCTTGATGGCGTCCTGCACGGCGTTCTCGATGGGGATGACGTCGCGCTTGAGGGTGTTCTTGCTGATTTCGAACAGCTTGCCCTCGGCCTCCTGCATCAGGTCATACACGTCGATCGACTCGTCGAAGGCGAGCGATTGCACCTGGCTGCTGTAGCTGATGAGTTCGCGGGCGAGGTACTTCTGCGCCACGATGCGTGCGTGGAACTCGGCGTTGGCGGCACTCGACACCAGACCCGTCAACTCGCTGATGCGGATGGCGCCACCCACCTCGTCGAGCACCTTGTTGGTGCGCAGCTGGTCGGTGACGGTGAGCATGTCGATGGGCTTGCCGTGGGCGGCCAGCGTCTGGATGGCCTCATAGATCTTCTGGTTGGCCGGGTTGTAGAAAGCCTCGGGCTTGAGGATTTCGCACACATTATTATAAGCGTCCCTCTCGAGCATGAGCGCTCCCAGCACGGCATCCTCGAGCGAGGTGTCCTGCGGGGGCAGTTTGCCGAATTCGCCGATGATTTCCGGCTCATGGGTGGGTTTGGTGCGTCGGCGCGTCTGCTTGCCTACTTCAAATTCTTCCATTGTTCTGTCTGGGCGGTTTTGTTGGTAATCGGATGGCAAAGATAGTGAAAATACTTGAGACGCACCACGAGATTATCTACATTATATTGACATGATGTTGACAATTGCTTTTTCGAGCCATTGTCGTTGCCATCAGCCTTCAGCCGGTATCTGCTTGCCGTGGCGTGAGGTGCGTTGGTGAGTTTGTTGCCTTTTCAGGGTGCCGGTGCTGATGATTAAAGAATATTAAAATTGGGGAAAATGCAGATAGAGTGAAAAATATTCTACAAAAATAATTTGTGGATAAAATAATTGGCATTACTTTTGTAGTGTAAAAAATACACAAAGAAGGATAGCAATGAAGTTTAACAGCGAAACCAAGATGTGGGAATCACACTACTGGCACCCGGCGGTAACTACCGATGCCGTGGTCTTTGGCTTTGATGGTGAGGGACTTAATGTCCTGCTCATCCAGCGAGCCCTGGAGCCCTACAAGAACATGTGGGCCTTGCCTGGTGGCTTCATGCGTCCTGATGATGTGACAGCTCAGGCTTGCGCCTATCGTGAGTTGCGTGAGGAGACCGACGTGGATGATATCTATATCGAGGAAATGCAGACGTTTTCCCACATTGGGCGCGATCCACGTGAGCGTGTCATCACCATTGCCTTCTTTGCCCTTGTGGTTCAGAACAAGTATAACGTCAAGGGAGGTGATGATGCCAGCAATGCCAAGTGGTTCCCGGTCAAGGAACTGCCCGAATTGGCCTTTGACCATAAGGAAATCGTAACGTTAGCCCTTGAACGGCTGCGCCAACGCATACATTTCGAACCCATTGGATTTCACTTGCTTGACAAGGAATTCACAATGCCCCAGTTACACAACATATATAAAGCTATATTAGACCCCCCCGGGGATGATACTAAATTAAGTGATCGAAGGAACTTTCAAAAAAAGATGTTGAACCTCGGGTACATTAGGGAGACCGGAAGAAAGGTGACAGGAAACCCCCATCGCTCTCCCAAGTTGTACACTTTTGATGAAGAAGCCTACCAGCAAGCCAAGAAGATAGGCATGCGCCTGGAGTTCTGACTCGGCGGCAGGCGGCTGAACCAACCTTGATCCAACCTCTGGGATTACAGGGGATGGACACTTGACAGGAATGATTAATGTGTCAAATTTACACATTGGTCTGCGTCTAGAATCTGTGCTCCCGATTCTTCCAATGTGTAAATATTACACTTTGGCAAGGTTGCAGAAATAGAGGGCGCACTGTGAACAGACGTATCTTTGCAGCGAAAACGATAGCAAAACAAAGTATAACAGATACAGCGTGTTTATTAGTAGTAATTAATGGTTTGATAAAAGTTTGAAAAATGAAAAATCCATTTAAGAGAAACAAGTGTGCGGCCCAACAGGCCAACGAAGGATGCCCCACGGGGAATGGTATGAATCAGGAAACTCAGGCAAGCAACAGCCTGGCAGGGGAGCGTGTGGACCCCAAGAAGCTCCACATCTACAACCTCATCATCGTCGATGAGAGCGGCTCGATGGGCGGCCTGGAGCGTGTGACCGTCAGCGGCATCAACGAGACCATCGCCACCATCAGAAAAGCGCAGGAAGATTTTGCCGACAAGCAGCAGCACTTCCTCACGCTGGTATGCTTTGATGAGCGTAACGGTGGTGTGCCTCCCGTCCGCACCCACATCGACGCGATGCCCATCGCCAGCGTGTGTGACTTCCATGATTATCACCCCACTGGCTGTACGCCGTTGTTTGACGCGATGGGCCAGTCTTTGACCCGACTGCATGAGCTCATCAAGGATGATGAAAATGCCACCGCCGTCGTGACGGTCATTACCGATGGCCTGGAGAATGCCTCCCGCGAATGGTCGGGTGAAGCCCTGCGCCAGCTCATTGAGCGCCTCAAGGAAGAGGGCTGGGTCTTCTCCTATATGGGCTCGTGCCACGATGTGGTGGAAGTGACCCGGAATTTGTCCATCGACCACGTGATGGCGTTTGACCACGATGACTTGGGCGCGTCCAACATCTGGCGCCGCGACACATCGTCCAAGCGCGCTCATTTTCAGCATTTGAGCTGCGAATATGATGTTGACGATAGCCCTGCGCAGAAAAGAAGAATTCTGCGCGACCATGCCCGAGATTTCTTTGCCAACCGCGTCACCCCCGACAGGATTGACCAGCTGGCCGACAACGAGGTCTTTGTCTTCGGCTCCAACCCTGACGGGAGCCATGCCGGCGGTGCCGCTGCCTTTGCGGTGAATCACTTCGGTGCCATCGTCGGTCAGGGCGAGGGGCTGCAAGGCCAAAGCTATGCCATCCCCACTACTGGCGATTACAGCCTGTTTGCCGATGCCGTGCGGCGCTTCGTGGACTTTGCCGCCAACCATCCCGAAAAGCGCTTCCTGGTTACCCGCGTGGGGTGCGGCAACGCGGGCTACGACGTGCATCAGGTGGCACAACTGTTCGCCGATGCTGTCAGCCATGAGAACATCTCCCTGCCAGAGGAGTTCTGGAAAATCTATGGCCTCAAGATTTTCTGATAATCAGCCAGGCAGGACGCCCTCAAGGTTACAAATAGTACTGAATAACTGATTTACCCCACAGGACCGAAGAGCACACATTCCTTGTTTACCCCAATTGGAGGGCTTGCCAAACAACCCTGGCAGGCCCTTCATTTTTCTACGACAGGCCGATGAAGAATGCCAAACTTGTTGTCAAGGTCAACGGTAGTTGTTGACGAAGTCGTCGAGGTTGTTAACGCCCAGCTTCTTGGCTATCTGGATTTTCTTGTTGGAGACGGTGCCCAGGCTGCTGTATTTCATGCAGATCATGATGACCGTGCGGGAGAAGCCGTAGCAGTACAGGGCCAGGAAGTTCATCTCGCTTTCGTTGAGCGTGCCGCCAGCGATGCGTTGTGCCTCGTTGAGCACATTATGGTGCAGGTCATTGGTCAGACTGTGAAGATTGTTCCAGTAGGATTCGGTGGGGACGGCGTCTTCGGCGGGGACGGTCATCAGTTCATTGAACTTGCGGGCAAATGTCGCCTCGTTGGGCTGATAGGACAATTCCAGCAACTGGTGAATCACCTGTATCTGGTTATCGACGATGGAACGCATCTCGTCACTCTTGCGCTGCTGAGCTTCCAAGGCTGCGAGTTCCTCGTCCATGCGTGCCTCGTTGCCTCGCAATTCGTCCTGTGCCGCTTTCAGTTCCTGTTCCCGAGTGCTGATGGTCGCTCTCATCTGCTCCAGGCTCGCCAGCGATGCATCGAGATCGGCCCGTTGCAATTCATATTCGGTCTCCTTCTGCTTCAGGCGGCTGCGGTATCGCCATGCCAGGAACGTCACGCCCAGCGCCGCGAGGGCCAGCAACGCAGCCAGCAGGAAAGCTCCACGTGTGCGGGACTCACGCTTCGCCTTCTTGAGTTCTTCCAGCTGGATGTCATATTTCTTCTCAATAGCCAGGTAGTTCTTGTTGACATTGGCAACCAGTATCGAATCTGCCATCTCGTTGGCCTGGTCATAATAGGTGGTGTATTTATCCCAATCCTTATTGGCTTTGGCGATTTCACTCATGAGCCGGCAATACATGACTGTGTCGCTGGTGTGATTGGCCATCATGCCGCTGGGGGGCACATGATTGAGATAGTAGAGGGCTGAATCGGGCCGTCCCAGGTTCAGATAGGTCTCGGCCGCGACATAGTGTGCGCGGGGGTGGTCAATCTCATCCTTGCCGGCTGCTATGGCTTTCAGGATATCAACCCGGGCCTTGTCATACTCTTTGGTAATCAGGCAGTACATCTCGGCTCTCATGTACAGATTTTGAAACTCAAACCATGTCTCATGCTCTTCCTGCGAGAGTCGTATGGCTTTATCCATATAATAGCGTGCGCTGTCAAGGTTGTAGGACTGATTACGGTAATAGCCTCCAATCTCGGTTAGGCATACTATCTGGTAGTGCTTGTCGCCCAGTTGATTGTACAGGTCCAGAGCCTCCTTGAATTTCCTGATTTTCAGGTCGGCATAGTTTGAATTGTCGGCATAGAGGGTTGCCAATCGCAGCTTGGCGAAGGCTCTATTTTCCAGGTCACTATCTTCGGCCTCGTTTTCGGCATCCTTATAGGACGCTATCGCCTTTTCGGCATCGCCCATCATCTGATAGACACAGCCCTTATAGAGCAGTGAACGGGTGTATTTCTCGCGGTCGCCGTGGTGCTTATAGTAGTTCACCGCCTCGTTGATCACGGCATCGGTTGTGTCGTTGATATAGTTCTTGTAGTGCGATTGGGTGAGCAACAGGCTATAGTAGGCACGCTCGGCCTTGTTGAACCCGTCAGGGCGGAGAGAATCCAAACGTTGTTGCGCCAATGCATACTGGCGAGCCTTTGACAACAGCGAGTCGATGTTGGCGAGCTCACGCATGGTGGCCGTGTCACCGCCCCCGTTGCAGCATGCCAACGCCAGAGCTAGCACAACTATTAATGCGGTAAAAGCGATATTTCTTGATCTCATATTCTATAAAAAAGGAAAACAATAAGTACAATAAATACTAATTATTCATTGCCAATTATATTTGATTGTTTTTATTGTATTTATTATTGTTTTATGATCTGATTCGCGTAATTTGTAGTTTTACTATGGCAAAATTACTTCATTTTTTTGCAAAAATTTCGGCCAAATCGGGCCGGATTATGCCAAAATGAACTTTTTATTTTTCAACATGCTGATAATCAGATATCTAGTTTTGCCAAAATGAAGTCACAATGAAGCCCGTTTTCATTGATTTTACAATTATTATCAGTAACTTTGCCATCGATAAATCTATGTAAAAAGCCTATGGGACGAACGATGTTGTACCGATTGCTGGTTGCCTGTTTGTTGCTGCTGTTGCCGGCAGTGGCAGGAGCCTATGACTTCATGGCCGACGGCATCTATTATAACGTGGTGGATGGCCATGCCGTGGTCACCAATAACGGACAGACCGGTTGCTACAGCGGTGAGGTCGTGATTCCCGCAACGGTCACCCATGACGGCACGACCTATCCCGTCACGGTCCTCGGCCATTCGGCATTCAAGAACTGCACCGGACTGACCAAAGCGGTTCTTCCTGGGTCGCTCACCGCCATCGAGCCTCGCGTTTTTGAGAGTTGCACTGCATTGACGAGCCTGATTGTCCCCAATTCAGTCACCACCATGGGCGCTAATATGTTTGACAAATGTTACGCAATCGACAGTATTGTCATCGGCAACAAGGTGAGTTCGTTGGGTGATTACATGTTCAACGACTGCCGAGCGCTCAAGTCTGTAACCATCGGCAAGTCGGTTTCCTCCATCGGCAAATATGCATTCCGGGGTTGCTCGAGCCTGACCGACGTGGTCCTTCCCAATTCGGTGACCACCATCGGCCCTTGGGCGTTCGAGGATTGTAGCCAGTTGCTCAGGGTGACACTTGGCAGTGGCGTGACGAGTATCGATACCCACATTTTTTATAATTGCAACAAGATGGTTAGCGTGACTTGTTTAGCCGCCACGCCTCCCAGTGTTGATTATGGGTTGTTTTTTGACTCAGGCATGTATTACCATGCCAAACTGCATGTCCTGCCCGAGGCGGTTGAAGCCTATGAGGCGGCCGAGATTTGGAAGCTTTTCTTCCAGATCATCGGCGATGCTGCAATCATTACCCCCGAGGATGTAAACAATGACGGCGAGGTGACCATTGCCGACGCTAACAAAGTGACAGAGGTCATCATTAACGGCGGCAGCGGTGGCCATTCCCGCATACCTGACGGCCATGGCGGCTTCATCGAGGTTGATGATACCTACTTGGCCGACGTGAACGGTGACGGCGAGGTCAGCATCGCCGACCTGAACCTCATCATTGACCGCATCCTCAGAGGGTACTAAAGCAACCCTCAAGATTCATCAAGAATATTTCAAAATCAACCGTTATGGATATGAAGGATATGGCAATGAATAGATACATCCACTTCCTACTCGTTATCATGATGATGGCTCTGCCATCGGTCAGCAAGGCTTTTTATGTTGACGGCATCATGTACTATGATTATGATGACCTAACAGCCGCTGTCATTCACTGCCAGAATGTAGACACGGTGAGGATACCGTCCCATGTGACCTATGACGGAAAAACCTATACGGTGACATCCATCAGAGATATCTATAATCCATATTGGAATGCATATGAATCTTGCGGAATTATTCATGTGTCGCTGCCTAACACCGTCAAAATCATTGAAGACGAGGCTTTCAAAGATGCTTTGCGCCTTAGAAGCATTGAGTTGGGCGATTCCATCGTCACTATCGGTGCTTCAGCCTTTGAAAAATGCTGGGTAATGGATAGCATAAAGATTCCCGACACAGTCACCAGCCTCGGGAAGCGGGCTTTTGCCACTTGCTGGCATTTAACTCACTTGGACTTGAGCGGCACATCTATCAACGACATTGGAGAGGAAACATTCGAAGCATGCCTAAACTTGGAAACCGTTGACCTGCCAGGAACAGTGTCCTCGATTGGGCGTAATGCGTTCGCTTCCTCTGCTCTCAGGCACATCACGCTGCCTAATGGCTTGAAGTCACTTGAGTGGGGTGCCTTCGTTGACTGTGATTCGCTGGAGTCTGTGACGTTGCCTGAATCGCTCACCACCATCAATGATCTTGCATTTGGCGAGTGCGGCCGACTTAAGGAATTGTTCATCCCCCGTAGAGTCAATTACATTGCCTCTGGCTTTATTTCTGGTTGCGACAGCCTGATGTCGCTTGCCGTTGACCCCGAGAACCCCACCTATGACTCACGTAGTGATTGCAACGCCATCATCCTCACCAGTGAGGATAAATTGATAACGGGTTGTCCAGCCACCGTCATCCCCGAGGGTGTCTCCGCCATTGGCGACTATGCATTCATGGGAATCAATCTTCCTGCAACATTCACGTTGCCCCAAACCATTCAATCGATAGGCGATAATGCGTTCAGGGGGAATGTGAATCTTGTCGACATTGTCATTCCCAACGCCACTCAATGGATTGGTGAGAAGGCTTTTTTGAGTTGCAGATCACTCACGTCTCTAACTCTTCCCTATGCGCTGTCCCACATTGGCTATAAAGCATTCTCTGAATGCCAAAACCTGAGGACGGTCTTTGCCTATCCTACCGAGCCCATAGCCATCGACGATAGCATGTTTGAAACGATATCCAGCATCGGTGTATACGATAATGCCGTGCTCCATGTACCAGTGGGCTGTGCCGAAAAATACAGGGTTGCCAACGGTTGGAAACGCTTCATGCACATCATCGACGATATCATCCTGCCAGACCCAGCCGACGTGAACGGCGATGGCGAGGTGACTATTGCCGATGCCAACAAAGTGACTGAGGTCATCATTAACGGTGGCGGTGGAGGCCATTCCCGCATACCTGACGGCAATGGCGGCTTCATCGAGGTCGATGATACCTACTTGGCCGACGTCAATGGTGACGGCGAGGTCAGCATCGCCGACTTGAACCTCATCATTGACCGCATCCTCAGAGGGTATTAAAGCAACCCGATAATGTCATCAAAAAACCCGTTCCGATTTTTACCATTGACGATGAAACGACTGATAATATTATTAATGTATGCCTTGTGGCTCATGGCGTTCCGGACAGCGGCAGCAACGCCAAGCGGCAACTATGACGTCAACCATGATGGCGAGGTGACAGTCAGCGATATCAATGCCATCATCAATGTCATCTTTGATGGCATCCATGTATCTGCGGCTGATGTGAACAACGATGGGGAAGTGAGCATCGCTGACATCAGTAGGGTACTCAATGCCATCCTGGGAGAAGAGAATGAGGCTGGCGAATTGACGTTTACTGTCGACAAGGTTCCCTTCAAGATGATTAAGGTCGAGGGCGGCACTTTCATGATGGGGAGCAACAGTGGGTCGAGCAATGAGAAACCGGTTCATGAAGTGACACTATCTCCATACTATATCGGGGAGACCGAAGTCACGCAAGCGCTGTGGAAAGCCGCCGGATGCATCAACCGCAGTTATTACAAGAACAGCAGACTGCCGATACACGATGTGATGTGGGTTGAATGCCAAGAGTTTATCAGGCGACTGAATGTGCTGACGGGCTATCGCTTCTCCCTGCCTACCGAGGCGCAATGGGAATTTGCAGCCCGTGGTGGCAATGAGAGTGACGGTTACCTGTATGCTGGCAGTGACGACATCGGGTCTGTCGCCTGGTATCATGACAACAGCAATGTTGACGGAAAATGGATACATGAGGTGGCCACCAAACAGCCCAACGAGTTGGGCATCTATGACATGAGCGGCAATGCCGTGGAATGGTGCGTGGACCGCTACTATTCTTACAGCGCTGCGGCTCAAATTGACCCCGCTTGGCCAGGTGTTGAAGACGATTCTGATGATTGTGTCACCCGTGGAGGCAGCTGTTTCACCGCTGCCAACCAGTGCAGGGTCACGGCACGCGACTTTTGCTGGAATGAGCTGCGGGAAGTCCATAATGGGCTGCGGCTGGCACTGCAGGACGACAACCCTGTGGCGCTGGGCGTAAGCGAGGATAACGTAGAGATGTTTGAAGGCGATATGGCGACAGTGACCATTACCAACGGCAAGGGGAATTATCGGGTAATCAGTTCCGACGAGCAAGTCGCTATCGCTGCCACCCAGAATTCGATGATGTACATCATTGCCATGGGGATAGGTACCGCTACAGTGACCATTGAGGACGACCAGAGCGACTTGCAGGCACGGGTTCTCGTGAGAGTGGGCAAGGAGTGCACAGTCAATGGGGTGACCTTCAAGATGATGCCTGTCGAAGGCGGCACCTTCATGATGGGCAACACCAAGGAGCAAGACGTCAGCACCGTGAACGGACTGGAGAGCCCTGAGCCCGTCCATGAGGTGACGCTGTCGAGCTATAGCATTGGTCAGACCGAGGTAACGCAGGAACTGTGGACAGCGGTCATGGGCTATAATCCCAGCTATTTCATCAATTCGCTAGGTCCCGTCGAGAAAATGTCGTGGGACGAATGCATGGAATTCATCTCCCGACTGAACGAGTTGACGGGTCTTACCTTCCGCCTCCCCACCGAGGCCGAGTGGGAGTTTGCAGCCCGTGGCGGCAACCGCAGCAAGCATTACCGCTATTCCGGTAGCCGCTACCTCAATGAGGTAGCATGGAATAATGATAATGCCTACAACGGGCAAGGCGGAAGCTTGTATGGTCCGCAGACGGTCGCCTTGTTGTTACCCAACGAACTGGGCCTCTATGACATGAGCGGAAACATCAGAGAATTGTGTCAGGACTGGTATGGCCCCTACAGCGCTGAGCCGCAGACCAATCCTACGGGACCTGAAACAGGGGACAAACGTGTCACAAGAGGGGGCTGTTTTGCAGATGACAGCAATGAGTGCAGCTGTGCTGGCCGTAGACACACCTACAGTTGGCCATTTAATGGCGGCAATCTCTTAGGCTTCAGGCTCGCGATGTGATGCCCTAAAAGTTAGCGCCTGGAGCGGCTTGAAAGCCCGAATTAAGTGGCTTGTTTCCAGAATGAACTTTTTGTTTTATAGGTAACTGAAAATCAACTTTTTACACTCCTTAAAATGAAGTCAAAAACCCACCAAATTCCTTGGTGGGTTTAATGTGTCATTGTAATTTTGCAATAGCTGGAAACCATAGCTGCAGCCCTCTCGTCGCTGCCCAGACAATCCATCCAAATGGGTATTACAGGGAAGTGACTGCATCGATAATTTTGGCACAGACCTTATAGTGTTTAACAAAATGATTGACCACGATAATTATTAACCCAAAATAAAAAATGTAATGATGAAAAAGATTCTTTTTGTTTTGATGATGGCGGCTACCATGCTGGTGGCCAACGCCGAGAGTGGAGAGTGGGCCGTAGGTGGCCAGGTGGTCTATGGCACGAAGGCCGAGACCGCAGGCATCGGCCCGCATGTGAAATACTGCCTGAGCGATGCATTCAGGATGAATCTATCGGGCAACTACTACTTCAAGCACAAGGGAGTGTCGGCCTTTGACGTGAATCTGGAGGCCAACTACCTGTTCAGTGTGGGCGAGAAAGTCCGTCTCTATCCCCTTGCCGGTGTGGTATTGGGCATCTGGCATGCCGATGGCGTGAACGTCAGCTACGGGGGCATGGACTTCGGTGTTGACGGCAAGACCAACACAAAGTTTGGTGGTAACGTGGGTGGAGGCTTTGAATATCTGGTAAGCGACCACTTGAGCCTGAATGCCGAGGTCAAGTATCAGATCATTAGCCATGCTAGCCAAGTGGTGTTTGGCATCGGTGCCTCTTATCGTTTTTAATCACCTAATCACCTAAAAAACTGATAATAATATGAAAAAATTATTCCTTCTGGCCGTAGCCGCACTCATGCTGGTACCGGCCAACGCACAACTCAAGCGACCGACGAAGCCTGCAGCGTCGGCGCCAGCCCTCGTGAGTGGCAAACCGCTAGTCAAGATGCAGGAGATGCAGATGCGCGTCCCGGGATCGGCCATTGCGCCTGCTCCCAACCGAGCCAATAGAGGGGCCGAAGTGTATTACCGTCGCCCTGCCGGAGCTTTTCCTGGCTGGTGTGCAATGGAGCGAAGCACTAACGACTTTGTGGGCATGTACATGATGTCCATCCTTCACATCAAGCCCTATAAGCCTTACACCTTCAACGGCTTTGCGTCGGGCACCATCGGCGAGCCTCGTTATGACTGGGTCGTGCCTTACTACGACGTGCTGACCAATGAGAGCGTGACGCTTAACGTCGATCGTTGCCAGGACCTCACGATAGACTATCCGAGTGTATTCCTTGATGTGCCCATGCTGTCGGTGACCGATGCCGAGAAGACCTATAATTATATGATGGCCACGCCCCTTGAAGGTGAGACATCGGCAATCATGCCCTGGCCGGATTGGAGCATTGACGAGGAGCATGAGGTGCTCAAGTCAAGCGTTGATTTCGCCATGAATACCAGTGACGAATCGTCTTATCCGTTCATCTTCTATGGTGGCATGACGCCCTATAGCAGCAACGACAATGGCTGGTGGTTCGGCAAGAACGGCGGTAACGCCAAGGGCATTCATGTTGACGGCATCGCCCAGGCCTTTGAGAAACCCGAACATCCCTATCTGCTCAAGCAGGTGGTGCTCATGGTGTCGCAGCTGAAGGTCACCGAAAACACAGAGATGATGTGCAAGGTGTACCGCTTGCCCGACTTGCCTGATTATCAGGACACTACATGCGTCGTTCTGCCTGAGGATCTGGGAGAGCCCATCGCTACAGGTGTGACCTGTGTGCCACCGTTTTTCGACGAAAACGACATCAAACTCATCACCTTCCCGCTCTATGCCCCCGACGAGGACATCCCTGTCATCCTGAATGATTGCGAACCCACCATCGACGATGCCATACTGGTGGTGTTTGAGGGCTATAATGCCCCTGAGATGTCGTCACTTGAGAATTTCACCGCCTTGATAGGTAATGAACTTCATTACACCGACGGTTTCGGCGAGCGTGCCTATGTCAAGGTGGGCAAAGATGATGCCGACGGCAATTTTGACGGCCATTACCAGTGGCAAGGCCTGAACAATTTCTTCTCATCAGGAGAGATGAAGACCGGTCTGTCCATCTTCCTGGTCACCGAGCAGCCCTTCCTGCTGAGCAACACTTGGACCGATGACTATGAGTACACCTTCCCTGCCGCTGGCGGCGTCATGGAGGACAGCTATACCGATGCCAATGGTGACACTGTGAACTTGCGCAGTATCGAACTGGCCTCATGGACACCTGCTAGCGATAGTTGGTCGTGGAGCATCACCTGTGATGGTGGTGAACTGCCCTCGTGGCTCGATATCAGCCTGAACGACGTGAGGGAGTATATCGTCAATGCCGAGGTGTACGCCTATCCGTTGCCCGAGGGCGTGGACTACCGCGAGGCCGTGGTGCGCTTCGCTATCCCCGGCGACTACATCGATTACAAGTTCAAGCAAGTGCGTGAGGGTGGGGAAGAGCCCGACACCACGGTACAGGAAAAGACGCCCATGCCCGAGATTACTGTCGACGTGACCGATAAATATGTCATCATTGGCGCAACAGGCAACGGCAACGTCATGCTTTATTTTGATGGCTTCTATTCGCCTGATAATCCCGTTCACTACGTCCGTGCCGGAGTGGATCGATCGGTTGTGGTAACCGCAACAGCCCAGGAAGACGGCAAGCTTATCAGCGACACTGCCCGCAGAGTGGTCGATGTTCCAGCCGTCGAAGTGCCTGTTGAGGGCTACTGGCTGCAGATGTATGATGCCACCGTTGATGCAGGCGATACTATCAACATCCCCGTTGAGATGTGGAACGAGAGCGACGTGGTGGCCTTCCAAACCGATATCGAACTCCCCGAGGGCTTTGAGCTGGTTAAGGAAGACGGCAAGTATGCCATCAGCCTGAGTGACCGTGCCAGTGTCGACCATACCGTCATGGCCAATGAACTGTCGGACGGCAAGATACGCGTGCTGTGCTTCTCGACCGAAAACACCGCGTTCACTGGTGACAGAGGCGAGTTGTTCTATCTCCCAGTGAAGGTGTCCAAAGATGCCAACGATGGCACTGTGCGACTGAGGAACACACGCTTTACCTTAAGCGACTTGACCGAGTATAACTCTCCAAGTGTGGCTGTTGCCGCGATTACCGTGAACCACATCATTCCGGGTGACGTGAACGACAGCGGTGACGTGACGGTGACCGACATCGTGGCTACCGCCCAATACATCCTGGAGATGCATCCCGAGCCCTTCATCTTTGAAGCTGCCGAGATGAACGGCGACGGTATCATCACCGTGACCGACATCTCACTCATTGCCAATATTATCCTTAACCCCACGATGAGTGTGCCGCAGCGCATGCCCGCCCTGAGCGGCGTGGGCGATGACATGAGTGGCGAGGCCATCTCGCTGCCCGCGGGCGAGACACGCACCGTGAGCATCAACCTGGACAACTCGATGGGTTACACGGGATTCCAGCTCGACATGCAGCTGCCCGCAGGCTTGACGGCGAGCAATTTTGCCCTTACGACTCGCGATGGCAGCCACACCCTAGCCGTCAACGCGCTATCCAACGGCAATCTGCGTGCCCTGTGCTATTCGCCGGCCCTGAGTGTTATCGGCGGCTGCAGTGGCGCCGTGCTCACCTTTGACGTGACAGCAACGGCTAGCATCGATGGCTATATCAACGTGAACGGCATTGAGCTGGTCACCCCGGCATGCCAGACGCTGATTCTGGACAACTTCGCCATTCCGGTGAATAACCCGTCGGCCGTGGGCGAGCTGAACGATGCCTCGGTTGTGAAGATCTATGCCGTTGGGCAGGACATCATCGTCGAGAGCCCGGTGAGCCAGGTGGTGAACATCAGCGATGTGGCTGGCAGGATGCGCCGCGTGAATGTTGTACCCGGCCGCAATGTCATCGGTGGCAACGCGGGCGGCGTGTACATAGTTACAATCGGAGGAAAAGCAACTAAACTGATGTTGAAGTAGGATTGATCATAGTGATTGGGCTAATCGACCAGGATGAATGGAAACGTAGTGGATGGCCGATTAGCCCATTTTTCATTTTACAATCGTGAGTATGACATGAAGATGAAAAGGCTTTTCCTGTTATCGACGCTGGCCTGTTGTCTGCTGAGTGCAGCAGCCACCGACAGGCTGTTTATTGAAGATTTTGCCATAGCTCGAGGTAAAACGGTTGTGATGCCCTTGGTGTTGACCAATGAAGCGCAATACACCGCTTTTCAGGCCGATGTCTATCTGCCAGAGCAATTAAGCGTGGATAGTGATAATGGGGTGTATGGCTTTGCACTGACTGAGCGCAAGGGAAATCATGTGCTCAGCGTGAACAGGCTACCCGACGGTGGCATTCGCCTGTTGTCCTATTCTGTCGATTTGGAACCTTATAATGGTAACAATGGTGCCCTCGTGACGGTACCAGTCACAGCAAGCGATGATTTTGCCGACACTGCTATCATCGAGCTCAAAAATGTCCTGTTCACCACGCTGGACGCGGTGGAGGTGAGATTGCCCGACCATAGTTGCACCGTGACGGCGGTCACCCCGTTGCTTGGAGATGTGGACGACGATGGGACAGTGGCAATCGCTGACTTGTCGGCTCTCATTGACTATCTACTGGGGGTCGAAGTTTTTCCTTTCAACGCGGCTAATGCCGATATGGATGGTGATGGGGTAATAGCCATCGGTGACGTGAGTGAACTCATCGACCTGCTGCGTTCCACCTTGTTAGCGTCATTGCCATAGAGTGTGGCACATGAGGCCGGACCGATGGCCTCATGGGAGATTTGTGGCGGTTGTCAAAGTTTTATGTGACGTTGTCATTGTTCTGTAGAAGAATTCTCTTATCTTTGCGGAGAACTAAAACCAACAAGTATAGAAGAATATGAAACCCTGCAGAATTCTTATCCTGGCTGTGGCGACGCTGCTGGCGCTGGCTGCCGCCGCTCAACAATCGATGACGTTTAATGACGAGGAACGTAAACAGACGGTCACGGTGACGGCCGTGGGCAATGACATCGTGCGCGTGGACGTGGTTCCCGACGGATGGAACGGCACGGCGCTGCCTTCGCTGGCCTACGACAGGTCGGTGAAGAATGCCAAACCGGTGGTCAAGGTCAACGACATGGAGGATATGTGCGTGCTGCGCACCGAGAATGGCTTGCGTGTGGTCTGTGACAAGAACACGGGAAGCATCACGGTGAGCTGCGGCAACACGTTCTACATCACTGACCTGTGCGACCGCACTACCTCGACCGTGAGGCTGCTGCACCAGGGACAGGAGTCGTTCTACGGCGCCGGCGAGCGCGGCTACTCGTTGAACCTGGCCGGCGACACGCTCATCAACTACAACGCCCAGAACTATGGCTACCAGATGGGAGAGAAGCGCACCAAGCAGATGGGCATCACCATGCCGATGGTGATCTCGTCCAAGGGCTACGGCGTGTTCTTTGACGACTTCTGCAAGTCATCGCTCTACCTGGGCGAGCAGGGCATCGAGTACACCTCGACCTCACCGCAGCCACTGTCCTATTACGTGATCAGCGGCAACGGCAGGGTAGAGAACGTGGTGCGCAACTTCACTTGGCTCACGGGTCGCCAGGAGCTGCCGCCACTGTGGACGCTGGGTTACATCACCTCCAAGTATGGCTACCGCGACCAGCGCGAGAGCGAGGGCGTGGTCGATACGCTCAAGCGCGAGGGCTATCCGCTCGACGGCATCGTGTTTGACCTGTACTGGTACGGCAAGGAAGAGGACATGGGACGCCTGGAGTGGGACAAGGAGCAGTGGCCCGACCACCGCAAGATGCTGCGCGACTTCAAGCAGCGTGGCGTCAACGTGGTGACCATCTCACAGCCCTATGTGCTTACCAATGGCCGCGCCATCGACAACTACAAGCTGTTGGACCCGCAGGGCCTCTTCTGCAAGACCGACGGCACCGACACGACACACACGGTGACCATCTGGGTAGGGCAGGGCGGCATGTTTGACGTGTCCAATCCCGCCACGCGCCTGTGGCTGCGCAACCGCTACAAGCAGCTCACCGAGGAGGGCGTGACCGGCTGGTGGGGCGACCTGGGCGAGCCCGAGAAGCATCCGCTGGAGATCCGTCACTACAACGGCCTCACTGCCGAGCAGTACCACAACCTGTACGGCAACGATTGGAGCCGCATCATCTATGACCTGTTCAAGAAGGATTATCCCGACCGCCGCCCGATGATCATGATGCGTGCGGGCACGGCCGGCTTGCAGCGCTATTCGGTGTTCCCCTGGTCCACCGACGTGTCGCGCTCGTGGGGCGGTTTCCAACCCCAGGTCACCATCATGCTCAACTCGGGCCTGAGCGGCCTGGGCTACATGTCGCACGACGTGGGCGGCTTTGCCGTCGACCCCAATAACAAGCGTGATGGCGAGCTGTACATCCGCTGGCTGCAACTGGGCCTGTTCTCGCCCGTGCTGCGCACCCACTCGACCTACCATGCCGAGCCCTACCACTATACCGAGTACGGCGACCTGACACTGCGCATCATCAAGGAACGCTACACCTGGCTGCCCTATAACTACACGCTGGCCTATGAGAACGCCCGCAACGGCCTGCCCATGGTGCGCCCGCTGGGCTTCTACGAGGACGACATGAACATTGCCCGCTATGACCACATCTGGGACCAGTACCTGTGGGGCCGCGACGTGATGGTGGCTCCCGTGATGCAGCAGGGCGCCGTGAGTCGCGACATCACCTTCCCCGAGGGCACCTGGGTGGACATCAACCACCCCGACAAGCGCTATGCGGGCCACACGACGATTAACTATGCCGCCCCGCTCGAGGTGCTGCCGCTGTTTGCCCGTGCCGGAGCGTTTATTCCTCAGGCCAACTACGCCATGGACAACGTGGGCGATTACAATCCCGACCGCCTCGACATCGTCTATTATCCCTGCGACCATCCGTCGACCTATGTGCTGTTTGACGACGACCTGCAATCTACCGGCACGCTGGCCAATGAAAAGCATCGCGAGATCCACTTCATGGCCACGCCGCAGCTCAAGTCGTGCTTCATCACCATCCAGGGCAGGGGCAAGATTGAGGGCGATGCGCCCAGCAAGGACTATCGCCTGATTATCCCCGGCACCAAGAAGCCGTCGCGGGTGACTGTCAATGGCAAGAAGGCCGCAGGCATGACCTACGACAAGCGCACTGCCACCCTCACCATCCCTGTCGCCATTGCCGACATCGCCACATCGACCACTATCGAGATTGTCAAGTAAGGCAATAGAAAACGTAATGATGTAGCTGCCAGTCCATAGACCCTGCGGGGGCTAATGCGAATTACACGAATTAATCAAATGATTATTTGCTAAATTGGCTTCGCCGGGTTGAAGGTTGGCATTAAAAAACTATCTAGGTCAACTTTTATATCGTTCCCATAGAAAACGCAGGACAACCCCATAGGCAACATTGACAATGTGAATTGTCGCGTGTCGCCTATGGGGTTGTCCTTGTTATCTGATGGGGGCGCGGGTCAGATGACCACGGCGGTGCCGCTGGTGGCTACCATGAGCATGGAGTTGTCTTTGCCGATGGTCTCGTAGTCGATGTCGATGCCCACGATGGCGTTGGCACCCATGGCCTGGGCACGCTGCACCATCTCGTTCATGGCGGTGTCCTTGGCCTGACGCAGCACTTTCTCGTAGCTGGACGAGCGGCCACCCACGATGTCGCGGATGCCTGCCATGAAGTCTTTCAGTAAATTGGCGCCGATGATGGTCTCGCCGGTCACGATGCCTTTGTACTCACGGATGCTGTACCCCTCGATGTGGGGCGTTGTCGATAGTATCATATCTCTTAATCAATTAATGAATTTAACTCACACGTCAATTCTGCAACAATCATGCCATGCCGTAGCCCCGCAGGGATAAGGGCCAATGGCTATATCATTGATTGATTCCTCGGTGTACAGCGCGGATTCCATTGCTGGAATTCCAATTATTGACACGTCATATTGTGCCTCTGGTGCGGGTTTGTCAAATAATTAGACAGAAGTGTGTCTAAAATTTTTACAATCTGAAATTTTGACCTAAAAAATGCTTGACACCTCATCGAGGTGGGGATAACTTTGCATCAGAGAACAAAAATGACGGATACTAATCAATAAAATCTTAACATTATGAAACCCGAGAACGATAACAATCAGATGAGCGCCCAGACCGAGGACGCTGGAGCCATGGCAAGTGTAGAGCGCAAGGCCGAGTTGCTCAAGTCCATCAAGAAGCAGTCCATCAAGAAGTCGGTGAAGAACTTTATCTTTGGCGGATTGTGTGCTTTCATTGCCGGCTGGCATTTTTACTCGATGCGCTATAGCTGCCCTTGTAACATGCGCGGATATATAATAGGTGTGTTTTTTCTCATGGGCGCAGTGTGGTTTGTTTTCAAGGCTGCCACCTACCTCCGCTGCAAGCGCGCGGGCGTCGGACAGGAAATCCAGCGGCAGATAGACCGCTTGATCACTAGTGAAAACTACATCTATCAATTTGTCTTCTGGCCATGGGCCATGCTGGGCATCTGTGCTAAGATGATGGGCCGCTATCCGTGGTACGGAATTGTGATTGCCATGGGTGTGGTCACGGCTCTGATGGCCCTTTACTGGAAGATGATGCGCCAAGTGACCATTGACAACTACCGCGATAAGGATGTTGAGGAACTGATTGCCCTGGAAAAGGAGAATCAGTGATTCTCCGGCCATTCATGTAGCGGCACTTTAGTGCGAGAAATCTTGCAAAATGGAATTAAATATTTAAAAAATGTTAAAAAGTTTGGAGGATTGACAGCTATTGATATACCTTTGCAGTGTGCTAGTTAGGTAGTACACTAGAAAAGTAAAAATCAACCCGGATATTACTAACCAAAAAATACTTTCAGTTATGGAAACTAAGAAATACAACACCGAGAAGAGCCTCCGCATCCAGGAGCTGTACAACAAGTCCATCGAGAAGTGTGTCAATGCCGCCAAGGAGCAGCAGTATGAAGGGATTTTTCTCTGCACGGTAATTCCCATAGCTGCATACTTGATATTTGTCGAACCTCCCATGGCGTGGTTGAAGGGCGTGACGGTTGTTGCCTTGACGCTGATGTTTGCCTTCACCTTTTGGTATCGCTTCAAGGTCATGACCCGCATGAGTCAGGCTAGTGATGTTGATGAGCTCTTGAGCATCAACGACGCGATGAAAAAGAACAGGAAATACAGTTTTTATGTCGGCCTCGTGCTGATGGCTGTTGCCTATGGAATCCTCCATTACAAGGGCAGCGTGAATGCCGTCCTGATGACCACCCTGCCTTTTGGCGCGTTTTTGGCAGTCGTATGGGCATTCTCGGGTTTTTCCGAGTCAAAGGATTGTGCCGAGATCAAGGAAATCAAACAATTGTTAAATGAAGAATAAAAAAAGTGTCGTTACGTTGAAACTTTTAGACACCCTTTTGCGTCAATATAGTAAAACAGCAAACAATTAAACCCAGATATAGCTATGAAACGTCAATTCTTTATCCGATTACTGAGTGTGCTCATGGTAGTGCTCACGGGCCTCACGGCTATGGCCCAGGACTATAACGGCACCTGGCGCGGCAACATGACCGCCGGACCGCAGTCGATTCCCCTGGTCATCCACATCCAGCAGAACGGCGATAACATCACTGTCACGATGGACTCCCCGATGCAGCAGCTCTACGACGTGCCCACCAAGGCTTCGTTCGAGGGCAACAAGCTCACCGTTACCGAGCCTCAGGGCGGCGGTGTCTATAAGGCCGAGCTCAAGGGTAACACCCTCGAGGGCACCTTTACCATCATGGGCTACCCGATGCCGCTGAACATGACGCGCGATGCCGTCAAGGCCCCTGAGGGCGATGAGGATTGGGTGAACGACTCGCTGCTGAGCGTGTTTGACAACATCCAGCTCGAGGGCATTGAGGTTACCGCCCAGCGCCAGCTCATCAAGCAGGAGGTGGACCGCATCGGCTACAACATTGAGGCCGACGCCGACAGCAAGACCAACAATGTGCTCACCATGCTGCGCAAGGTGCCCCTGGTCAGCGTTGACGGCCAGGACGAGATCCGCGTCAATGGCCAGACCAGTTTCAGGATTTTCCGCAACGGCCACCCCGACCCCTCGCTCGAGCGCAACGCCAAGGACCTGCTCAAGGCGATGCCCGCCAGCAGCGTCAAGCGCATCGAGGTCATCACCGACCCGGGTGCCAAGTATGACGCCGAGGGCACATCGGTCATCCTCAACATCGTGATGTCCGACCGAACCGTCCTCAAGGGCGTTTCGGGTATGGCAACGGCGGCGGCTACCCACATGGGTGACCTCGTGGGCGGCTTGAACCTGACCACGCAGCTCAACAAGGTGGTGATGTCGGTCGACTACGGCATCCAGCATGGTGGCAGCCACAGCCAGAAGTCGACAACCACGTCGCTTTCCCACTATGAGGAGAGCGGGGCCGACCTCCTGGGCGAAGGCTTCATGAATACCGACCACGTGACCATGCAGTACGGCAACCTGAATGCCAGCTGGGAGCCCGACACGCTCAACCTCGTCTCGCTGTCAGTAGGCGGCTATGCCTGGGACATGAAGGGCATCGGCACCAACAGCAGCACCATGCGTGACCTCGCTGGACAGACGCTGTACAGCTACAACAGCAACAGCAAGTCGAAATCGGACAGCTACAACGTAGACGGACGCATCGACTACCAGCGTCGCACGGGCCGCAAGGGCGAGACCATCACCCTGAGCTACATGCTCTCGGCCCTGCACAACAAGGAGAAGGACAACTCGCTGTACAGTGAACTGTTCAACATGCCCGTTCCCTATACCGGTATCAACCAGAACGGTAAGGAGGACTTCAACGAGCACACCGTGCAGCTCGACTGGACGCGTCCCATCGCCACCAAGCACACCATCGAGACCGGTGCCAAGTACATCTACCGTTTGAACCGCAGCCACAACATGCTCAACTATGTGGGCATCGATGCCGATACCGACCTGCGCTTTAAGCACCTGACGCAGGTGGGCGCAGCCTACTTGAGCTACACTTTCCACACTGGGAATTGGGATGCCCGCGCCGGTGTGCGCTACGAGCACAGTTACCTGCGTGCTAGCTATCCCGGTGGCGAGCAGGAGGCCTTTGATGCCCACCTCAACGACGTGGTGCCCAGTGCCAGCTTGCGCTACCAGTTTAATTTTGCAAACAGTCTCAAGCTCTCCTATGCTGCGACCATCAAGCGTCCGAGCATCAACTACCTGAACCCCACCGTGGTCGAGAGTCCCACAAGCCGCTCGTTCGGTAACCCCGACCTGGGTAGCTGCCACAACCACTCGTTGAGCATGACCTACATGCACATCGGCCCCAAGTTGACGTTCAACATCACGCCTGGGTTCCAGTTCAGCAACAACGGCATCGGCGCCGTCAAGTGGACCGAGGGACTGGTACAGCTGTCCACCTATGCCAACACGCTCAAGACCTTCTCGAGCTCGCTGTCAGGCTTCGTGCAGTGGATGATGACGCAGAAGACCAACCTCGTCTTCAATGGTTCGATTTCTTACACTAACTACAAGAGCCGCGCGCTCGACCTGGAGAACAACAGGGTTTCGGGCAGCTTCTTTGCCAACGTCACCCAGTACCTGCCCTGGAAACTGCAGCTCACTGGATTCGCTAGCCTGTGGGGCGGTTATGTGGGCGACTTGTACGGACACATGGGAACGAGCTTCTGGCACGGATTGTCGCTGCAGCGTTCCTTCCTCAAGGATGACCGCCTGACCGTGCAGCTGATTGCCGTGAATCCTATCGGTGGCAAGTATGTGGGCTTCAAGTACTATACCGACCATGGCGACGTGACGGGCTGGTCCAACAGCAAGCGTGTGGCACGCCAGTTCGTCTTCTCGCTGAGCTACCGCTTCGGCTCCCTCTCTACCTATGTGAAGAAGGCCAGCAAGACCATTGAGAACGATGACCTGCTCGACAGCGGCAAACAGTCCACTGGAGGCGGCATCACCGGCGGCCCCGGCGGCATGGGCGGCAACTAATCCCCCAACAGGCCTCTCGAGTGAGGCATCAGGACAGCGGTTCCCATTTGCAAACTGTTTGCAAACGGGAACCGCTCCTCATTTATCTCGTTTTGCAAGCCTTGCATTGAGAATAATTGGTAGGTCAGTTGGTGTTATTGCGATGTTTTTGCTAATTTTGTGGCCGTAAATGAGTGACAAACACAAACATATCGCTTTCCTGTGCGGCCACTTCAAACGGACCGAAGACGTCAAGCCCGAGAATCTGCTGAAGTTGGGCTGGACGCTTGTTCGCTATGGCGACGAAGAGCGGCAGAATGAAAAACGTTACTATTATCCTGATTTCGTGGACTTTTGCTATAACACGAAAATGGATGTAGGTTGTGTGAGGTACACTCGCCAGGTGGACACTGAAGCCACCATAGTGGTAGGGAAGGAGGGAGAACAGCGCCAGCTTTCGTTTACCGTCAGGGAAATCACCCTGTATTTCATGCCCCAACAGATGGTGCTTTACAGCATCCGTGTTGACCAGGAAGTGTCCACGTTTGACGATTGCTCGGCGTTGATGTACAAGCTGCGCTATATCGATGACTTCGATAAGGAAACATTTGCCGTCTTTCGCAACGTGGCGGTTCAACCGATTGTCGAGGTATATAATAGCCTGAAGAAAAGCAGGCTGCAGGACTATACCCAGTTGGTCGAGAATGGCAACAAACTGCGCCTGTTTCAGATTGTCCATGCCGCCGACGGCTCACTGACCAGCGATGAAGCCAGGCGGCGCCAGCTCTATCAGCTTGCCACCTTCATGCCTGATGCTGTTGGTGCCGACGAGTTTGAGGAGGACGGCCTCTTTGCTGATCACCAACGCCGGGAAATTGAGAAGAATAGCGTCGCCGTATTTCCGGGGTGGACCGCGTTTGCCCTGCTTGACTCGTTTACCATCCTGGCAACCAAAGGCTATACCAAAACCCTGGAGCAGAATTGGGTTGAGCGCTACTTCGGCATGATTTATATCCATGCCCTGTTCCAGAAAACCTGTCTCTTTGACTTCAATAACCGCTTCAAGCAGGCCCTGAACAAGCGTTCACGCAGGCGTGTCTCAAAGCTCACCAGCGAGTATGGCATCTTTGAGCGCAACTGCTGCTTCAACAAGATCTCCTATAACTTCCTGCCGTTGCTCATCTCGGATATCATCAACGACAGCCTGGAGACCAAGGACGAGATGCAACAGCTGTTCCACATCATGGCCAAGGAACGCACGCGCAACGAGGAGCTGGGCCGCAAGAAGATGAACTCGCTGCTGATGGCCATCTCGGCCGTGACACTGTTCTCGGCCATTTGGGACGCATGCAGCATGCTCAACGAGCTGATCAGTTTTGATGCGCACTTCGGCAGCAGCTTTAGGGGTTTCCGCATCGTGGGCGGAGCTATGGCGTCCATCGTGGCGGCTATCCTGATAGGCGTGTTTATCTATTATTATTTTTATAATCGCAAGCGTGGCTATTGACACGATGGCCGTTTAATGAGCTGAGAAGATGAGAAACATATTCAAAATATTGATGGCGATCCTTGCTGCAGCGGTGATGTTTACCGCCTGTGAGGGTGACCATGTGGTCGTGGAGACCGACTGGACTACGCTCGAGACCGTCGAGTTGCAGAAACACTACAACAAGTACATGGACGGCGAGTGGGTGTACCAGTATGATGACGAGGTCCATTACATCGAGATGAGCTATATCTTCAGCACCAAGGACAGCCTGTTCTCGGGTTACTATAACGAGCTGATCAACATGGGGCCGTCACTGGAGGAGCCTGATTGGCGCCTCTTGTGGCAGGGAGAGTTCTCGGGCAGGTGGGCGCTGCTGCACAGCGTGGACCTGGACCAGGACTACATCTACATGGGCGACATGGTGTTCAAGAATGTGCATGGCCTGCTGGCCAACTATGATGTGCTGGGAGGGCGTGTCCTCTTCTATGGCGCGAGCAAGAATACCCTGCGTGTGACTACGCCGCTCACGTTCAAGCGCATCGACATGCACCACCCCGACAACAATTAGTGGAGCATCCCACTTTGAGAGAGAACTTAACTGTAAACGTAAAAAATAAGTTTCTAAAACCGTGGTTTTGGAAACTTATTTTTATTTGGGCATGAACCGCGTCGGGTCCTCCTTGTCTTCGACGGGCTGCTCGGGCTCGGTGCCGGCAGGTGGTGGAGTGGGGGACGGGGGCGCTTGCTGGCCGCCTGAGGAGCGCTTGCTGCGGTGCGACTTGTGCGCGTTTTCCAAGCGCTTGAACTCGTTGCGCACGTGGCGGCGGCTGTCCTCAAAGGTGTCATCGACCGCCTTCTCGATGGTCTCGTTGAACTTGAACGGCAGCAGCGACACCAGCGCCGACACCAGCGACAATGCCGTGAGCACCGATGAAATCTTGTAACCGATGCCCAAGCCCACAATCTTGAAGCCCTCACCCATGTCGTTGTCGGGCGTGACCTCGGGTTTATGCTGCAGCATGATCTCGTGCACACTTCTCGTATCCATGAAGAACCACAGCCACACCACGATGCAGGCGATGGCACCCAGCACCCACCAGCGGCTCTTGAGGCTGTTCAGCGCGATGGCGCCAAAGCACGCGATGAACGGCAGCAGTGCCAGCATCACGTTGCGCAGCGACAGCGCTTGGGAGATGGTGCCTGCGGTGAACTTCAGCCCCGATACCGTGCCGATGAACGAGATGTCATAGAACGGCAGGAACACGTAGCAGATCAGCGCCAGCACGAGCAGTATATTGGTTACAGGTCTCATTGATATAAGTAGCGATTGCGGTTTCCTCGACCGCAAAAGACCTGCGAAATTACAAAAGATTGGTGAATCATCGTGAGATTGAAACCTATTTTTTCACTTTTTCACGTTTGTTAGCCATCACTCGAAGCGCATGAAATCATTATCCACGCTCCCATGCCTCGCGCTAACCCACCGACCTGTGAAGGTTAGAAAACAATAAATACAATAAAAACAATATGTTGATTATCAATACGATATTTGCCCTTTTTGCCTTTCTTGTCTTCAGCCCCAAAGACCTTGGCGGATTGGTGTGGGGCAGGATGGGGCTCTTAGCGGCCACGCCAAGGCGAGGCCCTACAATGTGGATGTCGAATAATTTGTTGTTCAGGTTGTTTGAAATCCTTGGCGGCTTGGCGTTAGGCAAAAGGGATGTCGCCTAAACTGCGGGAATCATGAGGGTGTGGCGGTGGACAGCACTTGTTCGCAGAATTGTGTGTCGTGCTGGAGGCGCTCGAGGGCTTTCTTGGAGGCACTCTGGTGAGACTCCTTTTTGCTGTAGCCCACGGCGTCGCTGGCATAGATGCCGCCCAGGATGACGGCGGTGCGGAATACGGGGTTCTTGTCGGCGTCGCTGTAAGAGTCAACGAGTTCAAACTCGATGGTCACCCGATACTTCTGGGTCCACTCGATGAGGCGCGACTTGAAGTTCTGCTCGGTCTTGACCAGGTCGTTGAGGTCAAAATGGCGCTTGACCAGTCGTTCGATGATGAAACGGCGGCAACGGCCGTAGCCCTGGTCGAGATAGACGGCGCCCACTAGTGCCTCGAGAGCATTGCCGCACAGGTAGCTGTTGTGTGAAGAGGTGTTTGTCTGGGCATGCATGTGGCTATCGAGGTGCAGGGTGTTGCCGATGCGGTTCAGGCTCTCGCGCTGCACGATCTTGGCGCGTGTCGAGGTGAGGAATCCCTCGTGCTTGTTGGGGAACTGGCTGTACAGGTAGTCGGCCACCACCGTGTCGAGCACGGCGTCGCCCAGGAATTCCAGGCGCTCGTTGTTGGTCCAGCGGCCGTCGTCGGTCTTGACGGGCTTGGAGCGGTGCACCATGGCCAGCTGGTAGAGCTTGATGTCGCGGGGGTAGTAGCCAGTGATGCGGTGTATAAAAACATAAAGCTCCTTATCCTTGACGAAAAGGAGCTTTATGAGTGATATGGCGTTGCTCAGTGGCATCGTTTGTCTTTATCCCAGGGGTTTATTTCTGGTACTTCTTGACGATGATGCTTGCATTGTGTCCGCCGAAACCAAACGTGTTGGAAAGTGCAATGTTTACTGTTCGCTTCTGGGCCTTGTTAAAGGTGAAGTTCATCTTATAGTCGATGCGCTCGTCCTCGTCACCGTCGGCATGGTTGATGGTGGGAGGAACAATGTCGTCGCGGCAAGCCAGCAGGCAGAAGACGGCCTCCATGGCGCCGGTAGCGCCCAGCATGTGGCCGGTCATCGACTTGGTGCTGCTCACGTTCAGACGATAGGCATGCTCGCCAAACACATCCTTCACGGCTTGAGCCTCGCTCAGGTCGCCCACGGGAGTGGACGTGCCATGGGCATTGACGTAGTCAACGTCCTCGGGCTTGATACCGGCATCCTCGATGGCGCGCTGCATCACCAGCTTGGCACCCAGACCCTCCGGGTGGCTGGCAGTGATGTGGTAGGCGTCGGCACTCATGCCGCCACCGATGACCTCACCGTAGATCTTGGCACCGCGGGCCAATGCGTGCTCGAGTTCCTCAAACACCAGGCACACGCCGCCCTCGCCCATGACGAAACCGTCGCGCGAAGCGCTGAAGGGGCGGGAAGCGCCCTCGGGATCGTCGTTGCGCAGTGAGATGGCTTTCATGGCATTGAAGCCGCCCACGCCGGCAGGGAACAACGGAGCCTCGCTGCCGCCGGTGACGATGGCCTTGGCCTTGCCCATACGCACGTAGTTGAACGCGTCAATCAGTGCGTTGGTCGAGGTAGCACACGCCGAAACGATACCGAAGTTGGGACCGCGGAAGCCGTACTTGATTGAAATCTGGCCAGCGGCGATATCGGCAATCATTGTCGGGATGAAGAACGGGCTGTACATCGGGCCACGGTCCTCGTGACGGGCGTAGTCCCCAGCCTGGTCCTCAAACGTGTGCAAGCCACCGATGCCCGATCCGAAGATCACACCCACCTCGTCGCGGTCGATACCCTCGGCCAGCAGGTTGGCGTCTTCAACGGCTTGCTTAGCGCAGGCCAGAGCGTACTGAGTGTACAGGTCGTTGCGCTTGAAGTCCTTGATCTCGCGGCGGTCGTTGGGGTCGCTCACATAGTTGAGCGGATCAAAACCCTTGACCTCGCAGGCAAACTTGGTCTTGAACAGTGTGGTGTCAAAATAGGTAATAGGCCCTGCGCCGCTCACCCCTTTAAGGGCGTTGGACCAGGTGGTCTCAACGTCCATACCAATGGGAGTGATGGCACCAAGACCTGTTACCACTACTCTCTTTAATTCCATGCGGAAAGGAAATCTAAAGAATTTTATTCGGCAGCCTTAGCCTCTTCGATGAACTTGATGGCGTCGCCTACGTTTTGGATGGTCTCAGATTTGTCATCGGGGATCTTGATGTCGAACTGCTTCTCAAATTCCATGATCAGCTCAACGGTGTCAAGACTATCAGCACCCAGGTCCTGGCTGAAAGTAGCCTCGGGCGTTACCTCAGACTCGCTGACGCCTAACTTGTCAACGATAATTTGTTTTACTCTTTCTTCAATTTCTGACATAGTCGTAGTGTTTAAATTGTTATTGTTAAAATGATTATTCTCAATTTTGAGACTGCAAAGGAAATACAAATTCTTCAAACAATAAAGAAAAATTTACTTAAATTGTCCCCAATAAGGGATTTTTAGGCTTTATCTTGAAGATTCACAATGTTTTTAAACAAATTTTTAAACTTTTTACTTCGCAGTTATGTTAATAAATGTAATAATTGTACACTTCAGCCTTCGTGCCTCGTCCTGAGTGAGGCCTGCCCGGTTTCCTGAAAATCACCCATTGGACTAGCGTCGGGTGGCAAGGTTTAATCTTGGCTGAAGTTTTTCTTGATGAGGGGCCCGGGTGACTGGACTTGCTGAAGAAGCTGGACGGGTGGCGGCATTCACTCGGGGTGGTTGAGGTCGATGACCAGGCCCTCATTGGCCAGACGGCTGGCGGGGAACACGCGGCGCGCTTCGTCAAGCAGCGGGGTCTCGTCGGTGTAGCGCTTGGAGAAGTGTCCCAGGATGAGCTGCTTCACTCCGGCCTCGCGGGCAACGGTGGCGGCCTCCAGGGCGGTGCTGTGGTAGCGGTTGTGGGCCTTGACGCGCAGGCTGTCGTCGTAGGTGGCCTCGTGGTAGAGCCAGTCCACGCCCTGAACGTTCTTGATGACGCGGCGGGAGTACTTGGTGTCGCTGCAGTAGGCGTAGCTGATCGACGGGTCGGCGGGGGTGGTCAGCTGCTCGTTGGGCACGATGATGCCTTCAGGACTCACCCAGTCCTCGCCCTGGCGCAATGCGTTCATGGCGTAGTGGGGCACACCCAGCCGCTTGGCCTCCTCACCGATGATGTGGCGCAACTTGGGCTTCTCGGCGATGAGAAATCCCACGGCGGGCACGCGGTGCACCAGCGGGAAGGTGGTTACCGTGACGGCATCGTCCTCATGGATGACGCGCTTGTGGGTGTCGATGACATTGAACCGGATCTCGAAGGGGCGCTCGCGGCAAAAGTAGTCCAGCATGCTCCCCAACAACTCGGCACCGTCCTTGAAGGTGTGGATGGTCAGCGAGTTGGTGCGGTTGAGCAGCGCCATGGTCGAGACCAGGCCCGGCAAGCCGAAACAGTGGTCGCCGTGCAGGTGACTGATGAAGATGTGGTTGAGGCGCATCAGCTTCAGCCCCATGCGCTGCACGTTCAGTTGGGCGCCCTCGCCGCAGTCAATCATCATCAGGTTGTCACGCACGTTGAGTACCTGACACGAGTGGTGATGGCGCGGCGTCATCGTCGCGCTCCCGCAGCCCAGTATGTGAAGTTCCAGTCTTGTCATGTGTCTAATTGCTCGGCAAAGGTACAAAAAAATGCCGGATTCCACCCATAGGGAACGTCGGCAGGGATATAAAAATGTACGCATGTTTCCCAACACACGTACACTTTAAACCTTAAAAATCTAATCCTATGAAAAAACTTGTTGCAAAGATATGGGAAATGGTGAAACTGGGCAAATTTTTGGCTCTAATATTTGTAAAATTGTCTTGAAAAATTGTTAAAAACGAATTTACCCGTTTTCAATAGGGCAATATGGCCCAGAAAAATGGTGATTTTTACCACTTTTCTGCTTGATTGATTGATAGATGCATTAATCACAGCAGGCTCTGAGGAAAAACCGAAAAATTATTGAAATCAGTAAGTAGAAATCATCGGCTTTCCCTTATGATTTTCAATAGGAAAAATGTGCCTTTCGGGCAGCCTGTAAAATGACAGTTTTTGTCCGCCTTTTGCCCACCTTTTTTAGTGATTTCGACCGAGTGGTGTGCCACTGTGAAAATCAAGAGGCGGACAGCCTGGTGCCGTCCGCCTCTCGAGTCGTTAGAGAAAATCGTGTGTATGCTTTATGTTGGTTTCAGTATCCGATCGACATGGTCGTGTAGTAGTCGCCGTAACTGCTGCTCAAACTCAGGGTAACCCATCCAGTGTTGTTGCCTCCATACCAGCTGGCCGTCATGCCATCGTCGAAGACCGGTGAGCCATAGATCCGGCACAGGCTGTAGTAGGCTCTGTCAAATCTTACCCTGTCGTAGTAGCTGCTGTGATAGATGAACTGGGCGTTTACCAATTTGCCGTATTCGTAGTTCAGCATCACGTCGGGCCAGTAGAGGTTCAGCATCGAGACATCTCTCAGGTAGATGATGTTGTCGGCATAGCCGTCGATGTAGTAACCGTCGTAGTAGAGGTGATCGAGCGAGATGTCATACAGGGTACCGAACATCAGACCAAGGATGCGATCGATCACGGGAGCTCCGGCATAGGGGTGCCATCCGACGGGAATCACAGGGCGGCGCCATACAATGGGAGCGGGACGATGAGGCCTTGCGGGAGGAGGCAGCGGACGGCTCCAGTTGTGGTTCGTGTAGTTCCTGCGGAACTCATCACGATAGTGGTGGTCGGTGTAGTCATAGCGGTGCTTGGGATTGAAACCGTGCTTGCCGTCGTGCTTGCTGTGGTTGTCGTGTCCGCCAGGCTTGTTGCCGCTGTGATCGTTGTGATTGCCACCAGGCCTGTTGCCCTTCTTGCCGCTGTGGTCATTGTGGATACCACCGTTGCCATTGTGACCTCCCTGGTTGCCGTTATGGTCGTTGTGGATACCACCATTGCCATTGTTGCCATTGTGCCCATTGCCCTTGTGGCCGTTGTCACCTCCATTGGGTTTGTCGTTGCCACCGTTGGGCTTGTTGCCGTTTCCACCATTGGGCCTGTTGCCGTTGCCACTGGGTCTGCCGTCAGGCTTGCCCATAGTGCTGGGACGGGTGGTCGTGATGGTGTTGCGGTCGGTTCTTTCGCTAGTGCCGGTAACGGTTCTTACGGTAGTCGTCTTGTCACCGCTGCGTACCGTTGTGCCGGTCGTGTTGCCGGTGGGTCGAGTTGCCGTGCCGGTCGAGATGCCGCTGCCGCGGTTGGTAGCGCCTCCCACACGTGAGCCCCTGTTGTCGTTACCGCGATTGTTGCTGGTGCCACGGTCCACACTGGTGCGGTTGCTCGTGGTGCTGGTGCTGCGGTCCACGGTGGTACGGTTGCTCGTGGTGTTGGTGCTGGGCCGTGCTACCGTGCCGCGATTGTCGGTGGTGCTACGGTTGGTGGTGCTACGGTTCACCTGCGGGGTAGCCGAGCTGCTGTGGCTCACACTGGGCCTCGAGCTGCTGTGGCTCACGGTCGGTGCCGTAGAGCTGTTGCTGCGTGAGACAGCTGCCGATTGGCTTCTGCTGCTGGTGCTGCCTCCTTGTGAACGACTGCGACCCTGGGCCGAGGCGTCGGATGCGCCGATGATCAGGCATCCCATGAGCGCGAAGCTCATCATGATTTTTGTAACAGAAGTTTTCATAGTTGTGTTGTTTTATAATGTTCAACAAGTGATTTAATCCGTTTTCGTTTGTTGTTTAGACTGCAATCCATATACCAAGTTTAAGCCCTTTATGCGCTACAACCCCGCCAAACCGCCCTATGGGGCATATAAATGCGACCAATCGCCGTTTTTTATAGATGAATAGCACCCTGCTATAATGGCAATGGAACGGGTGATCGGCTCATTTTTTGGCCACATACCGGTGTATGTGGACTTTTTTGTGTACTTTTGCCCTTCGTTTAATCATCGCGTTATATGGTCGAGGAGAAGAAGAGGATTCAATGGATTGATCTGGCTAAGGGCTTCTGCATCCTGCTGGTAGTACTGCAGCATGCCTCTGAGTTGACTCATGTCGATTACCCGTTGAGTGTGCAGGCATTTGGATTCCGCATGCCGCTGTACTTTATCCTCTCAGGCCTCTTCTTCAAGCAGTATGAGGGCATCGTCGGTTTCCTGAAGCGAAAGACCAACAAACTGCTGATTCCTTTCCTGTTTTTCTTTTTCACCACCTCGGCAATTCCTTATTGGATACTGCTTTACCCCGATGAATTGCAGCACATTCCGTATGCATTCAAGTACGTTTACCGGTTCGAGCGCGTCATGTTCAATGGCCCGATCTGGTTCTTGTTCTGCCTGTTTGAGGTGAATCTGCTGTTCTACTTCGTGCAGTGGCTGTCGGCTAAACTGTCCGCTAAGCACCAGACGGCTCTGGTGCTGGTGCTGTCGTGCGTAATAGGCTTTGCAGGACTCACGCTCGGTGTGCTTGAAATCAATTTCCCGTTCTATCTCGATACCATGCTGTCGGTGCTGCCGTTCTTCGCCTTCGGTTGGTGGCTCTACAGGCATAGCAGCATCTTGACCTCTCCGGTCAACTACAAGCGGGACATCCTCGTGGCTGTCGCATGCGCGGTGGTCCTGTTCTTCAGCGCTGTGCCGGTAAAGTGGCTCGTGAACCGCATTCCTGTCGAGGGTGTGGCTCTCGTTTATCTGGCTGGTATCGCTGGCACGATGATGGTGCTGCTGGTGGCCAAAATGATTGGGCATCTGCCGTTCATCTCCTATTGGGGCCGCTATTCCATCATCATCTTGTGTACCCACAACCTGTTGATTATCATGCTGAACTGGCTGCTGGGCCGATATATCTCGGGCGGCCTCCTGCTGTTTGTGGTATTCGTGGTGACCATGTTCCTGTGCCACCTGTTGCTGCCGTTGGTGAAACGGTATCTACCCCACGTGACGGCCCAGAAGGACGTCATCAAGGTATGAACGAGCACCAGGAGACGCCTGCGCTCATTTGAAACCTAACCATCTGGAAATCCGCTCCCCAAGCAATTTATTGCCGAGATAGCACAATCCGAGACTGAGGGCCAGCACCAGCACCGCGTTGACGAGAAAGGGCGTCGACTCGTAGAAAGGTGTCAACTTCAACAGGCGTATAAACAGCACATGACACAGGTAGATGCCGAATGAATACTCTCCGACCAGGAGCATGAACCTGCTCTTGACCTCAAATCTTCCTTGTTGCAGCACGGTGTACACAATCAGCGAGAACAGCGCTCCCGTGAGAAGTCCGCTGATTTTGAGCACGCCACCGGGGTTGGAGGCTTCCGCCTGCAGCCATGCGTAAGTCTCGCCCATCTGGAGGAGAATCGAGGCGATATATAGCACAACCAACACCCTCAGGGAGTATCGCTTCTCGATGATCCTGTTCCCGAGCATGATTCCCAGGTAGTAGAATGTGAACCATCCCAGGCACGCATTCCAGCAGGCTATCCCTGCATAGGCAGTGAGTTGGTAACCGCCCATAAGCGGGATATATTTATAGAAGATGAGGAAAACGGGGGCTACAAACCAGCCGAGGTAGTGGTATCTGGATTTGGCCAGGGCTGCCAATGCGGGCGTCAACAGCACGAACTGGATATAAACCAGGATGTAATACATGTGCGACGCTCCGCCTGCAGTAAGGATGTTGTTGGGAAGTTTCGCGATGTTGCCCCGCTCAATCGTGTAGATGACCGTCCAGATGAGATAGGGGATGATGACACGGACGATGCGTTTCTTGTAGAACGCTCCCCAGTCGCGGCCATCGACCTTGGTGAGATATCCCGAGAGAAAGAGGAACACGGGCACACAGATGTTGACCACTGGGCGGACAACGACGGTCCACATGCCTGCGGGGCAGGTGTGGGCGATGATCACCGCGACGATGGCGATGGCTCGGAACCACTGTATCACATAGTTGCGTGGTGACTGGGTTGTGCTGGCTGTCGTGGATGGCCGCATCGGTGTCGTCGTGTCGGTAATCATGCTTTTTGGTGGTTCAACGCAGGAGCAACTGGGCGTCGCCGTAACTCAGAAAGCGGAAACCGTGCTCGAGCGCGTAGTCGTACATGCCGCGCCATTTGTCCTGGCCCACAAAGGCGGCCACAAGCAGCAGCAGAGTGGACTGGGGCTGGTGGAAGTTGGTAATCATGCCGCTGACGATGCGGTACTTGAAGCCCGGGGCAATCATCAGCTGGGTGCTGCCCATGTAGGTGTCGGCATGGTGGCGGTCCAGGTAATCGACGATGTTCTGCAAGGCCTTCTTGGTCGTAATCTCACAGGGGGTGGTGTAGGGCATCCATTGGGTGACGGTGAGGGCCTCCTCGTCGGCATCGGGATGCTGTTCCAGAATCTGGCCGATGTAGTACAGGCTCTCGAGGGTGCGCACGCTGGTGGTACCCACGGCGATGACGGGACCCGGGGCATTGATGATGTCCTCGATGACGCTGCGCGGCACGCTGATGAACTCGTAGTGCATCGGGTGGTCGCCGATGTGCTCGCTCTTAACGGGCTGGAACGTGCCGGCGCCCACGTGCAGGGTAATCTCGCGGCGGGTGATGCCGCGGCGGTCACAGTCGGCCAGCACCTCGTCGGTGAAGTGCAGGCCCGCGGTCGGTGCGGCCACGCTGCCGTCGATGTGGCTGTACACGGTCTGGTAGTCGGTCGAGTCGCTCTCTTCGGTACCGCGGTTCAGGTAGGGCGGGATGGGTATCTCGCCGATGGCCTCAAGCACGTCGGCAAAGGTGCACCGGCTGTCATCCCAGTCAAAGGCGATTTCCCAGGCGTTGCCGCGTTGCTCCCCGCGCGTGGCGGCCAGGGTGACCTCGTGGCCGTCGATGGTGACCTGCTGTGTCAACGCGCCTTGTTTCCAGCGCTTGCTGTTGCCCACCAGGCACTGCCACACGCAGTGGCCCGTGGTCTGGAAAATCTGCTCGTAGTCGCGCGGCAGCACCGGCTCCAGGCAGAAGATTTCGATTATCGAGCCGGTCTCCTTGCGGAACCTGAGGCGGGCGTTGATCACGCGCGTGTTATTATAGATGAGTGTGGACTGTGCCGGGAGCAGCGAGGGCACTTCGCTGAAGATGCGTTCCTCAATCTCTCCGTTTCCACATTTATAATATAATAGTTTGCACTGCTCGCGCTGGGCCAGGGGGTGCTTGGCGATGCGTTCGTCGGGCAGCGGGTAGTCAAAGTCGGCAATGCGCAGGGCGCGGATGTCGTCAATCAGAGCCATGGTCTTGGGGGCGTATTAGGAATAAATGATGAGTACGATAGTTAATAATAACGTGAAGATGAGCATGTTGCGGGCCGTCTCACCGAGCAGCGGATTGAGGGCGGCGCCGTCGCGGTGCTTGAGGCGGTACCAGGTGACGGTGTGCAGCACCAGATAGATGACAGGGATAATGAGCGTCCACACGGGCAGCACCTTGAATGCGGCAATCATAAACCAGAAGGCGCTCAGTATCGCCATGCCCGTGTAGCCGTTGAGCAGGTAGGCAAAGGCGGCCGGCGTGCGGCCGAATTTGACCACCGATGTCGTCTTGCCCGACTCACGGTCATCGTCCACGTCACGGTAGTTGTTGATAAGCAGCACGTTGACGGCCAGCAGGCCCGTGGTGATGGACATGAGCAGCACCAGCGGGTCCCAGCGCAGCGACTGCACATAGTACGTCAGGTTCACTGGCACGATGCCAAAGAAGATGAACACCGTCAACTCGCCCAGGGCGTGGTAGGATAGGGGATAGGGGCCGGTGCTGTAGGCCAGCGCAGCCAGGGCAATGACGATGCCCACGGGCAGCAGCCACCAGCCGCCATAAGGGATGAGGCAGCACCCCACGGCACACGCCAGCGCCAGCAGGCCGAAGGTCACGTTGCGCAGCGTCGTGGGCTTGATGTCGCCCTCGGTGACACCGCGTCGCGGTCCCACGCGGCCGGGTTTGTCGGTCCCCTGCAGATAATCGAAGTACTCGTTGGCGGTGTTGGACACAATCTGCGCCAGCAGGGCAAACACCAGGCACAGCAGCGCCGGCGTCAGCTGGAAGTGATGGTGCCACTTGGCCAGGCCGATGGCGATGACCACGCCGCTGAGCGACACGGGTAGCGTGCGCAGCCTGAAGCACTCGAGCCATATCTTGATTTGTCGTTTCATTGTCTTTACTGGTAAATGCGGCTGCAAAATTACAAAAAGATTGCCGAGCAGCGGGCAACGGGCATCGCCTTTTTTCGGCATCGCTGCTGCTTAGTGTCTAATAATTAGACAACTTGGTGTATGAAATTTTGACAATCTGCATTTTTCTCATCAAAAATGCTTGACACATTATATGTAGAACTTTAATTTTGCAATACAAAACGACGGAACATGGTTTTTCCCTTGTTAAACCCGAGTTTTACTAATTATTATAAATCTATGGGTTGCCCTGTTGGGGCACCTGAAACGAATAACTATTAAAAAACTAGAGAAAGATGAAAGCTGGATTTAAGTATTTTCTGTATTACATTGGCTTATACCTCGTTGGAGCCATTGTGTTTATGTTTCCGGGTATGATCGTTGAACTGATTGCCAATGGTGGAAACATTGATTTTGACCACATGGGGTGGGGTAGTTCGATAATGATTCTCGGTTCTCAATTGGTGCCCTTGTACATCTTCTGGAAAAACAAGTGGTGCGACTTCACCTTTTTCAAGGACCAAGATTATAAGAAACTGGTCCTATGGATGCTGCTGGGTTGGGTGGGCTGCGTCATGGTTCGCACTTGCTTGCAGCAGTATCTCCCGTCGTTTGGGTTCGAAAAAGAACTGTTGGAGAGCATGGAGGGCTTGTTTGAAAACCCCGTGGGAATCATCTGTGTGTGCCTGCTGGCTCCGGTGATCGAGGAGACTGTCTTTCGCGGAACTGTCGAGCGCAAAATGCTGCAGACAAACTTGAACCCCTGGTGGGCTATCGTGGTTTCAGCACTGCTGTTTGCCGTGTTCCATGGCAATTTGGCTCAGGGTGTCCTTGCTTTCATCCTCGGCCTGTTCATGGGTTGGGTGTTTTACTGCACCCGCAACATCTGGCTTTGTATCTTGGTACATGCGGTCAACAACACGACTGCGACCGTACTGGCTTTGGTTTTCGCGGATAGCGACATGATGAATTCCGATCCCACGTTCCCGCTGCCGGAGAGCATTTTGGCTATCGCTGTCGGCATCGTCTTGATGACCTTTGCGGGCTACCTGACTCGCAGGACCGTAGGCGATAACGTCCCGGTGCTGGCCGGCGATCACGAGGATAACCTGTCGATGCAGGGCGCCGCTATGACACCTCCGCCACTGCCCAATGCCGGCATGGTTCCTCCCTCGCTGCCCACTGAACCCGTTGCCGTTGAGCCTGACGCCACGCTGCCCGATGCCGCCAACAAGGTCAATCAGCAGCCCGATGATGCCGATGTGCCTGAATAAAGCGTCTTTCGTGCCGATTTTTTGCTGAAGTTCATCAAAATGACTATCTTTGTGGACTGCATCGTACCGAAGATGCAGTCCACAATGCTAACAAGAACATGTGTAACCTGATAATCAATCAATATGATGGAACAGAATCAATCAACCCAGCCTCCCGTGTTTAATCAGCCGCAGGCTCCGCAGCAGCCGCTGCCCCCTTTTCAGCCCCGTGTGACGGAAAAACCCATGCTGAAACCCATCGAGGCCATCAAGTCGTGCCTCAAGAACTACGTTAACTTCAAGGGCCGTGCCCGTCGCAGCGAGTTCTGGTGGTTTTTCCTTTCAGTCGCCGTTGTTTCGTCAATCCTTTCCATTCTGGGCATGATAGTGCCTCTTGTGGGGTTCCTGAGCCTGGCATTTTCGCTCCTTGTGATTCTCCCGCACTTGGCAGTGCTCACGCGGCGTCTTCATGACTCGGGCCACAGTGGCTGGTGGGTCGTGGCTATAGTCGTGTTGGGCGGTTGCTACTATGGCTCGTTTCTCACGCTGATAGGTGGCAATCTGGAAAAGATGTACGGGTCGTCCGATCCCATGGCAATGGCTAACTCCATAACCGAATCCATGCAGTCTATGCCAGGTGTGGCAGCCTTGATGGGACTCTCGATGCTGTGCAGTTTCGTTCTATTTATCGTCATCTTCGTTTTCACCCTGCAGGATAGCAAGTGGGGCACTAACAAATACGGCCCCTCGCCCAAGTACAGTTGACGCCGAAGGGGCTTTTATAGCCATGTAAAAAAAAGGGACGGTTCTGATTTGCCTGGATTGTTGCAATCTGAACCGTCCCCTCTTGTATTGCCCGCTGTGCGTGGCTGTTGTCGCACCCTTAAATTGAAAGGCGGCGCAGCAGCTCCAGCAGGTTGCGGTCGATGGGCTTGTCGTCGTGAATGGCCTTGGCGAAAGGCACATAAACGATTCTCTCGTCATCGTCACCAATCATGACATTGCGCTGGCCCTCCAACAATGCGTCGATGGCTGCGGCACCCATGCGCGAGGCCAGGATACGGTCTTGGGCAGTGGGCGAACCACCGCGTTGCAAGTGGCCCAGGATGGTTACGCGCACATCCAGTTTGGGATACTCCCTGCGTGCCCTCTCGGCCAGGCCCATGGCACCGCCGGTGATGGGACTCTCGGCAACGAGGACGATTGACGAATTCTTGCTCTTGCGGAAACCTCTGCCGATCAGTTCTTTCAGTTGGTCCACCTCGGTGGAGATTTCAGGGATGATTGCCGCCTCGGCACCAGTGGCGATGGCACCGTTCAGGGCCAGGAAACCCGACTCGCGTCCCATCACTTCGATGAAGAACAGGCGCTCGTGGCTGCTGGCGGTGTCGCGGATGCGGTCCACACACCACATGATGGTGTTCAGTGCCGTGTCATAGCCGATGGTGTGGTCGGTGCCTGCCAGGTCGTTGTCGATGGTGCCGGGCAGTCCCACGATGGGGAAGTTGAACTCACTGGCAAACTGGCGGGCGCCGCTCAACGAGCCGTCGCCGCCGATGACTACCAGTGCGTCGATGCCATGCTTCTTCATGTTCTCATAGGCTTGCTGCCTGCCTTCCACCGTCTTGAATTCCTTGCAGCGGGCGGTCTTGAGGATGGTGCCGCCATGGTGCATGATGCTGGAAACGCTCTGCGTCTTCAGGTCAACAATCTCATCTTCTACCAGGCCCCTGTAGCCGCGGTAGATGCCTTTTACCTTGAATCCGTTGTAAATCGCTGAACGGGTGACCGCGCGGATTGCCGCGTTCATGCCGGGGGCATCACCGCCCGACGTCAATACGCCAATAGTCTTGATTGATGTCATATAACTCTACTGTTTTGGTTTTTTAGTGCATGGCAAAGATAATGTTTTTTTTACAATTGCACAATTGCACACAAAAAAAACGGCACCTGCTCTCGCAGACGCCGTAATTCTCATTTTATGCTTGCGTTTTTTTGTGTATAAAATTAGATTTTAAGGTTGGGCTTAAATAATCATTTAATCAACATTAACTACCATCAAAAGATTTTCATTATAGTATTCTTTTTAGACCTCAGTAATGAGGTTCACTTATATATAGTATTTGGACAAATCTATTTTGCGATGCAAAAATACATCCTTTCCAGCCTTGGCAGTTATGAAAAATCTTGATTTCTATTAGGAAGAATTGTCGATTTTTTGACTTGAAATTTGTCAAAAAGTGACCATAATTTCAGTTAAACCACTGAAATATAGTGAAATAAAAATACAAATGCCACTTCTGCGTTTTTGCCCGTTGTATTATGGAAAAAAGGATTATTTGTACTTTTTTATTCCCACTTGTCCAAGTTGGGCTGGCATTGTGTGTCCTACGGTTTCCTGTAGCCGAAGGTGAAAGAAATCCCCGCGGCGGTGTCGGGACGCGGGGATTTCTGTTCATCATGAGTGGGGCATGAGCCGTCACTTGGTGTTGACGGTGATCATCTTGCCGGAGCTGTGGGCGGTCATCTGCGGAGCATACTGGCTCTGGATGGTGGCGATGCCCGAGGTGAACTCACCGGGGTTGGTC
>CADBBK010000005.1 GCA_902792895.1 uncultured Bacteroidales bacterium | reverse complement strand
GGTTCCACTCTCATACAGCGCTTCGGCTATGAGAATGGGAACTATATGCATATTCTCTTCAAAACTGATTAATAAAAAACAGAGAAATCGGAATTTAGCAGAATGAAAATAGAATTGCGGAAATGGTCTTTGACTGACAAAATAGAACTGAAAGAATTGTGCAATGCCGTTGATAGGACATACTTGTCAGACAGATTGCCGAATCCTTACACAGAAGATGATGCTAATTGGTGGCTGAATATGGTTGCCAAAAGCGAGGGCGTTGACGGAACTTTCCGCGCAATGGTTGTGGATGGGAAGATTGTTGGTAGTGTTTCCATTGAACGAAAAGCAGACATTTACAGGCTTGATGGTGAATTAGGTTACATGTTATTGAAAGACTATTGGAATCGTGGTCTGATGAGTCAAGCTGTGGGACAAGTGTGTGAGATAGCAATAAAGGAACTTGGTCTCAATCGAATTACGGCAAATGTCTTTCAGCCCAATTTGGCATCTCAGCGTATTTTACTAAAGAATGGTTTTATACAAGAAGGTGTCATGCGCAAAGCGGTTATAAAAGGAGGCATGGTTTACGATATACTCTTATATGGTTTATTGAAGTAAATTCCAATTTATGTGCAAGCCGAGCGCAGAGGGAAAACTTGTTTTCACTATGCCGAGGCGCAGCCATAAATCGGATAAATTCCAATTTATCGGTACGTCTTTTCCCATCATACGCGGTTGTTCTGCATTTTTCGCAAAATAATGCGCCAACAGTTATCGCATTACTCATTTTTTGTTATCTTTGTAAAAAAAACAATGACTTGGTGATGGTGGAGTTGAATTTACCGGAATATGAATATAAGGTGAAACGGCGGGAAGACGGGTCGTGGAGCATTTGGGACCGGCTGCGGGAGCGCTGGGTGGCGCTGACGCCCGAGGAATGGGTGCGCCAACACTTCGTGGAGTGGCTGATCACCGACAAGCAGTTCCCTGCCGCGCTGATGGGCAACGAGGTGTCGCTGACGCAGAACGGCATCGCCCGTCGCTGCGACACCGTGGTTGCCGACCGCACGGGGCAGCCGCTGGTCATCGTGGAGTACAAGGCTCCGAACATCAACGTGACGCAGAAGACCTTTGACCAGATTGTGCGCTACAACATGGTGCTGAAGGCGCGCTTCCTAATTGTGAGCAACGGCCTGAACCACTATTGCTGCTGCATCGATTACGAGACGAACAGTTACAGGTTCCTGGAAGACATACCTTCTTATCAGGAGTTAGGAGTTAGGAGTTAGGAGTTATTCTCTTATTTTGGATAACATTTTTCACAAAATGGTTGATTATTCGGCAGATTATTTATAATTTTGCGAATAGTTAAACGATTTAGGCTTATGAAGAAATTTATTATAATTGCCCTTGCGGCAAGTTTTGCGATGCTTTTCACTAGCAGTAAGGCATTTGCCGCCGTTCCCGAAGGATACAAGGCCCTTGATTTTCCTGGTTTTACCGTGAGTATTCCCAATGAATTTGAGAAGTCAGAGGGTTGGAGCAGTGAAAGCCAGATGAGCTTTAACTCCAATGCCGTTAACGTGCGTGACGACGGCGAAGAGTACCTCTCGAGTGCCACAATCTCCTTGTATGAAATGGAGACAGACATGGAGGACCTGAACCTGAACGAGGCAGCCCAGAACATGATGTGGTCCGCCAAGGCCATGGACGAGGTCTGTGACGAGCCCGTTGTCGAAGGCAACACCGTCATCCTGCGTTCGACCATCGATACCGGGTACGGTCTCTCGGTCAGCTGGCGCTTTATTGTCATCAACGAGGATGGCAAAACCGCCGGCGGCACCATTTCCTACCATGAAGGGGATACCAAGGTCTATCAAGGTATCGTGAGACCGATTATCCAATCGATCCAATTCAAGTGATATGAGAAAACTCTTAACCATACTGGCGCTGTGCTGTTGCCTCCAGCTTTATTCACAGAGTATCAGCGTGGGCGACAGGTTTTTGGACCGAGAGACCGGCGTGACGTACACTGTGCGCGAGGTGCGCATGGAGAAATACGTTTTCATGACCGATGACACGGCGGACAACCTGCTGAGCCTGACCAAGGTTGACGGTCGAGAGTGCGAATATACCCTTGAGCCCAGCGCCCAAGCCGATGACCCACCCATTGCCGGTGCTGAGTTCGGATGGCCCGTGAAGTACTGTCCCGAGAAGGGCACCCTCGAATTTTACACCCCTCAAGGCCGATTGCTTTACACGATGGAGACTATCCATGGGCAGCAAGGCACTCTTGGGCGTGAGGACTACCGCTTCAAGGTGTCGTTCGCCAACGATAGCGAGGGCTACATCGGGCGCATTATCGTCAGGGGCTATACTCCCCAGAGCGACAGCCCCGTGACGGAATATGAGTACGAGTTGGTGGAGAGGCTTGCCGAGTTGCCCAGTGAGGAAGAAGCCGCCAACTATGTTGACGACAAGACGGACATTAACTTTGACGGCATCCCCGACCTGATGATTTTCATCGGGCGCAACTGCGTGGGGCGCGTTTCGGAGTACTATGCCGGCTATGTATGGGACGACGAGGACAAGTGCTTCGCCATGGTCCCGGGCTTTGACGAAATCAGCAATCCCGTCGTGCATGCCGACACCAAGACTATCACCAGTACCGCCCGCACCAATGCGGTGGAGATTACCACATGGACGCTAGCATGGGAAGGCGGACACCTCGAAATAATTGACGAAACTACTAATACATTTGGAGATATTGGCGATGAATAAAAAACACTTACTTTTCTTTCTGTTTCAAGCCGTCTGTGTAATTGCGATGACGGCAAGTTGTACGGGTGGTGCCAAGGGCGAAAGCCCGGCACCAATGGCAATCGACAGCGTATCAGTTGAGGAAACCGACACCACGCCGCCGATGTTTGTGCTCGGCATCAACGACGGGCACTTGCAGATGGTTTACTGGGAAGACCTGAAAGAGCCTGTAAAGGACCAGGATAATGCCGAGTACTTTGACGAAATTCACCAGCGGTGGGCTTTCCAAGACCAGTTCCGCCGCAATGCCAAGCAGTACACCAAACTAATTGTTGACGGCACCAAGACTCGGGACGTGAAATATGTCGATGAGGTCCTGCTCAACCCTGACGGGGAGCCGATATTCTACGCCGAGTTGCACAGCAGACCCGAAATCCCGTCTATTGGTGCCCGCTATGTCCTGCAAGGTGAGCCCAAGTTGAAGGATGAATTGCCTGGCATCGTCCTGGTTACCGAGAGTTATCTCGCTACCCACAAGCCCATGGCGATCAAGTATATGCAAGAACACAATTACCCGCCCATGCCAGCAACTGTTGTCAAGCAGATGGAAGAGAAATACGGCATGAAAGCCGAGCGGTCACAACAAATCTGCACCATCGGTGACCGTTACACCTATGGCACAATCCAGTTCAAGGGCGAGTACAAGAAACCCGAAAAGAAAGACCCTGAAGACAAACTCGCATTGGCATTGGAAGTTATCTGTGACGGTGAGACCGTCTATTCCTTCCCTGTTGAGGGATGGTATGACGAGAGTTTCGGTCCTACATGGAATGCCGATGACGGTGGCGAATATTTCCCCAGCAAGATAGAAGCGGCATTTGATGGACCCAAGGGTCCAGAGTTCTGCTATGTCCATTGGGCTCCTGAGAGTGCCACCACCGGAAGGTTTCTCATTCGTGACGGCAAACTCGACCGCCAGGAATACACCGTATACCACTCCCTCATTGATGAGCCCCTCCCCGTATGGAAAAAGGACATCGAGGAGATGAAGAGACTCTATGTCGCCGATGACCCGGGTGAGAACAAGCACGTGGAATTGACCAAGTGGGCACACGTCTATATCGACTATGACGGCGAGCAGATCTGGATCAGTGACAAAGACGAGGAAAACGGTGCATTCTTCTCCCGCGAGAACGGCAAACTCAAACTCATCTCCACTGTGCGAGCCAATCTCAAGCCTTCATTCCCCGAGAGCCGGAACGGAAACCATTACCTGATGCTGTCAGGATCAGCAGGTGGCCCTTCCTATTACACTGAGATTTTCAAGTTCAAGGGAGGCAAGGTGGTTGAAAAGTTCAATGCTATGGAGATTTATGGCGAGATTGACGAGTGCTCCCTTAACGGCAAGACCATTAGCAAAGAGCAAGGGAAAGCCTACATGAATGCCGTTCCTGATGCCACAGAGCCCTACATCTTCTGGCAAGAAATCGAGGAATAATGACCATCGAGCAATGAGAAAAGCAATCACATTATTATTTTGCTGCTGTGCGATGGCATTTGGCGCCAGCGGCATGCAAGCCGGCATCCTGCCGCTAAAGGCCGTCAATGACAACTGGATGAGCAAACCCATCCCAGTGAAGAGCAGCAACGGGACCATCGACGTGATGACGCTGATGAGGGCATTTCATGCCGTCTGGCCCACCGCGAGCGTACAGGCGATTATCGACGCGGCAGGCGACAACAGCTATTATGAGCATGACGAATCGACGATGCCCCCAGGATGCCACGGCATTGTGTTTGTCGATTGTGAGGACTTTAACTGGGCCTATTTTCATCACATGGACGGAGCGACCCAGGACGTTGAAGCGCGCAATTATTTGTGCGACAACGGGAACCTGTTGTTCGTCATCAGTTTCGCTGAAGCCCGTAACGAGGTGCAGCCTTTCTGCTGCTTCTACTACTATGACCACGCCAAACGGACGATGACGCCTCAAGCCACCCCCTTCTATAATCTGCCGCGCAAATGGGAGAATTCCACATTACATTATTATCTGGGATTTGAATACGACCAGACCATCACCGTGGAAGAGACCTCACCCGCAGGTGAGAACTGGTACCACAAATATGTCTTTACCGGTATGGCGCACGCCTATGACTGCTCCACCGCTAATCCCTATGAAGACATGGACGAGGAAGATGGAATTGTGGAGAAGATTCCTGAAGAAGCCGTAATTAAAGATGAGGACAACGACAGGGAACTGTATGTGAACGTCGACGGTGTGGGTTCAGAAAACGGCCAGTGGTCGGTGTGGCTGAGAGACAAGAACACAGGTATCGTGACCTACCTGTTTTCGACCGAGAACACCGCCGAGCCCCGATGGAGCAAGATGGCTGACGGCAACGGCATCGCTGTCCCGATTAATGAGATTGCCGCAGGCGACTGCCATAACACCCTCTTCATTCCATGGGATACCAGCAAGATCTTTGTGGAAGGTTGCCCCGACGAACGCAACGTCTGGTCATACATCATCGACATCATTACCAAAGATGTCATTCAGCTGCCCACCAACGAAGGGCTGATTGCCATCGACCCCGGTAAACGTGAAATCCACATGAGCAATTACCTCTACCATCCTGAGGGAGAACGATACTCGGTGGAACGCGTGTATACCATCGACGGCAAATTCACCGGCAAGGAATACCGTATTGCCGATTAACAGAGAATCATCACAACAAAAGCATTATCAATGAAAAGAATTGCAATCATCTTTTTACTGCTCAGTGCCCTCACTGCAGGGGCACAGTACATCGAGCAAGGCAGCTTGTGGTACAACAGCGCACTCATTTACGGCGCTACCCAGCTTGATGGCGGGAAAGTGCTGTTGAGGGCCACTGCCGAGGGCGAAGACATCGAATTCATGCTTGTGCCCGTGAAAGGCGAGGCCGGCACCTACAGCATCACCCAGGGCCCCAACGACGCGATGATGGTGGAAGAAGAAGGACACACCGTTCGCCTCATCCAGCAGGAGGACTTGAATATCCTCTGTTTCTATGACTCAAAAGACGCCCTGTACAAATTGATGACCTGCACCAGAGAAGATGACACTCAGAAGCTCAATGTGGAAAACTGGATGACACTCATCAGGGGCGACTACACCATGGCCGACGGCACCCGCGTGACCATCGACTGGAACAAGGCCCTCGTGGGTGGTACCTATGTGCCCATCGAAGCCAAGACCTTTGACGGCTTCATAACAGGCATCCTCAGCATCGACGGAGAAGGCACTCCGCTGAACGGCAATATGGAAGTGCAGTTCATCAAGGGCGGCCTGTGCCTGTATCCAGTGGGATATGATGATTTTGAATTTCCGCACCGATTGCTTGTTGACAGCATCCCTCTTACCAGTACCAATTCAAACTACGGCTGCTATGACTACGTCTGCAACACGTTGCTCCACGGCAGCGAACTGAACTACTACGACAAACCGACACTGCGCCTGATGCGCAATTTCATCCTTGCCCGTCGCGGCTATGTGTTCCAGTCCAAGGACCTGAAGGAATATTTCGAAAAACAGCCGTGGTACAGACCCGCCGACAGCAACGACGACGTCCAGCTCTCACTGCTCGAGCGGTTGAACATCGAACTGATCAAATACCGAGAAGCCACTTATGATAATGAGATATAGGACAGGATTTGACTGATTCCGTCCCAATCTATCCCAATCTACCTAAAGACACACCGAAAAAATTAGTATATTTGCAACCATGAATGAAGATTATCTCGATCAACTGAATGATCAGCAGCGTGCAGCAGTCGAATACTGCGACGGGCCACAACTGGTGATTGCCGGTGCAGGCTCGGGCAAGACACGCGTGCTGACCTATAAAATCGTCCACCTGTTGCGCCAGGGCTATGAGCCGTGGCGCATCATGGCGCTGACGTTCACCAACAAGGCCGCCCGTGAGATGCGCGAGCGCATCGAGCCCCTGGCAGGCCCTCAAGTGGCCGCCCAGTTGTGGATGGGCACCTTCCACTCGATTTTCTCGCGACTGCTGCGCCGCAACGCCGAGCGCCTTGGCTTCAAGTCAGATTTCACCATCTACGACCAGAGCGACTCCCGCTCCCTGATCAAGCTTATCATCAAGGAGATGGGCCTTGATGACAAGATGTACAAGCCATCGACCATCCAGAACCAGATCAGCAACGCTAAAAATGCGCTGGTTACCCCCGAGCACTATGCCCGCAACCAGAGTGTCCTCGACGCGGACCGTGATGCCGGCCGCCCCGAGACGGTCAACATTTACCGTGCCTACTGGAATCGTTGCCGCATCGCCGGGGCGATGGACTTTGACGACCTGCTGCTGTATACCAACATCCTGCTGCGCGATTTCCCTGACGTGCTGGAGAACTATCAGGAGTTCTTCCGCTACATCCTCGTCGACGAATACCAGGACACCAACTTCTCGCAACACCTCATTGTCCACCAGTTGAGCCAGCGGCACAACCGGCTGTGTGTGGTGGGTGATGACGCACAAAGCATCTACAGTTTCCGCGGTGCAAACATCGACAATATCCTGCGGCTGCAGAAGTTCTATCCCGAACTGAAGACCTTCAAGCTCGAACGCAACTACCGCTCTACCCAGACCATCACCGATGCCGCCAACAGTCTCATCGAGAAGAACAAGGGGCAGATAGCCAAGCACCTGTTCAGCAAGAACCAGGTGGGTGACCGCATTCCTGTCATCAGGTGCTTCAGCGACTATGAGGAAGCCTATGTCGTTGCCAACCAGATTGCGGCATTGAAGGCCCGCCAGGGAGACAGCTACGAGGACTATGCCGTGCTGTACCGTACCAACGCTCAGTCGCGTGTGCTGGAGGAGGCCTTGAGCAATGGCGGACGCCGTGACAAGCACGGCAACATGCGCAACGCGATTCCGTACCGCATCTACGGCGGCCTGTCGTTCTACCAACGCAAGGAGGTGAAGGACGCCATCTGCTACTTCCGCCTCATCGTCAATCCAGACGATGATGAGGCGTTGCGCCGTGTGATTAACTACCCCACCCGCGGCATCGGCGACACCACCGTGGGCAAGCTCAGCCACTGTGCCCGGGAGAATGATGTGAGCCTGTGGCAAGTGATAACACATGCCGAGCAATACGGGTTGAACGTGAACCGTGGCACGATGGCCAAACTTGAGGCATTCACCACCCTGATGCAAGGTCTCATAGAACTTAACCAGAGCGGCAACGATGCCCTCACCGTTGCCCAAGAGACCATCAAGAGCACACGCATCAAGAGCGTGCTGCTGGGCGACAACACCCCGGAGAACATCAGCCGCATCGAGAACCTCGACGAGCTTGTCAATGCCGTGAGCGACTTCACGCAGGTCAAGCAGGAGAGCGGTGACGAGCACCACCAGATAGGAGACTTCCTGGCCGAGACCTCGCTCCTTACCGACCAGGACATGAACGACCCCGACGGCGAGAAAGTGACCTTGATGACCGTCCATGCCGCCAAGGGACTTGAATTCCGCAACGTCATCATTGTGGGCGTGGAGGAAGACCTGTTTCCCAGTGCCATGAGCGCAGGCTCACTCTACCAGATTGAAGAGGAGCGGCGCCTGCTGTATGTCGCCATCACGCGCGCCGAGGTGAACTGCATCATCACATACGCCACCTCACGCTACCACAACGGCCAGACCAAGCAATGTGTGATCAGCCGCTTCCTGAACGATATTGACGAACGTTACCTGCTCATGGGCAGCACCAATTCGTCAGCCGTACCTTCAAGAAAGAAAACACGCTGGGACGACGATGATGAACTCGATGGCATGCGTGACGAGTGGAACCGGGATTTGACACCCCGCAGAAGCACCAGGCCACGCCTTACCGATACCGAGCCACGGCCCATGCGTACAACGCCCCCGCGGCGAGTGCCCGAAACGCCAACCCCGCCAAGCAGGCCGTCGCGCCCCACTCCACCCGCACCGGCAGGTAACGGTAATTTCACCATCCACACGGTTGACGAGCTGAGTGTGGGAAGCGATATTCTGCACCAGAGATTCGGACGCGGCACAGTCACCAATATCGACACCAGCGGTGATCCGAAAATTGATGTCGCATTCCACGACGGGCAGACGAGAAAACTGCTGCTGAAATTCGCCAAATTTGAAATTCTTTAAAACCGCTATATCGCAATGGAACAGTACAAAACGCCCTATTACATCGTGTATGAGGAAAAGCTGCGCCGCAACATCGAGTTAATCACCGGAGTTGCCCAACGCACCGGAGTGGACATCATCATGGCCTTCAAAGCCAATGCCCTGTGGCGCACGTTTGACGTGTTCCGCGAATACGGCATCGAGTCCACTGCCAGCTCCATCAATGAGATGCTGCTGGCCATTGATGAGCTCAAGTGCCGTACACACACCTACTGCCCCGCCTATACCGATGACACCATCGATGCCTATATCGCCGGCAGCAGCCACATCACGTTTAACTCGATAGAGCAGTACCTGCGGTTTGCCGACAAAATCAACCAGCACAACACCGACTGGCCAGGCGAACAGGTGAGCTGCGGCCTGCGCGTCAATCCCATGTGCTCGGTCATCGAGACCGACATCTATAACCCATGTTGTCCCGGTTCGCGGTTCGGTGTGCTGGCAAGCGACCTCAAGGAACTGCCCAAGGGGATTGAAGGATTCCATTTCCACGCCCTGTGCGAGAGCACAAGTTTTGACCTGGAGAAAGTGCTGCTGGCGTTAAAACAGCAATTCGGAGAATACCTGCCGCGGCTCAAGTGGCTCAATATGGGCGGTGGCCACCTGATGACACGCAAGGGCTACAACATCGGCCATCTGGAGCAGGTGCTGGGCGCTTTCCAAGGAGCTTACCCCAACCTGAAGCTGATTCTCGAGCCCGGCAGTGCCTGGTGCTGGCAAACCGGTGACTTGGAGGCGAGTGTGGTCGATGTGGTGACCAACAGCGGCATCACAACCGCGATAGTGGACGTGTCCTTTGCCTGCCACATGCCCGACTGCCTGGAGATGCCCTATAAACCACGCATCAGCCAGGCTCTGGACGAGGTGGACACGACGAAGCCCACCTACCGCATGGGCGGCAACTCTTGCCTGAGCGGCGACTATGTGGGGGACTGGAGTTTCGAACAGCCGCTGAAACGAGGCGACCGCATCACCTTTGAGGACATGAACCATTACACGACCGTCAAGACCAATATGTTCAACGGCATCCACCACCCGTCAATCCTGTATCAACGCATGGACGGCACGGTGGAAGTGCTGCGGGAGTTTGATTATATCGACTACAAGTCGCGGATGAGCTAGACCCACGAGACGTGCAAGCCGGAGGCTTGCAATACACTGACGACTGGACGTAGAAGAAACAAACCGCTGAGAGAGAGCGGACAGTTAACGGCCCGAGAAGGCGACGCCGTAGCCCACGAGGCGGTCATAGCGCTCGCCCATGGGACGGTCATAGACCATGACCAGGTACTCGTTGACGGTCTCGTAGTGGTCACCCTCGATGCGGCCAGTCTGCCCTACCGTTGTGCCATCGGGGAGCCACAGGTACTCATAGTTATATGCCCCTTGCTTGAGAAGCAGGTCGGCCGTGTAGCAGCCACTGCTAGCATCGTACTTCATCATCGTCTGTGAGTCAGGGTAACCCTGGGTGAACTCGCCGTAAAGCCACACGTTGCCGCCGTTGAGTTTGCCCCCCGTGTCGAGGGTGAAATGGGTAATCATGTAGTCGGCTTCAAGCGGATTCTCGTTATAGGCCTCGGCGTTGCGGATGGTGAAGCGGCCAAACTGCGTCTTGTCATAGAGATATTGCAGCTCGTTGCGGGGCTCGTCGACCATCAACGTGGCATGATACATCGGCTCGTAATAACGGATGGACTGCACGCCCATGTTGATGTTGTGGGCATTGACCGTCTCGAAACGGCGAAATTCATTGCCCGCGGGGAAAATCAGGTCACGGTTATGGTCGTAGGTCGCAAAGTCCACACCCACCGACAAGGGGCGCTTGACCACTACAGCGTTGTCCTGACGCGAATTCTGAGTCACGACACAGGTGAGTTCGCTGTAAGGATCCTTGATCTCGCCCGGCTTGAAACGCACGTCAAAAGACAACTGCTGGAAGCGGTTGTTGTACTCAATATCGGTGCGTGACGTCGCCTTAGGATATACCCCTACCTTGCCTTCGCTGACCGAGAACCGTGTCTGGAACAGGATATCATCGGGGTCATCCTGCTCATAGACCGTGAGCAGGTAATTGCCGCTGACAAGGAACTCCATGTCGGCATTGGGCAGCATGAACTGGTAATTATAGTAATGGACATAGGTTGCCGAACTCTGCTCATAGTCGTCGATATCGGCATAGTTAAACCCGCTGACGTATTCGCTCTCGACCAGCTGTGAGGGCTGCCAATCGGCATTGCAATGGGTGACACTGTAGCGCAGATAGTGCACATCATAGTCCAGATAGTCAAAATTGACCACCAGGCGGTCGTCACCGTTCATCATGAGCACGGGCGGGATATACATGTTACTGGCCAGAGACACCTTGAGCGAACGCACGTTGTTGTTGAGGATGCGCACCTGGGTGTCCACGCTACCCTGGGCCATGGCGACGGTCACCGCCATCACGGCACACAATATCACGGATAATGTTCTATTACACTGTTTCATAGCGAGTCATCGAGTAGTAGTTAGTGGTTTGACTATGAAGAGCGAGAAGGGTTTAATTACCGCAGCATCAACGCATCAACAGATAGACGGTGTAGGCTACGTAGGCAGCAAAGAAGATGAAGCCCTCGATGCGGTCAAACTTGTCGCGCTTGAACGTGAGCACCACCATGTACAGCATGAATGTCGCAACTATCATCACGATGTAATCCCACGGGCAGATGTCCACCATCACCAGCGGCTTGACCGTTGAAGCCGTGCCCAAGATGAACATCAGGTTGAACAGGTTGCTGCCGATGACGTTACCCAGTGCCAACTGGGGATTCTTCTTGCTGGCAGCGATGATAGCAGTGACCAGTTCGGGCAACGATGTGCCCACGGCCACGATGGTGATGGAGATGACAGCCTCGGTGATGCCCCAGGCGCGGGCGAGATTCTTGGCACTGTCCAGGAACAGGTTGCCGCCGTAGATGAGCAAGGCCAACGAAGCGATGGCAATGGCCCACAAGAGCCACGGATTCTTGCCCGTCAAGGAGGAGGTGGCCTCTTCATCGGCCTCTTCAAGTGCCCGCTTGGGATCCTTGCCCTTCTGAATCACCACCCAGCACATGTAACCGACGAACATCAGCAGCAGCACAATGCCATCGAGGCGAATGAGCTCATTTTCTCTGAGCCCGGGAATCATCGAATCATTGGCAATCAACGATACCAGTATCGTGGCAAAAATCAAGAAAGGGATGTCACGACGGCGTTGTAGGCGTTCGATAGGGAATGGAAGTATCATTGCCGCCACACCCAAGATGAGGAAGATGTTGGCCACATTGGAGCCAATGACGTTACCCATGGCGATGTCACCGCTATTAGTCAGTGCCGAAGATATCGACACGAACAACTCGGGCGCACTGGTGCCGATGCCCACGATGGTGAGACCAATGATGAAATTGGAAATTTTGGCACGCTGTGCTATCGCCACCGATGCATCAACGAGATAGTTGGCAGCCAACAACAGCAAGCCGAGACCGACGACAAGCAATAAATAATCCATATTGACAGTAGTCTATAAAATAATGGCAACACCGCACCCCTTCCCTGAAGAAGAGGTGCGGTAGCCGTAGTGTTTACTGATTGAGAGCCGCGCACATTGCAGCCATTGCATCCTCCAAGCCCTGGGGATTGCGGCCGCCAGCCTGAGCGAAATGAGGCTGTCCGCCACCACCGCCCTGGATGCACTTAGCGGCAGCCTTGACGATGTTGCCCGCATTCTTACCGCCCTTGACAAGGTCTTCACTGAGCATGACTGTGAGCATGGGCTTGCCCTCGTGCTCGGTGGCAGCGAGGAAGGCCGTCGAATTGGGGCAATCGGCCTTGATAGCCAGCGCTACACCCTTGACAATATCGGGCAGACGTTCACCGGTGAGGACAATCAGGTTGAGGCCGTTATCCTGCTTAGCTTCGGCCATCAGCTGCTTGGCAAGGATGGCGATGCGCTGCTTCATGAAGTCATCGACCTGCTTCTTGAGGTCAGCATTCTCGGCGAGTTGCTTGTGGAGCGCAGCGATGGCATCAGGAGCATTGTTAAGCATCTCCTTAACCTGTCCCAAGGTATCCTGAACGCGGTCAAGCATATCCTCGACATTGGCGCCAGTGATTGCCTCGATGCGACGGATGCCGGCAGCAATGCTGCTCTCGCTGACGATGCGCACCATGCCGATATTGCCCGTGTTGCACACATGGGTACCACCACAAAGCTCAACCGAGTCACCATACTTAATGACGCGCACGCGGTCACCATACTTCTCGCCGAAGAGCGCCATGGCGCCCATCTGGCGGGCCTCGTCGATGGGCATCTCGCGATGCTCCTCACGCGGTGTGGCGTTGCGGATCATCTGGTTGGCGAGGTGCTCAACCTGACGGATTTCCTCGGGAGTCACCTTGCGGAAGTGGGAGAAGTCAAATCGCAGCGAGTGCGGATCCACATAGGAGCCTTTCTGCTCAACATGGTTGCCCAGCACATGGCGCAGGGCGGCGTGGAGTAGGTGGGTTGCCGTGTGGTTGCACTCGGTAGCGTGGCGTGCGTCGACGTCGATAGCGGCATGCAAGGTGGCATTCACGTCGCTGGGCAACTTGGCCGTGATGTGCACGGGCAAGTTGTTCTCGCGCTTAGTGTCGGTCACCTCAATCACCTCGTCACCCAGGGTGAGCGTACCGCGGTCACCAACCTGGCCACCCATCTCGGCATAGAACGGCGTGCGGTCAAGCACAATCTGGTAGAAAGATTTGTTCTTCTGAGTCACCTTGCGGTAACGCAGGATATTCACATCACACTCGGTGAGGTCATAGCCCACGAACTCGGTGACACCGTCCTTGAGTTCCACCCAGTCGGTAGCCTCGACAGCGGCGGCATTGCGGGCACGCTGTTTCTGCTTCTGCATCTCGACATTGAATTCCTCCTCGTTGACCGTCATGCCGTTCTCGCGCAGGATGAGTTCGGTCAAATCGAGCGGGAAACCAAAGGTGTCATAGAGCGTAAAGGCCTCCTTGCCATCGACAACAGTCTTGCCGGCAGCCTTGGTGTCGGCGATAACCTTCTCGATGAGTTTCATACCCGTTTCCAGCGTGCGCAGGAAGGCATCCTCCTCCTCTTTGGTCACATGCTTGATGAGGTCGGCCTGAGCCTTGATTTCGGGATAGGCTTCGCCCATGCTCTCAATGAGAGTGTCGATGAGGCGGTACATGAAGGCCTCACGGAATCCCAGGAACGTGTAGCCGTAGCGCACGGCACGGCGCAGGATGCGACGGATGACATAACCAGCCTTGGCATTGCTGGGCAGCTGGCCATCGGCCACCGAGAAGGCGATGGTGCGCACATGGTCGGCCACGACGCGCATGGCGATGTCCACGTCCTTGTTGTCACCGTATTTCTTGCCGCACATCTCACCCAGCTTGCCGATGAGGGGCTGGAAGACGTCGGTGTCGTAGTTGGATTTCTTGCCCTGGAGCACCATGCACAGGCGCTCGAGGCCCATACCGGTATCAATCACCTTGTTGGGCAGCGGTTCGAGCGAGCCGTCGGCCTTGCGGTTATACTGCATGAACACGAGGTTCCAAATCTCAATCACCAGGGGATTGTCCTTGTTGACCAGTTCGGCACCAGGCACGGCTGCCTTTTCCTCCTCGCTGCGCAAGTCGATGTGAATCTCGCTGCAAGGGCCGCAGGGACCCGTGTCGCCCATCTCCCAGAAGTTGTCGTGGGCATTGCCGTTGATGATGTGGTCCTTGGGCAGGTGTGCTTCCCAGAAACCAGCCGCCTCGTTGTCGCGTGAGAGACCATTTTTCTCATCGCCCTCAAATACCGTGGCATAGAGCAGCTTCGGGTCAATCTTCAGTACATTGACAAGGAGGTCCCAACCCCAGTCGATTGCCTCGTGCTTGAAATAGTCGCCAAACGACCAGTTACCCAGCATCTCGAACATCGTGTGGTGGTAGGTATCGTGTCCCACCTCTTCCAGGTCGTTGTGCTTGCCGCTGACGCGCAGGCACTTCTGTGAATCGGCAACACGGCGCCATTGCGCCTCCTTGTTGCCCAGGATGATGTCCTTGAACTGGTTCATACCGGCATTGGTAAACATGAGGGTCGGGTCGTCCTTGATGACCATCGGAGCCGAGGGCACAATGTGGTGCCCGTGCTCCTCGAAGTAACGCTTGAAGGTTTCTCGGATTTCGTTTGCAGTAAGCATAATTCTTTATCTTAATTTATTATAAATGTTCTGGTTTTGTTGCAAAGTTTAAACTTTTTGTTTACCTTTGCAGAGTTGTAATCAACTTGCAAAGTTAATAAAATTCTGACAATTACCACAAGCCATGCAGGAACTGGATAAAAAATTTTACAAAATCGGTGACGTTTCGGAGATCTTGGGCATCCCCGAATCCACGCTGCGCTATTGGGAAACACAGTTCACCATTATCAGGCCGCGCCGCAACAAGAAGAACATCCGCTACTACACCCCTCAAGATATTGAAATCATCAGCAAGGTGTACTATCTGGTAAAGGAAAAAGGACTTAAATTAGATGCCGCCCAAGCCCAGATCCGTCACAACCGTGACGGTGTGGACAAGCGCTTTGACGCCATCGAGCAGCTCAAGGGCATCAAGGAGCAACTGCTCGCATTCCAGTCGGCCCTCGACGAACTGTTTCCTGACGTCCCCGCCGCCAAGTAGGCCCGCGAGCAACGGCTGGCTTCTTACCAGCTGAGAAAGCACAAAGACCAGAGGTCAAGAGACAACTTGCCAATTAACGCAGTCAGCGCTAATTGGCAAGTTTATTTATAATGTGGATGTGGCACCCAGGAATGAGAAAAGGTGAAAGGCAAGGCGCAAAAAGAAAAATGCCAAATTTCGTGCCGTTTGTTTGACTAATTGGCGAAAACTTACTACTTTTGGCAGCAAAATTCATTTTATGAACCATTTCAAGTAGACAATCATCAACGTTTAACCTTTTAAGTAAATGAAAATTCGTAATTTATTGAGTTCAATAGCGCTTGTGGCGCTAACCCTCTCGTCGCTCGGCATGAACGCCGGCAATCTTGATGTTGGAACGGCCCGTGCCACTGCCAACCAGTTCATTCATCGTCAAGCAGCCGGAAATCTCCGAGCTGCCTCGCTCAGCGACATCAAACTTGTCCACGCCGAGGCATCGGCAATCGCCAGCGACGCCAAAGCGTACTATGCCTTCAACATCACCGGCGGAGGATTTGTCATCGTTGCCGGCGAGGACCGCGCCAACCCTGTGCTGGGCTACAGCGACAAGGGCCAACTGGACTTCAACAACCTGCCCGACAACTTCCAAGCACTGTTGCGGTGCTACAAGGAGGAAATCGAGTATCTGCAGTCACATCCCGAGCACAAAGTGCCGCAAATCTCGCGCGCCAGCAATGGCGGCATCGCACCACTGATCAAGACCAATTGGGGCCAGGAAGAGCCCTACGACCTGCAATGCCCCGTCTACCAGGGTGAATACTGCGTGGTGGGCTGTGTAGCTACGGCAATGGCTCAGGTGATGTATTACTGGAAATACCCGACCACCAGCCCCCAAATAAGTTCCTACTACTGCTACGACATCGGCCAGACGTTACCGAGTCTGCCCGCAACCACCTTTGACTACAACAACATGCTCCTCTCGTACTGCCACTGGGACTGGGATTTGAGCGAGCTCATCCAGGACTTCTATACCGACGAGCAGGCCGAGGCCGTTGCCAAGCTGTCGCGCTACTGCGGCCAAGTGGTACGCATGGGCTACAGCCCCGAGGGCAGCGGCGCCTATACCAGCGACCAGCTGAGCGGAATGAAGAAATTCGGCTATAATTCCAGCGCTCAGGATGTGGAACGCGACAGCTGGTGGGGCAGCCAATACTACAGCACCGCTGAATGGGAAGCCATGATCAAGGAGGAACTTGACCAACTGCGGCCTATCCTGTACTCGGCAACTGACCCTGCTGCCGGCGGCCATGCCTTCATCTGTGACGGATACAATGCCGAAGGCCTGTTCCACTTCAACTTCGGTTGGTATGGCACATGCGACGGCTGGTATGCCTCCACAGCCCTGAACATGACGCACCGCGACGGAGACTACCTGAAGTTCAATTCCAACCACGAGATGCTCTTGGATGTCGTTCCTCCTGAATATTGCATCGTTACCGCCAACAACCTTGAGGCCAGCCATGACCTGCTCGTGCTGGGTAATAACATGACCGTCCAGGCCAACAAGGTCAATATCGCGTCTTCCTATGCTGCGGTTGGTCTGGTATTCACCATCAACGATGCCACCGGCAAGCGTGAGGCCACTAGCGAAGCCATCAGCATCAATCCTAGCGAGTATACCCAGGGCAGCACCCTGAGCACCACACTCACCCTGCCGACGACTCTGGCACAAGGCATCTACGATCTGCAGTTCCGTTACTACACTGACAATCCCCGCATGACAACCAAGATTGACAGCGAAGAAGGTAAACTCTATGTAGTAGGCCACCTGGCCAAGTATGATGCCCCGTTCGACATCGAGGACGTCACCCGCGTCATCGACCACCTGATGCTGGGCACTTATCCCGAATTGACGATTGACGACGCATCGGACCTCATCGACGCGCTGTTGCAAGGCATGTAAACCATCCCTCATCCTCTCTCCTACCGTTCCGAAGACGGTCAAACGGCGGCGCAGAATAACGCATTCATCGATAGGCCTAAATAACAGAGTCAGGAGCGCATCGGCATCCCATAGCCATGCGCTCCTGTCAGTTTTTGTAAAACTTTTATTCAAGTCTTGGTTTTTATCCTGCAAAAGTTTTGATAATGAAAAAAAATTCATAACTTTGTGGCCGACTTCTTAACTGGAATTTCATTATTTAATAACCTATTTAATACATTAAAAACTATGAACTTTAAGAAACTCAGTATTTCTTGTGTTCTGGCTGTTGCTGGCCTGATGACCTTCAGCGCTAGCGCCGGTAACATCGACGTGAATGCGGCTCGCCAAGCTGCAAGTAATTTCATGAAGCGCAGCATGGCCTCGAAGGGCATGCTCAACGCTCCCTCGACAGCCGACATCAAGCTGGCCTACACCGAGGCCTCCAGTGTAGAAGGCAATGCTTTCTACGTGTTCAACATCGACGGCGGTGGCTGGATCATCATGGCTGGTGACGACCGCGCCAAAGAGGTGCTGGCCTATGGCGACAAGGGCAGCATCGACATGAAGGACCTGCCCGGCAACATGAAGGATCAGCTCGACTTATACAAGCGCCAGATTGAGGCCATGCAGAGCTATAAAGGCAAGCTCGTTCCCATGAAGGCTCCTAAGCGTGTCACTCCTGTCGCACCGCTGACCAAGTCTACTTGGGGTCAGAACGAGCCCATGGATCGCTTCACCCCGACCAGCGGCAGCAGCCACTATGCAGTGGGATGTGCCCCCCTTGCCATGTCTCAGATCATGTATTACTGGAAATATCCCGATAACGCTCCTGCAATGAGCGCATATTACGTTTATGGCGGTTGCGGCACTGTTCCTGCTCTGGAAGCAACCACATTTGACTATAGCTTGATGCTCCCGGCCTACACGATATATAACCCCAGCACAGGCGGCGTTTCCCTGGGCACCTACACCACTGAGCAGGCCGAAGCCGTTGCCAAGCTGTGCCGCTATGCCGGTCATGCCTGCAAGGCCCGCTATGGCAATTCGGGCACCTCGACTGGCGCCTACTCCTACGACCAGCGTGACGCTTTCAAGCTGTTTGGTTACAGCAGCAATGCCAAGTTAATCGGCTATGACCCCGGCTACTACTGCGACAACAGCAACAAATTTACCGAAGAGGAATGGAAAGCCCTCATCAGCGTCGAGCTCGAGGCAGGTCGCCCCATCGCTTACCACAATGTTGACTTTGTTGACGGCCATGCATGGGTTCTCGACGGCGTTGATGCCGATGGCAAGTTCCACATGAACTGGGGCTTCTACGAGCGCTTTAATGGATGGTTCGAATTTGGTGCTTTCGGTTTCTATCCCTACGGCGACAGCGAGTATTGGGACTTCAGCTGCTCGGGAAGCACGTCCAACGAGATGATTATCGACCTCTACCCCTATGAGGGCTATGTGATTCCCGGTGACGAGCCCGAAGTGAAGATCGGCGACGTTGACAATGACGGCGAGGTAGGTATCTCGGACGTTAGCGCCCTGTGTGACTACCTGCTCAATGGTGATGCCACCGGCCTCAACCTGCAGGCAGCCTACATTGACGATGATAACGAGATCGGTATTTCGGACGTGAGCGAGCTGATTGACATGCTGCTGAACAAATAACCGATAACCGAACGACAACAAACCCCGATAACTGTAGGGACGCGAAAATGCGTCCCTACTTTTTTATTGTACTCCTGGGCAAAGTTTCGGAAATAATGATTACCTTTGCAGTTTAGACAAATCTATACGAGGATATGAGTACCGGCAATATAATACGCTTTGTGTGCATCCTGCTCCTGTGGGTGGGATTGTGCTGGATTTTGCTTGAACGTGCTGCCCGCATCGACTTCATGGTGATTTTTAGCATCGTGGCATCGGGCATCATTGTGTTTGTACCCCTCTACAAGAAGTACGTGAAAAAGGACTCTGACAAGTAACCATGACAACAAAACCATATATCCAAGAACACTGCCCGCTGCTGGCGCAAATCGACACACCTGCCGACCTGCGCAAACTGGACATAGACCAATTGCCCCAGGTGTGCCAGGAACTGCGACAATATATGATACACGAACTCTCAAGCAACCCCGGCCACTTCGCCTCGAGTATGGGCGCCGTGGAAATCATCGTGGCGTTGCATTACGTGTTCAACACACCCGATGACCGCCTGGTGTGGGACGTGGGCCATCAGGCCTATGCCCACAAGATATTGACCGGTCGTCGCGACCAGTTTGACGACAACCGCAAGTTGGACGGCCTGAGCGGTTTTCCCAATCCCGCCGAGAGCGAGTATGACACGTTCACTGCAGGCCATGCCTCGAATTCCATCTCGGCAGCGCTGGGAATGGCGATTGCCGCTGAGTTGCAACATAACCCCACCCGCAAGGTGGTTGCCGTCATCGGTGACGCCAGCATCAGCGGCGGATTGGCCTTTGAGGGCATCAACAATGCCACGACCAATCCCAATAACCTGATTATCGTGCTCAACGACAATGACATGGCGATTGATGCCAACGTGGGTGCATTGAGCGGCTACATGAGCGACCTGCACACGTCGCACCGCTACAACAAGCTGCGCTACAAGACCTATCAGTTCCTGCGCCGTCACAACGTCATCAACGATAACCGCAGGGGACTGATCATGCGCTTCAGCAACGCGTTGAAGTCGCTGTTCTCGGGCCAGCAGAACATTTTCGAGGGTTTGAACATCCGCTACTTCGGCCTGTACGACGGGCACGACGTGAAGCGCCTGGTCAAAGTCTTCAGGGAAATCAAGGACATGACCGGCCCCAAACTGGTGCACGTGCGCACCGTCAAGGGTAAAGGCTTTGCTGCTGCCGAAGCCGACCCCGCCACATGGCACGCCCCCGGCAAATTTGACGAGGAGACCGGTGAACGCGCCAAGGGCGGCAAGGGCGGTCCCATCAAGTACCAGGACGTGTTCGGCAAGACACTTGTCGAGCTGGCTGAAAAAAATGACAAGATTGTCGGCATCACCGCTGCCATGCCCAGTGGCACGTCGATGTCGATGATGCTTGAGGCCATGCCCACACGCGCGTTTGACGTGGGCATCAGCGAGGGCCACGCGGTGACGTTTGCAGGTGGACTGGCCAAGGACGGCATGCACCCCTACTGCGCCATCTACAGCACCTTCCTGCAGCGCGGCTACGACTCCATCATCCACGATGTGGCCATCCAAGGACTGCCGGTGACCTTCTGCATCGACCGCGGAGGCATCGTCGGCGAGGACGGCGTGACGCACCACGGCCTGTTTGACCTGGCCTACCTGCGCTGCATCCCGGGCATGGTGGTAGCCTCGCCCATCAACGAGCACGACCTGCGCAACCTGATGTTCACTGCCCAGCAGGACGGTATGGGCCCGTTTGCCATCCGCTATCCGCGCGGCAAGGGCGTCATCGCCGACTGGCACAACGAGATGCAGGTGCTACCCGTGGGCAAGGGACGCCGCATGAGCGAGGGCGAAGGCGTTGCCGTGCTGAGCATCGGGCACATCGGCAACGAGGTGATTGAAGTGGTGAACCGTCTGGCCGAGCAGGGCATCAAGGTGGGGCACTATGACATGATTTATGTCAAACCCATCGATGAAGAAATCCTTGATGAGGCCACCAAGCGTTACCACAGCATCATCACTATCGAGGACGGTACCGTGATGGGCGGCCTGGGCTCGGCTGTCGCCGAGTGGCTTACCCGTCATGACCGCACGACGCGGCTGCGCATGCTCGGCGTGCAGGACGAGTTTGTGCATCAGGGCACAGTCGCCCAGCTGTATGAGCGGTGCGGCATGGACGCCCAGTCGCTTGAAAAGACCATCCTGTCATTGATGCAGAAGGAATAGAAAGAGATTGATCACTAATGAAATAAAAGGATAAGAGATGAGAATCGTAATCGCCGGTGCAGGAGAAGTGGGCACCCATCTAGCCAAGATGCTCAGCGACGAGGAGCAGGATATCATCGTCATGGACGTTGACAACCGCAAACTCGAACCGCTCGAGAACTACAACCTGCTCACCCATCAGGGCAGCGCCATCTCGTTCAGCGACCTGAACGCGATCAAGACAGGTGTGTGCGACCTGTTTATCGCCGTGACCAAGAGCGAGGCACGCAATATCCTGGCCTGTTCCATGGCCAAGCGCCTAGGAGCGAAGAAGACCGTTGCCCGCATCGACAATGACGAGTTCTTCAACGAGCGCTACCGTACGCACATCTCCAACTTGGGCATCGACCACTTTATCTATCCCGAGATGCTGGCGGCCAAGGAGATTGCCCGCGCACTGAAGCGCACCTGGGCGCGCAACTGGTTTGAACTGTTTGACGGCGAGCTGATTGTCGTGGGTGTAAAAATCCGCAACAACGCCCGTATCGTCAACCAGATGCTCAGGGATGTGTCCAACATCAGCCACTTTCTGCACGTGTCGGCCATCAAGCGCAACCGCGAGATCATCATCCCTCGCGGCGATGACCGCGTGATGGAGAACGACATCATCTACATCGCCACCACGCGCGACCACATCGACGAGGTGCGCGAGGTGTGCGGCAAGAAAGACACCCCGGTGGACAACGTGCTCATCGTGGGCGGCAATGACATCGCCGAGCAGCTCCTCAAGAAACTGGGCAAGGCCGTTGACATCAAAATCATCGAGAGCGACATGGAGCGCTGCGACGAACTGGCCCAACGCTATCCCAACTGCAAACTGGTGCAGGGCGACTTCCGCGACTCGGAACTCAACGAGGAAGAGAGCGTGAGCTACTATGACGCCTTCATCGCCCTGGGCGAAAACAGCGCTGTCAACATGATGGCCTGCATGATTGCCAAGACCAATGGCGTGCCCAAGACCATTGCCCAGGTTGAGGACATCCAGTTCATCAACGAGGCCGAGGCTCTCAACATCGGCACCATCGTGAACAAGAAACTGCTGGCATCGAGCCGCATCTACCAGATCATGATCGATGCCGACGAGGACAATGCCCGCTGCCTGTCGCTGGCCGATGCCGAGGTGGCCGAGATCATCGTCGAGGAAGGTGACCGCGTAACCCGTGCCGACGTGAAGGACCTGAAACTGAGCCGCGACTTCACGATTGCCGGCCTTGTGCGCGACGGCAAGGGACAACTCGTTGATGGTAACACCCGCATCATGCCGGGTGACCATGTGGTGGTCTTCTGTCTGCAGGGTGCCATCCACAAACTCGACAAGTATTTCTCGTGATACCGTCATCGTAGTTCATGTAAAGAATCATAAAACACTGACAACCGCAAGCTAAAGACAAAAGCAACAGACACCATGTCACGACTAGCGAACCAGAATATCAACTTTGCCATCGTGCTGCGCATGCAGGGCTGGCTGCTACTCATTGAGGCGGCATTCATGCTGCTGCCGCTTGCCGTGTCGTGGTGGTTTGGCGAGTCCACAGCGATGCAGGCGTTCATCTACAGCACCCTCATCACTGCCGGTGCCGGAGCCGGAATGGCATTCGGCATCAAGCCGCGCAGCAAGTCGATGCACAAGCGCGAGGGCCTGATGCTCACAGCCATCATCTGGGTATTCTTCTCGTTATTCGGCATGCTGCCCTACCTGCTGTCCTACACGTTCAACAATGTGACCGACGCATTCTTCGAGACGATGGCAGGCTTTACAACAACGGGGTCAAGCGTTATCCGCTATGTTGAGGAAATCCCGCGTGGAGTGCTCTTCTGGCGCGCGATGACACAATGGATTGGCGGCATGGGAATCATCCTGTTCACCCTTGCCGTCATTCCCATGCTGAACCAGAAAGGCGGTATCGCCCTGTTTAATGCCGAGGTGACAGGCATCACCCATGAGCGCTTCAGGCCGCGCGTGAGCCAGACGGCTAAGGACCTGTGGCTCATCTACATCGGGCTGACGGCACTGCTCACCGTGCTGCTGTTCCTGGGGCCGATGGACTGGTTTGATGCCGTGTGCCACGCCATGACCACGACCTCGACCGGCGGCTATTCCACCAAGAACATCGGCCTGGACTACTGGCACTCTAGTTATGTCTTCATGATGGTGATCATCTTCATGTTCATCGGCGGCATCAGTTTCTCGCTCATCATCGCCGTGGGACGTGGCAATTTCAAGCGTGTGACCAAGAACAACACCCTGCGCTGGTATTGCATGACTACGCTCATCACCACAGTTGCCATCATGGGCTATATGGCCTACATGGGATTCCTTGACACGAATAGCGACAGATTTATCTACAGCGCGTTCGACACATTGTCGGCCATCACATCAACAGGCTTCTCGACGTTTGACTACGAGGACAGCGGCGAGTTTGTCACGGTGGTATTGATGGTGATGATGTTCTTCGGCGGCATGGCAGGCTCCACCTCGGGCGGTGCCAAGATGGACCGACTCATCGTGCTGCTGAAAAATACAGCCAACGAGTTCTACCGTGTGCTGCACACCAACTCGGTGCGCGCCGTCCATGTCGATGGCAAACCCGTACCCAACCAAGTGGTCAACAAAGTGAACACCTTCTTCACGATTTATATCCTGATTATCATGGTCGTGGCACTGTACCTGACGTTCTATGGCATACCGGTGTTTGACGCCATGTATACTTCCATGTCGGCCATCAGCAACGTGGGCATCGGACACGGAGTAACTGGTGCCAACGGCTCGTGGGTTTCTCTGCATCCAGGCGCCAAGTGGGTACTTGCCTTCGAAATGATGGTGGGCCGTCTTGAGTTGTTCACCGTGCTGGTTGTCTTCACCCGGTCGTTCTGGAAAAAGGACTAATGCCTTCTCGCTTGTCCCTCATGCACTCGTGCCACATTTTTCCACTAGTTTTTCCCTAATGTAGCCTTCACTGGGGCTGTAAAGTCTGGAATTCACGTTTGCAAAGTAGTACAAGACATCGGGAGAGCAATCGTAATTAACTGAAAATGAGATATCGGAAAAAATATTTAAAAAAAAGTACCGGATTTGCAATCGCAAATCAATTTTATTTTGTAATTTTACACCCCCAAATTAATCGATAGCAAAAAAGATGAAGAGCAAAGGAACACGCAGCCGTAAAACCAACGACAATCAGCAGGGAGACTTCAATCCCGACATCAGTGCCATCAAACAGTCAAATGACTATATCCGTTCGCAAGAGGCAGAACGAGGCATCGAGAACAGTCAGAAAACCCGATGGCAACGCTTTAAGGCGTTCTTCCAGAACGGAAGGATGCGCTTTGCCACAGGCATTGTGATGCTGTTTACCGGCATCTATCTGCTCATCTCATTCCTGTCCTATTTCCTGTCGGCAGGCATGTCGGACCAAAACCGGGTGGACAACTACTCGGTACTCGAGAATGCACAAGTGCGCGAGCAAATCCGCAATGCAGGTGCGGCCGTGGGAGCCTCACTAAGCGATTTCTTCATCCAGAACGGCGTGGGTGTTGCCGCATTCATCATTGTGGTGTGGTTTCTCACACTGGGCATGCGGCTCATCCGCAAGGACAAGAAGGTGCACTTTTTCCAGTTTACCTTCATCAGCCTGTTCAGCATCCTCACGTTCTCGATGGTCGTGGGAGCTGCCACCTATTTCATGAAGCCTATTACTTTCTTCCCGCTGGGCGGCTATATGGGATTCTTCATCAACAAGTGGCTATTGGGCCTGATGGGCATGTATGGCATGATTGCCGTGAACCTGATTGTGTTGATGATCTGGGTGTTCCTGACCTACCAGACCATCATGGCTATCGTCAACCAAGTGAAGAACGAAATTGAGAAGAAACGCAGCCGCAGCAAGGAGGAAACCGAGAAAGTCGTCAGCCAGCCTGGCGAATCCAGCTTCCTGGGGGGTGAACAGCGTATCGAGGACATTAGGGGGAATGATGATGCCCGTGATGAGGGCCCTGCACCCCAACCGAGGCAGCGCCGTCAGCGTGCACGCGGCAATGATGCGGCTCCGGGCAACAATGGAGAGGCTGCCCGATTGAGGCCCATCGCAGCCAGCACCGAGGTGAGCAACCCTCACGACCCGACCGGCGAATACCGTCACTACCACTTCCCCACCCTGGATCTGCTGCAGGACATCCGCATGAATCCCAACAGTGTGGACAAGCAGGAGCAGGACGAAAACAAGGAGCGCATCCGTGACACCCTCAACAAGTATGGCATCGAGATCAAGGACATCATGGTTCATGTGGGTCCCACGGTGACACTGTTTGAGATAGTGCCGCAGGATGGTGTGCGCGTGAACAAGATACGCGGTCTCGAGGACGACATCGCCCTCAGTCTGGCAGCACTTGGCATCCGCATCATCGCGCCCATGCCTGGCCGCGGCACTATCGGCATCGAGGTGCCCAACCGTGACCCGCAGGTGGTTCCCATGCGCGAGGTGCTGGGTTCCAGAGCCTTCCAAGATTCGCGCGCCAAGCTGCCCATGTGTCTGGGCTGCACCGTCAGCAACGAGGTATTCATTGCCGACTTGACCAAGATGCCTCACCTGCTGGTTGCAGGTGCTACCGGTAAAGGTAAATCGGTGGGTCTGAATGCCATCATCACGTCGCTGCTCTACAAGAAAGGCCCATCGGAGCTGAAACTGGTCCTCGTTGATCCCAAGCGTGTTGAGTTCAGCGTGTATGCCGACCTTGAGAAATACTTCTTTGCCAAAGCCCCCGGAGAGGAGAAAGCCATCATCACCGACACCGACCGTGTCATCAAGACGCTGAACTGCCTGGTGCAGGAGATGGAGGACCGCTACAAGGTGTTCGAGGAAGTGAAGGTGCGCAATGTGAGCGACTACAACGACATGTGGCGCCGTGAGCTGCGTGAAGTGCGCGATGAGCATGGCGAGAAGAAATACCAGTACATGCCTTATATCGTAGGCATCATCGATGAGTTCAGTGATATGATCATGACCGCCGGCAAGGAGGTCGAGACTCCGCTGGTGCGCATCGCCCAAAAGGCCCGTGCCGTGGGTATCCACATGATTATCGCTACCCAGCGCCCGTCGTCCAAGGTCATCACCGGTCTGATCAAGGGTAACTTCCCCGGCCGCATCGCGTTTGCCGTGGCAGGCCGCGTGGACAGCCAGATCATCATCGACCGCACCGGAGCCCAGCAGCTCATCGGACGCGGTGACATGCTGTTCCAGATTGACGGCGAGTTGACGAGGTTGCAATGTCCGTTTGTTGACACGCCCGATATCGTGCGCATCTGTGACTACATCAAGGAGCAAGAGGACAACGACCGCGATATCGACCACGAGATCCCCTACATGCTGCCTGAGTATGTGGGCAACAACGAGGACGGCAGCGGCAGCGATGCCAACGTGGGCAACGTCAAGGACCGCGACCCGCTGTTCGAGGAGGCTGTGCGCTTCGTCGTGATGAGCAACACCGCCAGCACGTCATCGCTGCAACGCCGCTACGAGATCGGCTACAACCGCGCCGGCCGCCTGATGGACCAGATGGAGCATGCCGGCATCGTCGGCCCCGCACAGGGCAGCAAGCCCCGCCAGGTGCTCGTCAGCCCGATGGACATCGACCAATTGTTTACCAATTGAATTAAACTTGTGGCCGTGAAAGGCATCTAATGACAAAAAAGTACAGCAATGAAAAAATTAGTTGTTCTCATATTCATCTTCAGCGCCATTGCGGCCATGGCCCAAACGCCATCGGCCATGCTGGACAAGTGCGTTGCTGCCATCAACGCCCACGGCGGCGTGACAGCTAACTACACGGTGACCACATCACAGGGCACCAGCAAGGGCACAATTACCATGCTGGGCAACAAGTTCCGCATCATCTCGCCCGAAGCCAAGTGCTGGTATGACGGCAAGACGCAGTGGTCCTGGTCACCGGCAACCGAAGAGGTCAACATCACCAATCCCACGGCCGACGAACTGCAGATGACTAATCCCATGGCGGCTGTCAGCCATCTGAAGGCCGACTTCAACATGAAACGCGCAAAGGCCAAGACGCCCAAGACCTATGTCATCAAGCTCACGCCCAAGAAGAAAGACAACATCAAAACCTTGTGGCTCTACTTCGACGAGACGACGTCGCTGCTGCGCACGGCACGGTTTGAAATGAAAGACAAGTCGGTGTGCACCGTCCGTATCTCCGACTACAAACACGGATCACAACCTGCGAGCACATTCACCTTCAACAAGTCGATGGTGCCCGCGAGAACACCGGTGGTGGACCTGCGATAGAATGCAGGACATAATTCATTGGTTTTTACCCGAAATCATTAAAAACGGCTGAGAATGTTTCACTATCTGATTGGCCCCGCTGTGGGTGCTGTCATCGGCTGCTTTACCAACTATATCGCTATCCGCATGATGTTCAGGCCCCATACGGCCAAGTATTTCATGGGAATACATATCCCGTTCACACCCGGCATCATTCCTAAGGAGAAAAGCCGCATTGCCTCGTCGATCGGCAAGGCCGTGAGCGAGAATCTGATGAACCGCGAAGTGCTCGAGAAGAATTTGCTGAGCGACGAGATGCTGAGCAAGATGAATGACGCCATCGACGAGTTTGTCACCACCCAAGGCGCCAACGACGAAACCATCGAACAGTTTGCCGCCCATTATCTGCCGTCCGAGGACATTGCCGCCATGCGCGAGAACACCACGACAGGCATGGTCAAAATGATTGCCGGCAAGCTGCAGGACAGTGCCCTGGGTGATAATATTGCCCACATGGCTATCGAGCATGTGATGGAGAAAACACGCAACAGCATCGCCGGTCTGCTGGGGGCTGACAAGATTGTGAACGCTGTCGCCAAGCCTCTCGAGTCGTTGCTGGCCAAGCACATCAACGAAATTTTGAAGAACAATTCCCAACAGATGGTCGAGAATCTGGTCCAGACCGAGACCGACCGGCTGATGGACATGACCATGAGCGACCTCATTAAGGGGCATGACGAGCAGGTGGCACAGATCAAGAGCGGCATCTTCAGCGCTTACCGTGTCATCATCACCGAGCACCTGCCTCGCATCCTGCAGGACATCAACATCAGCGCCATCATCGAGGACCGCATCAACGATATGGAGATGGCAGAGGCCGAAAAGATCATCCTCGACGTGATGAGAAAGGAACTGCGCGCCATCGTCTGGCTGGGCGCCCTCCTCGGCAGCATCATGGGCACAGTCACCTCATTCGTGTAACCTCAGCAGCAACAAACATATAGCAACGCCTGCATGACCATTATTGAGCGGTCATGCAGGCGTTGCTTATTAGTAGTGTCAGGATTTACTCGTCGGTATCATCCTCATCGAAGAAACGATCTTTTTCCTTATCATACCTTGTTGTGCTCTTCAATCCCCAGTGATAGAAGTACAGAGGTGCAAAACGATAAATCTTCTCTCCTGAGATGGGATCTTCGGCCACTATACCACTAGCGTAGAGCATTAGTTTAAGATCCTCCCCTGTCTTAGCAGCAATAAAATCGCTATAACTGTCCATTACGAGGTTAATCAGCTCATTGAATTCAATCTCACGCAATGTCTTCCAACGATATGGCTTACCCTTGTCACTCTGGAGCACATCACGGAACTTAATCAGATCCTTGCTGAATTCGTCACGCGTCAAGTCGTCAAAATATTGCTGAGCAGCCAGATTGCGTACTTCACGATTGGCATAATCCTCAGGAGCAATCACCCACTGCACGTAGCGGTTGGGAATAATCCTAGCCAAGGATCTTTCGATAGCATTGCCATCCAATGTGGTGATGAATGGGCGAAGACTGTAGGTTCGTCCATCGGCATTGGCCAAATTCTTGAAGAAATAATCATATGGTGTGATATGAACCCCACTCCTAAGCCCAGTTACTTCCTTGCCAAAAATAACCCTGATTAATGGAGCAAGTGAAGATATGTGTGGCCTTATCAATTGGTCATCGTTATCTCTAAATTGTTTCTCATAATTAGCAATCATAGCATCCCTACCCTTGTAAACACGCTTGAGCATTTCCATAAATGATTCTTTGCGTTCAGGGTCACAAACGATCAACTTAACAATGTAACCAAAGATTTCATCAATGCTCCATTCAATGCTGACGATATTATTCTTCAAACGGGCTGTGTTGGTTCCGCCAATGCGCTTGAACAAATCAGTACGCACAAAAATCTTAGGGAACAGGTTGCTATGCATATTACAGTTTTCACGCCAATAATTAATGAGAGGGGAAACTGCAATGTCCCAATAACGCGGATTGATGCGAGTATCCAGTTGGTCATACAACAGGAACAAGCGCTTGTCGTGCTCAACACACCAACGATTGATCTTGCGCAAGTCATCTTCTATGACAATGAAAGCATCAACACCCATTTTGATAATTTCATTGATCGCCTTTAGCCCAGCGGCCCCTCTGAAATCATCAATGATAAGGTTTTGGGCATACAATTCGCTCTGATGCTTGATTTCATCAAAATCGGGGTCTTGGAGAATAGATAACCATGTATGGACTTGCCACAGGCGCTTGAAGTACAGCTGAGGATTCTCAATGGCGCCATAATCAATCTCGTCAAAAGCAAGTCGTTTTGTACCTTCGGATGTGGCTGAAATGATGTCAATGAATTTAAAATGTGACACATCTTCGGGTAATCTTTGCGTATGCTTGAGGCTGCGATACTTATTAGCCCGTTTGAGCATAACCTTAGCAATCTCCTCATTAGTATCCGATGTCTCGGCTAGTGCACGATACAGGTAGGTCTTGCCAGTACCTTTATACCCCATTATAAGGAATTTATCATCGTCAAAGAACTCATTCATGCAATGACGATAGAAGAATGACCTGGGCTTCAAATCCTGATCCTCAGCAAAGTCAGTAATTGCCTCCATCTCACGTTTCAATCCACGCAGGATAAAATTGCGGATGCTCCAAGTGTCCATTCTTGTCGGGTCTCTTCGATTCCTCCCATGAGATATAGAATCATTTCTAGAGCGGCTCTTCTTGAACGCGGTTTTACTATCTTTCATGACTTCTTGAACCATGAAATCAAGTTGGTCAAAAATAGTGTTGTAATCGGAGAAACTACGTTTCTCTATCAAATTAAGACATTCCATATCAGTATTGTCATCAATACCTAATTGCTCCAGAATGTTCAACCGGTGCAACCGATATGGCAGAGGACGCTCCCGTACGATATCCTGATATCGATAAAAGTCTTCTATGTGATTGTTCAACCGCTTAAAATTCTCCTCTGCCCTTTCCTTCTTTTCGGGTAAAATGGAATTGATAAGCATCAATTTAAAATCACTTTCTTGATAGCTCTGAAGAAGTTTTTTCAAGCCCGGCACAGTCTGCTCATTGCTACCAAAGAAGCCAACAATTATGTCGGAGAAGAACATGGTCACCGTGCCCATCACATCATTGAAGCCCGTTCGCGAATCAATCAAAACCACATCGGGGTCGAACGTATCTCTGATCTGGGTAAGCAATTTATTGAAGTTGTACAGGAAGGATGATATGTTACCCAAATTGATACGTGAGAGTCCTTCCATGTAGGCCCGTAGGTGCTTGTTCGCTATTCTACTCATGGGTTGCTCTTCATCCTGCATCACCTCATTTAAGTTACCAGCAGGCATCAAGTAAATATTGCTCAGTCTCGGGTCCAAACCAGCAGCATGATTGCCGTCAACAATATTAAGGCAGTAGTACTGAAGGTCGGGGGCATGCTCGTCATCAATGTCATCGCCAGTGAACTCAAGGTCACTCAAGTATTCAACAAGTCCATTAATCATACCCGCTTTGAGCCCTGCATGTTCGGTCAATTTAAAGAAATTGATATAGCCAGGTGCTTCAAGGTCTGCATCAATGATAAAGACTTTCTTGCCCTGCAATGCCAAATTGATGGCATAAGATACCATGGACGTAGTTCGCCCCACACCACCCTTGTAACTGTAAAAAGTGATGACTGGAGGCAACTCGTCACGATTGACTAATTCAAGTGGCATCGCTTGTAAATCAAAGAAAGATGCTAACCTGAATCGTTGTCCATAATCGATTCCATTACCACCAGAAAAAATTGACTGAACATATTCATCCTCGGCTTCCTGTGACGAATACACCTCACATTCAATCTTATACTGTTCCCGGTCCTTAAGATAACGTTCCTCAAAAGACTCCTTTGTGAGAGTATCAGAAACCACATTTACGTCAAGCGAGAAATCCAGATTGACAGCAATCTTGAATTTCTTTATTTCATCGTTCATGCTGAGTTGATCACATAAAGTATCAGCTATGTCTATTATCTTTATCATACTGCATTGATGTTTTGTTGGTCTTTATAATATCTTGAAACCAGGTCATGAAAATCACTTGAGATGGATTTACGCAGACTCTGAGCATCAGAATTAACTATGCTTGGCCGTTTGCCAAAATTCTTAATTATACTCTTAACAATCAGGTCACATAATTTGATTAGCATGATGGCATCAATCCTGAAAATGTCATAATGATGGTAACGCACCTCTGCCTTCCAATCATAAATGATGTTCCTAATTCTTCTGTCTCTAAAAATCCATTTTAACCATGCATTGATTTCACGATTCTCGGGTGAATATGGTATTGACCTACGACCGTTGAAAAGAGGAATCTTTTCAAAAACAGTCGTCCAATATGAATCCTTCTTGACAAAACTCAACATCCATCCCGTAAAATGGGATGAAAAAGAAAAATAACCATACTTCTTGCCCCAAGACAAATGCTTGAGAGGAACATCAATGGTTTCCAGATTATCGCCATTCCATTGTATATGGTTAAGTATGAATGATTTCAGGATACATTCAAGGATATAACCAGCAAGATAGTATACCTCCTCAAACATCAACAGGTCTTGATAAGCGTCATCGGTGGATGGATTGAATTTGTCATGTGCAACAAGTATCGCTTTGCATGCATCTAGATGCTTAATTGCACAATCGAGATATTCCTCCTGGGTATTGATTGAGCTATAAAAATGACGTACGGGAGTTGATTTATCTTGAACGGGACTAGGCTGTTGAAGAGGGCTATTATCGGATTGGGAATTAACGGATGTAGTTGTATCGTTGTTAGTCTTTGGGCTATCAATGCTTTCTTTCTCTTGCACAGCATCGGTATTTGCCTTATCAGGTTTTGGGGCAAGTGTAATACCTTGAGAACTAATGAATTCACTATATGTTGTACTCCACAAAGATTTATAAGACTTTTCGGATTCTCTTAAATTCAATTTTCGTCTAATCTCGACAAGTTTTTCATAATTCTTCAAATCCTTTGAATCATGCAACTTAGCATCAATGTGAAAACTGGTGAAAAGCCTATTAAATGTCGAAATTGCTTCCTCATCCGAAAGCTGCTCAAGATGCTCTGGCCAAGGGAGATTATCGACGTTGATTTCTGAAGCCTTTATGGTTTCCTCAACACTCACACATTCAACCTCACGAATGCTACCAGCATCATCTTGAGATCGGTCTTTGGAATGTTGATTGATGGCATCATCAATAGGGAATTTGTCAGTTTCTTCATGTTGAGGATCTTGGCTAGACCTGAGACCATCTTGTTCAATATCAATGGCATCGGGCGGAGTCAATACACAATACACGAGTTGCTTGAATTCATCAATATTCGATAAATCGCCGAGCACGACATGTAGAAAATCGCTCCAGATATTGCTTGCTAATTCACCGTCAGAATTCTGATAAGATGCCTCAATCCTTGAAAATATCACATCCAACTGGTCGCTGCATGAATCAAGAGCATCATCTGACAAGCAGTCCAGAACATCGTTTACTAGTTCTCCCAAGGCCTCGGCAGGTGGATTCTGGACTCCAGTGGCGATTGTCAACACTTTGAGCCATAGCGCATCGAGTGCTGACTTGTCGGGGTTGTCGTCCAAAGCGTCGACTTCGACGAGGAGTTTGTTTATTTTATCATCCCATTCTGACATAATCACTACTCATTGGATAACATGATGGGCCGCTGCTGGAAATATATGCCATACCAGAGGCCTGTGCCACTCACCGTTAGCTCCTTGATACCGAAATGCTCCATGATTCCGACATAGATGGGAAGTCCCAAGCGCATTGTGAGCTTCTTATTGAGCTGTTCGAAGTATTCATTATCGTCGCGATTGATGTGCGGAATCAGATCACTCACGCCCTCATAACGGTCTAACAAGAAGTTCTCTGCCATTGAGATTTTATGTTTCAGGTCTTCTAGAGTCAGAACCGTACAGTGCTGACGCTTATTGCCTTTTTTTCCAGTAGCTTCGGTAATCGCAGACCCGACAGCAATGCAGAAGACAGCATCATCATTTCCAAATACTTGCTGACGGCTACAGTTGACGAAGTAATCACCCAATCGTTTCTGAATCATCCAATCTACGTCACTGAGGGCTTGCAGTATTGGCGTCTGTTCCCGCAAGAGCAGGTTGAGCAGGGCATTGGTACCTAAGTTGATACTCACTGCAGGTCGTTGATCCATGGCTACAAACGGTGAGACCTCAGTTGAGCCCCCACCCTGGTCAATGATCAGCACGTTGCGTGTGCTCAGCAAGCTTTTACGGTCATAGGTCGTGTGCAGAAACGCTGTCATAGTTGCCAACTCCTCCTCGTCCTTCTTAAGGATACAGACATTAACACCAGCCTCTTGCTTAATGAGACGTAATATTTCCCTGCGGTTCTCAGCGGTTCGATAAGCGGCAGTAGCCACAACATAGAGCCTATCAACCATGAGGTCAGGCCGATGGCTGATTCTCCCTGTGTGGGGATCTTGCCACGCTCCGGTTCTTGCGAGAGAAGCATAGTACTGGATGGTTGGAAGTACACGTGAATTAAAGAAATACATGTTCATCCTATTTCGGTCATCAAGCCCTTGGCCGGTCTGAGTCTGATAAGATAACCGCTTGAAATCGTCAAAGTTGAACATGGTAATCGGATAGCTCGGCCCCACCAGAAGTTTAACATTCTTGGTTGATAGTTCCAATACCCCGATTCGACCAGTATCATTTCTGGAGAAGATATTCTCCATGATGCGCAAGTCGGCATTCTCCGGGCTGTCATCGATATCCAGCATATTGAGATTGACCGACCGACCGGCAACATTAGGGATAGGATGAGGATTCTGAGGCTTAATATAAATCTCACAACGTCCTCCTTCTAAGACGGATTTGTAGCCTTGCAATAAATCGGACCACCTTGCCATCGAAGGATATCGACCAGACTTAAAGCTATTGAAGAAAGCCTCTTTAATCGGTGCAGGGAGGCAAGACCAATAAGACAGCGCTTCTTGATCGCTTGGTAATTGCCTGTCCTTGTCAGTAAGTGGCAAATCAAAATTCTCGATAGGTCCATGCCCGATCATCAGGATTTGATAGAGCCACTTGGTAATTTCGGCGTCATCGGCTTGCGAACCATTGGTGTTGGGGACGAGGCGGTCGCTGTTGATGAGGTAAAAAGAGCCGTCCTCGGCGACCATGGCATCCAGTTTCTTGACATCCACGATCTGCAAACCATGCTGATGCAGGATGTTGATTTTCTCTACCAGGCCGATGGCCAGGCGAACTAGCACCTTGCGGTTCCAGTCGGGGAACAATTGGTCAATGGAACGAATATATTTCTTTAGGCTCGAGTATTCGTCGGGGACTCGGCGCATGGTGTAGCCAACGAAGTTGCCTGACTCATCGGTGATGATGCGAAGCGGGAGGCAGATACGGTCATCGTTGATGCCTTTGTCCAAGAGCAGGTGTGTGGTACGCTCCACCTCAGGCAAATCTGGTGTTGTCAAAGGGAAAATTTTAGCGACCTCGTTTTCGTTGCCAATGAGTTCATAAACTTCAGCACGGTTGGTGTTGTCAATTCGTCGTCCCAACTCCAGAGGCCCCTGATCAGTTATAAATTTTGCCATAGGTAAATTCAGTCATTAGATATTGATGCACAAAGATAACAACAATCGGTGATTATGCCAACTATTGTTACCGAAAAAATAATTCATGTGTCAATTCTCAGTATCCTGCGGAATGGATTGAACAGGAGAGTCATCATCCCCTGCTGGCGGCTCAGTGGGAACTTGGGCAGGAGCAGGGTCGGGATTGGCCATCTGGATGGGCGGATCGATAAGCTGGGGATATTCCTCGGGCATGATCTTGTGCAACTGCTGGCGGATGATACCACGGCGATAGACCGCGGGCTCGAGACAGAAGACGCGGAACAGCGTGCGGTATTCCGCTAATTGCTGCTCATCGAGGGCATCGAGACTAGTGACATGAGGCAAGAGAAGCTTGCAATAGGCCACGGCAAGTTTCTTGACAGCCTTGAGGTCGCGCAGATCGTGCTGAGGGTTGCGCTCAACCAGCGTATCGAAGATGGCAGCATAGGCATTTGAAGTGCGCAGTTCATGCAGAACTCCCGAGAAATACTCAGCGTTGATGGTCCACCCCTTGAGAATGGCACCGGCCGAGAGACGCGGCAGCTTCCATCCCTCGACAAAACCGCTGATGCGGTCGATAACTGCCGCCTGGTTGAAGATCCCCGGCAACTCGCGGAAGTACTCGTCGTTGAAAGGCTGCATATTGTCGTCGAGGGTGATGTTGCCCGTCAACGCCACGCCACATTCACTGGTAAACAGCACATTGCTCACCGTGGCATTGCCATCCTCGAGGTAACTCTTCATGATGCTTTCCATCTCGTCAGGATCAGAGAACTGGAAAGTGGAAATTTCGTCGATAATCAGGGCGTCATGATACTTGAGGGGCCCGAACTGGCGGTTGGCGACGTTGTAGAACAACTGAGCACGACTCACGCGGCCACCACTGATCATCCAGACGTGCTTGCTCAAGTTCTTATAGACGTATGACTTACCGGTACCGCGAGGCCCCAATTCAATCATGTTGAGCCGCGGCTCGACGAGGATGAGCAGACGTGAGATGAACTCCATCTTCTGTTCCAACGACGAAAAGGCATCGGGTTCATATTCCATTGCCGTAATGAGCACATCGAGCCACTCCTCGATGTTGAACTGTCCACGACACCAACGATAAAAATCCATGTCAATATTTCGATAGGGATCAAACAGACGGCACTCGGTCATCTCGATAAATCCGCCCTGCTGTCCCCTGCCCTGCCCTCGCGGCTCGATGTAGCGCAGCGTGATGTTGCCCCACTTCTCGCCATCGGCGAAATCGTCGGCTGTTTCGGGGTCCTCGCGTTTCTCGGCGGCAAGCGATGGCATGACATAAGCACCATCAACAATCTGCGCATCAGGAATCGAGAACTTGATGCGGTTGCGTGCCAGGTCATTCTTGACAATGAAACGTGTCGTCAAGTTAATCACGTCGCCAGCCATCAGCCGACTCGAGATCTTGGTCAAGTCGGGCATTTTGTCCTGGAGATAGGCAGTCAGGGCTGCGCTGTCTACGGTACCGTCAGCGTTAGAGAAACGACGCAGCACATAGTCACGCACAAACGATGGAAGATTGCGGCCAGTGAACAGGCTGTTATCTCCTTGGTTCTTCATTACAGCGGCATCGCCAAAGACTTCGCGGATTGTGGTACAAATCGGATTCATAGTGGCTTATCGTTTTTAGGGGTTAGTAATCAACATCATTAAAAAGAATCATCCATGTCAAAGCCCTGCATTTTCTTCAACTGCGGTTTGGGCTTGGGCTTAGGCTCCGTTGCCTCGGGCGGGATTTCGTTACCTGGCTCACCTGTGGAGCCAGGAAGGTCTTTCACGTCCACCGGTACTGGTGGCGGTGTTCTTTTTACCCGCTTGGGCTCTGGTGGCTGAGCTTGAGGCTGTGCAGGCTCCGCTGTGATGATTGACTCGGGGACTTTAGTGGGCGGTGGTACTCGACGGCGGCGACGTTGAGGCGCAGTCCTCAGAGCATCGGGCTGAGAAGAAACATCATCGTCAACTACCGATGAAGCCCGACGTGAGGCCCCTGACGTAGCCAATGATAAGCGAACAGATTCCAAACCGACATCGTTCCCGACCACCTCGGCAGCAGCACTCATGTTGCCAGACAACACAGTCTGCCGGGTATGGTCAATCATCACCGAACGCCCATCCGGGCTAATGACACGGACGGAGCGTTGCCACCGGAAACATTGAGACAGCCATCGAGGATGACGGGGTTCATCGAGCGTCAATTCGCGACGGAGAGAGGTGCGGCGCCAGCGACTATTAACGCCAATGTGAGCCAGTTGCATCTCTTGCTCGAAATCCGTATCCCGCTCCTCAATCTCAACCCGCAGTCCTTCGGGCATCAGCAGGATATCATGAACGGCACATCTCCTATAAGCCTTAGCCATGAAACCAACAATGGCAGTATACAACCACACCTTCAACCTCAACAGGGATGAAGGCTTGCGTTTGCGCAACTGTTTGTCAGTTGGCCTGAGCACAGCGATGAGAAACCGTATCATTTGCAATATCTATTTCAAGCGTATTGGACTCTACAGCAATAAATCTTGCAACAATCATGCCACATTGCCTGATAGCAGCTACCAGACAACCAGATGCTGTAGTACCCACCACAGGGCAGTGAAGAAATTCTTGCTTGACCAAAATGTTACCGTTATCACATTGAAGTTGAACACTGTCCACACAGCGATGTACAGATACGGAAACAGTTTGGTCCGGAAATGGTTAATATCAGGTTGATAATCACGCGTTTCGGTCATGTGACGGTAGATATAGAATCCCATCGTCATGCCAACAAAAATGTCGAATAGCCAAGTACTCTGCCAAGCAATCAGGCTACGAAAGGCAAGCCCCAGATAGGTGACTAGCGGCAAAGTGTAGGGAGCCAACGACGTGAACATGTGTGACCATCCCGGGCCACTGCTCATGATGTGCCCCGAATTCTTCTTGACGACCTTCTCGCTAACCCTGCGGCCAAGCAGCATAGCGACAAAAGAATGTGAGGACTCATGTGAGTCGATCTCATGCATCTCGAGCGCGTCCTTGATCCTGTCACATCGGGGGATAATGTGTATACGCAGGATGAGATAGACCACGATGCCCACCATGAACCACCAATAGAGGCCCAGGTTGAAATGCTTAAACACGTTGGGCCAGCTCAAGCGGTTCCACTCGAAGTGCTCCCAATCAGGCAGCAGCACATGCTCAACCGCTACCACCCAAGCCTCTCGCAGCAGCAAGGCCAACAGCACTGCCAGCACCACGCACCACACATAAATACTCACATTCTTCACCATAGTCGTCACTGAATTAATATATTGTTTAACGTTTGGAGACGCAAGATTTTGCGTCTCTACAGGCTGAGATTGGGAATAGGATTTCGTCGTCACTGAATTAATAATAGGCCTTGGTCAGCTGATAGAACCTGTCGAAATTATCGGGAAAGCGCGAGAATATATCGCGGGCATCGGAGCTCCACAGTCCATCATTGCCGTCGTCTGAAGGGTTGATGCGGACCAGCTGGATGACACACATCACGCCGCGGGGATGCCCGCCGCTCTTGACCCGGCTGAACTGCCGCTGCGTCATCAAGCCCATGCAGTAGACGGCTACGTCGACATACTGGCTGGTGCGGTCGATGGCGCCCCGCTCGTTCATCCAGTAATTGACAGGCGTGCCCGTCTTGGACAAGAGGACCAGACGCCGTGTGGGGTCGGTGATATGCTGGTTGAATGTGTTGACCGTTTCCCACATCGGGTGCAAGGTGCCCCTCCCGCCCCCGTCAACCTGTTGTGCCTCGGCCAGCCTGTCGAGGAACGCGTTCCAGGTAGCGCCGGCATGCTGCGTCCCGAGGGCGTCGACCAGCGGTCTTGCTACGGGGGCGTGGGCAGCCTTGACGATGGAGATGTTCACCTCCCGCTTGGTGAGCATACGGGTCCAAGCCTCGGCAAACTTCATTGGAGCCCAATAGTTATTGCCCTGGCCTAATACCCATGGGACAAGTTCGCCATGCAGGCTACTGCCAAAAAAGTAGTCATAGTGCATGTTGGTAACGTCGGGCCTGACCAGGTCAAGACCAAAACGCAAGGAATCTACGAGGCCTAGATTATTCCAGATGTAGCGTGTCATGCACAGGCTGTCGACGGCATAGGCATCGACATTGTCCTTGACATCGTAGAGCAGACTGATGTTGCGCACCAGCGGCGTATTGGTAAACACCCCGGAGTTGGAGGTCTTCTTGGATAACCGCCAGCCACGATGAAACAGACTCGAATGCTCAAAATGGCTATCCCCGGCCCGATAACCAGGGGGCAAAGCATTGCCCTGCATCGCCAGCACCGCCAAGGCCACCGGATAGACATCGTCACTCACGCCAAGGAAGTGGGAAAAGCTACTGCAACCATTCCAATTACCATTCCATTTTTTCCCAACAGTCCAATCGTAGAAAACACTATCATTATTGTAATGCCCCACGGTGTTGAGGTCAAGCAATGAGGGCATGGCTTCTACGGCGGCAAGTGCCAACAACGGTTTGAAAGCCGAACCGACATAACGGCGGATGAGTGTCGGACTCTTCATGCCTAGTGCAACATCCTCAGTGAGTTCTTTGTCAATAGACCGATAAAAAGGGGCTGCAATGACATTACCTGTAGCCATATCAATGACCGTCATCGACAGTTCAAAATGGCTCTTCGGGTAGCGGCCGCGCAGCGAGTCGTAACGGGCCTCGAGCATCCGCTCCAGTTCCCGGGACAAGAGCGGATCGAGCGTCAACTTCACGGTATCATGGTAGTCGGTATTCCTCAGAGTAGAGGACAGCCCGTACATCACCTGGCGCGTGAACCTATCAACCAAAGTCGGGTTGATGTTATAACGTTCCCGGCCTTCGTTGCTATTGACGAGCTTAGATAATGTTAAAGCAGGGTTATGGTGCGAGACCGTGAACTCTGCCACCTTGCTGTTGTCGTTACGGTTAACGACCACAAGCTTTAAATCCTCGTCAAAGGCCACCCGGGCCAGCGGCCCGCCGGCTTCGGAGGGAAGCACCTCCACCCGCTTGCCTGTTGTGTCATAAACCAGGCAAGACAACGTGTCGGTGGTCTTGATGGCTAAATGGCGTCGATCGGGGTAAGCGAGATGGAGCGCACTCCCGCACAAGTTGACGTGCAACAATGTGCGACCCTTGTCGTAATCCTGACTGGTCGTGTAATAGTCAACGGCACGCCCTCCACGGCCGAGGAACGTCTGGGTGGCGACATCGGCGGTGATGGTCGTGTAGTAGTTATTATCCCTCACGATAGGGACAGGAGCCATGCGCAGGGGCATCATGCTCTTGCCCCAAGAGATGAAACAATGGTTGCGCTCACCGATGATTGCATTCTCGGTAGCCATGATGACTCCAGTCCAGGGGTCCTTCACAAAAGAGATACGGAAGAGCGACGGTATCATCCTGATGCCCGAGATCCAGGTATAGTCACCAGGGCCGAATGAAATCGTGAACATCTGCTCACCCATTTTGTCACGCTGTTTCTTGAGCAGCGAAGGGAGATTGCTGTTGAGATAGAAACGCTTGAGCTCCTCGTCGTGGATGGAATCGGCAATGATGTCCACAAGCCTGAGGTCGGCAGCCCTGCCCGATGCAGCGATACTGTCCTCGTGGTAGGGCAGCTCAAAACGCAGGGCAGGATACTTGGCGTTCAACTCCTGCATCGAGCGGGGATGGATGTCGTTGCGGTTGCCCTCGGTGACCAGGGAGAGCAACAGCTCGTTGCTCTTGCGGATGAAGCCGTCGTTGACCGACGGGGTGTAGCTGTCGTTCTTAGCGTCCGGCCCGGGTTTGATATATCCCCGCAGAAACGTGGCTGCAAGGACGGCAAGGACAATGGCGAGCAGGCCGACAAAGAGCCATAGTCCGTATCGGCTAGTCCAATTGGGGTCAATCTTTTTCATGTGATCAGTAATTAGATGTTATAACCAGTTGCTAATATGGGAACAGTCCAGTGCCGGCTGTCAACTGCTGCGCACAGGAATCGTCAATCTGACGGATGAGCCAGAGCCCATACACAGATCTTGAGAGATCACGCCTCACGCCAGCATTCTTGGCCAGAAAATCTTGATTGGGGATATCAAAACTGATGGAATCGGCGATCAGCACTTGTTTCACTTGTTGGTTGAGTTGCTTTTCACTAGCCAGCCTCAGCAGAGGCATGGTGCGCGACACATCGATTGTTTCATTCTTCTCAGTCACAATCTTGGCGTCGAGGAAAGCAGCAGCAAGCTGCTGCTCGGGGAAATAGGCATAGTAGAGCGAGTCTATCGCCCAGAGCTGTGACACATGGGTCATCGGGCCGGTCGCCCTCCAGGGTATGATGACATCGGGCGAATGGAACTGCAGCTCCATGTTGAAGCGGTCCACCCCAGCAATAAAGGGTTCCTGGTACCAACCTGCAAGGATTGACATCAGGTGGCGCTCGCTCACCTCGCAGGAGTCGATGCGGTCGACACTGTCCCTGCTCGAATGAGCCTTGACATATAGCCAAACAGGAACAGGTTCCTCCACAATCGTCCCCGAGGGCTCATCGGGAGTGTTCACACCCGCGAGTTTCAACATCGCAGTGATGATGCCTGCCAAGACCAGCACACCGGCACATGCAGCCAGGACAGTCCGGTGCCGCCTCATCGTTGCCAGGAGTTGCTTGATCAGCGGCTCAGAATAGTAGCCGCCGAAGCGGGACTTGAATTCGGCCTTGTCGCCGTTCTTGAGTGAATCCATCAACTCTTTGAGGATTGCCGACGCAACAGCATCGCGGCTTTTCAGCATGCTGATGATGCTTGATGCATTATTCTCATCCAGGAGCCATTCGGCAGCATGGCGCTGCCTCAGGGCAGTCGTCACCTCGACAAACAGGTCGGCATCGCCTGCCCGCTCGATGTTTTTAGCAATGCGATCACTATGTACCAGAGCAGCCAAGTTGAAAAAATCTCCCATGCTGAGCGGTTTTTTCTCAAGCACATCCAATAGCGATTCGGCCGTGTGGGAGGCAAATGCCTTTTTAGGATAAGGGTGCTTCCTCAGCTGTTCAATCACGTCATCATAAGAGGCCACAGCATGGCGCTCGAGCATGCGTTGGTAACGCTGACGAATCAGGCTGGCCAAATCCATGTGGCCCTTTTGGTCAAGCCTGTCAATCGCTGCTTGCAGCTGCTTGCTGTCACCAGAGCGCTTGACGGCATCAACGTTGAAACGCAGCTGAATGCGCGGGTCAATTCTCGCCGCCAGTTGTGCCACTTGGAGCAGCGTCGTATTGGACCCTTTGAGGTGACGCTGGACAGCCTGTTCAAAATGAGATTTCACCTTCTCGGGCAATTTGTCCAGATGTGCTGCAACCCAATTGATATCGGCGATCAGCCGGTCAACGGTTTTGTCGTTATAGTTGAGCGACAGCACCACTTCACTGATGAGGTCATGCCTCTCGTCATCGGCCGCGCCCCAGGCTGCAGCAGGAATCTGCTGCAATGGAGTGTCAGCAACCTTCAAGTGCACAAAGCGATAGCGCAGAGCAGCCGCAGTGGGCTGATGAACAAACGACTCCTCGTCGGCAAGCATCTCCTCCATCATCGCCACGAACTGCGCGTCAGGGAAACTCATCAACAAGTCGGAATCCTCAGCGGTCAAACGAGCCAGCACCATCCTCAAGAGTACAGGTGACAACGGGGACTGGCGCCGGAGAAGTTTCTCATTCAACGCACGCTGACAGTCCTTGTCCAGGGTGTCAATAACGGCCTTATAGACGTCAACATCGATGGTGTCGACCGACCACGAATCGACATCCGGCTTGAGGTGTTGCGCTTGCTCCTCCTGGCCATGAGTGGTCAAGAAATCAAGCGTCTGCACATAGTCGTCCCATCCAGCAGGCACAAGTTCGGCGGTAGAGAGACGATAATAGGCGTTGCTCAAGCGGTCTTGCTTCTCGCGCAGCGTGAATGACTTGGCCTTGCGAACAATATCGTCCTGAAGGAGCTGTGACAGCGGCTCGGCAGGCATGCGGGCGGCTTCGTCCATCAGCGTGCGCGATGAGAGCACTTTTTTGCGGATGACATCCAGCAGTCCCTGGAGTTGACTATTATCGCGGTAGAGCATCACCAGTTGCTGGTAGTTGACCGACTGATCGACGCGAGTCGTGAGCATTGCGAGCACCTCACCCTCGAGAGAAGGGAAACGGGCAATCACATCGGCCACGGCGATAGGCACCCTCACGCCCGCCTGCTTCCACCGCAGCAACTTGGCGGCCGCCTCGGTCTGGCGATAGGTATTATCATCGGTCGAGTCATAGAGCGCCATGAGTATCTTGACGTCATTCTCGCTCGGATTGTTGCCATTGCCCAGCAAGCGGTCAACATTCTCAGGTATCAACTGCATCATGTCCATTACCCCATTGCGCGTCGCACGGCCATTGCCCAAGAAAGTCTTGATCAGCGGGGCCACTTGCAGCAGACGCCTCTGCTCGTCATCAGTAGCCAGCACAGATTTGTCCGCACGAGGCTCGTCGCCACGCCAGTCAATAACAATGCCATTGCGCCCAGCATCACCCCAGTTAGCGAGGTCATCGTGGTGGGCTATGATCTGAAGATGGTCGATAAAAATCGACGACACATTCAAGCCAGCCTCCAGAGAATAACCCATCGAGACATAGCCGCGCACGCCTTGAGGCAGAGCGTCGATGGCCCGCAACAAAGAGCAGAATTTTGCGTCACTGCGCAATTCATCGCCATGCCGCTTGTCACTATCGCTCAAACGGATAAACACCTGACGGTTATTGACAACGGCATGAACCAGGACGTCGTGCAACATCGTCTCACTCTGGCTCAACGGCTCCAGTCCCAATGTCTCGTCCACGTCAACAAGATTGGGCTGTCCATACTCGCGCTCCTCATAGTGGCGCATTTTGTCAAGAGCAGCCACCACAGGGAATAACCGGTTATCCAGCCCCGGAGTCGCATGAGTCTCACGCGTCAGCTCGTAAACCGCACGGGTAGTGTAAGCCCTACCCTGTCCTGCAAACGTTGTATAGTCACCCTGAGCGTGAATCAGCGTGTTCAGATTCGTGTCAGGATTGACCAACGCCAGGAATACAGCATAGTCGGCAGGCATGCCATTTGAAAACCACTTACTAAGTTGCTGGGCTGCAGTTGAAGCATCAACAGTATAACTCAGAGCTCCATCGCCTCTCTCACTCAGCGGAGCGCCTTCGACGTAATGTTCTATAGTTATTGTCTTCATGTCCTCTACATTTAGCAGTTCTGATAACAATAGGCTAGCAACTTACCATGAACGTCATCGATGCCATGAATGCCATGAGCCAGCAACATATCAGCAACCAAGTTTCGCGTTCCAAAATAAAAGCGTTCTTCTTCATGGCGAGCGTTGCCGGTAAAGAGCCTCACACTATGAGACATATCATGCCCACAAATATTAAAATCACGATCTATGGGTGTTGAGGTAAAATAGACGTGAGGGGGGAGCATATTGCCTAATATTGAAGCAAAAGCAGTATCGCCGGTGTCAGGTATGCGTGTCACCATGGGAATTTTAGAGAAACGCCTAATACGGTCCTTCAGATGCTCATGTAGGCCATATGACGATGTCATATAATAAGCGGGTTTTCCATTAGTGGGATTGGGCTTGATGTACAGGTCATGCTTGCCATCCCTATATTCCTGAAACAGCACCTTTGCGATGTCATCCTTAGCATCAGGATTAGTCGAGCAAATGGCACGCCAAAACTCGTTTGCGTCAGGCATGGCATCAACAGGAGCGCCCAATGATGCAAACAAGTGCATGACAAACAAGGAATAAAGAGTATTGGCAGATAAGCCCTTTTGGTGCAATTCCTTGAAGCGATTACCATCAATAAAGCTATCCACCCCCCTAAAGGCCAGATAGAGGTTTTTCTCATGAACAGATTTCTTTGATAGTAGTTGTTTTAACGCTTTCACCATGTCCCAATATTTGGTCGTCATTCTTTCTAACTCCTCATCACGCTCTTTACTTGTAAGAGGCCGTTCTGAAATAGTACCGTCAGCATTCTTAACTTGTTTCCTGACTAATGACATGTGATCATAAGGCACAGCACATTTATCACATAATACGATATCAGTCGAGAAATAGGTGTAGTAGTGGAAATAGAAATGGTTCTTGTATACTTTTTCAAAGCGTTCCTTATTGCTATCGGTCTGCTTCAGTTTTCCATTATAAGTTTCAGTAAGGGGCACACCTAAGGTATTAATTATTTGATCAATACCAAGAGCCTCCCAGGCATCTATGATAGCATTTATCACAGTGTCGGTTACATACTCCTCAAGATGTTCCAACAGATGCTGGCCAGATATCATTGCGTCCTTAACTTGAACGTACTTCTTCAGCTTAAGATAAACCAAAGCCTTTTGAATTCCAGCCAAGAACTTCTGTGCTTTACTCATAACCGGTTTGTATCTTTGCTCACGCAACTCTTTTATAACTTCTTCATTAGTCACATAAGTCAACGATCTAAATCCTTGAGTAGCCACTCCTGAGACAATAGACGTGTTGGAAATCAAAGATGACTGTTCATCAGCTTGGTTTCCACGGAGTTGAATATCGGCATCTTTAAGCTCCTGACGGGATGACTTACGATTGTTATCGGAAAGGAACTCAATTGTCTTTACTACTTGGCCATTTCCTCGTTTCCATGTCGTTTCCTTGAAAATGGGGTCTTTTGATGCAATCAATGCGTTAAGGATAGCATCAAACTCATTAATGGAATCTCTGGTTATCACTTCACCCGGGATATCCACAAACTCTAGCAAGAACCTCTCTCCACCTTTTGTGTAAAGAGTCAGATACTGATTTGTAGGGCGACCTGCATAAACATCCGTCTTCCAGATCCCATCATCATAGTTTGAAATCTGATTGAGAAAAACAGCAGCATTGGGCTTGTTTAAAGCCGATGCATCACAGGTAAAGAATTTAAAACCGAACTCCTCCAGTGCAGCCACGAAATCCGCTAGCAGATAAGTTTTACCGCTACTGGTAAGCCCAATAACTGCCATGCGAATATTCCTGGAATCACGGAATCTGGTGGAAACCAGTTTTTCCAAAAAATGGTAGTCGTACTTGAATAAATCCATAGTTGGAACAGTATTATAAGTTGATGAATTATTGAGTGTCAATGAATGGGGTTTTACAGCCTGATTAATACAGGAAAATAATAACTCCTGATAGCCCATTTGCTGATGCTGGTCGCTATGGCAGATGAGCAACATTGGTAAATACAGTGGACGATTGGTATAGCGGCGCCTATAGAGCAGCAAATTTTGTGCCAAACCAAGTGAATAGACCTCATTCCACTGTTCTTGGTATACTTTTTTTAACCGCGAGCCGTTATAAGGTTTGCTTCCGAAGGCTGCACTCACTCCAATGTATGTAGAATCATAGTCATCCGTATCCTCAATGTCCATGATGCACTCGACATCCATGAGCATTATCTCTACATCGAAATAACGCTCACTCTTGGCCAAACGCCGCGAGGTTACTTCATGCCGGAGCTCTGGAGATTCCAGCAACTCCTTGGCATCGACCACAATTATTAGTCGGGAGAATTGTGAGGCCCAGCGATTTATTAAAGCCATCTCACGACGATATCCTTGGTCCAAATCCAATGTGATGAAGCGGATGGTGCTCACAGGCAAATGATGTCTACCACCGCTGATGGTCAACACCTCGTTGCTGCTATCAAAATGCATTTTGATAGCGACATCACGACCATGCCACTGCCGAGCCTCAGCAAAAAGAGAAATGCCTTCCATGACGCGCTGCCTCATCAACCCGACATCGTGACGTTGGCTCATGGGTAATATGTTGATAATGGTTTCCATTGTTTCTATAATTCCTCTAATCTTGTGGACGGCAATAGGCAACAAAGATGCCTAAGGCTAATGGCAATAAGTCAATAAGCACACTGAGCATGATACTCATGTAGAGTAAGCGGTTCTCAAACTGCTGGTCCTCGTCAAGCGGTGCCGCATGTGACGCAGCTGGCTTGACAACAGGCGTAGCCCTAACTATAGCAGAATCATTCATCGCCAGCAGATCGGAAGATTGCGTTGTCTGGTTATCCTGCAAGAAAAGCGCATTGATGGCCTTAAATAACTTATTCAGGCTTGCAAAGCGATCCTGGTCTTCACACTTGAGATGTCGCATGATATCGGCCACTTCGGTTGAGTCCAATTGTACTTTACCCTTCAGTTGTGCATCGCTGGAGAGATTGATAAGTGTTGCGCCAATCTGCTGGGCTAAGTCCTTGCACGTCTGCCAATCCTTGACAGTGAAATGCTGCTTATCGTTGCGATACAATGCCGTGAGCGAATCTAGCTTTTCTTTATAGACCCACATCGAATCCACCCTGACTTTCAATCCATTGGCATGAGCTACAAGTGCCGATGCATCATCAATCGACGATTGATATTTGAGTGCCTGGGTTTCCTTTTCACTAGCTGCCTTATTCTGCCTTTTCATATCCTCCCAAAAGAAACTGTTCCTAGCATTGGAACGCAACTGCTGAGCATCTTTCTCAACATTGGCCTTGTCCTTCTTCAACGAGACGACTTTGGCAGTAGAATTCTCATGAAGTTCATCAACACGGTCCTTGACCAAGGAGATATATTTGCCCTGGATGTCACTAAACCTACGGCAGTCTTTCATGTCGCGATCCATGCGCTGGGTAGAGCTCACGTTGTCGTAAAACTCTACGAAATTGAAAGAGAAGGCACTCATGCCGTCAAAGACAAGGTACAACAAAACAAAGCCGACAATGTGTTTCTTGCGTGTTATCATGACAATGAGCCATAATAGGGTGAGAGCCACAACAGTAGAGAAAGCATACACGAACGCAGAAACGCCTCCTACAAACAGGACCCCAAGGCCTTTTACCATAACCCACCAAGCGATGCACAGAAAACCTAAGATGGGAATCCACAGCAGACGTTCCCACCATGGCATGTCTCGCCATAAGCATGCAAAAGACTTTTCGGAATCATAATTATTGCTACGATCCAAATCAATCTTATTATCATCGAACTCTTTTTTAAGCCATGACTTTGTGGCATAGTGGCACATAATACCTAAGACTGCTGAGCATAACAGACCATAGACATTAAAGTGGGTCTGGCCAAATGCCATACACAGCAGCGACAGCATCAGATAAATACCCGGGAATACCCAATAGGCCCGCATACTACTCCATTTAGCGAGATGTAACAAAAGCTTCTTCATGTGGTAATTAAGTTTTAGTTCAAGTAATTATTATTAGTTATTTGATTAGTTTCTTGACGGGAGAAGCAGTCATAAATGCCAAGAGGACAGAAGTTTCCAATGCTTCACCAACAGCTTCCAAACCGTAACCAGGAATGAGTCGGCCTGTAAACGGAATTAGTCCTGAGTAAGACACGTATAAATAGATCGTCGAGCTCAGCCACAATAGGATGGCCATTAGCCGATACAACCGCTGCTTAGAGAGTTCACCTTCTTTGGTAAGTGTATAGCTGAGGACAAGCCAACTTAACACAGTCAATAGAGTGAAGAAAGCAATAAAGGCGCCAACCCCGTAAGTTCCAAAAAAAGATGACTGTGCTGACACATCATTGAGAATCACGGGTGATTGGCCTGTAGAGATTGAGGAATGCAAAACACGTTTAGTACTAGACAATGGATCAGAGCCGTCATTATTAAACATGTAGTGATCACTTATCATAAAGAATTCTTGATTGCTATTGGCAGTACGATAGCCAGAGTCAAAGTATCGCTCGGTCTGCCATGCCGCATTGAAGCGTTGGCTCTTCCTATCATAAGTGACTGCATCAACCGGCAAGATAATTGGTAAGACTATTTTTATGAAGAATACCATCAAAACAAGAAATGAAATCATTGCATTTCGAATGCCTTTACGATATAAATCCTGCACATTATCCTCATAACTGTCAGTTGGTCCAGACTCTTTGGCTGCCAGAACATAAACAATGATGCCCATGCATAGGTAACCTAATAAGTTGGTTAAGTAGCCCTTGTCGCCAAAAATAAAAGCTGCAGTGAAATAGCATATACAGGCGATCATGGAGAGCCAAAACGCCTTGGGACCTACGATACGGACAAGCCGAGTTGGCGTTCGGTACCTAGGGATATGGTAATCAATGGACAACAGTGTTCTTGTCAAGCCGAGGATACCAATGAGCGTTATTAAGGCGGTTGAATAGTTGCCAGGGAGCAAGGAAACCGCCAAAACCAGTCCGCAACCCACCACAAGAGCAACGAAGTAATTGCCTCCTTGGAGCTTTGCTTTTATCTTTGCTACAAATGGTAGCTTCTTTATCCATGCGAAGACAGGACCCAGAGTAGCGTTCCAGAAAGTTTTTGCCCAAACGACAAGAGGATTTGATTTCGACATATTTAGGAGGAACGCTCCAAGAATAATCAAGAGGGCATTGACCAGGGCGAGTGTATAAGGCACTGTTCTGTGATTATCGTTCATGGCCACTGCTTTAGCCCAATGTAATGGGTTGTGGTCCCCCAACTCTCCAGGGTAATAGGAAGAGAGCATGGCTGCACTGATGCCATGGTCCATCATCTTGAAGGCAGCCCAAGTCAGAGCGAGGCAGAACAATGGAATGACAGTCGTAGCAATGAGCCTGAACATGGGCTTACGACCATGGCGTTCCAGCCTCACGACCCCGCTGTTGAAGACAATCGACAGCATATACAAAAGGATCAGCATAAGTGCAACCGAGACTGTTATGATGCCAGTCAGCTTCTCAAAATATGGATAAGAATAGGACAGCCTAAAAGCAATCATAATACGTGCTACGCCGTAGGCAAAAGCAACGGTGAAGATCACAGAGAAATAGGCTGGAAGTGTCCTCGTTAAGCGAGGCATATTCTGCCTCACATTGCTTGAAATGCCTTTTGTGCTCATGAGCCAGCAGTAAGTGATAAGCAAGATTGCAAAGACGAGCAGCGACAGCCAGAAGTAAGAAAGAATAAACCTGTAGTCGATGACACCGACCTGAGCATGAAGCGTTCCCGTGCCGGCGTCCAAGTCCAACTTATCAAAACCAGGAACTAAGCGCATCTTGCCACTCACCTCCATGAATTTATTGGGGCCGGTAACAATGGCAAGCGTGTCGGCATTAACTCTGAGGCTGGCGGCATCACGGGCGAGAGCCGATGAATAGATCGGTAGTAACAGGTTCCTGGCCACAGGGAACGAGCCATCGTTTTGTTGATATGTTAAGATGCCCGATGATACCTCAGCGTCTTTGCGCAATGAGTCGATGCGCTCAATGTAAGTTAAGGCCTTGGGAAAGGCAACATGCAGACCCTTGTCTATCGGGGTGAGCATGACGTGTCCTGCTCCCCATTTAGTCAATGTGAGAACCGGCTTGGCAACATAGTGAATCTTGTCGATGTGAAACATTTCATCATCAACTTTATCGGGACGAATACTGTAGTCCGCCACTCGGTAGAATTGGATCTTGCAGGTCTCAGCCGGGACTTTACTGCCTTCGATGCTGTCGGTGCGACCATGCATCACATAGGGAATGGACTTGCCATCGGGTTGCACAAACGAGGTGTACTTGTCGAGGATGACAATGCCCCAAGGGGAATTTTCGTCTGTTCGAGCAAAGCAGGATCGAAGAGCCTTGATGGTGGTGTAATCCACATCGCTAACGGAGTCTTGGGCCTGCATCTGCAAGATAGTTCGCAGTAAGACGTACTTGCTCTTGGGACCGCTAAGCAATCCTTGGAGATCTTGTGAAGACAATGTCACCTGACGGGTAGAGCCGTTTGTAAGCGGGACATTGACCGTCACCGAGCCATCACCGAGAGGATGGAAGTTGGGATTGACGTTATTCACAAAATAGTACATTAGCGAATCCTCCGCTAAGTACTTGGGATTGATCGTCCATTCATAGCACTTGTCCAACTGCTTGATGGTCATGAAATCGTGAGGCACTCTGTTGAAGGCTATGCCGGAATTAGCACCAACGGTGACTTCATCGGTGTTAAGATCGAAGCTTTGGATAGAGAACACAAAGCGCGATGCTGTGCGGCACATCATCAACACCATGGCAACTATGATTATTGCCAAAACAGAATAAATGGGGTAAGATTTGTTTTCCATATAATAATTGTGTTTATATACTTGTTAATTAGTCACTTATCGCATGGAGATACCCAAGCTGTGAAAATGATACTTCCTGTCAAAACCACTTGCAAAATCCATGCCAATAAGCTCTAAAAGTCAAAAAATCTTAAGCAGGCTCACCAATGTAACCTGTTTAATTCACTTAGATAGAGTATTCTTCAGGCCGTTTTCTCTCATCCAAGACATAAAAAGAAATGTTAAAAATATTTCGAGCCCTGTTTCTTTTCTAGTCTTATCTAGTCTATTCTCATTTGTGTACCTGGCGGCGAAGATAGGCGGCGCCTCAACAGAAAAAAAGAAAGTATTCTTTTTGTTCTGTGTTCGGCTTGCACTACGCTGCCTGGCGGCGAAGATAGGCGGCGCCTCAACAGAAAAAAAAGAAAGTATTCTTTTTGTTCTGTCTTCGGCTTGCACTATCTTTGCCTCACGAAAAAAAACAAAGAGTATGATAAACAATAGATTGATATTGACGATTGCCGTTGCAGTGCTGGTAGCATGGAATGCGATGGCTGACAATAATCAGGCTCCGGAGGCTTGCCTACCGGTGCCGAGTCCGCAGCAGGTGGAGTGGCAGAAGCTGGAAACGTATGCGTTTATCCACTTCGGACCGAACACGTTCAACGACAAAGAATGGGGCTATGGTGATGCGCCTGCGAGTTCGTTCAACCCTACCCGACTCGACTGCGAACAATGGGTGCAGACGCTGGTGAAGGCCGGCATGCGCGGGGTAATCCTCACGTGCAAGCACCATGATGGTTTCTGCCTATGGCCCAGCCGCTTCACGGACTACAGCGTGGCATCGTCACCTTTCCGCAATGGCAAGGGCGACGTGGTGAAGGAACTATCGGAAGCCTGCAAGAAATATGGCATACGGTTCGGGGTGTATCTGTCACCGTGGGACCGCCATCAGGCCAGTTACGGCACTCAGGAGTATGTCACCTATTATTATAACCAGCTCGAGGAACTGATGACGCAGTATGGCGACGTGTTCGAGGTATGGTTTGATGGAGCCAACGGTGGTGATGGCTGGTATGGCGGGGCACGCGAAAAACGCGAGATTGACCGCAGCACCTATTACAATTACCCTCGGGCCTGGGGCATCGTCAACCGCTTGCAGCCGAGTGCCATCATCTTCTCGGACGGCGGCCCCGGATGCCGCTGGGTGGGCAACGAAAAGGGCTATGCCAATGCGACGAACTGGGCTTTCTTGCGCGGCGGGAAAGTCTATCCCGGCTATCCGCAATATGAAGAACTGCAGTCGGGCCATGCCGACGGCGACACCTGGTGTGCCAGCGAGTGCGACACGAGCATCCGTCCCGGATGGTTCTACCACGAGAGCGAGGATGACAAGGTGAAGACCGTAGATGAGTTGACCGACCTGTATTACCGGAGTGTGGGCCATAACGGCACGCTCCTGCTGAACTTCCCTGTTGACCGCGACGGACTTATCCATCCCATCGACTCGGCTACCGCGGTCCAGTGGCATGAACGCATTCAGCGCGAGTTGGGCCAAAACCTGCTGTCCAAAGCCAAGTTCAGCGCCAGCGACACCCGTTGCAAGGCCTACCGAGCCGACATGGCCGGCGACGGCAACTGGGACACCTACTGGGCTCCCAGCGACGGCGTCACCGCTGCCGACCTGTTCATCAAGAGCAAGAAAGAAATCACTCTGGACTGCATTATGCTGCAGGAATACATCCCACTGGGCCAACGCGTCAAGGAATTTGTAATCGAGAGCAAGACCTGTTGCGGCAAATGGGTGCCCGTGATTGGCAACGAGGAAACCACCACTATCGGCTACAAACGCATCGTGCGCTTCAACGAGAGGACGGCCAAAGAATGGCGCATTCGCATCCTTGACAGCCGCGCATGCCCCTGCATCAACAATGTAGAGGGGTTTTATGTAGGCGTTAGGCGTTAGGCGTTAGGTTTTAGGTTTTAGGCGTTAGGTTTTAGGAAGTCATTGAGTAATTTTTTGAAACAGAATTATTATTATGGAACAAGTGAGTGAGCGTGCGATACGCATTGTCGAGGAAATCAAGAGGCGTTCCGCAACCAGTCATTACCAGCTGGTGTTGAACGAGGAGCGCACACCCGACATTACAGGCAGTAAAATCGGCGGCAAGCCTTATTGGCCTGCCGGCAAGGATTTCCCTGTTGATGATCAGGGGAATAAGATGCTCATGCTCATGCAGATCAACTGTACTGAGGCGGGGCTGGAGAGCCCGCTGCCCGAGCGTGGAATGCTGCAATGGTTCATCGGTGTAAACCCAGAGAGGATGTATGGCTGCCGGGGAAACTATGACCAAGACGGGGGCGGGTTCCGCATCGTCTATCATGAAAAAATCGCTGACTGCGCCACCCCAACCGACGCGCCCACCCATACCAGCGTCGACGAGATGCTCACGCCTGTCAAGCGCGAGGTGGCTATCGACATCACCCGCGACCAGACCGTGATAGGCGTCAACGATGGCCACTTCAACCAACTGTTCTTTGACATCGTCAAGGAAATCACGGGCGAGAGCAACGACGGCAAGATGTGGTACAGCTATCTGGACAACAGCGAGTGCCTGTACTTTGATCGAGAATTGGGCATGCGTCGCCCTTGCCACCAGATGCTTGGCTATCCCATGTTTTCACAAGATGATGCCCGTCGAGACATCGACAGGCATGACACGTTGTTGCTGCAACTCGACTCCCAGTTCTCGACCATCGACCGCAGCGAACTCGTCATGTGGGGCGACATGGGCAGCGGTTTTGTCTTCATCAACCGCAACGACCTAGACGCCCGCGACTTTTCGAGGGCCTATTATTGTTGGGATTGCGGATAAGTCACTGGCTATTGGCCAAATAAGCCATCATCGACCGATGCCATACGGAACCTGTAGGTCTTGAGTTGGATAGAACTCCGCACAAGGCCCCCTTCCAAGCGGACCTTACACAAGGAAACCACACAGACTACCGGTCCGTCAATCACGCCTTGAGACTCAATGTAGCTCCTGTAAACCTCGTCACAGGCAGAAATCACGGCTGCATCATTACCCTTGGTATCACGCACGGGATAGGCCGTAGCGAGCGCATTTTGCAGGCGCGTAATCGAAGTGTAGATTACACTGGTCGTTGACGAGGATGCAGTGCCTTGCTGCTCGTCGGCAGCAGCGTTCTTAAAAGCCTCGGTCGACTGGATGTCCAGGTAGTAATCGACGTCCATCGGTTCGTCATCACCGCAGGAGACCAAATAGGTTGTCATGGCCCCGACCATCATCACGGCCAGCAAGAGCCGCCACAGGTTGAACTTGACTATTGGTTTCATAATCAATTATAATAGTAAAAAGGGGCCATCGCCATTGACAGCCCCTGATGAATCATTGTATCAACCGCAACGCGAAGTGCCGCAGTTGGTGCAGATGAGGCAGCCCTCCTGATAGACCAGCGTGTTCTGGCCACAGTTGGGACAGCGCTCGGCAGCCGCGTCGCCGTTGTGGATGTAGCGCTTGAGGGCGCGCTCCACACCCATTTTCCAGGTGTTGATCGACTGGCTGTCAAGTTCCAGGCTGCTCACGAGCTTGAGCACCTGGGGAATGGGCATACCGTAGCGCAGCACACCCGAGATGAGCTTGGCGTAGTTCCAGAACTCGGGGTTGAACTTCTCGCTCAGGCCTTCGATAGTGGTCTTGAAACCCCGCTTGTTGATGAACTGGAAGTCATAGCGCTTCACGCCATCTTCACCGACAGCCTTGATGATTTTACCCTTGGTGACCGACTTGGGACAGAAGATCCCCTCATCGTCATCGGCAATACCGGTGAAAATCTCGTAAGGACGGCCATCAATCAAGCCGATGAAGGCAATCCACTTCTCCTTCTTGTTCTGGAAACGAACGACGTCGGCCTCGAGTTCGACGGGGCGTTTGAGGATGTGCTCCTCCTCGGCGATGTAACGTGCAGCCTGTTCGGTGCCGGCAGCATTCTCCTTTTCCTTCTCTTTCTTCTTGTCGTTGTCGCTCAGCGCTACGAGCACACCCGTGCGCGAGCCGTCACGATAGACGGTGCAGCCCTTGCAGCCGCTGCGCCATGCCTCGACATAGAGTTTGCCCACCATCTCCTCGCTGATGTCATTGGGCAGGTTGATTGTCACGCTGATGGAGTGGTCCACCCACTTTTGTACCTCGCCCTGCATGCGCACCTTGTTCACCCAATCCACATCGTTGGCGGTGGCTTTATAATAAGGTGACTTCTCGACGATGGCATTGAGTTCCTCCTGGGTGTAGTCGCGGCGCACGGGAATGTTGTTGATGTTCATCCAGGTCACCAGCTTGTGGTGATAGACGATGAACTCCTCGAACGAGTCGCCATTCTCGTCAACCAGGTCAACATGCACGTCCTTGTCGCTGGGGTTGACCTTGCGACGACGCTTATAGACGGGCATGAACACCGGCTCGATGCCCGAGGTGGTCTGAGTCAACAGGCTGGTGGTGCCTGTCGGGGCGATGGTCAGGCAAGCGATGTTGCGGCGGCCATACTTCACCATTTCTTCATAGAGTTTCGGATCAGCTTCGCGGATGCGGTTGATGTAGGGGTTGTTTTCCTCGCGCTTGGCATCATAGATTTCGAAGGCGCCGCGCTCCTTGGCCATCTGCACCGAAGAGCCATAGGCAGCCAGTGCCAGTGCCTTGTGGACGCTCACCGAGAATTCGGTAGCCTCGGGAGTGCCATAACGCAGGCCCATAGCAGCAATCATGTCGCCCTCGCCTGTGGTGCCCACGCCGGTGCGGCGTCCCTTGAGCGTCTTGTTGCGGATCTTGTTCCACAGGTTGAGCTCGGTGGTCTTTACCTCGGGTGTCTCGGGGTCGGAATTGATTTTGTCGAGAATCTTCTCAATCTTCTCCATCTCCAGGTCGATGATGTCATCCATCATGCGCTGAGCGCAGGCCACATGCTCGGCAAACAGGTCAAAGTCAAAGCTAGCCTCGGGGGTGAACGGATTCTTCACATAGCTGTAGAGGTTGATGGCAATCAGACGGCAACTATCATAGGGACACAGGGGAATCTCGCCACAGGGATTGGTCGAGATCGTCTTGAAACCCAGGTCGGCATAACAGTCGGGCACAGCCTCACGGGTAATCGTATCCCAGAACAGGATGCCCGGCTCGGCGCTGCGCCATGCGTTGTGGACGATCTTGGCCCACAGGCGTGCAGCGTCGGTATCCTTTTCATAGATGGGCTTGTCGCTGTCGATGGGATACTGCTGGTGGTAGGGCTTGCCCTCAACGGCGGCCTGCATGAAGGCATCATCGATGCGCACCGACACGTTGGCGCCCGTCACCTTGCCCTCTTCCATCTTGGCATCGATAAACGACTCGGCATCGGGGTGCTTGATGCTCACCGTGAGCATGAGCGCACCACGGCGTCCGTCCTGGGCCACCTCGCGGGTGCTGTTGCTGTAACGCACCATGAAGGGCACCAGGCCCGTCGACGTCAAGGCACTGTTCTTGACAGGCGAGCCCTTGGGACGGATGTGCGACAGGTCATGACCCACGCCACCACGGCGCTTCATGAGTTGCACCTGCTCCTCGTCAATCTTGAGGATGCCGCCGTAACTGTCGGGTTCACCGTCAAGTCCCACTACAAAGCAGTTGCTCAACGAGCCCACCTGGAAATTGTTGCCGATGCCCGCCATGGGACTGCCCTGAGGCACGATGTAGCGGAAGTGGCTCATGAGCTCAAACAAGCGGTCCTCGCTCATGGGGTTAGGATACTTATTCTCGATGCGGGCGATTTCACGCGCGATGCGGCGGTGCATATCGTCAGGGGTCAGTTCAAAGAGATGGCCGAAGGAATCCTTCAAGGCATACTTCGTTGCCCATACCCTGGCGGCAAGTTCATCGCCGTCGAAGTACTTCAACGAGGCTTCATAAGCCTGTTGATAAGTGTAGGTTTCTTTTTCCATTGCTATCTATTGTAATTTGGTTGTTTTTAAGGATTTAGAATTTTTGGATTGCCACAACGGGAAAATCCTTGCAAAGTTAGAACATTATTTTTGATTAACAAAATAATTGCAAGGATTTCTAAAATTTTTTGAAAAATTTTATAATCAACTGATTTTCAATTCCTTAATTTTTAAGGTAATGAAAAAAGTTTTCCAAAACGTCAATCCTGCGCTAAATAAAGTTGCTCAAAATAAACATTTTGCGAGACGATGGCAACGGGTGGAGTGCCCATGGTTTCAAGTATTGTTGAAGGATAAAAAATATAAACAACGAGGACTGAACAGCCCGATGCTTGCACATCCAGGGTCGTTCAGTCCTTGTGGTTAGTGATTGTGTTCCTGACCGAAAGCGGTCAGGTCAAGCGACTCGTCGCGCTACAGCAGGGCGTCGATTTTAGCCACAAAGGCATCGCGGGTAATAGTGCCCACGTGCTTATCCACCATGTTGCCAGTCTTGTCAAAGAACAGCAGCGTGGGGATGCTGCGGATGCCGTATTCCACACTCAGGTCGTCACCATCCTCGACATTATACTTGCCGATGATAACACGTCCCTCATACTCTGTAGCCAGTTCCTCAACAATGGGAGCGATACTGCGGCAGGGGCCACACCAGGTTGCCCAGAAGTCAATCACGACGGGCTTGCCCGATTCCAGAATCTCCTTGTAGTTAGTGTCGTTAATTTCCATTTTTTTAGTTAGTTGGATTTTGAGTTATTGGTTATTAATAGCGAATATCCGATTATAGTTCATATCATAGCAATAATGATGCCAAAGGACAAAGTGTCACACGCGGGCGTTCACCTGGCACTCGATTCCAGCCTCGTGCAGGGCGTCCATCAACCGCTTGTCCACGGCTATCAGCCTGTTGGAGCGGAGCATGACATATTTACCGTTGGCATGGTCCCTCAGCCGGAAGAACAGTTCACAGCAGTTATCGCCTTCGGCTCCCAGATGCTGTCTCAAGAAATCGACATTGTTCAAGTCCTCGTCGCTGAGGGTGATGACCAGGTTCTTGACCATCTTGCCCTTGAGGTTATCCAGCAAATCGACCGAGTGAACATTGAAACGGACGACGTCGCCGTAGCCTTTCTCGAAGGCTCCGCGCACAACGATCGCCAGACCGAGGGTACCAAAATTCTTGTACTCGACAAACTTGTTGCCGAACAGCATGAACTCGAATGAGCCAGAGTAGTCCTCAATCTTCATGATGCCGAACTGGTTACCCTTCTTGCCGAAACGTGTCTGGAAATCCACCACCAGGCCGCCCAAGGTGATTTCCCGGTCCAGTTGGTTGTTGAAGTTAGTCACCTCGGCCAACGGCGCGTCACAGCCGTAGGTCACCTCCATATAGTAAGGATCCAGCGGATGAGCCGAGAGATACATGCCCACCAGGTCACGCTCGCGGTTCAAGCGTTCCAGCTGCGACCAGGGCTCGGCATTGGGGATGGCCGGTGTTGCCACCTCTACCCCACCGAGTGCTCCAAACAGAGAATTCTGCATCTCCTGCAAGCTTGCCTGATAACGTTGTCCGAAACGCATGAGCGTATCGCTGAACACTTCGCCACGGGCATTCTGCTCGAAGAAGTCCTCGCGCTTGATCTCCTTGAAGTCGTCGAACGCACCTGCCAGCGCCATCGATTCCAGGGCCTTGCGGTTGCAGGCACCCTGGTTGATGCGCTGCACGAAGTCGAAAATGTCCTTGAAAACGCCATTCTTGTCACGTTCCTCGACAATGGCGTCCACACAACTGAAGCCCACGCCCTTGATGCCGGCGAGGCCAAAGCGGATGCGGCCATCCTTGGTAGCGCTGAAGTTGCGGTAGCTCTCGTTGATGTTGGGGCCGAGCACCTCGATGCCCATCGCACGGCACTCGTCCATGTACTTGGAGAGTTTATCGACATCCGAGAGGTTGCTGCTCAGCACGGCTGCCATGTACTCGCTGGGATAGTTTGCCTTGAGATAAGCGGTCTGGTAAGCCACCCAACTGTAGCAGGTGGCATGCGACTTGTTGAAGGCGTATTCGGCGAATTTCTTCCAATCCTCCCAGATCTTCTGCAGCACCTTCTTGTCGTGTCCATTCTTCTCACCACCCTCGTAGAACAGGGCCTCGAGCTCGTTCATCTTCTCGATCTGTTTCTTACCCATGGCCTTGCGCAGGGTGTCGCTCTGGCCGCGGGTGAAGCCTGCCAGCTGCCTGGACAGCAGCATGACTTGCTCCTGATAGACCGTGATGCCATAGGTTTCCTTGAGGTACTGCTCCATGCACGGTATGTCATACTCGATGGCTTCCTTGCCATGCTTGCGGTTGATGAACTGCGGGATGTAGCTCATGGGACCCGGACGATAGAGGGCATTCATGGCAATCAAGTCCTCAAAACAGGTGGGATGCAGCTCCATGAGGTACTTCTGCATACCTGTAGACTCGAACTGGAAGGTGCCCGAAGTCCTGCCCTTGCAGTAGAGCTCATAGGTCTTGGGGTCATCGATGGGAATCTTCTCGATGTCGATGTCCACACCGTGGTTGAGCTTGATGTTGGCCAGGGCCTCCTTGATGATCGAGAGGTTCTTCAGTCCCAGGAAGTCCATCTTGATGAGTCCGGTGCTCTCGATGACGCCGCCCTCGTACTGAGTGACGATGATGCGCTCGCCGTCGCTGTCGGTTGCCGTGCTCACAGGCACCCAGTCGGTGATGGGGTCACGGCCGATGATCACGCCACAGGCATGGACGCCCGTGTTGCGGACACTGCCCTCGAGTTTCTCGGCAAAGCGGATGGTCTCGCCCACCCTGGGATCCTCATTGTCCAGCTCTTGACGGAATTCGGGGAAACACGTCAAGCAGTTCTCAATTGTAATCTTGTACTTCTTGCCCGGCTCTTTCTCGGGCATGTCGTTGGGAGTAGAGGGGATAAACTTGGCCAGACGGTTGCTCTCGGCCACCGTGAGGTCCTCAACGCGCGCCACGTCCTTGATGGCGCTCTTGGCCGCCATCGTACCATAGGTCACGATGTGGGCCACCTTGTCAGCGCCATATTTCTCGGTCACATAGTTCAACACCGCAGCACGGCCGTCGTCGTCAAAGTCGGTGTCGATATCGGGCAGGGAGATACGGTCGGGGTTGAGGAAACGCTCGAACAGCAAGTCATACTTCAAGGGGTCAATCTTGGTGATACCCAAGCAATAGGCCACAGCCGAACCCGCCGCCGAGCCACGGCCCGGTCCCACCGAGCAACCCAGTTTGGGCGCCATCCTGATGTAGTCCTGCACGATGAGGAAGTAACCCGGGAAACCCATGTTCTTGATGGTTTCCAGCTCAAAGTCGAGGCGCTCGCGGTGCTCCTCGTCCATGTCGGGCCAGCGTTCCTTGGCGCCCTCATAGACGAGATAGCGCAGGTAGTCGTCCTCGTTGTCAAAGCCGTCGGGCAAGGGGAAGTCGGGCAAGATGGGCGCATGGTCAATGCTGTATATCTCCACCTTGTCGAGAATCTCGTTGGTATTCTGCAGCGCCTCGGGGATGTCGGCAAACACCGTGTTCATCTCCTCCTGCGTCTTGAACCACTCCTGCTTGCTGTAGAGCATCACGTTCTCGTCGGTGAGTTTCTTGCCCGTCGAGAGGCAGATGAGTCGCTCATGGGCATCGGCATCTTCCTCGTTGACAAAGTGGGAGTCGTTGGTGCAGATGAGTTTGATATCCAGTTCGCGGGCAAACTGAATCAGCGCATCGTTGACCAGGCACTGCTTCTCGTAGGTCTCATGGTTGGCGCGAGCCACCGTCGCCTTGTGGCGCTGCAGCTCCAGGTAATAATCGTCGCCAAAGACGCTCTTGAACCACTGTATCGTCTCGCGCGCCTCACGCATCTGATTATTCATGATCAACTGGGGCACCTCGCCGCCAAGACATGCCGAGCAGCAGATGATGCCCTCGTGATACTTCTCGAGCTCGCTGTGGTCAGTACGAGGATGGGAATAGAAGCCCTCGGTCCAAGCATGGGACACAATCTTGATGAGGTTCTTGTAGCCCTGCAGATTCTTGGCCAGCAGAATCAAGTGGCGGCCGATGTCGCGCTTGTCGAGATGCTCGTGGCGATCCTTTTTGGCCACATAGACCTCGCAGCCGAAGATGGGCTTGAACTTCTCATTCTCGCCACGTTTCTTGTTGAGTTTAGCCACATAATCATGCAATTCCTTGATGCCGAACATGTTGCCATGGTCGGTAAGGGCCATGCCGCGCATACCGTCGGCGATAGCCTTATTGACCAGTTCCTTGACAGGTGCCTGCCCGTCGAGGATGGAGTATTGTGAATGTACGTGCAGATGTACAAATGGTATCATCGATGTAAACTATAGTTTAATTTGTAGTTTTAAGTAAGATTACTTTTGCCTAGAACTAGGGATTGTAAAATTACACCTTTTTTCCCAATCGTTTTCTCAATCGGCAATAAAAAAGTTATTAACAAGGACTTTTTTCACCCCAGGGCCAAGGCTGATTGAGTTTCGTATCAGTTAATCCTTGTGTCTTCGGCATTGATGATGATGTACAGCACAATGTCCACGTCCTACTTGAACACCTTGCCGCCGTCGGTCTTGAAAGCGGCCGATGCGTTGAGCACCGGGATGGTCTCAACAGAGTTGAATGTCAGCGGCGCCTCAGCATAGTCAAACGAGCTTACCTCTGCGTTCGGCTTGCTTGACATTTCCACACTGTTAAAATTTAACTCCATAATCATGCGGTTTTAGTTTCCGCAAAATTATGGAGTCTGTTCGGTTGTCTAAAAGACAGCAAAATCTGATATGAAACAAGGAGGGAGATCGTCAAAATCCCCCCTCGTGTATCCTAATTGCTGTAAAGAAGCAACAGACCAACTAATCCAGGTCAATAGGATCGAATCCGTTGGCAGCAGATTCCACCAGCTTGTCATACTGCCCGCCGCCAAGATAGCTCTGCTTCCAACAATAACTGATGGCGCGTCGGCCATTGCCATTCGGGATGATGTACCAACCGTCACAGGCTCGCGATATGATGTTGCCCAGGTTGTCGCGTATGATGCGCCATTCGTTGCTGGTGATGACAACATCCTGAACATTGGGGAACCTGCGCTTTATCGATGCAAGCGCTGCATCATGATACTCATCGTTCAATGAACCGGGCATTATCTTAGACTGCGTTTGTCTTGCCAGTTCGTCCGTGATAATTTGCTCGTTGAGGTTAAGGCAAAAAATGATATAAGCAACTATCTTAGGGTCAATGGAGCCATAGTAATAGCCAACCAGTGTGTTGCCTAAATGAATATCTCCCAGTTCGTTGATATTTCCGATTTCTTTGCCGTTCCAAAAGACAAAGTTATCCTTGCCGACCTTTATACCTTTAGTCACACCACTGTTCACGGTGCCGTCTGAAGAGAATTCTCCCACCTTGGTGCCGTCATCGATAACTACGGTACCGTCATCCTTGAAAGTGAAGTTCATTGAGAACCATTTATTGGGGTCAACTTTCTTGTCACGCACAAACTTTTCCCACACTTTTGTCTTGGTGTGGTAAATGCCCATACGCATTCCATTATCATAGTATAAATCCACGTCGCCTTTCGCCTTGTCTGCCATAGGCAAGGCACCGGTTTGTCCACACTTGTCTTGAGCTGCCTTTTCATTGGCAGCACGTGCTTTCCGAAATTCTTCCTGTTTTTTTCGGATATCTTTTTGGCGCGCCATGTCAACCTGCGCATTGCCAACCTCCTGTTGCACCGTGTTATTCACTCCATTCTGAACGACACTCTTAGCTGACTTTTTTGCTTTATCAATCAGACCGCCAAGTTGTGCGTTTGCAGTGGCATTCACTCCAAATGATAGAGTAAAAAACAATAGCACTTTTACGATTGATTGTCTAGTCGTTTTCATTGCTTCCATATTTTTATGTTAGTAATACGTGTAATTAACTCAAAAGCAAATCTCGCCGTCGAGGGCGAAGACGTTCTTGAAACGTGCCCAAAATTAGTGATTTATTTTGGAAAACCCAAAAAATCACCAAGAAAAACAACGAGATGAAACAAAATCCGTGGTTTGGATTATTGATTTAATCTAAACGTTATATTAAAGGAACACTTCCAGGCTGTTAATCTCGAAGATGCAGCAGATGCGGGCCTGGGGTATCTTGGTGCGGGTCGAGGAGCTTGACCTTCTGGGTGCCCTGGTAGAAGTTGTAACGCAGGGGGATGCAGTTGCGCCAGCACTGGATCTCCCCGCTCTTGGTCCAGAGCTTCAGGTCAAGCGGGTCTCCGGCCTTGAGCATCCTGCGAAGGGTGCTGATGTGGATACATTTGTGCCATAGGTCGAATGATGGGTCAAACCGCTCGGAGAAGGTGCGGTCGGTAGAGGGGATTGAGGGGTTGGGGCCTAGAAGTTGAAGTGGAGTTGGACGCGGATGCCGTGGCGGTCGGTGCCGGCGTGGTCGCGGTAGTTGATGCGCCAGACGTAGTCCACACGCAAGATGGTGAGGATGTTGTCAATGCCGACTCCGGCTTCCATGTAAGGCTTCTTGCCCATGGGCTGGCACAGGGCATCGGCGGGGAAAAGGAAAATGGAGTTGGAAGTGAGATGTGAGGCGTCAGGAGCCATGGGGTTATTCTTGTCGCTGAGGCTGCCCCAAACGCCGCGCAGCGAGATGACCTCGCGCAAGCGCAGACGCTTGATGAGCGGCAGACGGTTCATCAGCACGCCGTTGCCCCAATAGGTAAGGTCCCACGAGAGGGCCTGGTCGTTGATAAACTCCATGGGTTTCATCAGAGTAAAGGCCTCGGGCTGAATGGTATAGGAGAGGTTGACGTTGGGCATCAGCAGATCGGGATAGGCGACACGACTCCAGACCTTCTCGCCACGGATGATGACATCGGCATAGCCGAAGGCCGAGAACCAGAAACGCTTCTGCAGGCCCAATTCGGTCTTGTTGACCTCGTACAGGCTGCCCATGAATCCACGGGGCATGTAGGTGTGTGTGAGGGTGATGATGGGAGCATCCATGTTGATGGGGATGCGGTAGGAACGCGCCTGGTAGAAGGTTTCACCCGGAGCGAAACGCAGTTGGGCGGTGAAGCCGGCTTCGGTATATCGGCAGCGGTCGGTGCCGTCGAGATGCACAAAGGGTACATACTGAGTCGCCTCGTGGACATAGTGCTCAAAGCCCAGAGCGATAGAGAAATGGTTGTACCACTCGTGGCGGTACTCCAGCCGCGTGGTGCGCAGGTACTGCATCCTCACGTCCTTGTGACGGCGCAGGGTGAGGAAGACGTTGTCAGGGTTGGTGTACAAGTAGTGCTGGGCCAGCTTGTCCACATCGTAGCGGTGCGTCAGGCGCAGGCTGTGGATGGGGAACTCCTGGTCGAGGGATTTCTTGGGTGTGAAGGAATACTCGAGCGAGCCCATATACTTGAACTTGCGGTCACGGCAGCCATAGGCCAGATAGGCTCTTGCGAACCAATGGCGGCTGAGGTTGACGTTGGTCATGGCACCCAGGCGCAGGCGGACACCCTCAAGCGAATTGCCGCTGATGATGGTGTTCAACGGGCCTATGTCCACTTTGCTTACACGGGCCGTGGGCAAATAGCCGTTGACAAGGGTAACCACGACCTGCTCGGCCCAATAGAACAGGCGCGAGCCGCGCAGGCGCTTCATCAGGCCGCTCATTGATGCCGTGGTCGTGCGCACATCCGCAGGACGGTACTCTTGCCAGAACTCGTCGGGCATGAAGGGGGCGCCGGCATCAACGGTCTGCTCGGCCTTATTGCTGAATATGCCGCCCTCGGGACGCTCAAAGTTGTGGTCGCGATAGGAGGTCTCGCGGCGGGCAAACACCACGGGCAGGCTGGGCAGCAGTTTCATACTGATCTCTACATTGTCGCGCACCTTGAGGCGTGAGCCATTGGGGGCACGCTCGAAGTCCTGAACGATGCTCATGCGGTCCACATAGTTGAGGTTGATGTCGTGCGGAACACCCATCGACACACGCTTGATGAACATCGTGGTATCCTCGAGCGAGACGTAGAGACGGCCCAGAAAACCGAACGTCTGAGGGGTGAAGGGCACAAAACTCAGCACCGCACAGCGCTCCCCGTCGACATAGACCGTGTCGTTGAGGTAGAACTTGTAGAAATCCACCGCGATGCGCGAGAGGGGGCTGACAAAGCGGTTGGTCAACAGGGTGACATCGTTCTGGAAAATATCGACCTCGCCCATGAAGTCATCGAGTACCTTCTTGATGTTCTCCTGGTCGATGCGCTCATCGAGTCCAGCGCTCCTGGTGCCCAAGATGACCTGACGGTGCGTGTCACGGTTGTAGAAGTCACGAGCCACGGTCTCCTTGATGGAGAAAGGCAGCACACGCTTGCCGGTGAGCAACGACGTGTCGGCATACTCCTCAACCCTCTTCTGGTCCTCGGGCTTCCGGATGACATCATCGATGTCGCCGAATCCCAGGAGCATGCGCTCATACTGACTGTAACCGTAGTACGGGAAGCGACGCGGATCGTTATCGTCACGCCGCTGCCGCAACTGGCGTATCATGTCCACCGCAGGGTTGTTCTTCTTGCTGTATTTCTCCTTGCCCTTGCGGACAACCACCTCGTCAAGTTCCACGCCGGCAGCGACCATGTCGATGATTACCACACTCCCCTGCCCTGCCTTGATTTCGATTTCCTTAGGCGAATAGCCCATTGCCGTGACACGCAGCCGTGAGAATTTGGCGCGGGTATTGATGGTGAAACCGCCCTTGTCGGTGGCCAGGGTGCCCTCGTTGGTACCCACCAGCGCAATCGATGCATAAGGGATGCCCTCATGGGAGACCGAGTCCCGCACGAGCCCCGTGATCTGAGTCATCGATACCTGCTGTCCCCATGCCACGGCAGCCACCGCCATGGACACGAGTAAACACACTATGTAACGCCGGATTTCCTTCACAAGGGTGCAAAATTACATTTTTATTTATAGAGCCACAAAATCTAGTCTGTTAAAGTTGCCGATTTTTATTCATGTGACAGCGCCAAGCAGGGCAAAGAGGACACGGCACATGGCAGCCGAGAGGCAGCAGAAGGCCGAAAACCGAAAAATAACCAGCAGCGGCACCGTATTGCGGTGTTTTTTTTGTACATTTGCAGCCGTTTATAACACCAAGTGCCCATGTTGAAGATAAAGAGGTTATACACATTCATGTTGTCAAGATTCCTGCCACGATTCTTGATGACCTTCTGTATCTGCCTGTTTATCGTGATGATGCAGTTCCTGTGGCGCTACATCGACGAGCTGGTGGGCAAGGGATTGAGCATCGACTTGGTGGCCGAGCTGTTCTTCTATGCTGCCCTGTCGATGGTGCCGTTGGCACTGCCATTGAGCATCCTGCTGGCTGCGTTGATGACCTTTGGCGACCTGGGCGAGCATGTCGAGCTGACGGCCCTCAAGTCGTCGGGCATCTCGCTGACCACCATCATGAAGCCGCTGGCCATCCTGATGGCACTGGTATCGGTGGCCGCCTTCTTTTTCCAGAACGACGTGTTGCCCAAATCGCAGGTGAAGATGTGGACGCTGCTGTTCTCGATGCGACAGACGTCGCCCACGCTCGACATTCCCGAGGGTGCCGTTTACAGCCAGATTCCCGGCTACAACATCTACGTCAAGCGCAAAGACAAGGAGCGCGACATGCTGTACAACATGCTCATCTACGACGTGTCGGTGGGTACCATGTATCCCCGCATCGTTGCTGCCGATTCGGGCCGCCTGAGCATGACCGAGGACAAGCAGCATCTGGTGCTGACGCTCTACAAAGGAGCGTGGTACGAGCAGATGCAGGGCAGCACCAACGGCATGAACGGCATGAGCGGCGAACTGTACCGCCGCGAGACGTTCCACGACAAGGAACTCGTCATCCCCTATGACGCCAACTTCACCCGCATGGACGACGAGACGATGAAGTCGCAATATGTGGGCAAAAACATCGACGAGCTGCAGCAGACCATCGACTCGGTGAAGCTCAAGGTGGACTCGGCGGCAACACTGATTGTGAAGCAGTTGCGTTCCCAAACGGTGTGCGGTGTGCCCCTACAGCGCACCACCTACCAAGACGGCAAACCCATTGTTGAGAAAGCCAAAGAGGTGAAACTCGACAAACCGCTGGACATCAACAAAATGATTAAGGAACTGCCCGAGAACGAGCAGGAGCAGATTGTCAATCAAGCGTTGACGCGCGCCACAACGGGCATGCAGGATGTCCAATTCCAGGGTTACACCGTCAGCGACGACAATTACGTGATCAGGCGCCACCAGATAGAGTTGATGAAGAAGTTCACTCTGTCGCTGGCCTGCCTCATCTTCTTCTTCATCGGAGCCCCGCTGGGAGCCATCATCCGCAAGGGCGGACTGGGTATGCCCATCGTCATCTCGGTGCTGCTGTTCATCGTGTATTACATCATCGACAACATGGGGTACAAACTAGCGCGTGACGGCCGCTGGGAGGTGTGGCAAGGCATGTGGCTCAGTTCGGCAGTACTGCTACCGCTGGGCGTGTTCCTTACCCACAAGGCGGTCAACGATTCGGCCGTGTTCAACCCCGATGCCTGGCTCAACTTCCTGCGCCGCTTCACCGGCCTGCACCAGACGCGCAAACTCGAGGCCAAGGAGGTCATCATCAACGAGGTGGTGCCTGCCGATGCCCTGACACAGATTGCCGACCTGAAGGCATCGTGCCAGCAGTTCCTGGACCGCTATCCCGCACGCCAGCGCTATATCGACTACTGGCAGCAGGGCTATGACAAAAAAGCCATCAAATCCCTTGCCACAGAAGTGGATAACGTGGTGGACTACCTGTCCAACTCACGAGACCAGATGGTGCTTAACAAGGCGATGGACTATCCCGTCATCCGCCAGTTGCTCACCTATCAGCCCGTGGCCAACAAAACAGTAGGCACCGTTCTGGCCGCACTCTTCCCCATCGGATTGCCCGTGTGGCTTGTGGGCATGCGCCACCAGAAGAACCTGCGCCGTGACATCCAACTCACCATCAAGACTTGTGACCAACTGACTGCTATCCTGAACGGCGAATACAACCGTGAGATGGAGTATAACTAGTTTATTAGTTAGGAGTTAGGAGTTAGGAGTTATTTGAGTGAGGTAGAGTAAGACTATCAATAAAAAATCATGGAAGAAATCAGACTAAATACTATCGACGAGGCCGTCGAACAACTGAAACGAGGCGAGTTTGTCATCGTCGTTGACGATGAGGACCGCGAGAACGAGGGCGATTTTATCATCGCCGCCGAAAAAATCACCGAAGAGAAAGTCAACTTCATGCTGCGCGAGGGCCGTGGCGTGCTGTGTACACCCATTACCACTGAGCGCTGCCATGAACTGGAACTGAACATGCAGGTTGACGACAACACCTCGATGCTGGGTACCCCGTTTACTGTGACGGTGGACCTGCTGGAAGGCTGCACCACCGGCGTATCGATGCACGACCGCGCCATGACCATCCGCGCACTGGCCGACCCCAAGAGCAAGCCACAGGACTTCGGCCGTCCGGGACACATCAACCCGCTGCGCGCCGTCGATAAGGGCGTACTCAAGCGTGCCGGTCACACCGAGGCCTCGATCGATCTGATGCGCATCGCCGGGCTCTACCCTGCTGCTGCACTCATCGAGATCATCAACCCCGACGGCACCATGGCCCGCCTGCCCCAGCTGGTGAAGGTGGCCGAGAAATACCACATGCCCATTATCACCATCAAGGACCTGATTGCCTACAGGCTGCGCACCGAGAAAGTCGTGGAAGTGGGTGACGAGGTGGACCTGCCGACGCAGTATGGCCACTTCAGGCTCATCCCCTTCAGGCAGATCAACAACGGACTGGAGCACATCGCCCTGATTAAAGGCGAATGGCGTCCTGACGAACCCATCCTGGTGCGCGTCCACTCATCGTGTGCGACAGGTGACATCTTCGGGTCGATGCGCTGCGAGTGCGGCGAGCAACTGCACGTGGCCATGCAGATGATTGAGAAAGAGGGCAAGGGTGCGCTCGTGTACATGAACCAAGAGGGCCGCGGCATCGGCCTGATGAACAAAATCAAGGCCTACAAGCTGCAGGAGAACGGCTATGACACCGTCGATGCCAATGTGCACCTGGGTTTCAAGCCCGATGAGCGAGATTACGGTGTGGGCGCCAACATCCTGCGCATCCTGGGCGTTACCAAGATGCGGTTGATGACCAACAATCCCGTCAAGCGCGTAGGTCTGGAAAGCTATGGCCTGGAAGTGGTCGAGAATGTGCCTATTGAGGTCACGCCCAACCGCTACAACGAGTTCTACATGCAGACCAAGAAAAACCGCATGGGACACGATTTGCATCAGGTATGAAGTTTAAAGTTTAGACGCCAAATGCGGGAATTTGAAGAGATACGGGAATTTGTTGAGCGGGAAATCGTTCCCCGCTATGACAGCTTTGATGCCGGACATGGCCGCGACCATGTCCAGACCGTGATTTCACAGGCATTAGCCCTCGCTGAGTTCTATCCCGAAGTGGACCGCTGCGTGCTGCTCATCGCTGCAGCCTATCATGACCTGGGGCTGGTGAACGGCCGTGAGCATCACCACACCGACAGCGCCCGCATCGTGCGCGAGGACCAGCGGCTGCGCCAGTGGTTCAGTGACGAGGAAATCAACACCATCGCCGATGCCGCCGAGGACCACCGCGCCTCGAGTGGCCATGAGCCGCGTACCCTCTATGGCCGCATCGTTGCCGAGGCCGACCGCATCATCGACAGCGAGACCATCGTGCGCCGCGCCCTGCAATACGGCATGCGCCATGAGCCAGGGCTGGACCGCGAAGGCCAGTACCGCAGGCTGATGGAGCACATGCGCGAAAAGTATGACTACGGCGGCTACCTGCAGTTGTGGATACCTCATGGTGAGAATGCTCGACGACTTGAAGAATTCCGCCGCCTGTTAGCCGATGAGCAGGCTTTCCGCCAGCTCTTTGATACCACCTATGATACATTGAACAATAACAAAAAACAATCTTAGTCATGAAAAAATCATTTTACACCTTATTGACGATACTCATGGGCCTGAGCGCCTGGGCAGATATCCCCGTAGGCTATTATTCCAATGCCATTGGCAAACAGAACGAGGAACTGATGACCGCCCTCGAGGGCATCATCTACACCCATACCCTGCTGGGTTACGACTACATGTGGACGGCCTACGACATGACCGACATGGGCAGTGACGGCTACTACATCGACATGTACTCCGACTGCAAGTACAACAACCAGTCGACACACGTGGGCGGAGCTTCCTATGTGGGCGAGGGCCTCAACCGCGAGCACTCATTCCCCAAGAGTTGGTTCGGCGGTGAAATCTCCCCCATGTTCACCGACCTGACCATGCTCATCCCCACCGATGCCTACGTTAACCAACGTCGCGGCAACAACCCCTACGGCGTGTGTGCCGGCGGCATCACCTACACCAACGAGGAATTGGGTGTTACCATGAAGGGAAAACTGGGAACGAGCACCTACGAGGGTTGCACGTCCAAGGTGTTTGAACCCGACGATGAGTACAAGGGAGACTTTGCACGCATCTACTTCTATATGGTCACTTGCTACAAGAGCGACCTGGGCAACTGGCCCGGCTGTGACCAGTTGGACTACCAGAAAAACGGCTACAAGGCTTTTTCGGACTGGTCGATGCAGCTGCTCATGGAGTGGCACCGCGCCGATCCCGTGAGCGCGAAGGAAATCAACCGCAACGAAGCAGTTGACAGCATACAGGGCAACCGCAACCCCTATGTTGACCACCCCGAGTTGGCCGAATACATCTGGGGCACCAAGCAGAACGAGTCCTGGACAGGCGAAGACACTCCCATCGATCCGTTTATCAAGGAGGTTCCTGTCATGCAGCCTGCCGACGAGAACGAAATCGGCACCACCTCGTTCCGTGCCGACTGGACAGCCGTTGACCATGTATCGAGTTATACCCTCAAGGTCAACCGTATGGTAGAAACCGGTGCCACCCTGCTGATGTCCGAAACGTTTGGTAATGTCGTTGCCTCCTCCGACGGCAATAAAGATATCAGCGAATCACTTGACGATTTTACCGACAATCCCGGCTGGACCGGATTTAAGCTTTACACTGCCGCAAACCACGGTTTGAAATTCGGCACCAGTACTGCTGCAGGTTACCTGATCAGCCCCGAGCTGGTATTGGCAAGCACTGTAACCGTCCAGTTCAACGCCAAGAACTGGATCAACAAGAATGGAACAAGCGACAAGAGCTCTGTCATCGTATCGTGCGGCAACGTGAGCCAGACCATCCCGCTGACAGACACCGCAACCGATTACACCGTAGTGCTCACCGGCTGCAGCGAGAACAACATCAAGCTGTCGGGCACTGGAAGCAGCAAGCGCTTCTATGTTTACAATGTGGACATCTATAACGGTGACCTGACCACCACAGCTCCCCGACGTGAAGTGGTTGAAGAGGGCGACTCTACCTGGAGGATGGTGAGCGGCATCACCGACGACCACTATACCGTGCAGGCATTGGCCGAAGGCTACTATGAGTACATGGTCAAGGCCATCTACACCGACGGCACCGAGAGCGTGTGGTCCAACATCGAGCACGTGACCATCACGGGCAACGGCGATGAGCCGCTCATCGGCGACGTGAATGGCGACGGCGAGGTAAGCATTGCCGACGTGACCGCCATCATCGACTACCTCATCGGCCAGAACGACGGTATCAACAAGCCGGCTGCCGACGTCAACAATGACGGCGAGATCTCCATTGCCGACGTCAGCGATATCATCGACATGCTGCTTAATCTTCAATAAGCATACCGTTCGCCTGCCTACCGCAGCATCATCCAGTAACGCCTCGGCCATCATCGACAAGAAATGGCCGAGGCCGTGCTGGAAACGGTAAGATGCCACGACAGCGTGGAATTGACAACATCATCAACAAATCAACAAAGGCAAAGGACATATGAATACGTACTCAAGTACCCTAAAGGCCACATTTGTTGTGGCGATGATGACGGCAGTGGCCTTATCGGCCACTGCCTACCACCTGCAGGACGGAGAACTGTCGTGGAACGCTTCGGACGGCGAGCCGGCCACCATTGGCCAGACCAATCAAGACCACCTGTTTGTGCGCAACTACGCTGATGATGGCCCCGCATGGGACAATATCCTCAGTTTTGAGTCGGGCAAGACACAACTCATGTGGTTATGGCTTGACGACGACCAGATTTACCAGACCGACTGGGTGCAGGCGCTCACCCCTGACATTGTCACCGAGGAGGGCGACCTCTATAACGAAATCACCTATTATTCCTTCCAGTTTTTGCTGTACGTACCCCGGTCGCTCAAACTGGTGAAGGTTGTAAACGAGGAAGGTGACATGATTGGCTACGAGCCCGGGCCGCGAATGCCCATCGAAGGCATTAACCTGACCTGGGGAAGAAGGCCTTATACCAGGGTTATCGACGGCGTTGTGTATAATGTCTATTCCATCATCCATTTCAATACCAATGCCTATTGCGTGCATTTCTCCTCAAGAAACCCCAACATGTACATGAAGAACGGCGCCCTGAGGAAAGATGACGGTGCGCTCGTGGGATTCTACATCGAGAACACGCATCAGGACCTCGCCGAAGGCCGCCTAGGCGACATCATCATCGCCAACATGGAGTTCGGCATCAGGGAAACCCGTGACCTGGATACCAATCACCAGCGGTTCTTCTATGGCAAGGGCGGGAACGAGCAAACGCAACGCTACCTGTACTACACCCGTGTGGCCACCTTCGGCAGCAAGGGCTATACCGGGACAGACAAGCTGCTGGGCGATGCCAACAATGACGGGGAAGTCTCGATTAATGACGTGTCGTGCATCATCGACTTGCTGATGGCCAGCCAGCTGGAGAATTTCAACGCCGTGAACGCCGACATGAACGACGATGACGAGATTACCATCAACGATGTCGCCATGCTCGTTGACTTGCTGCTGCTCGAGTAACCGTTGCGCGTTGACAACGCGCAATACAGGACAGCACGGACAACACGGACTATACTAACGACTGTGAGGGGCTTGCCAGTTTGGGGAACTGGCACGGTGTTTGCTATATTATTTAGCGACATCAACTATCAATGACATTCAACATAAGAAGCACAAAATGATACAGAACCAGCACCAAGAACAAGAACAGTACTGGAGAGAGGATATTGCCGTGCCCAAGGCGGGTGCGGACTTCCCTGAAGAGGAAGACGACGAGGACGATCTGCCCGGTGGCAGCGGAGGCTCCAACTTTGGAGACAGCGACAACCCCAGCTACCGCGAGACACGTCAGCGACGAAATGTCAGTACAGGTGACAATTCGACCACTCCGGTCATCGACAAATATGGAAAAGACATCACCCGTGAGGCGGCCGAAGGTCGCCTGGATCCCGTTGTGGGCCGCGAGGTGGAGATTGAGCGACTGGCACAAATCCTGAGCCGCCGCAAGAAGAACAACCCCGTAATGATCGGTGAGCCCGGTGTGGGCAAGAGCGCCATCATTGAGGGCCTGGCCAAGCGCATCGTTGAGCGCAAGGTGGCCCGTCCGCTGCTCGACAAGCGCATCGTGTCGCTCGACATGGCAGCCATCGTGGCAGGCACCAAGTACCGCGGCCAGTTTGAGGAGCGCCTCAAGGCTGTAATCGACGAGGTGAGCGCCAACAAGGACGTGATCATGTTCATCGACGAGATTCACAACATCGTGGGCGCCGGTAATGCCAGCGGCTCGATGGATGCCGCCAACCTGCTGAAGCCCGCCCTGGCACGCGGTGAATTCCAGTGCATCGGAGCCACCACCCTCGACGAGTACCGCAAGAGCATCGAGAAAGACGGTGCCCTGGAACGCCGTTTCCAGAAAGTGCTCATCGAGCCCACTACGCCCGAGCAGACACTGGAGATCCTGCACCACATCAAGGGGATGTATGAGAAACACCACGGTGTGAACTATACCGACGAGGCCCTGCGTGCATGCGTGATGCTGACCGACCGCTACATCAGCGACCGCTTCTTCCCCGACAAAGCCATTGACGCGATGGACGAAGCCGGCTCACGCGTACATATCACCAAGGTGGAGATTCCGCCTGAAATCGAAGACCTGGAACGCCGCATCGCCGAAGCCCAAGAGAACAAGTTCAAGGCCGTCCAAGCCCAGAACTTTGAGAGCGCGGCAAGCTACCGTGATCAGCAAGATCAACTCAAGAAGCAACTTCAGGAAGCCAAGCGCCGCTGGGAAGAGGAGCTCGACAGCCGACGTGTGACCGTCAACGAGGGCCACATCGCCGAGGTCGTGGCCATGATGACCGGTGTGCCCACCCAGCGCATCGCCCAAAGCGAGGGCATCCGCCTGCTGGGCATGACCGATGAACTGAAGAAGCAGGTCATCGGCCAGGACGAAGCCATCGACAAGATTGCCCGCAGCATCCGTCGCAACCGCGCCGGATTGCGCGACCCGAAACGTCCCATCGGCTCATTCATGTTCCTGGGCCCGACCGGCGTGGGTAAAACCCTGCTGGCCAAGAAACTCGCCCAGTTCTTGTTCAACAGCGATGACGCCCTCATCCGCGTGGACATGAGCGAATATATGGAGAAGTTCAACGTTTCCCGCCTTGTGGGAGCGCCTCCGGGCTATGTGGGTTATGAAGAGGGTGGCCAGCTGACCGAGAAAGTGCGCCGTCACCCCTACAGCGTGGTCCTGCTCGACGAGATTGAGAAAGCCCATCCCGACGTGTTCAACATGCTGCTGCAGGTGCTTGACGAAGGTAACCTGACCGACGGCTTGGGCCGTAAGGTGGACTTCAAGAACACCATCATCATCATGACCAGCAACATCGGCACGAGAGAGCTCAAGGACTTCGGGTCCGGCGTGGGCTTCAACACCGGTGAGCTGACCAAGGAGCGCAGCGATTCAGTCATCCGCAAGGCCCTGAACCGCCAATTCTCGCCCGAGTTCCTCAACCGCGTGGACGATATCGTGACCTTCGGCACTCTGAACCACGACTGCATCCTCAAGATTGTGGATATCGAACTCGCATCGTTCTACAAGCGCGTCGAGGAGAACGGCCTGAAGCTCGAAATCACTGATGCCGCCAAGAATCTGGTTGCTGACCACGGCTTTGACATCCAGTACGGTGCCCGCCCGCTGAAGCGCGCCATCCAGAGCGAAATCGAGGATCCGCTGAGCGAGATGCTGTTGCGCGAGGAGGCCAAGACCGGCGACACCATCGTGATTGACGCCAAGGACGGCACTATCGACTGCCACATCAAGAAGGCCAGGAAACCGGCCAAGAAGGAAACGGAATAGTCCATTAGACTGGCTCAACTTAAAGGGACGGTTCTCATTTGCGAAAAAGTCATGCAAATGAGAACCGTCCCTTTTTACGATACCCTCCAATGGTGGTCTAGAAGGGATAGCCGATGGCGAGGTGGAAGGCTAAGCCGTCCTTGAATCTGGGAATGTTGTAGTAGCCCCTCTTGTCGGTTTTATAGGGTGCATGGATGCCGATACCCAGGTCGGCACGCACAACGAGCATCGACATGTCGAAGCGCAGACCCAATCCAGTACCCAAGGCCAGCTGATCGAAGAAATTCTTCATCTTCAACTTGCCTTCAGGGCGACGTTCATCGTCCTTAAGGAGCCAGATGTTGCCCGCGTCCAGGAAGACAGCACCCTTGAAGTAGCCCAAGATGGGGAAGCGGTACTCGGCATTGGCCTCGAACTTGAATGTACCCGTCTGGTCATAGTAGGTGTAGCGGTCGCGATAGGCAGGATGATAGCCACCTGGACCTATCGTGCGCACGGCAAAAGCGCGCACCGAGTTGGAACCACCGACGTAGAACTGCTCACGGTAAGGCACCTCGCTGCTGTTGCCATAGGCATGGACCGCCCCCATGAACACACGTGTTGCCAGCACACCCTCGATGCCCAGTTTGCGGGTCCACACCACCTGGGCCTGTGCCTTGACGAACTGGGAGAACGGGGTGCCGAAGAGTTCCTTTGTCCCCTTGGACTTGAAAATCGACCACACGCCAGAGACGATGTTGCCGGCCTCGGCCACACCCGCCGTGAGTGTGATATGATCCACCGGAGTAATATCGCGGTCAAAGGTGTAGGTGTATTCAATCTTGGGGACAAAGACATCTATGAAGCTCTGAGCCAGTGCAGGATTGTGGATCATCGCCGAGTCAAATTGCTCCGAACGGCTGATGACCTTGTTGTAGGTGAGTTTGAAAGGCGTGAGCAGATGGCTGGAATAGCGGCTGCCATGCCACTCCCATGTGGCGGCCATATTGAACTGGGCCATCTTGAAGAAGCCCGGGCGATTGAGCAGGTCGGCACTGAGCAAGAAACGGGTCCAGTTGGTGTAGCGGCGCGAGGGATACAGGAACTTGGGCGCCAACAAGCGCGGGAAGTCCAATTTGCCTTCAATACCGAACTCATAGGAGTCGAAGTCGCCTCCCTTGTACTTGCCACCGCCAGTCTGCCACTCGTAGTCGCCATAGATATCGACCGAGAACTTCTCCCCTGCTCCGAAGGCATTCTTGTGTCGGGCGCCCACCTCAACACCGGGGCCGATGAAACTGTTACTCTTGGACGTGCCATGCATCTCGAAGGTCACCTCCCAGGGTTTGTCGAGCTGGCAGTAGATGGCCAAGTCAAGCAGACCCTCGCCCTCGGGCGTGATGGTGTCGAGCGGGATTACCTGGATGTCGACGGTGCTGAAGATGCCCAAACGCGACAGGGCCGCCTGGGTGCGGTCGATGCTGTTGACACGGAAGAGGCGTCCCTTGCGGGCACGGATGCACGACGGGATGACGCGGTCCTTGATATAGACCGGTTCATATCGAATCAGGGTACAGTTCCTGGTCTCGACCGTATCGGGCTCACCGACGGCATCATCGTTGACGACCGATGCCGTGATGTTGTTGGTGCGGTAGCGTATCCTGGCATTGTTAGGGATATCGCCTGAGGGGATGAGATGCATGTGGATGATGCCCTTGTCCTGCACGCTGTCGGCCAGGTACTGGATATACTCCGGCCTGAAGAAATAGTAGCCACGGTCGCGGACAAAGTTGGTGATGTCGATGCGCACGGCGCTCAGCGAATCTAGGCAGTAGCGGCTGCCCGTCCTGAAGTAGCGGTTCTCACGCGCCAGCGAGTCGATCATCATCATGAGCGGATCCTTGCCACCCGTGTACTCCACGTTGCCGATGGTGTACGGCGGGTTGATGTTCACGTCGTAGGACACCTTGGCCTTCTTGGGATTGCTCTTGTCGGGAAGGAGCTCATAACTGGCCGACGAAGTGAAATAGCCGTTGTTGCGTAGGATGGTATTGATCATGTCCACACGCGCCTTCGGGTTAACGCGGCTGATGAGCACCGGCTTGGCAGCAAAGTGCTTGAAAAGCCACCCCTTGAATCCCTTTGCATCCTCATCGATGTTATTGTAGATCATCAGGCCAATGGGGAACGGCGTGCGGAGATAGGGCGAATAGAGCGGATTGTTGGGACGGACATTGATGGCCGTGAAGATGTCGGTCTTCACGCCCTCGTCCACCTTGACACTGTCCTCGTGATACTTGAGGCGTTTCACACCAGTGTACAACACATCATTCTCGCCCAACTTCTTGGTTGTCGAGCACGAGGCCGCCATCAAGGTCACCACCGCGGCAAGGACGAGGCGGACACATATCTTACGGTTTATTGCTCTAATCATCATCTTCTCTACGGTTTACGGTGGGTTTATCGATGCCCTTGTCGTCGAGGGGCACGGTGAACGTCTGCTCGGGCTGCTGTGACTTGGACATGGCGTCGATGGCACCTTCCTGCAGTTTGAGTTCGGCCTTGCGGGCCTTCTCCAACGAATCACGCAACAGGTACTCACGTGAGTGCTTGAACTTGAAGAGGTTCTTGAGGTTGGTGAGCTTGCGCTTGAGCACATAGGCCACACCCGTCTCGACAACCTGGCCCTCGAGCACATTCTCGTAACTCGAGTGGCGGAAGAGTTTCAAGTAGCGGTTACCGGAATTGCTCAGGTAATACTCCAACGAAATGTCACTGAACAGGTTGTTGGCGACATCCTCCTGGGCAGCAGCCTCGGTATTGTACTCGCCACCCACGACAATCTTGAAGCGGTCGTTGAACAGCGTCTTAGCCAGGCGGTAACTGTAGCTGGTCTCGGTGCCGCCACTGCGGGCGCCCACATACTGGTTGATGCCGAAGGAAAGGTCCACGCCAGGCAGGGTTTGAGCCGCCCAGGTGTTGAGCTGCGACTGCAGGAACGAGAACAGTGCCGACGAAGCCGACAGGTTATTGATATTGCCTGCGCTGTTGGTGCCCGAGTAGGTATTGTAAAGCAGCAGGTTGATGGCTGCCTGTGAGCGCTGGTTGTCACTCATGGACTGCAACTCGTTCTTCACGGTCATGTCGCTCTCACTGTTGAGGTCAAAGCCCAAGTCAATGCTCGAGAGCGTGCCTCCCACTGAGGCATCAATGATGAACTCGACAAGACGCGTACCCTCATTCTCACTGGTAACACTGGTCTTGACATGCTCGGTGCCCTTGATGTTGAGCTGCGGGTTGAGCATGTCGCCAGTCCAAGTGATGGAACTGCCGCTGTTGATGTTGAAATTCTTCTGGGCGATGAGTGGCGGCGTGTAACGCACATTGCCGCTCTCGATGATGTAGGAGCCCGTCAGGTTGTCGCGTCCGGCGAAGTCAAGCCAGTACTTGAGGCGTCCATTGCCGTCAATGGTAGCGCGGTTCTGTCCGTCCTCCGAGAGGAAGGCATTGATCTTGGCACCCTGCTCGACATTGAGGTTGACGATGATGCTGTTGGCGCTGCTACCGCGTCCCGTGACGAGGATGGTCTGGCCTTCAGCAGTATTGTTGAAATCGGTGAAGGTCACCATATTCTCATCGACAGCGGTCGAGAGCTGGGTGATGTCATTTTTCATCAAATAGGTGATATTGGAACCGCTAAGCAGCGTGGCATCGGCCCTGACGCTCATCATGTCGCCATAGGTCTTGACCGTGGCATTGATGTCGGCCAGTCCCTTGCCGAAGATCTGCGTCATTTCATCCTGCTTGCTGTCCATGAACTGCACCTCGCGGCCGGTGGCCTTGAGGTCGATGGCCATTTTATCGATGTCACGCAGGTCAACATGACCGTTCAGAGTGACAGGGCTGCGGTTGGCGCCAATGAGTTTATAATCAGTGAACGTAATGACGTTGTCGTCAATGGGGATGCGGTCACCAGAGAGCCTCAGGGAACTGCCGTAACGAGGCAGGTTGACGGTAGCCGAATCGGCCGTCAGGAAGCCGTGGACGTGCGGATTGTCGGTCGTTCCGCTGATGGCTACATTGCCTACAGCATAGCCCTCAAGCCAGATGTAGTTGCCCGGGATAAACGCATTGGCACGCGTGAGCGGGAAGCGGTTGAAGCGGGCCTCCATGTTGAGCGGTGTGGCTGCCGTGGCATCGTTGAGCGAGCCCTGTACGGTGATGGCCTCCTTGTCATCGAGCATGAGGTTGGCCGTCAGACGTGTGGCAGCAGTTGCCGGGTCGAAGTCAAAGTCGGCATTGAGTTTGACATCGCCCTCGGGCTTGCCGTTATATACAAAGTCCTTGATGTCGATGATGCCTTCACCGTCGGCATTGGCTCCATCCCAGTTGATGTCCACGTCGGCATTAAGGGTACCGCTGGTATTGCTCAAGGCCGGTACAATCTGTGTCCACTCCTGCAGGCGCAGGTTCTCAATGCCCAGTTTCACATTCTCGGTATTTTCTCCAGGCAGTCGTGTGGTCAACAGGGTGACACTGCTGCTGTCGCTCTTGAGCATCAGGTTGGCATCAATCATGCGCGTGCGGTAATCCACATTCACATGATTGTCCTCGTTGAAGGTCCAATGCCGATAGCCGATAACAGGATCCTTGCCGAAGAGGCGCATACGCACCTCATCGTCGGCCAGTCGAGCATTCACGCCCAGCCGGTAGCCCGTCTCATGCTTGATGTTCTGCTGATGCAGCATGAAGTCGAGTGCAGGCCCCTTGAGACCGCCCTCGATATCAACCTGTGCAAAGTCGTCCCAAGTACCCGGTCGGTTGCCCATGTGGGCATTGAAAGCAAGGTACTTATTATTAAGTTCGTTGGCATGGATGGTGATGGTGTCGATGTTGGTCGTGCCATAACTGATGCCGTGGGCGCGGCCATCAACATAGATGCTGCTGTCGCGGTTCACCTCGCAGCTGACGTTGCGGAAGTCTACCTCGTACTGCTGCAGATAGCGCTGCACGAGACCATCGGCGCCCATGTGCATGTCGAAGTTGAAGCGCGGCATGGGCTCCTTGAGTCGCTCGACGTCAAGGGAGCGGTCGTTGTACTGGCGCTGGAACTCGGTAGCGGTCTTCTGGAAGTCCTCGATCAGCGGCATCATGGCACTGGGTGCATTCAAGTGGGCATAATTGTCCTCGTTCTCGACCGTGATGCAGGTTACCCACGGGGTGCTATGCAGCGTTGCATGTGCATCATCGGCCACGAGCAGGCTGCTGTCAAGGCGCCAGTCGATATCGTGCAGCGTGAGGTCGGCATCCCACACCTGGGTGCGCAGGTTGATGTCACCCTCGGCGTGCAGACGAGTCGAGCCAGCACACTGACCGTTGTACATACCCAGGCGGTGGAGGTCCAAATCGCGAATATTGCCGTCGGCAGTGAAGACGTAGTGGTCGTTGCAGATGGTGCCATGGGCATTGGCATCAAAGTCGCAACCCTTATTGGCGCTGGCAGCATACACGTCGGCATAGCCACCGCGCAGTTTGCCACGGGCGCGGATGTTGCCGTAGTGGTTACCGTTATAGCGCACGCTGGCGAGGTTGACAGTGGCATCGGTCCAAGTGGAACCGCAATCGGTGAAGTCAAAGCCATGCCCACGGGCATTGACGCTACCCGTCAGGTTGCGGACGTCATAATCAGGCAAGAACGACTTGACGGGGAAGTTGTTGAACGAGGCATCCACGTCGTAGTTCTCGTTGCACACGTCGTAGTAGCCATCGCCCCTCATCGAGCCACCGCCCGTCGAGATGCGCAGATTGCGGGCAATCCACTTGCAGCCCTCCTTGTTGATCTTGCCGCTCATCTTCATGGGCGGGAGCTTGACGTCTTTCAGTCCCAGCATCTTGTTGAGGACACTCGGATCACGCAGGTCCACCTCGGTATCGAGATCGGCCTTCATACGGTCCATATCGGTGGGATTATAAATCGTGCCCTTGCCCTTGACGCGGCCCACGCCGGGCACGTCGGCATCCAGCGAATGGATGTCGAGGCGCTTATCGTTGCCACGTGCCCTGGCCTTGATCTTCAACGGCTTGTTGTGGGGCAGGTCCTTGAGGGCCTTGCGCGCCTCGGGGACAAGCTTCTCGACCTCATTGAGGTCGATTTTGCTGTCGGTGTCGATAGTGGCCTTGCCGTTGGGCTTGCCATCAAGCATATCCTGATCGACATGGGCATCGAGCTTGATGTCGCTACCCTTGGTCTTGAGCTTCATGTCGTTGAGGTCCAAGCCATTCTTGTCCTTGCTCACGGTGCCGCTGGCATCCTTGACCTGCAGACCGCTGCGCTCCTTACCAGAGAGGTGCTTGACGGGCACCTTGAGGTTGTCGCCGTCATACTCAAAGTTGTCGATGGCAGCGTTCACATCCTCAACATCGATGTTGTCGGGATCAAGCGTGGTGCCCGGCTTGTTGGGCTTTTTGCCCGTCTGAGAATACTTTCCCTTGCTGTTGTTCAGGCGCACCTTGTCGGCCTTGACCTTCCAGGGCTTGTCGTCATCCTTGTTCTTGGGAGTATCCTTGGGCATGGGATGGTCCTTGCGGTATTGCTTGGCATCCTTCTCGCTGGGGTGCTCATACTTCACATCAGCATTATCTACATCGAGCTCACCCACGTCAACGGTCTTCTCTCCCGTATCCACCTTGACATCCTTGGCCTCGGCATGGCCCACCTTGGCATCCAGGTTGTCGACGGTGGGTTTCATGTCCATCTTGAAGTCCACATCATCGGCAGTGACCTTCTTGGCATTGACTTTCCATGGTTTGCTGGGTTCCTTGTTGGGCTCAGGTTTCTTCTTCTCCGGCTTGTAGCTCATCTTGGCCTTGCCGCCCTTGAGCGAGGCATTGCCCACGTCCACCTTGTTGTTGTTCAGGTCCACCGACGTGGCATCGATTTTGGCATCATCCACATCCACGTCGAGATCCATCGAGCCGTCGTCGGACTTGATCTGGCTCTTGGCGCCCTTGAGCGAGGCGTTCTCGACTTCTACCTTCTTGTCCAAGAGTGGCTTGGGTTTCACGTTTCCCTTTACCTCGTCGGCCTTGAACAAGGTGTCACCGTTCTGGTCGATCACCTGGATATCGGTAGCCGTCACGTCAAGCGGGAACTTCACGCTCACGTCGCCCACGCTGATGTCCATGCCGGTCTTCTTGCTGGCATACTCGGCAGCTATGTCGGCCGCCTTGTTCTGCACCCAAGGGATATATGCAGCAAAGGGCAGCGTCGCCACCATGCCCAAGAGTCCACTACCCACCCAGGCAGCGATCTTGGAGAACATATTTCCCTTTTTGCCAAACATCGTTCAGTTGCCAGTCTCACGGGCGCCTCCATGGCATTGCCGCAGAAAAAGCCCAGTAATACATATTAAATGGCAAAGGTAATGCATGTCAAGCGGAATGACAAACAAAAAACCTTTTTTTTAAGATTATTGATTATGAGAGGGGATGGAGACGCTGGAGGGACTGGACATCCTGGAGGAACTGGAGGGGACTGGACTAACTGGATGGACCTGACATCCTGGAGGGACTGGAGGGGGATGGAGAGGTGTTTCTAAAAGGGATAAAACACGGCTGCCCGCGGGACCGTGACGGTCAGGCGGGCAGCAGCGTTATAGAAGGGTGATGGCTCTCGGTTTAGAACCACTTGAGGTAGGCGAAGTCCTGGCGGTGAGGCAGCAGGTCGTTCCAGGGATAGGCACGGTAGGCGTAGCGGAAGACACCGTTCTCGTGGAAGGGCACCTTGCAGTTGTAAGTCACTACGTCACCATCCTGTCCAACAACCTCGAAGGCGGCCTTGCGATAGAACTGCGACTGGTTATCATCCTCACGGTAAACCACCAGTTCGAGTTTCACATCCTGGCCCAAACCAGCGGTGTCGAGACGCATGGTAACGTCGATATCGGCATTGCCACTGGCGATAGCCTCACGGTTGCCCATGATTTCACCCACGAGCTGTACATCGTCCCAACGGGCGGCAACATTCTCCTTCCAAGCAACGATCTTCTTGGCGAGGGCATAATTGTCGGCCTTCAACTCGGCAGCGCGCTTGGCCTGCGGGCAGTAGAACTTGACGAAATAGTCCCTCATCATGCGCGACATGGTGTAGTTGGGCGCGATGTGAACCATGGAGTTCTTGATGTACTGAATCCACTCGGGAGAATAACCCTTGCTGTTCTTGGCAAAGTAGAGGGGGATAATCTCGTTCTCAAGCATCGAATAGATGGTGGCCGAGTCGAGTTTATCCTGTTGAGCCTGCTCGGTGTAGGTACGCTTGCTGGTCAATGCCCAGCCGGCACCCTCGCGATAACCCTCATACCACCAGCCATCAAGTACCGAGAAGTTGAGCAGACCGTTCATCTCGGCCTTCTCGCCAGAGGTACCCGATGCCTCGAGGGGACGAGTCGGGGTGTTGAGCCATACGTCAACACCGGTGATGAGTCGCTTGGACAGCGTCATGTCATAGTTCTCGAGGAAGATGACCTTGCCCAGGAACTCCGGCATCTTGCTGATTTCGATGATGCGCTTGATCAGGCCCTGGCCGGCACCGTCGGCAGGGTGTGCCTTACCGGCGAAGATGAACTGCACGGGATAACGCTCGTCGTTGACAATCTTCTTGAGGCGATCCAAGTCATTGAAAATGAGGTGGGCACGCTTGTAGGTGGCAAAGCGGCGTGCGAAACCGATGAGCAGTGCATCGGGGTTGATCTTATCGACAATGTTGGCAATGCGGGTGGGATCGCCCTGGTTCTTGAGCCAGCTCTCCTTGAAGTCGCGTTTCACGAAGCGGATGAACTTCTGCTTCAAGGTCATGCGCATTTCCCAAATCTTCTCGTCGGGGACATTCATCAGGGGAGCCCAAGAGGATTCCAACTCCTGATGCTCGAGGAAGTCATCGCCCAGCACCTGCTTGTAGAACACCTTCCACTCGCTGGCGGCCCAGGTGGGCATGTGCACGCCATTGGTGACGTAACCCACATGAGACTCCTCGGGGGCATAGCCCTTCCAAATGGGGGCAAACATCTTCTTGGACACTTCACCGTGGAGCCAGCTCACGCCGTTGCTCTCCTGAGTGGTGTTCAAGGCAAATGTACTCATGCAGAAACGCTCGTTGCTGCCGGGATTCTCACGGCCCATGTCCATGAGTTCCTGCCAGCTGATGCCCAGACGCTCGGGGTATTCACCCATGTACTTGCCGAAGAGTTCCTCGTCGAAGTAGTCGTGGCCGGCGGGCACGGGAGTGTGAACGGTGTAGAGCGAGGTAGCGCGAACGACCTCAAGAGCCTCGTTGAAGCCCATACCCTTCTCCTGCACATAGTCCACCAAGCGCTGCAGGTTGAGCAGTGCGGCGTGGCCCTCATTGCAGTGATAGATGTCGGCCTCGATGCCCAGTCGCTTGAGCAGCAACACGCCGCCGATGCCGAGCAAATACTCCTGCTTGATGCGGTTCTCCCATTCGCCACCGTAGAGCTTGTGGGTGATTTCGCGGTCATACTCGCTGTTAAGTTCCATGTCGGTATCGAGCAGGTAGAGGGTAACGCGACCCACATTGGCCTTCCACACGTTGGCATAGATGGTACGTCCAGGATAGGGTACCTCATGAACCAGCTGGCGTCCATTCTCGTCCAATACCGGCTCGATGGGCAGCTGGTTGAAGTTCTGAGCCTCGTAGTTGGCAATCTGCTGGCCGTCCATCGAGAGGGTCTGGGTAAAGTAACCGTAACGATAGAGGAAGCCCACGGCAGTCATGTTCACGCAGCGGTCGCTGGCCTCCTTGACATAGTCGCCGGCGAGGATGCCCAAACCACCAGAATAAATCTTGATGGCGTTGCACAGACCGTATTCCATGCTGAAGTAGGCAATCGAGGGAATGTCGGTGCGCAAGGGCTTCTTCATATATTCCTTATAGAGCTCATAAGTGCTATCGATGCGCGCCATCATTGCCGGGTCGGCCTGGATAGCGGCGATTTTCTCGTTGGAAAGTCGCTGGAGCATCTTCACGGGGTTTTCACTGGTGGCACGCCAGGTATCGCGGTCCAGGTCATGGAACAGGGTTTTGCCCTCGGTGTTCCATGCCCACCACAGGTTGCGTGACAGTTCGTTGAGTTTGCTGAGCTTACCAGGAAGCTCGGACTTTACAGTGATGGTCCTCCACTGAGGATCATTGCTGTTGCTTGCTTGAAATTTCATAATTGTACTTTGTAGTTATGATGTTTTGTTTGATTTTCTGTTTTTCATGCGCTGGGCAGCCTTGTCGAGGGCTTGGCTGTAAGCCTCGTCATAGCAGGCGATGAAGTTGTCCCACGAGGCAGCCTTGCTGGTCGTTCGGTTGGCATTGCGGATAGCGCGATTGTCCTTATCGCTCATCACATACAAGTTCATCATGCTCATTGCGATAGCCCTGAAGTTCTCTTCGTAGTTGCTGTCGGTGCGGTGGAGCACCTTTACGCCGTAACGGTCAGAGTCATCACCGAAACGGTCGAGCACCCACTGGCCAAAGCCAGCCAGATCGGTTGTGATGGTGGGAACGCCAAAGGCGGCACTCTCGAGCGGAGTGTAGCCCCACGGCTCATAATAGGACGGGAACACTGCAGCATCAAGTCCTGCCAACAGGTCATAATAGGTCATGTTGAAAATGCCGTCGTTCCCGTTCAGGTAACAAGGCACGTCAATGATGGTCACCTTGTCGTTGGGCTCGTTGTGGAACCCCAGCGCATTGATGCGGTTATAGATGGGATCACTGTCCTGGTTGTGGAGGTGATGGGTGATAACCGGGTCAAAGAGGCGGTGATGATTGTCGGCATGCAGATTCTCAATCAGGTCGGCGCGAGGCGACTTCATCCAGGCGGGCACAAGCACGAGTGCGACCACCTTGCGATCCTTGCTCGATACAAACTTGAGTGAATTACGCAGCGAGGCAACGGAATCCAGATACATATCGATGCCCTTGTTGCGCATCTCCAGGCGTCCTGAAGTGGCGACAATCAACGTGTCGTCGGCATAATGTTGTCCTGTAAGACAAGACGCCACTTTCAGAATCTGGTGACGTGCGGCCGTCCGTTTGGCGTTGAACTTAGCGCCCTTGGGGACATAGTTCTGTTCAAAGCCGTTGGGCGTTACCATGGGATAACGCTCCAGCAGCTGTCGGCACTCCCGAGCAGTGACATCACTCACCGTAGTGAATGAATCAGCGGCATGGGCTGCGGCCTTCTCCAGCGAGTGCTTGGACTGCATGTTGAGTTCTGACGCCATCTGATCACCATTGTAGCCCTGCATATAGTCATACAACGGCTTGCCGTTACCGCAGATGCTGCGGCCAATGCTCGTGGCATGGGTTGTGAACACTGTAGCCACCTGAGGCAGATGGGTCTTGACATAGAGCAGTCCCATGCCCGTCGTCCACTCATCGAAGTGGGCAACGACCTTCAACTTGGAGTCATTTTTCCACTTGACAATGCTCTCGATGACAATGGCAGCGGCATAGGCAAACATGCACGACTCATCATAGTCGCCATAGCCGTGAAGGGAATCCACGCGGTAGCGGTTCCACATATCGGCATAGAGGGCATCCTTGTAGATGTAGAGCGACCCGAAAGTCACCAGCACAGCAATGGGTTTGCCGGGGATATCCCAGCGCCCTACCCTCACCTGCATCCCTTCGGGCAGTTTCGCCTTGCGAAGCCATGCGGCAAGAGGAGTGCGCGTCTCGACAAAGGTCGGAGACGGGTTATCCTCGGTCCAGATGTCAGGACCGATGAAAATCAGGTTATCTTTATAGTGTTGATGGAGAGTCTTGGCCTTGGTCGAGAGAACGGCGTAGATGCCACCGACCTTGTTGCAGACTTCCCAACTGGTTTCAAATAGTAAGTCTAACATCATTTAGTAGTTAAACATTGATAATGTGGGCACAAAGGTACAAAAAAATCCTCAAATAAGCGCTCAAATTCAATCAATTAACTATATCTTCTTTCGGATACACCAATCAAAGCACTGACAATCAATGAATTAGCAAACATTTTACCAATTCTAAGAATTCATCATTTTGTGCTGGATATCAAGCAGATAGGAGAAATGCAATCGTTTAACCCTCACTTTTGCCTCATGATTGATACGACAGAAGATTATCTTTATCAAATCGGCATCCACAAACCGGATAAAACAGAAACAGTGACGCGAAGCAATTACTGCCTCGCGCCACTGCAATTAACTCTATTATTTATGAATTATTTTACTTCACTTCCTCGTAGGTCGTGTCCTCGACATTGTCGCCACCCTGGCTCGGGTTGCCACCCTGACGGGAACCACCCTGGAAGTCAGCACCGCCCATGTTGTTGGGATCGAAGCCTGCACCGGGCTGACCTTGTGCGCCACCAGCCTGCTGATACATCTTCTCGAACAGCGAGTTCAACTCGGCAGTTGCGGTGTCGATGGCAGCGAGATCCTGGCTCTTGTGGGCATCTTTCAGCTTGCCCAGAGCGCCCTCGATCTGGCTCTTGATGTCGGCGGGCAACTTGTCACCACTGTCCTTGAGCACCTTCTCGGTCTGGAAGATGAGGGCATCGGCGCCGTTGATCTTGTCGATGCGCTCCTTCTCGGCGGCATCGGCGGCAGCGTTGGCGGTAGCCTCGTCCTTCATGCGCTGGATTTCGGCGTCGCTCAGACCACTGGAGGCCTCGATGCGGATGCTCTGCTCCTTGCCGGTGGCCTTGTCCTTGGCGCTGACGTTCATGATACCGTTGGCATCAACCTCAAAGGTCACCTCGATCTGCGGGATGCCACGGGGAGCGGGAGCGATGCCATCGAGATGGAAGCGGCCCAGCGTCTTGCAGTCCTTAGCCATGGGACGCTCGCCCTGGAGGACGTGGATCTCAACTTCGGGCTGGTTGTCGGCAGCGGTCGAGAAGACCTGGCTGCGACGAGCGGGGATGGTGGTGTTGGCCTCGATGAGCTTGGTCATCACGCCACCCAGCGTCTCGATACCCACACTCAGGGGCACTACATCGAGCAGCAGGACGTCCTTAACGTCACCGGTGAGCACACCGCCCTGGATGGCAGCACCCACAGCAACTACCTCGTCGGGGTTGACACCCTTGGACGGAGCCTTGCCGAAGAACTTCTCTACTACCTGCTGTACAGCGGGGATACGCGTCGAGCCGCCCACGAGGATCACCTCGTTGATGTCGCTGGTGCTGAGGCCAGCGTCGCTCAGAGCCTTGCGGCAGGGCTCGATGGTGCTCTGAATCAGGTCATCGCACAACTGCTCAAATTTGGCACGCGTCAGGTTCTTAACCAAGTGCTTGGGCATGCCGTCGAGCTGGGTGATGTACGGAAGGTTGATGTCGGTGCTGGTCGAGCTGGAGAGCTCAATCTTGGCCTTCTCGGCAGCCTCCTTGAGGCGCTGCAGAGCCATAGGATCCTTGCGCAGGTCCACACCGTTCTCGGCCTTGAACTCGTCGGCAAGCCAAGTGATGATGCGCTGATCGAAGTCGTCACCGCCCAGGTGGGTGTCACCATTGGTGGCCTTTACCTCGAACACGCCGTCACCGAGTTCCAGGATTGAAATATCAAATGTACCGCCGCCGAGGTCAAACACAGCAATCTTCTTGTCGCTGTTGTCCTTGTCAAGACCATAGGCCAAAGCGGCTGCAGTGGGCTCGTTAACAATGCGCTGCACCTTGAGTCCGGCAACCTCGCCAGCCTCCTTGGTAGCCTTGCGCTGTGCATCGTTGAAGTAGGCAGGCACGGTGATGACAGCCTCGTCAACGGTGGTTCCCAGGTAATCCTCGGCAGTCTTCTTCATCTTCTGGAGAATCATTGCCGAGATCTCTTGCGGGGTGTACTGGCGGCCGGCAATCTCAACGCGCGGCTGGTTGCTGCCATTGTTCACCACCTTGTAGGGCATACGCTCCACATCCTTGATGACGTGGTCATAAGTCTCGCCCATGAAACGCTTGATTGAAAATACGGTACCCGTGGGGTTCATAATGGCCTGGCGCTTAGCGGGATCACCCACGATGCGCTCTCCGCCTTCCCTGAAGGCAACTACCGAGGGCGTAGTGTTGCGGCCCTCGCTGTTGGGAATCACAACCGGCTTGGAGCCTTCCAGAACCGATACACACGAGTTAGTAGTTCCTAAATCGATACCAATAATCTTTCCCATAATAAATGTCTCTCTTTCTTTCTGTTTTTATTGTTTGTAATGTTATTAATCAAAGTTGAACCGGAAGCCACATGATGCAGCATTCCGACCTCAACTATGCAAACCGTGTGCCAAACCGAGACGGCTGACACATTGTCAGCAAAACTGACAGGAGAGGGTTGTTTGGAGTTAGGAGTTAGGAGTGAGGAGTGAGGAGTTAGGGGTTGTCATTCATTATAAGATAGTGGGGATATGGGGGTGGATTGGACGGTTTTTTGAAAAAAAGCGAAAGTTTTCGTGAAAAACACCGATGGTTTGTTGTAAAAATGCTACCTTTGTATGTTTGAATTGAGCCCAACGGGTCCAATGCGACATATTCAAGACCACTTTAACCTGTTATAAATCAATTAATGTTATGATTATCATCGGTATTGCCGGCGGTACCGGCTCTGGCAAAACAACAGTAGTTCGCAAAATCATGGAACGCCTCCCCGAAGGCGAAGTTGGCGTGATTTCGCAGGATTCCTATTACAAGGACTCTAGCCATGTGCCTGTCGAGGAGCGCCAGAACATCAACTTTGACGAGCCGGCAGCCTTTGACTGGAATCTGCTGCTGGAGCATGTGAAGATGCTCAAGCGCGGCGAGTCCATCGAGATGCCCACCTACAGTTACCTGACCTGTTCGCGCCAGAAGGAGACCGTTCCCATGGGCCCGCATGACGTGGTGATCATCGAGGGCATTATGGCACTGAGCGATGCGCGCCTGAGGAAGATGATGGACATCAAGGTGTTTGTTGACGCCGACGGCGACGACCGCCTGATCCGTGTCATCTCGCGCGACTGCATTGAGCGCGGCCGCACTGCCGAGGCCGTTATCGAGCGCTACCAGCGCGTGCTCAAGCCCATGCACCAGCTGCACATCGAGCCGACGAAGAAGTTTGCCAACATCATCATCCCCGAGGGTGGCAACAACGAAGTGGCCATTAACCTGATCACCGACTACATCAAGGGACGGCTGACGACCAACAAGAAGAAATGAAACTGCCCTGGCAACACAACGGCAAGCCTACCGCAGGCGATGGCCAGCAGCCAGTGAAGCGCACCGACAAAGACACCGTGGCGCGGCTCAAGGCGTCGGGTGACGAGGGTACGCTGGTATTGAGCACCGACAATCTGGTGAAGAAATACCGTCAGCGCACCGTCGTTAACCACGTGTCCATCGATGTCCATCAGGGCGAAATCGTAGGTCTGCTGGGCCCCAACGGTGCCGGCAAGACCACTACGTTCTATATGACCACGGGACTGGTGACGCCCAACGAGGGCCGTGTGTTCCTCAACGATGTGGACATCACTACCCTACCCGTTTACCGCCGTGCCCAGTTGGGCATCGGCTACCTGCCGCAGGAGGCATCGGTGTTCCGCACGCTGAGCGTCGAGGACAACATCCGCACCGTGCTGGAGATGACCACCCTCACGCCTGCTGAGCAGAAAGACCGCCTGGAGCAGCTCATCAGTGAGTTCCACCTGCAGAAGGTGCGCAAGAATCTGGGTAACCGATTGTCGGGCGGTGAGCGCCGCCGCACCGAGATTGCCCGCGGCCTGGCCATCAACCCGCACTTCATCATGCTCGACGAGCCGTTTGCCGGCGTCGACCCCATTGCCGTGGAAGACATCCAGAGCATTGTATATAGCCTCAAGAGCAAAAACATCGGCATCCTCATCACCGACCACAACGCCCCCGAGACGCTGAGCATCACCGACAGGGCCTACCTGCTGTTTGAGGGCAAGATTCTGTTCCAAGGCACAAGCGAGGAACTGGCCGAGAACCCGACCGTTCGCGACAAGTACCTGGGCCACAATTTCATCTTCCGCCGCAAGCACTTCGACTGATCATTCCAGACAACAATTATATAGGGAAAACAATCAATACAACAAATACAAATAAACAAACCGGGGCGGCATTGTTGATGCTGTCCCGGTTTGTTTTATACAATAACTTCAATTACGGGCAGGGAACCGTTCACCTATCGTTGGTGATGCGCCAAATGGTGCCCTCGATGAGGGAGCAGTAGATATTGCCCTGTCTGTCAAATTCAAAGCCGTTGACCTCGCTGGTGCCGAGGCGATAGGTGAACTCGAGCTGGCGTGTGGCAGCATTGACCACGGCGAGCATGCCACGGCGGGAACCGCAGTAGATGTAGCCGTTGCGCTCAAGGATGATGCAGGGGGCGTGCTCGTAACCGAAGCCCAGGTCGACTTTCCACAACAGCTCATACTTGTCGCCGGTGCTCATGGCAACCAATTCGCCGTCCATGGTCTTTGCATAGGCGACCTTGCCGTCGGCACTGCGCCCAAGGCTCTCGCGCACCTTGTTGTCGTTCTTCTCACGCCACTGTTGCTTGCCGGTGCGGCGGTCGATGCCAGTAGCGAAACGATCGGGAGCGACGATAACCACACGCTCGGGGGTAACGACGGGCACCACGTTGCCCGGGCTGTAGAGGACTGACGTCTTGGTGTTGTTCCACTCCCAGTTCATGGTCCCGGTTCGGGTATCCAGTGAGCGCAGATGGGTGTCCCAGGCGCCGAAGATGACGTCGTTGCCATCGACCACAGGCTCGGCCTGGCAGTAGTTGTAGATATCATCGAAATGCCACAACATGCGATGCTTGTTCACGTCCCAGGCCTGGAAGGTCATGAAACCGCCCTGATAGAGGATGCCGTCACGCACGACACCATCGGCCACATAGGGGCCAGCGGCCTCATACTGCCAGACGGGCTTGCCCGATTTCTTGTCGAGCCAGACGAGCCGCTTATCGCTGGTAGGCAGGATGACATACTTGTCGGTGACGGCAGGGCGCGAGAAGAGCATGGCATCTGTCTTGTACTGCCAGCGCAGTTGGCCCGTCTTCTTGTCCACGGCCTTGCAGTAGCCCAGCGAGTTGCCGAAGTAGAGGTTCTTATCGTCTACTCCCACGCGGGTAAAGATAGACGCGTTGTCGGCAACGACGCGCTGGATCTCGACACCTGCAGGCAGCGTATAGTGTTCGTCGGGCCGCGGGGAGTTGTAGTAGTCAAGATTGATGCGATAGGAGAACATCACCTCGGGGTCCTTGCCTATTACCTTATTATATACGTTGATCCACTGACGGTCGAGGTCGATGTTCATCAGGGTGTAACCGTAGTTGCCCTGGTCCATGCTGAGGGCACGTACTATCACGCCGTTGATACCCTCGGTCTCATAGAGTCGCCACTGGTGGTAATGTCCGCACTGGTGGGTGATGACAGGGTACTTCTTGAGGACATCGACATAGGCGCGGTAATTATCCAGGTCGTCGAGAAGCGGATAGTGGTTGACGCTGAGCACCTGCATGCCGGGCTTGACCATGACATTGAGGGTGCTGTCGAGCCACAGCAGGTCCTCCTGCTTGATGTGACCGTCGCCCATCTTCATGAACGGGCCGCAATTCATGCCGATGACCACGAGCTTATCGACCGTGAAAACAAAGCGGTCATTGCCCCACAGGTCGTTGAAAGTCTTGCATGCACTCTGGCTCCAGGTATCCTCGTGGTTACCGGGAATGACATACTGGGGATGGGTGATGCCGTCCAAAACTGACTTGACATTGGCGAGTTGCTCGTCGGTACCATCATTAGTGAGGTCTCCGGTCACCATGACCGCGTCAACATCCATCGCATTGATTTCATCGACCGCCGCTCGGAGACGGCCCTCGTTGATGTTACCCGGTGTGACATGAATATCACTCAAGATGGCCAGCTTGACCACCCCACCCTGCATGGCAAGCGACAAGGTCAGCACTGCCAGCATCAAAAACAGCATTCTCTTTTTCATACACTTGAATTATCTATGTTTTGTTCTGCAAAGTTAAGCGATTCCTGCCACACTGCCAAAAAACTGAAAGTCGAAACCGCATAACTGAAAAGTTATTAGTAACTTTGCCGACGATGAATCACGAACTGTACATAGCGCGGCGCATGACACTCAACAACGAGCGGCAGCAGGGTTCCCCGAGCCTGACGGTCGCCCTGGTGGGCATCGTGCTCGCTGTGGTCGTGATGATCCTGTCGATTGCCATCGTGATGGGGTTCAAGGGCGAAATCTCGGGCAAAATCATGCGTCTGGACGCCCACCTGAAGGTGACCAACGCCGCCCTGGGCATCGACGACAATTATGCCACGGTCAACGGACGCGAGGTGCGCGAGGCCATCGCCGAGGACACCGACTTTGCCCCGATGGTCGAGAGCGTGAGCCTGATAGCCGACAAGAGCGCCATCCTCAAGACCGATGAGGACTTCATGGGCATCATCATGCGTGGCGTGAACGATGGCTACGACTGGCGCTATCTCCAGAGCAAAATGGTCGAGGGCGAGATTCCCGTGGTGAGCGACACGGCTTCAAGCCAGCAGATCACGATATCCAAGACCGTTGCCGACCGCTTGCAGCTCCATGCCGGCGACAAGGTCCTGACCTACTTCATCGACGACAAAATCAAGGTGAGGAACCTGACCATCAGCGGTGTGTTCGAGACCGACCTGGAGGCGTTTGACAATGCCTACATCGTGGGCGGCATCGACGTGGTGCAGGGCGTGAACGGCTGGAACAGCGACACCGGCACCGAGGTGGCCGTGAACCTGAAGGACACGCGCGACCTGGACGGGATGGCCTACCTGCTTTATACCCTGCTTGCCGAGAGCACCGTTCAGCACGAGAGCCGCAACCTGTTCTACGTCACCACGACCCACCAGAACAACCTGCCGTTTTTCGCGTGGCTGCAGATGCTGGACATGAACGTCGTGATCATCCTCACGCTCATGATGATTGTCGCCGCCTTCACCCTCATCTCGGCCATGCTGATGATTGTGCTGGAACGCATCCGCGTCATCGGCAACTTCAAGGCGATGGGAGCCACCAACGGCGCCATCCGCCGCATTTTCATCTACCTGACGGGCAAACTCATCCTCAAGGCGCTCCTCATCGGCAACATCATCGGCATCGGGCTGGCACTGGTGCAGAAGTACGGCCATGTCGTGCGTCTGGACCCGACGGCCTATTACATGCCCTACGTGCCCATCTCGCTGAACGTCGCCACGCTGGTGATGCTCAATGTGGGCATTATCATCGTCTCCTATCTGACCTTGCTGGGTGCCAGCCACATCATCTCGACCATCAAGCCCACATCGACGATGCGCTTCGAGTGACGTCTAACCCCAGCCACCACTTTTTTTACTCCTTATTAATAATATTATAATATCAACAAGTATATACCCCACATCATGAGCAAGAAACAATTGAACATCAAAGAGGAAGCAGCACGTTGCCTGCTGTGTGAGAATGCCCCCTGCAGCCGTGCCTGCGGCAAGGGTGACGTTGCAAGAGCCATCCGCGCCGTGCGCTTCGGCAACGAAGCCATCGCCCGCCAATGGCTGGACGGATGCGATGACAGCGACCTGGAGCATGCCGAGCAGGCCTGTATCCACTATGACCGCCCCATCCGCATCCAGGAGATTGCTGACCAATTGCCCCAGGTGGCCCATGCCGACCTGCCGAGCCTGGCTATAGATTTCTGTGGCCTCCCCTGCGAAAATCCGTTTTTCCTTGCCTCCTCGTCGATCTGCACCAACTATGAGATGGTGGCTCGCGCCTTTGAGGCTGGTTGGGCAGGCGTCTTCTACAAGACCATCTGTCTGGATGACATCCGAGAGGTATCGCCGCGGTTTGACGTCCTGCATCGCGAGGGCGACAAGGGCGACTTCACCGCCCTGCGCAACATGGAACAGCTGAGTGAGAACCCTGCCGAGGTGGACTTTGACATCCTGCGCCGACTCAAACAGAACTACCCCAGCAAGATTGTGGTCGCCTCCATCATGGGTTCAACCGAGGAACAGTGGATTGAACTCGCCAAGATGGCCGAGGCCGCCGGAGTCGATGCCGTGGAACTGAACTTCTCCTGCCCCCAGATGCGTCTGGCAGGCATGGGCAGCGACGTGGGCCAAGACCCCGAGCTGGTGACCTTCTACACCGCCTATGTCAAGCACTCTGTTTCCATACCCGTCATCCCCAAGATGACCCCCAACATCACGATGATGAGCAACCCCGCCATGGGTTCCTACTTTGCCGGTGCCGATGCCATCAGCGCCATCAACACCATCAAGAGCGTGACCATGGACGAGCGGGCCGAGGTATCGGGCCAGTGGACCGTGTCGGGACTGTCGGGACGCGCCGTCAAGCCCATTGCCCTGCGCTTTATCCTCGAGATGGCTCAGAATCCCGTAATGAAGAACGTGCGACTGAGCGGCATCGGCGGCATCGAGACCTGGCGCGATGCGCTCGAGTTCATCCAGCTGGGCTGCAGCAACGTGCAGGTATGCACCGCAGTGATGCAGTACGGCTACCGCATCATCGACGACCTCAAGTTGGGTCTGCAGCACTACATGACCAGCCGCGGCATCACTAAGCTGTCAACGCTTGTGGGTGAGCAACTGCCCAACTTTGTCAAGCCCAGCGACCTGGACCGTGACACCGTCGTATATCCCATATTTAATCATGAGAATTGTATTGGTTGCGGCAGATGCTACGTCTCCTGTATGGACGGCGGCCACCAGGCCATCACCTTCGGCGATGACTGCAAGCCCCACCTCGTGGGCACCAAGTGCGTGGGCTGCCACCTGTGCCGCCTCGTCTGCCCCACCGGCGCCATCGGTGTCTCGAAACGCGTCCCCAAACACAAAGGGAAATAAAGACGGATATCATGTGTCGGACGGGAAAAATGCGCTAAAACCAGCCGTGACGGTGTGAAAACCATGGCTTTTTGGACTACAAAAGAAAAAAATTTGAAAAAAAGTTGGATTTTTTCTTGGTGGTAAGAAAAAAAGCAGTACCTTTGCAGTCGCAATTAGGAATTGTCCTGTGGTGTAATGGTAGCACATCGGATTCTGGTTCCGCTTGCGAGGGTTCGAATCCTTC
>CADBBK010000004.1 GCA_902792895.1 uncultured Bacteroidales bacterium | reverse complement strand
GCCCAGTCGGTGCGCAGGGCGTTGGCCTCATGGATGTTGGGGAAGGACTTGAGGGGCAGGAATTCGAGGTCGTGCGAGATGATGCGCTCGGTCTCGGTCAGCATCTGCGACTCACTAATCCACAGGGCAGTGGTGGCGACGGTGACGGCAAAGTCGTTGATCTCGATGCCGTAGAACTGGTGGATGTCCACCTTGACGGGGTTGACAAAGTCGTCGCCGCCGATAAACATGGATTCGCCCTCATAGAGCGCACGGATGAGCCTGTTTTCCAGCCGTCGCAGTGACAGGTAGGTCTCCGTCAAGAAATTGCCGCTGCCGCAGGCAGGGTCGAGGAAGGTAAGGCTTGCCAAATGCTGCTGGAAGTCCAAGAGGCGCTTGCGGCGCTTGGTCAAGACTTTTTCCTCGAGGATGTCGTCGAGTTGGTGGCGCAGGTCGTCAAGGAAAAGCGGGTCGATGACCTTGTGGATGTTCTCGACGCTGGTGTAGTGCATGCCGCTGCTGCGGCGCGTCTCGGGGTTGAGGGTGCTCTCGAACACGGCGCCGAAGATGGTGGGCGAAATCTGGCTCCAGTCAAAGTCGAGCGAGGCATGGCGCAACAGCAGGTCACGGATTTCCTCGTTCATGCGGGGAATCTCGATGTCGCCCTCAAACAGGCCACCGCTGGCAAAGGGGAAAGCGGCGAGGTCATCCTGTAGGTAGGGGTCACGCTCGTCGAGCGGCGTGTTGAGCACCTGGAACAGGCGGACGAGGGCGTTGCGCATATCCATCGTGTCGTAGCGCACCAGGTAGTCATGGAACATGTCGTGCTTGCCAAAGATGCCGGCATCCTCGCTGTAGAGGCAGAACACGAGCCTCACGCACAGCACGTTCAACGAGCGCAGCGACTCGGGATTGGTGGGGTCCTTGTATTCCTTGAGCAGGGCGTCATAGAGTTTGCCCACAATGGCACCGGCCTGCATCGACACCTGCATCTCGCGCTCCAGGTGCTGGGCGCCCGTCTCAACGAGGAAGCGCAGGCGGTAATGCTCTTTTTCCAAATCGGCAAGACGTATTTCAAACGGCTCATCGTTGGGGTTTTCCATGTCATAGACGAGAAACGTCGAGAAATTGCAGGTCACAATCCAGCGGGGACGCTTGCTATAGGGCAGAGCGGCACTGTAGCGTTGCGCCTGACGGAAGGGCGTGAGCGACGTGCCATCGCTCTGCTTGATGGGTGCCCGCAGGTCCTTGCCCAGCGACTTCTGCTCAATCATGGTGTGGGTGTGGTCGATGTAGCCATCGATAAACGACGTGTGGTCGAGTTGCACCTTGTCCTCAAAGGAGATGACTGTCGAAGGGTTTTCTACCCCATAGACCTCGGTCAGCAATTCGGTCCAGAAGAGCTGACTCTCGCCCTTCTCGTAGCCTTTTCCCTCCCAGCGTTTAGCAAATCGCTCGGCGGCCTGTGAAATCTGTTTCTCGCTCTTGTTCATGATGCCATGCGATGGTTATCAATTGGCAAAAGTAATGATTTTTCTGCAGCCGCACGTTGATTCTGCCTACGAATTAATCGAATTAATCAAATTTGCTGACGCGCTACACTTATGGTCGGCAGATTAGACGGATTATTGGGATGGCATCCGCACGCTTATTCTGTCTACGAATTAATCAAATTAGCATCCGCTTCCGTTGGCCTCACGCTAAGACGCTAAGGTTTTTAAAAACAACTTTTTTAAAATAGAAAGCAAGAAGTACAAGAAATACAATCTTGCTGTAAATCAGTTAATTGTATTTGTTGTATTTCTTGTTTTTAAAATTTGCTGTTGCTGGATTAGGTCTTGCCTTGGCGTGGTTGATGTGGCTGGAATGCGTTATTCGGGCTACGATGGCAACGATAATTGGACTAGAACAATAAATACTTAAAAAAAATGCTTACTTTTGCCGTGACAAAGAATTAAAAATGAATCAGATGAAAAAGTATAATTTCTTGCTCGCATTGTGCCTGCTGATGGCAGCAAGCCTGTTGACGGGCTGCAAAAGTGCCCAAAATGCGGCACAGGTCATGGATCCGACGATGGATTCAAGCCAGTTTGTCAACATCACCGATGTAGTGCCTGACGCGATTCTGGAAATCCGTTACTTCAGCACCTACAACTTCGTGGGCGCCCGCATCGACGGCTATGAGGAGCCGGTGGCCCTGATGACGCGCCAGGCCGCCGACAGCCTGCGTGCCGTGAGCGACGACCTGAAGCTCCATGGCTATTGCCTGAAGATTTACGATGCCTATCGCCCGCAGCGCGGCGTGGACCACTTCATGCGCTGGTCGCAGGACCTGGCCGACACGGTGACCAAGGCCTATTTCTATCCCCGCTTAACCAAAAAGGAAGTCTTTGACGGCGAATATGTCGCTACCAAGAGCGGCCACTCGCGAGGCTCGACGGTGGACCTGACCATCGTTGACATGAAGACCGGCAAGGAGGTTGACATGGGCGGCACGTTTGACTGGTTCGGCATCGAGAGCCATCCCGACTATGGCGGCGGCAACCCCGAGACGCTGGAATTTGAGCAGACGGTGCCCACATTCACCAGCGAACAGTTCTACAACCGCATGGTGCTGCGCTCGGCCATGCTGCGCCACGGCTTCAAGCCGCTGGACAACGAGTGGTGGCACTTCACGCTGAAGAACGAGCCTTTCCCCGACACCTATTTCAACTTCCCGGTGCGGACGCTGCCCAAGAAATAAAAAAAGTCGCCTCCGGGCGATTTTTTTGGGCAATTCTGAAACTTTTTTGCCGTGTCATGCGTCTAAGGTATGAACGAACATCAATAAAAACGAAAAATGAATACAGCAATGAACAAGATTATGTTGATGAGCCTCGTGGCTCTGGTAGTCATGACGATGACGTCATGCAACGTGAGGATTGGTGACAAGGGTTTTGGATTCGGCAACCACGAGAATAATACGCCCACCCAGGTGCATCAGGTGGACCAGCCGACGTCGATGAACAGGTTTGACGAGGTGGGTGTGGCAGGCCCCTTCAACGTCATTTACCAGCAGGGTGAGGGCTACACCGTGCTTGTCAAGGGCACAACCGAGCAACTGAGCAAGATGACCATCTACGTAGAGGGTAATAGCCTCGTCATCGACCAGCGCAGGAATGAGCCGAGCGGCACATTCGACGGGCTGCAGGTGTTTGTGACCGCACCGGTCGTTGATGGCCTCAGCATCGCAGGTTCGGGCAAATTAACCGCTCCCAAGGCACTGGACTTCAATGACCTCCGCCTTGAAGTGGCTGGTTCGGGCGACATCACGCTGGGCCAACTGACCTGCAAAGACCTGGGTAACGAGATTGCCGGCTCGGGCGACATCACCCTGGGCATCGTTCAGGCCAACAAGGTCACCAACGAGATTGCCGGCTCGGGTGACATCGACATCGCCGGACTGACCTGCAAAGACGTCAACAATGAGATTGCCGGCTCGGGCAATATCACCCTCAACAACCTGAATGTGGAGAACGTCAAGAGCGAAATCGCCGGCTCGGGTGACATCATCTTGCGCGGCAAGGTGGCCAACCACAACGAGGACATCGCCGGCAGCGGCAAGGTTCACATCAACGAATAGTTTGATTTTCTAGTGAGGAGTTAGGAGTGAGAAGTGAGGAGTTGGCATCCGCGCACTAACTCCTAACCCCTAACTCCTAACTCCTAACCCCTAACCCCTAACTGTTTACTGTTCACTGGCTTCCTAGCTGACGGAGCATCTCGGCGGTGGTGCTGTGACGACGGCCGTTGAGGTCACTGAGATAGGCGTTGACATCGGTCGGCGCCATTTTTCGTGCATTGTTGAAGCGCTCAGGCTGCGTGATGCGGGTGAAGACCACACGCTGGATGGCGGTCTTGTGGCAGCGGCCCATGCTGTAGCCCATCTGCTCGGGATGAGGACCGGGGCCGTTGCTGGACCAATAGGTGACGGTGTCGCCCAGGCAGCCCATGAAGATGACGCTGTGGCCCGCCTCCTGGTCGGCATCACGGTCATCGTTGCAGCCGATGATGGCACCGCTGTCGCTGCCGCGGCTCTCGTTGCGGTTCCAGAAGATTTTCATCAGGTCGCCAGGCACGGCGCGCTGCCAGATGTCGAGGGCACACCACTCGGCATCGGTAAGATAACGCTCGTCGGGCATCTCGCGGTTACGCTCGCTCTTGGCACCGCGATAGGCAGTGAAACTGTAGCCCGCGCCCAGTTCATGCACCAGCACTCCCAGGCCGGGACCGTTGGCGTTGGCGCGTCCCCAAAAGCCCACACCATCGTCCTGCCCTACTCCATCGGGGTTGAATTGGTCGGCGATGCCCACGCGGGGTTTCATGTTACGCCAGGCGTCGCGCTGAATCTTGTGCCGGGTGTCCCAGATGAGCAAGGCCTTGATGAGCACGCCGTAGGTCGCGCTGGAGCAGAACGACGGCTGCGCCAGCATCGGGTCGAACGTCGGACGCTCGTCGGTAGCCGACATCTGGAAAGCCTCATGCAGGCCGCGCCAGGTCGTCTTGGGGAAGAGGTCGTTGGGCCGACTGCCCGTGTAGTAACCGCCGTGCTCGGGAAACGAGTCAATGGCCGCCAGCACCGCGTGCTGCCAGTTCCAGTTCACCTTGTCCTTGCCATGGGCACTTCCTGCCAGCAGCAGGACGACCAGTACCGCAACAAGGGCCCGTATTTTCTCTTTATCCATTGACCAGTGAGCAAGTTAACAACTTGCCAAACCTATTTCGTAGCGTTCTGCCACCACGTCCCAGTCGATAATCTGCCACAGGGCAGCCAAGTGGTCGGGACGGCGGTTCTGGTAGTCGAGGTAATAGGCATGCTCCCACACATCCATCGTCAGCAGCGGGCACAGGCCGGCACGGATGGGGTTGGAGGCATTGGGCTCCTGGGTGATGACCAGTTTGCCAGTAAGGTCAACGCTGAGCCATGCCCAGCCCGAACCGAACAACGTAGCCCCAGCCTTGGCAAAAGCCTCCTTGAAGGCCTCAAACGAGCCAAACTCCGCATCGATAGCCTCGGCCAGGCGTCCCGTGGGGGCATTGTCAGCCTTGGGGGCCCTGAACTGCGAGAAATACAGGTTGTGGTTCAGGATCTGGCCCGCATTGTTCAACACACCACCCTTGGCATTCAACACGACCTCCTCGAGCGGCATACCCTCGAGACCACTGCCGGGCAGAGCAGCATTCAGGTTGTTTACATAGGCCGCCAAGTGCTTGCCGTGGTGAAAGCCCAGCGTGTCGGCACTGATGACAGGCTCAAGCGCGTCGGGCGGATAGGGCAAGTTCATCAACTCAAATTTTCCATCTACAGGCATCGTCTTTTTCATCGTTCTTTGTTTTAAAAAATTACTATCTGTTGTCGAAGGCAAATTTAATCATTATCGTCCAAAACAGCATCAAAATCAGGCTTTAAAAAAGAAATAAATAGCCAGCAATACAGCTGTTAGGGTAAAAAGAAGTACTTTTGCAGCCGTTATGAACACAAACAAGACGTTGTATGTGAGCGACCTGGACGGGACACTGCTGGGCGAAGACTCGCGGCTGTCGGCCGTGACGGTGGCTACGCTCAACCGCGTCATCGGCGAGTTGGGCGGACTGTTCACTGTGGCTACGGCGCGCACACCGGCAACCGTGGTGCCGCTGATGAGCGAGGTTCAGGCCCAGTTGCCGTTCATCGTCATCGGGGGCTCGGCCATGTGGAACCCCGTCACAGGCTGCTATGAGCACACGCGCGGCATCGCAAGCGCGACGGTGGATGCCGTTGCCGACGTGTTTGCCCGCCACGGAGCCCACCCCTTCATCTACCGCCGCCACGGCAGCAGCATGCTTTTCACCCACCACTACGGCCCACTGTCACCCCAGGAGGAGCGCTTTGTGGCCGAACGCCAGCACCTGCCACTCAAGCGGTTCCTGCTCGATGACCACGACTACCGCCACAGCGACGACGAGGCCCTGCTCATCTTCTCGCTCAACAAGTATGCAGTGCTCAAGGCCATTGCCGAAGACCTGCGCGCCACCGTCCCCACCTGCTCGGTGATGGTCTATCACGACAACTTTGACCCGAGCGACGGCTACCTGGAAATCTACACCGCCGGGACCAGCAAGGCGGGCGCCATTCGCGAGGCAGCCCGTGAGGTGGGCGCCGAGCGTGTCGTGGTGTTCGGCGACAACCGCAACGATATCGCCATGATGCAGGCGGCCGACCACAGTGTGGCCGTGGGCAATGCCTTTGACGAGGTCAAGGCCATCGCCAGCGAGGTCATCGGCCCCAACACCGAGGACAGCGTGGCCCGTTGGATTGAGAGGGAGTTAGAAGTTAGGAGTTAGGAGTTAGGAAAAACTGATAGCAGGCAAGCGACAACTGAAAACTTTTTTATACCTTTGCCCGTCGTTAACGACAATTGACCACAGCTGCATGGCAAACCTTCGCAACATATATGATTCCCGACGCATCTGGAAGGTGGTGTTCCTCGCCATCTCGCTGGTGCTCGTGGCCCTGTTCCTGTACATCTCCAACAACCTGGTCAAGGACCTGGCCGAGCAGGAGCGTGAACGCATGGAAATCTGGGCCGACGCCACGCGGGAACTGGCGACCATGGGCAGCGGCAACGATATCGACAGCGAGGGGAATCCTATCGGCACGACCGACGTGGGGTTCCTGCTGCACATCATCGAGGCCAATCACAACATCCCCGTGCTGCTCGTCGATGACCAGGACAACATCCTGCAGCACCGCAACTTCCGCCTGCCCGAGACCGAGGACAGCCTGTCGTTTGAAATCTCGCCGGCCAACATGGAGTACCTGAACAAGAAACTCCGCCACCTCAAGAACACCGAGAACAAAATCGACATCAAGATTGACGAAGCAACCACGCAATACCTCTACTACGAGGACTCGACGCTGCTGCGCCGCCTGTCCTACTTCCCCTACATCCAGTTGGCCGTGCTCATCCTGTTTTTTGCCATCGCCTACTTTGCGCTGATGAGCATCAAGCGCGCCGAGCAGAACAAGGTGTGGGTGGGACTGTCGAAGGAGACCGCTCACCAGTTGGGCACGCCCATCTCGTCGCTGATGGCATGGACGCAACTGCTCGACTCGATGGGCGTGGACAAGAGTATCGTCACCGATATGGACAAGGATGTCAAGCGTCTGTCGACCATCGCCGACCGCTTCTCCAAAATCGGCTCCATGCCTGACAAGGAACTCACCCCCATCAACGAGGCCGTGGTCAACAGCCTGGAATACATGCGTGCCCGCATCCCCAAGCGCGTCAGCCTCTACATCCACACCAACGACCAGACCAACAACGGCGTGATGCTGAGCCAGACGCTGTTTGCCTGGGTGATGGAAAACCTGACCAAAAACGCCGTCGATGCCATGGACGGCGAGGGGCGTCTGGACATCACCGTCGAGGACAGCCCCAACAATGCCGTCATCCTGGTCAAGGACACCGGCAAGGGCATCGCCCGCAAGAACTTCAAGAACGTCTTCAATCCCGGCTTCACCACCAAGAAGCGCGGCTGGGGCCTGGGACTGACGCTGGTCAAGCGCATCATCGAGGAGTACCACAACGGCCAGATCTACATCAAGGAGTCGGAGTTGGGCAAGGGCACGACCTTCGGCATCGAACTCCCCAAGGTCAAGTCGTCGTGAGCCGGCAGCGACCAGCCTAACGGAAAAAAATAATCATTAACAGCATATTATCGAAATAAGAATAAACGATGATCAGTTTTTTTATTAGCCTTGTGGCCCTAGTGGTGGGCTATTTGGTATATGGAGCCATCGTGGAGCGCATCATGCGTCCTGATGACCGTGAGACGCCCGCCATACGCATGGCCGACGGCGTGGACTATGTGGCCTTGCCCACGTGGAAGGTGTTCATGATCCAGTTCCTGAACATTGCAGGCACGGGCCCCATCTTCGGTGCCATCATGGGCATGTGGTTCGGCCCCGCATCCTACTTGTGGATTGTGCTGGGCTGCATCTTTGCCGGTGCGGTACACGACTTCATGAGCGGCATGCTGTCGCTGCGACACGACGGTGCCAGCCTGCCGACGCTCATCGGCAAGTATCTGGGTAAGGGCACGCGCAACCTGATGCTGGTGTTCACCGTGTTCCTGCTGATGATGGTGGGAGCCGTGTTTGTCTATAGCCCCGCCTTGATTCTCCAGGACATGTGGGGAGGCAGTGACTCAACCATCATCTGGATTGTCATCATCTTCGTCTACTACATCATCGCCACGCTGCTGCCCATCGACAAAATCATCGGCAGGATTTATCCCCTGTTCGCCATTGCACTGCTGGTCATGGCAGCCGGACTGCTGGTGGGCCTGATCATCAAGATGCCTCACCTGCCCGAACTGTGGAACATAGGTGACATGTCGCAATGGACCCAAACCCATACCGATAACGGCAAGGACATCCTGGGCATCACCGGTTATCTGCAGAAGAACCCCTTGTTCCCCTGCATGTTCATCACCATCGCCTGTGGTGCCATCAGTGGCTTCCATGCCACCCAGAGCCCGTTGATGGCGCGCTGCCTGAAGAGCGAGCGCCTCGCCAGGCCCGTATTCTACGGTGCGATGATTACCGAGGGTATCGTAGCACTCATCTGGGCCACCGTATCGTCCTATTTCTTCTACTATGGCGGCTGGAAAGAGGTTGTCAGCCCCGAGGAGGTGGCCGAATTCATGGCTCAGGTGCATCTGGCCGATGGCCAAACCCTGATTCAGTATTTCAATCCTCCCCAACTGGTGCACTGGGTGTGCAGCAGCTGGCTGGGCTTCGTGGGCGGCACATTGGCCGTGCTGGGCGTGGTGGCAGCCCCCATCACGAGTGGCGACACGGCATTCCGCAGTGCACGACTCATCATTGCCGAGGCACTGCATTTTGAGCAGAAGAATATGATGCGCCGCTTGACCATCAGCATTCCGCTGTTTGTGGCATCGTTGCTGTTGCTCATTTGGCAAATGAAGAATCCCAACGGTTTCAACGTACTGTGGCAATACTTCGGGTGGTCCAACCAGACGCTGTCTGTCTTCACGCTGTGGATGATTACCGTCTATCTGGCCCGCAACCACAAGGCCTACATCATCACGCTGCTTCCCGCCCTGCTCATGACGTCGGTGTGCACCTCCTTCCTGGTGGCCTCGCCCAGCGCCATTGGAGATCCCGATTCGGCCCCGCTGGTGGTAACAACTGTGACAGTAGTATCCATGATCTGGTTCACACTGTGGCTGAAGAAAGTGCGCAAAGCAGGCGACAGCCGCTTGGGCGAGCGTTAAAGCCACCAGAGATATATAGATATAATAGCGTGAACCCCAGTAGTTCTTTGTCGAACTCCTGGGGTTCATTGTATGATAACGTACTCTGTTGGAGAGGTTGATTATCAGTTGTTAACCTCTAAGAAAGAGACAGAAAACAGAAATCCCCGGCAACCGATGGTTGTCAGGGATTTCGTGTTGGTGCCCAGGGCGGGACTCGAACCCGCACACCTCGCGGCACACGCACCTGAAACGTGCGCGTCTACCAATTCCGCCACCTGGGCTTGTGGTTTTGCGCTAGACGTTTTGCGTTTAGCGGTGCAAAGGTAGCACTTTTTTTTAATATACAAGCATTTTGGCAAAAAAAAATCAAAAAATTGCGATTTCTTGGGGAGGACGAGGGGGATAATGGGGGGAGATGGGGACTCTAGGGAGGGATGAGTTAGCGGTTGAGGCGACGGTTGCGGTTACGATTGCGGTTGTCGTTGTACTTGTCGCCGGTGTAGGTGTTGGGGGAGATGCCGGTGCTGAACTCGTCCTCTTCCTCGTCTTCTTCGCCTGCCTTAGGCTGCTTTTTCTCGATCTTGTTCTTGGGATCCTCGGGCTTGTTGCGCCTGATTTCTTCAGGTTTCTGCAGGTCGAGTGCTGTCTGGTAGATGTTCCAGTTCTCGTCCATATCCCAGTTGGCGCGCAGGCGCAGTTTTTTAGGATAATAATAGACCTCCTCGGGCTGCAGGTGCTGCTGGTAGTTGCCGGTGTCCCACTTGCCGTTGCCGTTGGCGTCGATGGTCAGGCGCAGGAAATAGGTACCGGGCGACACGTTGGTAAATTCAAAGGTGCCATTGTTGACAGGCACGGTGCGCATGACCTTCTCACCGGAGCCCAGCAACTCGACAAAAGCGCTGTCCTTGACGTTGACGCTGAAGTAGAGGTTGGCATACTCCTCGAGACTGCGCACCTTCAACTCCTTGGACATGCGCTCGTTGACCAGTCCATAGACCGACGTCACGGCAGCACTGTCGATGGTCAGGCGGTAGATGGAGTCGGGACGCGTGTCAAGGGGTATCCAGTAGCGCAACGGGTTGCAGTCGTTGGCGGGCTGCAGCCGTGGCAGGTTGCTGCCCGTGAGGGGTACCCACAGGGTGTCGCGCTTCACCTCGAGGTGCACGCCGCCGGGATCGATGGCGGCAATGGGGGTTTCCATCTTGAGCAATATCGAATCACCCACGTCGATGGTGCCGCTGCGCACGAGGTCCATCTTCAGGTGCTGGATTTCGTTGGGGTCGATGCGTTGCAGTTCCTTGAGCTCCTCGAGTTCGCCCTCGCTGAGTTCCTTGCCCTGGGCAGCGGCCTTCTCCTGCTTCTCAATCAGCTGTGCGAGGCGCTTCTGGCGCTCCTCACGCTCATGGGCCTTCTTCTGCTCCTGCTTGAGCTGATCGCCCGACTTGCGGTAGCCGAAACGCACGGTGTCGGTCACCTGCACCAGCTGTTCGGCAGTATCGGTGCGCAGATAGGTCATCGCCACGATGACGGTATCGGTCTTGATCATCGCCGAGTCGGTCAGCCAGTAGAAAAGCGAGTCGTTGGTCAAATTGCGCTCCACGCGGCACCAGTCGGCAGCATGGTCGGCAGGGCGCAGCACCTGCATCACGGGCAGCGTGTCGCAGGGAGCACTCAAGAGCACATGCAACTTATTGTCGGCGGGGCGGCTGGTCTGCCTCAGGTAATGCGAGCGGTAGCCCTCGTTGAACATGCACAACAGCAGGTCATTGGGCAGGAACAGGGTGTGGGTGGCCGTCACGACAGTATCGACGCGGCGGTCGTAAGTGAACACGGTGTCCTGTGAAGTATATTCACCGGTCGACGGCACAACAATGCGGTCGAGGAAGGCGATGTCCTCGGTGCGCGCCATGCGGTAATCACCGTCCATATCATTGACGGCAAACACATGGTAACTGCCCGGCTTGAGGCCCTGGATAGTGAACTTGCCGCGGTCGTTGGTGCGGGTGATGCGCTCCAGCGGCAGGTGGGTGAAAGCGGTGTCGTCCAGGTTGCTGTGCAGACCGACGATGATGTGCTGCATGGGCTCCAGGTCCTTGGCCCTGAGCACGATGCCCGATACAGCCAGGGTGTCGATTTCGTCGCCCGTCGAGAAGGCAAAGGCATAACCGTCGAGCTGGTTGCCCTCGTTGTTGTCCTCGATGGCGTTGGAGAAGTCGATGACGTATGTCGTGTTCTCCTCCAAGGGCTCACGGAACTCGACGGTGACCTTACGGCCCACGGTGCGGATGGTGGGCTGCGTCTTGGGGGCTGGCGAGATGATGACCTTCTTCTGCTGGTCCTTGAGGTTGATAATCTCGTCGAAGGAGATTTCCACCTTCTGGCCCTTGAAGTTGACCGTTCCGGGCGCCGGCGAGGTCTTGGTGACCTGCGGCGGCGTGTAGTCCCGCGGTCCGCCCTCGGGCGACCCGATGCTGGCGCAGGCCATGAGCAACAGGCCCACGGCGACAGTCAGCAGCCAATATGTCCAGCGTCCTTTTATCATTGTCGTGCCGCAAAGGTACAACAAAGTTTTCAGTTGTCGGTTTTCGGGCGGCGGTTAAATGCCGCTGTGCCAAAATCCCGAGGAACGAAATAGCAGTTGACCTTGAAAGTATTTTAACGCGAACCTTTAGCTCGGCGAAGCCAATTTCGCTAATGAGACAAATTTCACGAAAAAGACTAAACCATAGATTTGTATTTAATATAATTCGTGAGATTCGCATTAGCCCCGCAGGGTCTGAGCCATCGTTTCAGGCAAGGATTTTGGCACAACGGTATCGGCCTTTTAAGCCTTGGGTATCTTAGTTGGTGAGCAGCATGTCGATGAGAAGGCTCACGTCGGCGATGGAAACCTCGCCGTCCTCATCGATGTCGGCACAGATGCTGCAACAGCCAGCGTCATTGCCCATCAGCATGTCGATGAGCCGACTCACATCGTTGATAGCCACCTCACCGTCATGGTCCACGTCGCCCAACGCGAATCCGTGGCCGTTCTCGAACAAGGTCACCTGCTCGATGTTGCTCCAGGGACTCTCGGTGCCGTCGGCAAACAGCGCCTTCACCTTGTAGATGTAGGTACCGCCAGCCTCGAGGCCGGTCACGGTGTAGGACTTGCCCGTGATACCCGTAATCAGTCGATAGACGGCATCTCCCTGTTCGGTGGCACGGAGCTTGGCCACCTGCTCGCCGGCATAAATCACCACCTGGCGAACGCTGGCATAGTTCTCCAGCGAGGTCAAAATTACAGCATCAACATCGGCACAGTCGAGCACCACGGTGTACTCACGCATCGACTCGTCAAGGACGAGCTCCTGCGAACCCAAACTGGTGGACACGCTGATGGCAGCGCTGTCATAGTAATAGGCTTGCGCCTTGACCACCACGGTCACTTTGTTGTAGCCCGTGAGGTTGTAGAATGGTGAGCGCAGGGTTCCCTCATAGGCGAGAATCAGCGCATTGCCGTAGGCGCCCAGATAGGAGGTTCCCGACCAACCGTCAGGCAGGTAGTCGGCATAGTTGCCCGAGATATCGGCCAGCCCCTGGCCGTCCTCGGTCAGGGCGTCGGGCACATCGCTGAAGTCGGCCGTTTCCAGCAGTACAAACTCAGGTTTGGGCATCACCTCGAGGGTGTAGCTGGACACATTCTGGGCAGGTGACTGGTCGGTCCAGTCAGCACGGAATTTGGTCAGGTTGATGGCGCTCTCGTCGGCAGGCTGCATCACGGGGGTATAGCCCTCGATCAAGCCGTGGCCCGTGAGGCTCACCACCACATCCTCGGCGCCATTGCTGCTGATGGTCAACGTCGCGTTGTAATCTGTAATGGCAGCCGGCGCGAACGTGACGTTCACGTCCACACCATTGGCGGCATCGGCAGCACTGAGCACGGCAGGCTCAACGGAGAATACCCCGTTGGCATCATTGACCGTCAACGTCACATCACCTGCCAATGCGCCACCAATCACCTTGAGGATGCGGGTTCCAGCATTGTTCATCATCACACCGCCAAAGTCGATGGCATCGGTCGAAACCGACACCACCGGGGTCGTCGAAGCCCCCTTCATGTACCAGAAGCTGGCCGTGCCGTCGGCATTGATGACCATCTCGGTGACGGGCTGGCCCAGGTAGCCGGCATTGCCCGTGATGCCGCCGTTGGCCTTCATGTTGAGCCGGGCGGCAGGTATCGAATTGTCGGTGAACTCCGTCTTGCCGTTCTGCGGCCACAGGTCGGTATGCTCATCATAATAGGACCAGGAATTGTCGGCGTTCATCAAGGTCATCAGCTGGATATCCTCGTTGTTGGGGGAGTCGGACCACCAGCGGTCGGCATTATAGGTCACATGGGTAATCATGATTCCCTCGCCGGGTGCATAGCGGTCCCAGCCCTGCTTCTTGCGGTTCTCCAGGATGAAGTATTCGTTCTCGTTCAGGGGGCTGGTGATGCACACGGCCTTGTCGGTAGCAGCCTGCTTCTGGTTGAACACGGGCAGCGTGTAATAGGTGCCGGCACGCGGGGTGATAAAGTCAATCCACCCCATGAAATTCTTCTCATAGGCCGTATAGCCAGCGGGCGTGTAGCCATCGTTGTTGTAACAGCCCATGCACATGATATCCCAGTCGCCCATGCCGTAGTGTTCGCTGTCGCCCGTGTCATAGAAGTCGGGCAAGCCCAGGCAATGGCCGAACTCGTGGGCAAAGGTGCCGATGCCGTCGATGGTCGTGGTATTGTCATTGCTGCCATGCAGCTCGTTGAACACGGCAAACGTGTCAACCAGCGGGTCGCCGCTGTTGGGACGGAAAGCACCGTTGCCACCCGTGCCGTAGTAAGCAGCCGAGCCGAGGTTCCAGTTGCAGGGCCAGATGGCCTCGGGGTGCTCATAATAGGCCTGAGCCTCGCCCACGCCGGCATAGATGACGATAACCACGTCGCAGTAGTCGTCATTGTTGGTATCGTAGGGCTTGAACGAGACACCGTCGGCTGCCGCCAGCTGGACTGCCTCGGTCACCATGTAACCCAAGCCCTTGTCGTTGTTATCACCCTGATGACCACCGTAATACACACGGTTCTGGCTCAGCGTGTAGATACCGAAGACTTCAAAATCGGGTTGGTAAATCCCGTTGGACTGGTCACGGAAGTACTGTCCCACACTCGAGTCGCCCGTGAGCATGGCATCGATGATGTCCTGACGGGTGTTGCCGAATTTCTTGTCCTTAAACTCTACCAGGATGATGGGGATGCGGCGCTGCCCATAGGCGGGAACGCCCGATTCGGCATTGCTGCCGCCCACACCCAGCTTACCGTGACTGCCCGTCCTCATCTTGTAGGGATTGCGGGACATCACCAGGTTTCCGCGCTGTGCACCGATGAAAGCCTCCTCGGCCGGGGTACGCTGGCCCACTTCATGGGCGCGCATGGCGGTCAAGCCCGTCAACGACGAGGTGTAGTAGAAGTCGCCGTCACTGCCACGGGCCACCGTCAGCCCGTCACGGGTGAGGATGGCGCTGTTGAAGGCATTGCCCGCACCCCGCACCTGCAAGGTGGTGCCGTCACTCTGACTGATAGTGTGCCAGCCTGGCTTGGCGGGCATCGCCACTGCTGCGATGCCACAGCACATCAGCATCATTAAGGTCAAGATTGTTTTTCTCATTTTGGTTAACTGTTGATTAATAGATTGAACTTGAAATTTGATTGAGGTGCAAATTTATTAATTATTGTACAAGTCCGCCACAACTTACCCTTATTTTTTGGAAACTCACTGAACAAAAAACAAAAAAACGAGTGATTTTTATGCCAAGACGTTTACTTTTTACTATATTTGCCACCCATATCAAATATTATTTAACAAAACCAGATACTGACAATCATGAAGAAGATTTACACGACCTTGCTGGCAGCGGTACTGCTGTTGGGAACGGGTTGCTCGATGCTCGGGAATATGGGCATGGGCGCAGGCACGGGCAACGAGTCGGGCAACGGCACCCTGGGCGACGTGCTGGGTGGCGTGCTAGGCGGTGTGCTGGGCGGCCTGGGCTCACAGAACACCATCGACGGCCTGCTGGGCCTGGTCATCGGCAGCATCAAGATTCAGGAGAGTGAGCTGTACGGCAGCTGGTACTATACCGAACCCGCTTGTGCCTTCACGAGCGAGAACCTGCTGGCTAAGGCTGGTGGCGCTGTTGCCGCCGAGACCTGCAAGGACAAACTGCTGCCCGTGTATAACTCGGTGGGCATCAGTGGACAGAACACCCAGTTCCAGTTCACCCAGGACCACCAGTTCGCCGCCCGCGTCAAGGGGATTCCCTTGAGCGGCAGCTATGCCTATGACCCGTCGACCGGCACCATCAGGCTGCAGACGATGCTCTTCTCGACCAATGCCTATATCACCCGCACTACCAAGGGCCTGGGCCTTACCTTCGAGAGCAAGAACCTGCTCAAGGTGTTGCAGGTGGCTGCAGCCATGAGCGGCAACAGCACGCTGCAGACGGTAGGCGACCTGAGCAAGCAGTTTGACGGCGTTCGCCTGGGCTTTGACATCTCCCCCGCCAGGTAAAGTCCCCTCATGCGCTGGAACTGGATACAGTCCATCGTTTTCACCGTTGCGCTCTTGCTGGGCGCGACAACGGCTGCCATTGCCGCGAGCAATGACGGCAACAACGACGATGAGTTTTCAAAGCTTGTCGCCGAGGTGCCTGTCACCCATGACTGGCTGTGGATATCGCCCGACAAGCCCACAATCACCATCGACATCTCCAACCCGAGCCTAGATGCCGCAGAGGCATCTATACAACTGCTCATCAAGACCGATAAGCGGCAGTTTCATTCCACGCAGACCAAGCGGCAGACGGTGGCCGGCGGCATGACTGCCCACATCGACTTCGACCTGGACCTCGAGCCGGGCTTCTACATTTGTACGGTCCTGCTCAATCATGAGGAGGCCACCTCGTTTGTGTTCGGCGTGGACCCGCAGGACATCTCCTCGCCCCCCGATTACCAGCCCGACTTCCAGAGCTACTGGGCTGAGACCATCGAGGCGCTGGGGAAGGTCGACGGACAGTACACCATGACCGAAATCCCGGAAAAGAGCACCGCCAAGCGCAAAGTCTATCTGGTGGAGATGCACTCCCTGCCCGACCAGACCGGCGACGTCATCGCGCGAGCCTACTATGCCGAGCCTATGGCACCCGGCACCTACCCTGCCCTGATCAAGTACAATGCCTATGACGGCGGCACCGACACCCCGAAGTGCATGAGTGGAGACGACAACCCGGAGTGGGCCGAGATCTTCCTCTCGAACAGGGGACAGCAGATCAACAACCGGCCGCCGTATGTCAACCCTTACGGCACCTGGCTCACCTATGGCCTGGACAGCGAGGAGCATTACTACTACCGCGGGGCCTACATGGACTGCGTGCGCGCCATCGACTTCCTGTGCTCCCGCGAAAAAGTGCAGCAGAACAACATCTTTGCCCAGGGAGCCAGCCAGGGTGGTGCCTTTACCGTGGCAGCAGCGGCGCTGGCCAGCGGACGCCTCAACGCCATCGCCATCGCCATTCCGTTCCTGGGTGACTTCCCCGATTATTTCGAGATTGCTCCGTGGCCCGGCAATACCATCAACGACAAGCGTCAAGAGTTGGGCATGAGCGAAGCCGAGATGTACCGGGTGCTGTCCTACTTCGACATCAAGAACCTGGCCACCCTCGTGACCTGCCCCGTATACATGAACTTCAGCCTGCAAGACAACACCTGCCCGCCGCACACCAACTGGGCCGCCTACAACAACCTCGCCTCGGGCGAGAAGTGCTATACCGTCAATCCCACCAAGGGACACTCCCCCACCAGCAACTGGCAAAAGGATTACAAGAACTTCTTCACCGCCCACCTCAAGTCAGCCGATGCCGTCAACACCGTGCTGGCAGAACCCGTCCAAGCATCACTTGACCCGCTGTACTACAACATGATGGGGCAATCGGTGGGCAAGGAACGCCCCACCACACCCGGCATCTACATCCATCAGGGCAAGCGAGTGGCCATCAGATGATATTGCCAAATGTGGCCTGACGGTGAATCCGATATTGTGTTTTGGCAACGCTATTACTGGTGGGCCTTCGTTTGATTTTTGGCTGATGAAAATCACTATTTAACTGATTTTCATGCGAGAAATCACAATTCATGGTTTAATTCTGCGTTTTTTGATATATCTTTGCGCTCCCGATGGACGACATCATCAGGACATATCACCCTATCACTCTCGATGAGATGAGTGGCATTAAGCTGATGAACCGCACCGACACCAAGTTTGTCACGACGGTCAGCCGGCTTAAACTCCTGTTGGCGCTCGCCTACGACGACTACCGCGCCCAGGACATCGACGGGATGCGCATTGCGAGCTACTACACGGCTTACTTCGACACGCCTGACAACAACATGTACATCGTTCACCAGAACGGCCACGCCGGGCGCCAGAAACTGCGCATCCGTTCCTACATGGACACCGGGCTCAACTTCCTGGAAGTGAAGACCAAGAACAACCACGGGCGCACTAAGAAGAAGCGCGTGGATATGGTGGGCTTCGACCCGTCGAATCCCGACCACGGCATCTGCTTCCAGCGCCAGGACAGTCAGTTCGTGGCCTATGACCAGTTCCTGCGCAAGCACCTGCGCTACGACCCGACCATCCTGACCGAGCATCTGGAAAATAACTTCAACCGCATCACGCTGGTGAACAAGGCCAAGACCGAGCGCCTGACCATCGACACCAACCTGCGGTTCCACAACCTGATGACCGACCGCAGAGCCGACCTCACGGGACTGGCCATCATCGAACTGAAACGCGACGGCCTGCAGCCGTCGCCCATCTTGGGGATGCTGCGCGAGCTGCGCATCAAGCCATGCGGTTTCAGCAAGTACTGCATGGGCTCGGCGCTGACCAACCCCAGCCTGAAGCGCAACAACTTCAAGGAACGGCTCCGCCTGATTGACCGCCTGCTGTCGAGTGAAAGAGCCGTCTAGTGTATCAACAACATCAACTGCCAACGAAAGATATAAAAAACACGATTTATGAGACTATTACAGGATTTATCATCCCTAGATGAAGGCACTGAGACCTTGCAGGACGCTATCAATATTGCTGCATCAGACGTCCGCTGGTTTGACGCTGCCGGAGTGTCCGAGATGCTGATACGCTTCGGATTCTTCCTGCTGGTGCTGTTCTTCATCGTTTACTTTCTCTATTACCGCAAAACTCACCGCCGCGACTATTTCTTCACGCTTGTACTGCTGAGCGTGAGCATCTTCTTCCTCATCTACCTGCTGGGCAGCGTGAAGGTGAAAATCGGCTTCGCCCTGGGACTGTTCGCCATCTTCGGCGTGCTGCGCTACCGCACCGAGACAATACCCGTGCGCGAGATGTCCTACATGTTCGGCGTCATCAGTCTGTCGGTCATCAATGCGCTGGCCGACTCGCTGAGCGTAATCGAGCTGCTGGTCCCCAATGTGGCCATCGCGGTGCTGATATGGCTGTTTGAGGCCCTGGTGCTGCCGGCCAACCTGTCCAGCAAGCTGATACTGTATGACCGCATCGAACTCATCTCACCCGAGCGGCGCGAGGAACTCCTGGAGGACCTGAAGAAGCGCACCGGCCTGAACATTACCAAGGTCAATGTGGGCTCCATCGACTTCCTGAAGGACACGGCCATCCTCAAGATAGAATACGAGAGCAATGGTGATAACGAGAGGCAAGTCAATAGCACGTTAAAAATTCACAAGGACGAATGGCAAGATGTAAAAGAAAACAACTGACGGCAGTGCTGCTGCTCATGCTGTGTGCCACACTGTTCCCGACACCGTCGCTCGCCGACGATGCCGGGTTGTTGCTCAGTGTAGAGGCCACACGCAAGATCAAAAAGGGGCTGAACGCCGGCTTTGAGGCCGAGTTCCGCTCACGCAACGACTTCCGCACCGCCGACCGCGTGAGCCTGGGTGCGAGCATCAGCTACAAGTTGCTGCCCTGGCTCAAGGCCAGTGCCGGCTACAACCTGCTCATCAGCAACAATCAGGAAAAACTCACCTATCAGGACGATGGCGTGAGCTACAACAACTGGCGCCCCAGCTACTGGGGCCTGCGTCACCGCTTCAACGTGTCGCTCACGGCGAGCTACAAGATCAAGCGAGTGGAACTGAGCCTGCGTGAACGCTGGCAGTACACCTACCGTCCCTCGAAGATCATCGACAACTTCGACTTTGACGAGGGCGAGTGGGAGGACCACGAGGTGAAGGGCAAGGGCAAGAACATGCTGCGCAGCCGCCTGCAGGCGGAGTGGTCCATCCCGCGGAGCAAGTTCGACCCGTTTGCCAGCGTCGAGCTGCACATGGCGCGCGAGCTCGAGAAGACGCGCTTCATTATCGGCACTGCCTACACCATCAAGAAGACCCACGAGTTCAAGCTCTATTACCGCTACCAGCTCACGAGGGGCGACAGCGATGAGCCCAACATCCACATGCTGGGCCTGGGATACACTTACAAGTTCTAAAGGCATTAACGCAAGATGAAAAAGATATACTACAGTGTGTTGCTGCTGACCTTGGGCATGGCCTTGGCGTCATGCCAGAAGGATGATACCGACATGGACGACATCATCGCCCAATACATGGTGCAGCCCGTGGAAATCGAGCTGGACTTCAGCCCCCTGAGCGAGGCCCCTGACGTGCCCGTCACCGACGAGGACGACCCCAGCTACAACGACTATGTCGAGAACAGCCCGTGGTCCAAGGAGATTTCCATCCACTTCGACGGCGAGAATGCCACGGTCACCGGCAGCGTGAGCGGCGTGGCCGTAGTGCGTGAGGGCGCCCACCTCACCGTGACCAACCTGTCGGGACCCGTCAAGTTTGTCGTGAGCGGCACGACCGCCAACGGCTCGTTGAAGTTCTACGGTGACAAGCGCTTCCAGTTGCTGCTCAACGGGGCCGATATCACCAATCCCCATGGTGCCGCCATCAACAACCAGGGCGGCAAGACGCTCTATGTGGTCCTGGCCGACGGCACGACCAACCGTCTGCAGGACGGCAGCACCTACACAATCATCGACGAGGAAGAGGACGAGAAAGCGGCCCTATTCAGCGAGGGACAGATTATCTTCAGCGGCACGGGACGGCTCAACGTCTATGCCGTGGGCCGCGGTGGTGTGCGCAGCGACGACTACATCCGCGTGCGCCCCGGCGTGCAACTATATGTCAACAGTACGGCGCTTGACGGCCTGCGTGCCAACGACGGCATCATCCTCGACGGCGGCATGATCAATGTCGAGACGACGGGCGCTGGCGCCAAGGGCGTGCGCAGCGGCGGCGTGATGCGTGTCAACGGCGGGCGCCTGGTGGCCATCAGCAGCGGCGACACGCGCATCGAGACCGTCGATGGCATCAACGATACCACGGCATGTGCGGCCCTATACTGCGACACGCTCGTGACCGTCAATGCCGGCATCATCCAGCTCAAGGCGACCGGTGACGGTGGCAAGGGCCTGAACGCCAAGCAAGACGTGGCCATCGGCGGAGGCCGTTTCCAGGCCGTAGCGACAGGCACCAAGGAATTAAAAAAGCCCAAGGGGGTGAATGTTGACGGCAACTTCAGCATCAGCGGCGGGTATTTCTACACCTACAGCCGCCGCAACGACCCGCTCGACGTGAACGGCAACACCACGGTCGCCCCAGGTTACACGACATGGGAATCGGGGCCGCGCGTGGTGACGATAGCCTATTAGAAACAACTGCAATGCTCTCCCTGCGGGGCTAATGCGAATTTTACTAATTTTGCTTATTAAATACGACTTTTGTTTGTGAAATTGGCTTCACGGGGTAAAAGAATCAACTTCTATATCGTTCCAGAAATAACAATAATAACATCATCATCGACATGAAGAGAATATTACTGCTAGCGGCCTTTATCAGCGCCATGACACTGCAGGCATCGGCCCTCAACGGCGACGTGAACGGTGACGGCGAGGTGACGGTGAGCGACATCAATGCCGTGATCGAGGTCATCTTGGGCAGTTCGAGCAACAGCGCTGCCGACGTGAACGGTGACGGCGAGATCACGGTGGGCGACGTCAATTTCATCATCAACATCATCATCTACGGCAGCGACGACGATGAGCTCACGCCCAAGGAGATAGAACTCGACTTCAGCGCCCTGGACGAGCCCTCGGAACTCATTCCCGACGACGAGGACGCGCCCGACTACGGCGACTATGTCGAGAACACCACCTGGTCCACGACAGTGCGAATCACCTTCGACGGCGAGACCGCCACGGTGACGGGCAACCCCAGCTCGGTCATCGTGAACATCGACGGCGCCCATCTCACGTTTACCAGTGCCGCCAAGCGCGTGCGCTACATCGTGACAGGCTCGACCGCCAACGGCTCGCTCAAGTTCTACAGCGACAAGAAATTCCAAGTCCAGCTCGACGGTGTGGACATCACCAACCCCAACGGTGCCGCCATCAACAACCAGTGCGGCAAGTCGCTCTACCTGGTGCTCAACGAGGGCACCGAGAACACCCTGCGCGACGGCGAAACCTACACCATGGAGGGAGACGAGGACCAGAAGGGGGCCGTCTTCAGCGAGGGACAGATACTGGTGAGCGGCAAGGGCCGACTCAACATCTACAGCACCGGCAAGCACTGCCTGGCCAGTGACGACTATGTGATGGTGCGCCCCGGCAGCCAGCTCTACCTGAACAGCACCAGCGGCCACGGCATCAAGGGCAAGGACTATGTCCACATCAAGGGTGGCGTCATCAACATGGAGATTGCCTCCAACGGCTCCAAGGGCATCAACTGTGACAGCCTGGTATACATCACCGGCGGACGCACCACCATCATCAACTCGGGCACCTACAGGGAGGAGACCGACTCGCTGGGGAACATCGTCACGACGAGCGCTGCCGGCGTGAAGTCGGACTACAACATGACCATGACGGGCGGCACGCTCAACATCAAGTGCACCGGCAACGACGCCAAGGGCATCAATGTGGCCCAGCCGCTGCTGTTCACCGGCGGCGAACTCAACGTGGTGTGCACCGGCAAGAAGGACATGGTCACCCCCAAGGGTGTGAAATGCGACAGCGACTGCACCATCCAGGGCGGCTCGTTCTACAGCTGCGCCACCGAGGGCAAAGCCCTTGACGTGGAAGGCACGCTCACAGTCGCCGACGGCTACACCACCCTCAACGACGAGGATGAGCGAGTGTTCTTTATCAGTTATTGAGTGAGGAGTTATTGTGAGTGAGGAGTTAGAAGTTAGGAGTTAGGAGTGAGGAGTTAGGAGTTAGGAGTGAAAAAGCCTAAAACCTAACACCTAAAGCCTAAAGCCTAACACCTAAAGCCTAAGAGCTAAAGCCTAAAAAAATGAATGAGATTATCATCTTTGGGAATGCTTATCAGCACGACGGAGTCCAGCAGGTGATTGCCCTGCTGGAGTACCTGCGCAGCAAGGGAGTGAAAGTGGCCGTTGAGCGCGATTACCTGGATTACCTGACTCATGGCCAGGGCAACAATAGTGGGTGGAAGTCGTTTGCCCCCGAGGAGGTCCCCCATGCCGACATGGCGCTCTCGCTGGGCGGCGATGGCACCTTCCTCGAGGCTGTGATGTGGGTGTCACGGCAGGGAATGCCCATCCTGGGCATCAACATGGGCCACCTGGGCTACCTCACCGCCGGACGAGTGGACGAAGCCAGCCAGATCATCGACGACGTGCTGGAGGGGCGCTACCGCATCGAGGAACGCACCATGCTGCAGGTGACGTGTGACCAGGTGGAGATCTCCCACCCCTGGGCCTTGAACGAGGTGGCCATCCTGAGGCATGACACCTCGTCGATGCTCGACATGCAGACGCGGCTGCGCAGCCATGAACTGACCACCTACCGCGGTGACGGACTCATCGTGAGCACACCCACAGGCTCCACAGCCTATAACCTGAGCGTCGGCGGTCCTGTCCTGGAACCCACCACGTCATGCCTGGTGCTCTCGCCCATCTCGCCCCACTCGCTGACGATGCGCCCACTGGTGGTGCGCGACGACAGCGAAATCGTGGTGCGCACCCACTCCCGCGCCGACCACTACGAGGTGAGTATCGACGGCGAGGTGACGCTCTGCCCCACAGGCTCGACACTGACCATCGCCCGCGCCCCCTACTGCGCCCGCGTCGTCCAGCGCCAGAGCAACAACTTTGCCAGCACCCTGCGCCAGAAACTCCTCTGGGGCGTCAACAGGTAACATCTCTATCATCAACAAGACAGTTGGCTGCCGACGTCGTTTCAGCTTCGTCGGCAGCCAACTGTCTGCTATGGTTATTATCTTACTAGGAAATCCGGCAGGCGGTGATGCAATCCCGCTCTGAAGTGCTCACGTTGAGGGGATTATGAGGCTAATTGATATGTGGCCAGTTGATATGTGGTAAGAATTGAAGCAACCATCCTTTCAATCCATAACGAGCAACTATGTCAGCAGAAACAAAAGCCCCCCCAAAGGCTCCACCAATAATAAACACTACCAGAATAAGATACATTAATAGTTTTGGGTGTCGCACCTTGTTATATTTCTTTTTATATTTAGAAAGGCAACTCTGCACTGGAGGTGCTTTTTTCTTTGAATAAAACCAACATGATATTCCATAGATTATAAAAACAGCAGGGACTAAATCATCAGGAATTGTTAAATCCAGAAAAAAGAACAACAATGGCGTAAATAGTCCAAACCTTATCACGGTCAAGCACAATATGGCTGAGTCATAAGCTAACGAATCTTCTTCTTTAGACCGCTTGTATACGGAAAACATGAAATAAAACAATTCTTTCATCATAGCTTACCAACTTTTTATAACGCCATCATCAATACCGAACTCATCATCGATAAACTCATTAAGATAATCTCCAATATTTTTCCCAGTAGTTGGTAGTGCCTCCTAGTCCGTTGATGCCGCCCTGATCGAGTACACCGATATTGCGCAGCAGGTATTTCACCCGCAACTTGCGGCCGTCGGCAGCCAATTTATGGTGCCCTAGCTCCATACAGGGGTGGGGTTTACTCCTGGAAGAGGCGACGGTGGGTGAGTACCGAACGGTAGATGTGGATCATGTTGTCGGCGAGGATCTGGCCAGTAAAGCGCTCGGTGTTGGCGCGTGACTTGGCCATCAGGTCGGCCTTCAAGGCTTCGTTCTCCAGCACGTCGCTGAGCTTATCGGCTCCATCCTCATGGTTATCGAAGTAGATGGCTCCGTCGCCGCCAAACTCGCGTGCCTTGGCCGAATCCTTGCAGATGACGAGGGCGCCGCTGCGCTGGGCATTAATGATCTTGCACAGGTCGCGCATGCGGTCGGTGTTGGGGATGATGACGGCCTTGGCCATGCGGCACACGGCGGTGAGGTCGGCATGGTGCACCTTGTCCACCTGCTTGAAGCGGTGGAAGATGTGCAGGTCGTGGGCCTGCTCCTTGATGACGTTGTCGAAGTGGTCGGTGCGGTAACCGAGCAGCACGATCGAGATGTTGCGGTTGCGCAGCTCGTGGATGAGCTTCATGGCCTCGGTGATGTTGTCCTCTTTCTCGAAACGCCCCTTGTAGAGCACGAAGCGCTCGGGCAGGTGGTATTTCTCGCGCAGGATGTCGTACATGTTCTCGGGCACGGCATCGTCACAGCCGTCGTAGAAGCAGGGGTACACGACATCGACGTTGTCGGGGTTGACGTGGTAGTGGTCGATGATGACCTGGCGGTCGACCTCGCTGAGGGCAATCACGCGCTTGGCAAACTTGCAGGCCTTGCGGGCGCGACGCTGCATGAGCATGCGCTGAATCCAGCCGTTCTGGCAGCGGTAGAGCGGGTCGGTCATGGTGAATACCGTGGGGAAATTGCTGCCGTTGAATCCTGATGCCAGGCCGTCGTCGATGCCATGGAAGGTGTTGACGCCGTGGGCCTTGGCCGAACGAACGATGCCGTTGCCGGTGTACCAGCGCTCCTTGTTGTGGATGTGGTTGCGCGGGAACTTCACACGGACGCTTTCCTCGTTGAAAATCGCCGTGAGTCGCTTGTTGGACTGGTTCTGAGGAGAATACAGGATATAATAGTTGTCGGGATAATATGTGGCAAGTGCCTTGATAAGGATGCGCCCGTAATAGGACGTATCGTTATTCTGCATGATGATATTGCGGCCACCGTAACCTACTACCATAATCTATACTGTGTTTATTTGTTGGTTGCTGTTGAAAATAAAGGTCATGTGTTGTTTAAAACGTGCAAAGTTACAATTTTTTTCTTTTATAGGGCTTCTTTTGCCGAGATTTTCTCGATTTGAGTTAACTTTGCCTGGAAAAACAGAAATACATTCATGACTATGAAGCGATTTGCAACCATTTCCTGTATCGTGATGCTGGCCCTGGCGGGTGCCTCGTGCAAGTCGGCATCTCATGCGACTAACGGCTCGGAGCGGCTGCACCCCGACAAGGTGTTCACCATTACCGAGGAGGATATCGCCCGCGAGACGCGCCAGGTGAACTCGACCATCAAGGGCGAGTGGACCTATAGCGGCCCGAGCGTTGACGTGAGCGGCAAGAACCTGCTGGCGGGCATCGGCAAGCCCTTTGCCAAGGGCAAACTAAAGAAGAAACTGAAGAACGCCTACAAGAAAATCGGTCTCAACAAGGCGAAGCCGCAGTTCATCTTCAACGAAGACGGCACCTGCGCCATCAAGATCCTGGGCAAGAGCCTCAATGGCAGTTACAACTACAACCCCGACACCAAGAAGGTCACCTTCAAGTGGCACGGCATCCCCTTGACGGCACAGCTGCGGCGTGACGGCAAGAAGAAGCTGCACATCACCTTTGACGCCGACAAGCTGCTGAAACTGTTCTCGCTGGCCGGCAGCTTCAGCGACAGCTCAACGATGAAGGCACTGTCGACGCTGCTCGAGTACTACGACGACGTGATGGTGGGCTTTGAGGTCAAGAAGTGACCGTCGGCCCATGTAGCCCCTATACACACAAGTTCCCGAGGCGGTTGAATGCCTCGGGAACTTGTGATTTTTAGTTATGAATGAACCGTCACTCGGCTGTTAGCGGCGGGGCGGCTGGCTCATCTGGCGCTTGCCCTGGTTGACGGCCTGACGCTTGGTCATGCTGGGCTTAGGCTGAGACTTGCTGCCGGGCTGGCTCTTTGACCCGCCCATGCTGGGCTTGGGTTGCGACTTGCTGTCGGGGGCACCGAAGGTGCGGCCGTTGTAAGCGCTATGGTCAAAGTAGCGGTTGGAACCCTTGTACACCTGGTATCCAGGAGGAGCTGCGCGGTAGAAGCGGTCCTTAGGATAGCGGGTATAGATAGAGAACACAAACTTCCTGTTATCCCATGAAATGGGGCGGTAGAAGTACTCGAGCTGCATGTAGTACTGGTACTGTGCGGGAGAGAGCACATACCTGAGCTCATTGTTGCGACGGGTCCAGAACGTGCCGAACAGGTCATCGTAGGTGTCGACACACATGATGTAGTCGATATTGATCTCATACACCGCATTGTACTGGTCATCGCTCAGTCCCAACTCGTAGGCCATCTTGTCGGTCAGGAAGAAGGCCTGATCGCGGGCTGACTTGTAACTCATCGCGTTGGCGGCTGCCCCGAGGGTCAGCACTGCCACCATTGTTAAGATAAAGCGTTTCATAGTGCGTATGTTTTAATGGGTTACTAAATGTTTGTTGCCCCAAAATTAGTCTTAATCATGAATTACTGCAAATATTTTAGACAAACATTCATAAATAATCGACTAATCACACATATAGCTGCATATCGTGTGCCATTCCCGGCTCCTGTAAGCCGCTGACGGCCACAGGAGGCCCCAATCATCGCTTTTCATCGACCAGGAGGCCTGTTCTGCCGATTTTTTAGGTGGCCGGTTACCTGTGTTTTCGGGGTTTATTTGTACTTTTGCGGTGATGATCAACTTAACACCACTGTTCCGTAGCCATTTCCTGTCGCGCCTTCAACAGCAGGTGCGCTACATCGACCATGCCGATGCCGTTCAGCAGGGTGAGCTGGTGCGCCTGATTGAGAAGGCCTCGCTGACGCGTTTCGGGCGCAAGTATGACTTCTCGTCGATCCGCACCTATCGTCAATTTGCCTCGACGTTGCCGCTGTACAGCTACGAGGACCTGCGTCCGCAGATTATGCGAATGGTCAACGGCGAGAAGGATGTGCTGTGGCCCGGACGTTGCATGAACTTCGCCCAATCGTCGGGCACGAGCGACGGACGCAGCAAGTACATCCCCATCACGCGCGAGTCGCTGCAATGGAACCATTACCAGGGCAGCAGCGACGTGGTGTCGCATTACCTGAACCTGAATCCCTCGAGCCGCATCTTCTCGGGCAAGGCATTCATCCTGGGAGGCAGCTTTGCCAACAACCTGAAGCTGCAGCGCGGGGTGAGGGTGGGCGACCTGAGCGCCTCGCTCATCGAGAACATGAATCCCCTGGCCAATCTGGTGCGCATCCCCGAACGGCGGGTGGCGCTCATGGAGGACTGGAGCAAGAAACTGCCCCTGCTGGTCGATGCCGCCATCGGTCAGGACGTGACTAACCTGAGCGGTGTGCCGTCGTGGTTCCTGACGGTGCTGCGCGAGGTGCTGAAGAAGGCGGGCAAGACCTGCATCCACGAGGTATGGCCTCATCTCGAAGTGTTCTTCCACGGCGGTATCGCCTTTAAGCCTTACAGGAAGCAGTATGAGGAAATCTGCGACATGGAGCGGATGCATTTCCTGGAAACATACAATGCCAGCGAGGGCTTTTTTGCCGTGCAGAGCGACTGGGAGAGCCAGGCCATGCTGTTGCTGCTCGACGTGGGCGTGTTCTATGAGTTCCTGCCCATCGAGGAGAGCAACAGCGAGACGCCCGAGGTCTATCCCATCTGGGAAATCGAGCAGGGGCGTACCTACGAACTCATCATCACGGCCGCCAACGGCCTGTGGCGCTACCGCCTGGGCGATACGGTGACCATCGAGCAGCTCAACCCCGTGAAAATCACCATCGCCGGGCGCACTCGGAGTTTTATCAATGCCTTCGGCGAGGAGCTGATGGTTCACAATGCCGACCATGCCATCACCCTTGCCGCACAGGAGACCGGAGCCGAGGTACTCAACTACACCGCCGCCCCCGTGTACTCCATCAGCGGGCAGAAAGGCCACCACCAGTGGCTCATCGAATTTGCCCGCGAGCCCGAGGACAAGACCCGCTTCATGCAACTGCTGGACCAGCACCTGCGCGAGGTCAACAGCGACTATGACGCCAAGCGCACGGGCGACATCTTTCTGGCCATGCCATCGCTGGTGGTGGCTCCCTCGGGGCTGTTCGACCGCTGGTTGGGCTCAACCGGCAAGCTGGGCGGCCAACGCAAGGTGCCCCGCCTGAGCAACAACCGCGACCTGATTGAGCAAATGCTGTCCATGATAAACTAAGGCTCAGTATAACAGCCTATTGAATGAGGAATAAATGCAGGTAAGATGAGGTTCAAGAAACTTATTCATAGCAATATCGGGGCCGCCGTGCTGAACATGGCGGTGGCCTATCTCGTGTGGATGCTCTCACGCGTCGCTTTCTTTGCCGAGAACTGGTCCACGTTTGCCCCCTACATGTCGTGGTCGCTGTTCAAGAGCATGTGGCACGGGGCGCTGGTGTTTGACACGTCGGCGCTGCTGTATGTCAATGCGCTGTACCTGGTGCTCATGCTGCTGCCGCTGCACCTCAAGGAGCGTCCAGGTTTCCACAAGGGGCTGAAATGGCTGTTTGTGGTCACCAATGCCATAGCCGTGGCGATGAACCTGATGGACTCGGTCTATTTCCAGTACACAGGGCGACGCTCAACGGTGTCGGTCTTCACTGAGTTTGCCAACGAGGGCAACATCACGTCCATCATCTTGACCGAATTTGTACACCACTGGTACCTGGTGGTGGCCTTTGTGGCGCTGGTGTTCATCCTGTGGCGGTGCTATACCAAGCCGCGGCTGGAAGTATACCGCTTCGGGCACTATTACTATATCTCCCAACTGATTGCCCTGGTGGTGATGATACCGCTGGCCATTATCGGCATCCGCGGCAGTGTCACAGCTGGCACACGGCCCATCACCATCAGCAATGCCAACCAATTTGTCAACCGCCCTGTCGAGTCATCGGTGGTGCTGAACACGCCCTTCTCGATGATACGCAGCATCGGCAAGAAGGCCTTTGTCACCCCCGACTATATGTCCCGTGAGCAGATGGAGGCCATCTACACGCCCGTCCATGCGCATCCTCATGTGGATGGAGGCACCCCCGGCAAGAACGTGGTTATCTTGATAGTCGAGAGCATGGGCAAGGAGTACATCGGGTCGCTTAACCCCAATCTGGAAGGTGGGCCGTGGAACTATAAGGGCTATATGCCCTTCATCGACAGCCTGCTGCACAAGTCATTGAGCTTTGAATACAGTTTTGCCAACGGACGCATCAGCATGGATGCCATGCCCTCGATTTTGTCTGGCCTGCCCATGATGGTAGAGTCAATTTTTCTCACTCCGGCTTCGCTCAACGATGTGGACGGCATCTCGTCCATCCTCGACCGTGAGGGCTACAGCACCGCCTTTTTCCACGGCGGGCACAACATCTCGATGGGTTTCAGTGCCTATGCCCACAGCATCGGCTATAAGCAATATTACGGCCTTGACGAGTATTGCCAGTCGCCCAAATACGGCGGCATGGACGACTTCGACGGCAAGTGGGCCATCTGGGACGAGCCGTTCCTGCAATTCACCCTGGACAATATCGGGGAGATGAAGCAGCCCTTCCTCGCCACCGTGTTTACCGCCTCGTCGCATCATCCCTATAACGTGCCCGAGCAATATCGCGACTCTCTCGTGGATGAGGGCGGTCAGCCCATCCACAAGTGCGTGCGCTACACCGACATGGCCCTGCGTCGTTTCTTTGAGCGTGCCAGCCATGAGCCGTGGTATAACAACACCATCTTTGTCCTCGTGGCCGACCACACCAACCAGAGCAGTCACGATGTCTATAAGACTGATCTGGGGCTTTACAGCATCCCTATCATCTTCTTCACGCCCGACGGCAGCCTGCTGCCCCTGCATGACGAGGCAGTCATCGCCCAGCAGACTGATATCACCCCCACCCTGTTGCACCTGTTAGGCTACAACAAGCCCTACCTCGCCTTCGGTGAAGATCTGCTGGGTTATGATGGAGATGACGTGAAGAAGACGTGGGCATTCAACTACAACGCCGGCATTTATCAGCTTGTCCGTGGTGATTTCCTGCTGCAATTTGACGGCACCAAGACCACCGCCGTCTATCGTTTCAAGACCGACTCCCTGCTGAAGGAAAACCTCGTGGGCCGCCTGCCTGAGCAGCAAGAAATGGAACTGTTCCTCAAGGCCTTGATCCAGCAATACATGTCACGCATGAACGAGAACCGCCTCACTGTGTCCTCTCATTGAGTTTGAACATTAGAAAACAATAGACAGTTTTTCATCGATCATAAAAGGAAAACAAGCATCACAATAAGTACAATGGATTGGTTTCCAGTGATTTGTACTTATTGTATTTCTTGTTTTCTTGCTGAATATTTCGGCACCGCCTTGGCGTAATCCTACGATGAAGTTTTTTTAGGAAAGAAGTTGCTGGGCGAGGGTTTCGGCTTGGCGACGGTCGGGTTTGGCGTTGGGTGTCATGGGCAGTTCAGGGACGGCGATGATGCGCTTGGGGCGGGCATACTTGTCGAGAAACTCCTCACTGGCGGCCCTGGCGGCAGGGATGTCTTCATCGGTGCCTTGCAGGAGCATGACGACCATTTCGCCGAATTGAGCATCTGGGCGTTTCGTGATAAGGAACGGCCGGGCGATATGCCCCGCCAGCTGCCGCTCCACCTGCTCGATGTGAAGTTTGATGCCCCCCGTGTTGATGACATTGTCGATGCGCCCCAGCACCTTGAAGCGCTGTGAGCCCTGTTCCATCTCCACCACGTCACGCGTCACGAGGCGCTCAGGGCACAGGTGCGGTGCATCGATAACCAGGCATTGGTTCTCATCGACCGATAACGTGACGCCTAGCATAGGCGTAAACCAGGGCGAGGCCTCGCTGCCGCTCACGCGGCGCAGGGCGACGTGAGAGAGCGTCTCGGTCATGCCGTAACTGTGCCAGATGGCGTTAGCCATCCCTTTCAGCTCCTGCTCCAACGCCTCATCCAACGGGCCGCCCCCGATAATAACGTGGCCAATCTGACCCAGCAGTTCCCGCTCTCGCGGCACCTGCAATGAGCAATAGACTTGCATCGGCACCATAGCCGCAAAATCCAATTTTTGGCCGATTTCATCGACAAAAACGGATGCTGCAAGCGGATGGCTCGAAGGCTCAACGGTCAGCAACTGCAGCCCGCGCTCGATAGCCCGCACGACCATCATCTTGCCTGCAATGTAGTCCACGCTCATGCACAGCAGCGCTGTGTCGCCTTCCTGGAGCCCTAGGAAATCACAGGTGGCCCTGGCGCTGGCGAGCATGCGCCGTTTCTCGACACGCATCACCTTGGGGTCGCCTGTCGAGCCGCTGGTATGCACCTCGATGGTGGGGCTGGCGTCACGCCACTGCTTGATGAACTCGTCAACAGTCATTTTCAGTTAGGAGTGTTAAGAGTTAGGGGTTAGGAGTTAGGAGTTAGGAGTTAGGAGTTAGGAGTTGGCATCCGATCCGCATACTATATGGTTAATTTGGTAAATACCACAATCTGTCTCCACGGATGGCGATGGGCACCGTATCGATGTTGTCGGTAAACAGTTGGCCCGTCCCCAGACCTTGCGGCATGGTGATGTGGGGGCCATAAACTGCTGCCGCCAGATGGGCGATGGCGTTGAGCCCCACGTTGCTCTCGAGGGCACTGGTAATCCACGAGCCGATGCCGCGTTCCCGTGCCAGGTCAATCCACTCCTTGCAGCCTGCCACACCACCGTGAAGCGAGGGCTTGAGGATGATGTAACGGGGGCAGATGGTATCGAGCAGGCGACGTTTGTCATCGGGCATATTCACGCCGATGAGTTCCTCGTCGAGGGCGATGGGTAAGGGGGATGACTCGCACAGGCGGGCCATCTCCTGCCACTGGCCTGCCATGATGGGTTGCTCGATGGAGTGGATTTCATGCTGTGCCAACTGCTGCAAGCGATCCATCGCCTCACTGGGTGAGAAGGCACCGTTGGCATCGACACGCAACTCGATGCGGTCGCTGCCATAGCGGTCCCGTAGACGCCGAATTAACGCGATTTCATCGGAAAAATCTATCGCACCAATCTTAATCTTCACGCACGAAAAGCCTTGGGCAAGTTTCTGCTCTAGGCGTGCTGCCATTGTCTCAAAGTCGCCCATCCACACCAATCCGTTGATGGGAATGCCCTCCTCACCGCGGGCAAAAGGCGTGTCGGACAACGCTGTGCTGCCTCCGAGGTGCAGTTGCCGCCAAGCGATTTCAAGGCCGAAGAGCATCGACGGCACATCGCGCAGGGCATCTACATCGATAGCGCCACGGGCACACACGTCATCGCAATGACGCCTCAGCACCGTATCATAGTCGGGTAGGTCATCGCAACTCAACTGCGGCAGCGGGGCGCACTCTCCTACCCCGACGATACCTGGCATGTCGTCACAAGTGAGATGGACAAAGCGGCTCACGCGCGTGCGATACACGCCGCGCGAAGTTCCCGCCGGCTCCTTGAAGTGGAAGGTGCGGGTAGTGATGTCGATGTGGTAGCGGCCCATCAGGGGAGATAGGGATACTGGTCGAAGTCGGGTTTGCGCTTCTCAAGGAAGGCTTTGCCACCCTCCTGCGCCTCGTCCATGCAGTAATAGAGCATGGTACAGTCACCAGCCAGCTGCTGGATACCTGCCTGGCCGTCGAGTTCGGCATTGAGACCCATCTTGATCATGCGCAGGGCCAGCGGTGAGCGTTCCATCATTGTCTGAGCCCACTCGACGCACTCGTCCTCGAGACGCTCCAGAGGCACCACCTTGTTGACCATGCCCATCTGCTCAGCCTCACGGGCGGTATACTGACGGCAGAGGAACCAGATTTCACGCGCCTTTTTCTGCCCAACGATGCGGGCGAGATAGGATGAGCCGAAACCTGCGTCAAACGAGCCCACCTTGGGCCCCGTCTGGCCAAAGATGGCATTCTCGCTGGCAATCGTCAGATCACACACCACGTGCAACACATGACCGCCACCGATGGCATAGCCGTTGACCATGGCGATGACCGGCTTGGGCAGACGGCGTATCTGCATCTGCACGTCGAGCACGCTCAAGCGGGGCACGCCCTCACTGTCCACATAGCCGCCACGTCCCTTGACGTGCATGTCACCGCCGGCACAGAAAGCCTTGTCACCGGCACCCGTGAGCAGCACCACGCGGATGTCGGCAGCCTCACGGCAATGGTTGAAAGCCTGGGACATCTCCAACGTCGTCAACGGCGTGAAGGCATTGCGGTAACGCTCACGATTGATGGTAATCTTGGCGATGCGGTCATATTTCTCAAACAGAATTTCCTTGAAGTCAAATCCTTCTATTTTTTTCCATTCTCTCATATTCAGTTAGGAGTTAGGGGTTAGGAGTTAGGAGTTTTTTTCTCGGAGGTCTCGGAGATCTCGGAGAACTCCGAGATTTCGGAAACCTTCGTTAGTTTGGAGGAGGTGAGGATGGCTTGGTCGTGGGAGGTGTCGGTGACCACCTCGAGCAGGCGGGGATGGTCGCTGCCGTCCTGGACAAGCCAGGTGATGCCGCTGTAGAGGTCTTCACTGCCGTAGGCGGCGCGGTAGTCCACGCCATGCTGACTGCAGCAACCTTGGGCATGGGTGGTGTGGCCTGCCGCAATCATGGTGTCACGGGCCGGTGAGGCCTCGAGCCCCGGCAGTTGGGTGAAGATGCCGCCACCGCCGTTGTTGAGCAGCAAGATGCGCAGGTTGCCACGCAAATTACTGTTCCATAGGGCATTCTGGTCATAGAAGAAACTGAGGTCGCCTGTCACACACAGCACGCGGTCATCGGTCACTGCAGCACAGCCAACGGCAGCCGACGTCGTTCCCTCGATGCCGTTCACGCCACGGTTACAACGGACGTGCTGACGTGCAAACAGGTTGGCCAAGCGCACGGGCTGGCTGTTGGCAGCATGGAGCACAAACCGCTCACCCGACTCCCTGGCCGACTGCAGCGCCAACTTCACCGCCAGCATCTGGGAAAAACCGGGACGCAGGTTGTCGAAGTACTGCTTTACTTGGTTGAGCCGCTCGTTCCAGAGGCGTGCAAACGGGTTGCTATCCTTGTCATCAAACAAATGTGACAATGCCTTCATGGCCTGTTGAGGTGCGCAGTGGATGAGTTGCGTCAAGTGACCGAAAGTATCATGTATCTCTCCATCCTCGCTCACCTGCACCATGGGCACGTCATTGAGACGGCGCAAATAAGCCTTGATGCGCTTGCACACGAGTGTGCCACCCATATAGATGACGCTATCGGGCTCAAAATCGGGATTATCCCCGATGATAGGCAACAGCTCGTCAAACGGCTCTCCCCCACCATCAGATCCGAGTACCTCGACCAGCACGGCCATGTGAGGTGCGAGTTTGTCGAGCATTTCACGAGTGACTACGCCCTGCGGCATCTGGCCGATAACCAGCATGGGCTTTTGGGCCGATTTTAAAGACTTCAATGCCTCAAAAACCGCGTTTTCATCGGCCGAAATCGGTATCGAGCGGATGATGCGCTCCTGCGGCAACACGTCCACCGTGAAGTTGAATAGCGGCTCGTCGTATGGGACATTGATGTGCACCGGTCCGCCACGCCGAACGGCCAACATTGCCTCGTTGGCCATACGGTTGCAGTGCCAACGGGTGAGGTCGTCATGCGGCTCGACCAAGTTGACATCCATGAGCGTGAAACGTGACAATGCACCCGGTTGGTCGATAGTCTGCCCCATCTGCTGGCCGATGTGCGCCATGGGACGGTCGGCACTGATGACCAGCAACGGCAAGTGGCGGTGCCGTGCCTCAGCCACAGCGGGAGCCAGGTCGAGCAAAGCCGTTCCCGACGTGACGCAGACCGCCACGGGCTCATTCAATTGCTCGGCCATGCCCAATGCGAAAAATCCCGCACTGCGCTCGTCAGTCACAGGGTAGCACTTGACTTGCGGGCACTCGTTCAAGTTGTGGACAATGGGGGCATTGCGTGATCCCGGGCACACCACAGCATGACCAATGCCATGCCCTAGCATGACTGCGCACAAGATATTGATATTTTCCTTGTCACTGTAACTCATTGCTGTCTATTGAATTAACGTAAGCATGGACTGCATCTTGGCCGAGATTTCGTCCCACTCCTGCGACTCAACACTCTGCGGCAAAATGCCACCGCCGGCATAGAGACGATAGCGGTCGGCCAGAATGCGCATGCAACGCAACGACACATACATCGCCGTGGTGCCATCGACATTCAACGGGCCCGAGAAACCGCTATAATAACTGCGATTACAAGTCTCGTTATTGATAATGAAACGGAGCGCATCGTCCTTGGGAAGGCCGCACACGGCAGGCGTGGGATGCAGGGCATCGAGTACCTCGCCCACACCGGCATCTGACGACAGGGTGAAGTTGAAATCGGTGCGAAGATGCACCAGAGAGCCAGCACGGGTGGTATAGGGGCCTGTGACAGTTATCTCATCGGTGAATTGCTCCAAGCAAGCCTTGATATATTGGGCGACAAAATCCTGCTCATGGACATTCTTGTCGCTCCAGGGCGGCAGCTGTTCGGCATAGCGCATCGTGCCCGCCAGGGCCATTGTGTGCCATATATCATCGGTACCACGCTCGAGCAGTACCTCGGGAGTCGCCATGAGCCATGTGCCACACTGCGGCGCCGAAAACAAGGTCACGCATGCCTCAGGGTAGTGCTCACAGGCGCGCTTGAAAAGTGTAACCGGATGCGTTCCCGAATGTGGCACATCGGCATTGCGGGCCAATACCAGTTTTCGGTAGCCAAATGCCGAAAAAGTTCGATGAAACCGTGCAAAATCACTGTTATAGGACTCTCTAGACGATGGCTGCGCAGGGTTATTGCCCCCGTCGAGATAATAGGGCAAATCATCAATTGCGGGAACCTCGTCGAGGGTGTATTGACGCACCACGTCGGGACGCAGCAACAAGATGGGCGAGCAGTCATCGGGGGAAAACGGTGCAATGACAAAGCCACTGCTATCCTGTTTCAGTGATGACAATGACTTCAAGCCATCGGGCACGCCATGTTGTCCCACCAATGTGCATTGGCTGGCATGCGGCAACCGATATATGGCAAAAGCATCCATGCCCACTCAGTTTGCTCAGTCCTGACTATTCAGAAATTCCACCAGTCGGGCAACGGCGCGACCTCGGTGGCTGATGCGATTCTTGTCCTGAGGGGACATCTGGGCAAAAGTGCTGCCGTCCCCTTCCACGGGCTGGAAGATGCTGTCATAGCCGAAACCTCCCGTGCCGTGGCGCTCGGTGAGGATAATACCCTCGACCTGGCCCTCGAACATGTGCATCTCATCGCCCTGCAGCAGAGCAATAGCGGTGCGGAAACGTGCCGTGCGCTCGGTCACTCCCTGCAACTTGTCGAGCACCTTGTCGATGTTGGCCTCGCTGTCGTGACCAGGGCCGGCATAACGCGCCGAGTACACGCCAGGTTCGCCGCCTAAGGCATCGATTTCCAGGCCCGTATCGTCGCTGAAGCAGTCATAGCCGTAGTGCTCCTTGACATAACGAGCCTTCATCTGTGCATTTCCCTCAATGACATCGGCGGTTTCGGGGATATCTTCATGACACCCTATGTCGGCAAGACCGAGTATCTCGTAACGGTCACCCAGCATCTGCCGCAGTTCCTGCAACTTGTGCTCATTGTTGGTTGCAAAGACAATCTTCTTCATGATTCATGGATATAATGAAACCACGAATCACGCGAATTAAACAAACAATCTTGCGAAAAATTCGTTGAATCCGCGTAATTCGTGGTTAATGGTTTACACGACGACGTTGACAATCTTGTTGGGAACGACAATCACCTTCTTGGGCTGCTTGCCGTCGAGCCAACGCTCGGCACCGGCGTCACTCAAAGCGATGCGCTGCACCTCGTCCTGAGCCGTTCCGGCAGGCACCTCGATGTTGTAACGGGGCTTGCCGTTGAACAAAACGGTGTACTTCACCATCGACTCCTTGAGATATTCCTCGTTCCACGTGGGCCACTGGGCGTCGCACACGGTGGTGTCATGACCGAGGACATGCCACAATTCTTCGGCGATGTGCGGTGCAAAGGGTGCGAGTAAGATCACGAGTGGTTCATAGACCTCGCGGGAACGACACTTCATGCTCGTCAACTCGTTGACACAGATCATGAATGCGGCCACCGACGTATTGTAACTGAACGACTCGATGTCGCCGCTCACCTTCTTGATGAGTTTGTGTACCGACTTCAGCGCCTCGGCACTGGGTTTCTCGTCGGTAAGCTGCATGTTGTCGCCCTTGAAGAACAAGGCCCACAGACGCTTGAGGAAGCGGTTCACACCATCGATGCCATTGGTATCCCACGGCTTGCTGGCCTCGACAGGACCCAGGAACATCTCGTACAGACGCAACGTGTCGGCACCGTAGCGTTCCACGATGTCATCGGGATTGACCACGTTGAACATCGACTTGGACATCTTCTCGATGGACCAACCGCAGATGTACTTGCCATTCTCGAGAATGAACTCGGCATCCTTGAACTCGGGGCGCCACTCACGGAATTTATCAATGTCGAGAGCATCGGTGTGAACGATGTTCACATCCACATGGATGGGCGTCACATCATATTTATCCTTGAGATTGAGCGAAACAAACGTGTTGGTGTCCTTGATGCGGTAAACAAAGTTGCTGCGGCCCTGAATCATGCCCTGATTCACCAGTTTGCGGAATGGCTCGGCCTCGCACACATAACCGTAATCATAGAGGAACTTGTTCCAGAAACGGCTGTAAATCAAGTGTCCCGTAGCATGCTCGGTACCACCTACATAGAGATCTACCTGGCGCCAATATTCATTGGCCTCGTGCGATACAAGTTCCTTGTCATTGAGCGGATCCATGTAACGCAAGTAATAGGCTGACGAACCGGCAAAGCCCGGCATGGTGTTCAGCTCCAGCGGATAACCGTCGGCAGTAACCCAATTCTTGGCACGGCCCAGGGGTGGCTCACCCGTTTCGGTAGGCAGGAATTTGTCCACTTCGGGGAGCTGCAACGGCAACAGACTTTCGTCGAGGGCCTGTGGCTGGTTGTTCTCATCGTAGTAGATGGGGAACGGCTCACCCCAGTAGCGTTGGCGGCTGAAGATGGCATCACGCAGACGGTAGTTTACCTTGACGTGGCCGATACCCGTCTCCTCGATGTACTGCTTGGTGCGGGCAATAGCCTCCTTGACAGACAAGCCGTTGAGCTGCAGACGCTCGCTGGATGAGTTGGTCATGATGCCTTCCTTGGCATCGAAGCTCTCCTCGCTCACATCGGCACCCTCAATCAACGGGATGATGGGCAGGTCAAAGTGCTTGGCAAAAGCATAGTCGCGGCTGTCGTGGGCCGGCACTGCCATGATGGCACCAGTACCATAACCAGCAAGTACATAATCACTGATATAAATGGGTATGTTCTTGCCTGTGATGGGATTCACAGCATAGCTGCCGGTAAACACACCACTCACCTTCTTCTCAATCATGCGCTCACGTTCGGTCTTGTGCTTCACCTCATCGAGATAGGCATCGACAGCGGCACGCTGATCAGGCGTCACTACCTCATCGACATAGATGCTCTCGGGAGCCAGCACCATAAAGGTGACACCAAAGATGGTATCGGCCCTGGTGGTGAAAATCAACAGGCTCTTATCACTGTCGGCAACGGGGAAAGTCATCTCGGCACCCTCGCTGTAGCCGATCCAGTTGCGCTGTGTCTCCTTGATTGACTCGGTCCATTCGATGGTATCGAGATCGCGCAAGAGACGACCGGCATAGGCCGAAACACGCAAGCACCACTGGCTCATCATCTTCTGTTCCACGGGGAAACCGCCACGCACCGACACACCCTCGCTCACCTCGTCGTTGGCCAACACGGTACCCAACTTGGGACACCAGTTCACCATCGTGTTGCCCAGATAGGCAATGCGGTAGTTCATGAGCACGTTGTTGCGCTGCACCTGAGTCATTGCATTCCACTCGTCAGCAGTAAACTCGTCGGTGCTGTTGGTATGGGCATTGCAATCTTTAGTACCGTTTTTTTCGAAATGGGCTACCAGTTCCTCGATGGGACGGGCCTTGTCGAGCAGAGTGTTGTAATAGCTCTTGAACATCTGCAGGAAAGCCCACTGCGTCCACTTATAATAGGCGGGGTCACAGGTGCGCACCTCGCGGTCCCAATCGTAGCAGAAACCTATTTTGTCCAACTGCTCACGATAGCGGGCGATGTTCTGGGTAGTGGTGATTTCGGGATGCTGTCCCGTCTGGATGGCATACTGCTCGGCAGGCAGACCATAGGCATCATAGCCCATGGGATGCAGTACGTTGAAACCCTTCAAACGCTTGTAGCGGGCATAGATGTCGCTGGCAATATAGCCCAGCGGATGTCCCACATGCAAGCCTGCTCCCGAAGGATAGGGGAACATGTCGAGCACATAAAACTTAGGACGGCTGTTGTCAATATCGCACTTGTAGGTGTGGTGGTCACGCCAATACTGTTGCCACTTTTTCTCTATCTCTTTATAATTGTAATCCATTATTTATAGTTTTTATTATTGGACAGGATAATTGTCCCTTTTATCGCATTTTAAAGAAGTTTCTTGATGTCTTCCTCAATGACCTTGCAGTCGGTGGTGGGCTCGTAGCGTTGCACGACGTTGCCCTCGCGATCAACAAGGAATTTGGTGAAATTCCACTTGATGTCAGGCTTGCTGGCATAGTCGGGATCGGCCTTGGACATCATCTCGTGCAGCAGTTTACCGATTTTGTTCTCAAGGTCAAAGCCCTTGAAGCCCTGTTGTGCCTTCAGATAGGTGAACAGCGGGGACTCATTTTCACCGTTGACCTCAATTTTCTTGAACTGCGGAAACTCGGTGCCGAAGTTGATGGTGCAGAACTCATGGATTTCCTCCTCGGTGCCGGGAGCCTGCTCGCCAAACTGGTTGCAAGGGAAATCGAGAATCTCGAGGCCCTGCTCACGGTAGTTCTTGTAAAGTGCCTCCAGCTCCTCGTATTGCGGAGTGAATCCGCAGCGGGTAGCGGTGTTGACGATGAGCAGCACTTTGCCCTTATACTCGGTTAACGACACGTCGTTGCCACGACGATCCTTAACGGTGAAATCATAAACATTCTGTGCCATGATGCTAAATACATTAAATATAATAAAGAGTGATAATAATCTAATCTTGTTCATATATACCTTGAATTTTGTCCATTTTACGAATCACTTGATGATACCCAACTCACGAGAGATGTCCAGCATGCGCTGGATGGGGCGCACGGCACGCTCGGCGATGTCCTTGTCTACCTCGATGGTCGGAGCCATGAACTTGAGCGAGTTGTACAGTTTCTCGAGCGTAATCAGCTTCATATACTCACACTCGTTGCAGGCACAGGTGCCATCCTCGGGCGGAGCAGGAATGAAAGTCTTCTCAGGGCAACGACGCTGCATCTCGAAGAGAATGCCGCTCTCGGTGCAAACGATGAATTCCTGACTCTCATTGTCAACAGCATAGTTGAGCAGGGCTTGGGTAGAACCCACCTTATCGGCCAGGATGCGCACGGGCTTGGGACACTCGGGATGAACCAGCACTCGAGCACCGGGATGCTCCTGCTTGAGGGCAAGCAGTTTTTCTACGCTGAATTTCTCATGCACATGGCAGGCGCCGTCCCAGAGCAGCATCTCGCGGCCAGTGATGCTGTTGATGTAGTTGCCCAGGTTGCGGTCAGGGCCAAAGATGATTTTCTCATCCTCGGGCAGACTGCCCACAATCTCCTTGGCATTGGACGAAGTCACTACCACGTCGGTCACAGCCTTGACAGCAGCACTGGTGTTGACATAGCTCACCACCGTGTGACCGGGATGATCCTTGACAAAGCGCTCAAACTCGTCGGCAGGGCAACTGTCGGCCAGCGAGCAACCGGCACTCAGGTCGGGCACGATGACCGTCTTGTCGGGGCACAGGATCTTGGCCGTCTCACCCATGAAATGTACACCACACAGCACGATGACCGGCGCATCGGTCTTGGCTGCCAGCTGAGCCAGAGCCAGACTGTCGCCTATATAATCGGCCAGCTGCTGGATTTCCTCACGCTGATAATAATGTGCCATGATGACGGCGTTGCGTTCCCGCTTCAGGCGCAGGATTTCCTCTCTCAGGTCGATGCCCTCCTCGATGGGTTCATCGACAAAGCCTTTTTCAACATTCATATTATATATTATTTTGTTTTTTAATTTTTTAAAACTTTAAATTTAACTACAACTATTATGCCTGTTAATTGTGTAGATAACTTTTCGTCGCACAAACGTGCTGTGCAGTTATCAACTCGTGCTATTAGATTATTGATAGTTTATCAACATGACTAAGTCCTGTATCATAGCAACTTCGGTTGTTTATTAACAGGGTGTAAACAACCTGCAAAGTTAATAAAATCTTATCGATTTTTGGTACAAAAGGTGATGAAAACCGTGTTTAAAGAGGAATAAAATTTTTGTGCTAACTTTTTTGGCGGGCTGAAAAAGATTGATAAGCCGAAGTAGTTTGAATTTGTCAAGAGTTTTTTATTGATTTTTTTCAAATAGTTTTCAACAGCAGTTAACAGGGTTTTTGACATCAATAATAGTGGCAATTGACAATGGATGTCACTAGATATTCAAGAATATCTAGCGGGATGATGCGCCAAGTCCGGCAAATTAATTGTACCTTTGTGAAAACAATGACACATAATTTAATTCATGGCAAAGAAGAAATCGATGCTGGAACTGCACCGCGTGGGTGTGGACGAATATAAAGAGGTGAAAAAGCTGTCAGTCACTGTGGTGCTTGATAATGTGCGCAGCGAGATGAATGTGGGTTCGGTATTTCGCACAGCCGACGCCTTCCTCATCGAGCGCATCTGCCTGTGCGGCATTACACCGCAACCGCCAAAAGCCGAGATTCACAAGACAGCCCTCGGAGCCGAGGAGTCGGTTGCCTGGCAATACTATCCTACCACACTTGCCGCCGTGGAGCAGCTCAAGCAAGAAGGCTATCTCATCTGCTCGATTGAGCAGGTGCACAACAGTGTGAGTCTGGATCAATTTGTTGTTGACAAGGGACAGCGTGTGGCCATTGTGCTGGGCAATGAAGTCAAGGGGGTGTCCCAAGAGGTGGTTGATGTCAGTGACGTGTGTGTAGAAATTCCGCAATATGGTACTAAACACTCATTAAATATATCGTGTTGCGCCGCTATCTTGATGTGGCATTGCTTTGAAAAATCAGGCCTTGAAAAGCAGTAAAAAAAGTTATTAACAGGCTGTGAATAGCTGCCAAAGTGCCGTAAAATGGGCCGAAAACAAGACAAAAGCCACAAAATATAGTTAATTTATAAATGTTAAAGGGGGTTTATTTTAACATTTTGATTTAATCCCTCGCTTTTTTGTCCACTGTAGCGGTAATATTTGATTATTTGGTTGTAATTCAATTAATTAGTTATAAAATGAAAAATTAGTTCCTTTTTATTTTTATTTTCAATATTCACCGAGTCAAAAGATAGAAAACACAGGCAATTAGTTAAAACCCCCCATTTTTAGGGCATATTTTATATTTTTTTACTAGTTTTGCAAACTTGTAAATCTAATGATGCGGCTGTGTTTATAGTACCATTTAGACATTACATGTAAACTCATTAATTGAAACAATTATATTACTATTTATTAATTTAAACATCACTATTTATGAAGAAGCTATTTCTGTTAATGTTTGCGATGTGCTTCATGGCACTCTCGGCGTATGCCGACCGCACAATCAGCGGGCAAGTACTGGATGCAGCTACTGGTGATCCTCTGATTGGTGCTACAATCCAAGGTGAGGGTGTCAACCATGGCACTGCAACTGATGTTAATGGTCATTTCACGCTGGTATTACCCGACCATGTGAAGTTTGTCAACGTATCTTACATTGGCTACGCTACCCGTCAGGTAGAGGTTACTCCCAACATGGTTGTAAAGCTGACCGACTCTGGCCAAAGCCTTGATGAGGTTGTGGTTGTTGCTTACGGTAGTGCAAAGCGCCAGTCAATTACCGGTTCAATCTCGGTTGTTGACGAGAAGAAAATCAAAGACCGCATCGGTTCTTCGGTTACCGCAGCGCTCGAGGGTAGCACCCCCGGTATCCAGGTGAACAACACCTATGGTGAGCCTGGTGCTGCTCCCAACATCCGCATCCGTGGTATCGGTAGTATCACCGGTTCAAGTGCTCCTCTGTATGTAGTTGACGGTGTTGCATTTGACGGTAACATTGCCGAGATCAATCCCGTGGATATCGAGAGCATGAGCGTGTTGAAGGACGCTGCATCGGCTGCCCTGTATGGTAACCGTGCTGCTAACGGTGTTGTGCTGATTACTACCAAGAAGGGTAACTATGCATCTAAGCCCAATGTAACCCTGCGCATCAATCAGGGTCTGTACAAGCGCGGTATCGCTGAGTACGACCGCATGGGTGCCGACCAGTGGATGGAGGCTTCTTGGCTTGCCATGAGGAACTACGCCATGAACGGTAGCATGGGTCTGGATCAGGCTACTGCAAGCCAGTATGCTACCCAGCACCTGATTGGTGACTATGCACGCAAGAACATCTACAATGCTCCCGATGATAAGCTGTTTGATGCCAACGGTAAGCTGATTGCCCAGATTCTTCCCGGTTACACCGACCTGGATTGGGAAAAGGACGTTGAGCGCACTGGCTATCGCCAGGACTACAGCCTTTCGGGCACCGCTGGTAGCGAGAAGTATAACATGTATGCTTCGGCTGGTTACACCAACGAGAAAGGTTATATCTACGCTAGCGCCTATGAGCGTTTCACTGGCCGTATCAACACCAACTTCACTCCCAGTGACTGGTTCAAGGCTGGTATCAACCTGAGTGGTACCTATGCTACCCGCAACTTCAATGACAATGCAACTGGTAACTACTATGCTAACCCCTTCTATGTAGCTCGCTACATGGCTCCTGTTTATCCTCTGTTCCTGCACAACCCCGACGGCAGCTTCCTGCTGGACGAGAATGGTGAGAAGCAGTATGATACCAAGTCCTCTTATCTGGACAACCGCAACATCGCCTTTGAGTTGCGCAAGGACTTCGACCGTCGTCGTCGCGCCGTTGTTGAGGGTATGGCCTATGGTACCTTCACTCTGCCCTTCGGCTTCTCGGTAACGTTGAAGGCTGACTTCATGCACTCCAACACCAATCGCCGTCGTTACAACAACCCGTTCATTGGTGATGGTTCTACCAACAATGGTCGTCTGACCAGCTATGCTTATGAGTACAACACCCGCACTGCTCAGGAAATCCTGAACTGGGCCCGTGACTTTGATCGTCACCATGTTGACGTGATGCTTGCTCATGAGAACTATGAGTACAACAGCCGTTCGGCTTACGGTATGAACACTGGCTCGGCTGCCGATGGTATCTACACCCCCGGTAACTTCCAGACCAACTCCTATTTCCAGGGTTCGGATGACGAGGACAAGACCGAGTCCTACCTGGGTCGTGCACGCTACAACTACTATGAGAAGTACTTCGCTGACTTCTCGTTCCGCCGCGACGGTTCTTCGCGTTTTGCCAAGGATAACCGTTGGGGTAACTTCTTCTCGTTCGGTTTGAACTGGAACATCAAGAAGGAGAACTTCCTGCAGGATGTAAACTGGCTCGACCAGCTGCGCGTTCGCGCTTCTTATGGTGAGACCGGTAACAACATGGGCGTTAGCCTCTATGCTTACCAGGCACTGTATTACATCGAGAAGAACGCCGGTAGCGCTGCCTTCATGAAGCAGAGCCTTGCCGCCAACGACATCAAGTGGGAGACCTGTCAGAATATCGACTTCGGTATTGAGGGTCGCGTATTTGACCGTCTGAACTTCAACTTCGTTCTGTTTGACAAGCGCAACAAGGACCTGTTGTTCGCTGTTCCTCTGCCCCTGTCGGCTGGTTCGTTTGTTTGGGGTGATGACTACAACATGAGCATCTACAAGAACATCGGTACCATTTCTAACCGCGGTATCGAAATATCGTTGAGCGCTGACGTTATTCGCGGCCGTGACTTCAACTGGACGCTGTCAACCGAGGGTACCTTCATGAAGAGCAAGATCAAGAAGCTCCCCGACGGAAAGGACATCCTGCATGGTCAGCAGAACTACTCCGAGGGTCATGACCCCTACGAGTTCTACACCTATCACTTTGTCGGCGTTGACCAGATGACCGGTCGCTCGCTGTACACCCTGGATCCTGATATGGCTGAGCGCGCTGAGGCTGCTGGCCAGACCGTTACCATCGGTGACGAGACCTACACCACCATGCCTGGCTCCTATGGCAAGCGTGACTGGGCAGGTACTGCTCACCCCTGGTTCTTCGGTTCGTTGAACTCGATTCTGAATTTCAAGGGCTTTGCTCTGAACGCTCTGTTCACCTATAGCCTGGGTGGCAAGGTTTATGACTCGGCTTATCAGACCCTGATGTCGACCAACTCGGCATCTTCGGCTGCTGCTAACCACGTTGACCTGGCCAAGAGCTGGAATGGTGTTCCCGCCGGCATGACCGAGAACTCTCCCAACCGCATTGATCCTAAGGGTATTCCTCAGCTCGACTTCGAGAACAGCACTTACAATAACGCTACCAGTGACCGCTGGTTGACCAGTGCTTCCTACTTCGTAGTAAAGAACATCACCTTGAGCTACTCAGTGCCCAGACTGTTGATGAACAAGATTGGTATGCAGGGTCTCACCCTCACTGCTGGTGTTGAGAACCTGGCTACGTTCACTTCCCGCAAGGGTGTGAATCCCCAGTACAGTTTCAGCGGTGGTTCTGATAACACCTATGTTACCGCTCGCGTGTTTAACTTCGGTCTTCAGTTCCAGTTCTGATGAATCAGATGATCAATTAACAAAGTATTTTCTAAATGACAATCATTATGAAAAAGTATATAAATAGATTTTTATTGAGCGGTCTGCTGATCGGTGCTGCATTGGCTACCACCTCTTGTGGTGAGGATTATCTCGAGACAAAACCCACCGAATCGATTAGCGATGTTTCGGCCATCGCAACCGTTGACAATGCCTACAAGGCACTGAACGGTGTGGCCAAGACGATGACCATCCAGCATGGTAACTATTCACAGGGTTTCTGTGGTGAGAATGCCATCATGCGTCTGTATGAGAACTATCCCTCCCAGGACTACAACTACAACCAGTATGCTTCGGGTTGGGCTCCTATCCACAACCAGACCTATCACACCAATAAGACCAGCATTTACAACCACTATGCTTGGTACTACTACTATCAGATGATTACCCAGGCTAATGTGATTATCAATCGCATTGACGATGCCGAGGGTAGTGATGCCGACAAGAAGTTCATCAAGGGCTCGGCCCTGACCTTCCGTGCCTATGGCTATGAGAAGTTGATCCATTACTACTGCCAGCGCTGGAAAGACTCCAACAATGGTTCTGCTCAGGGTCTCCCTCTGCGTCTTGATGAGTCGACCGGTGACCTTGCTCCGTCGAGCATGGCCGAGGTTTATGCCCAGATTTACAAGGATCTGGACGAGGCCATCACGCTGTTCAACGAGAGCGGTATTGACCGTCCTGCTAATGATTGCTGGACTCCTAATGTGAATGCTGCACACGCTGTTTATGCCCGTGCTGCCCTCTACAAGGAGGACTATCAGACTGCCCTCAGCCACGCAAAGCTTGCCGAGGATGGTTATCCCTTGATGAGCAATGATGCTTATGGTGCTGGTTTCTGCCGTCCCACCAGTGAGTGGATTCTCGGTAGCTATGGCAGTGCCGATGAGAACAACTGGTACTGGAGCTATGGTACCCAGTACAGCTGCAACGGTTACTATGCTTCCAACACCCAGAACGGTGCTGGTAGCATCGGCCGTGAGCTCATCAACCGCATCCCCGATGAGGACTTCCGCAAGTCGCTGTTCCTCACCGAGAGTGGTCTGGGCATCGATGGCAGTGATCCCGCACAGGTTGACCAGACCTACGGTTACATTGGTCTGACCGCCGGTTTGGCATTCTCGAGCATGGATGCTTACATGAAGGCTTACAACTACGTGCAGGAGCATGCAGCTCCCGGTCTGAGTGAGCCCTACGCTTATGGTGTATATCACCTGGGTGGACACTTGAAGTTCTACGTGTTTGATACCCCGGGCGTTGGTTATCTGCCCTACATCCGCACCAGTGAGATGCTCCTTATCGAGGCTGAGTGCTACTACTTCATGAACCAGCCTGCCAATGCACAGGATGCCCTCGTTCGCTTGAACGCTGGTTCGGGCCGCAACCCCGGTTACACCTGCAGCAAGACTGGTCAGGACCTCTTCAACGAGATCGCCGACTACCGTGCACTTGAGCTCTGGGGCGAAGGCTTCCAGTGGAGTGACCTGAAGCGTTGGAAACTGCCCGTTGTACGTCACAGCTTTGCTCAGGGTGGCAATGCCCACACTGCTGTTGCTGTTACGATCGCACCCGATGCAGTGAACAACTGGGTATGGGAGGTTCCCTTGAAGGAGACCGACTATAACGGTGGTTACAAGAGCATCAATGATCCCACCGCTGAGTAATCTTTGAAATAGATTATAACGCTATATCCAACAGGGGGTGTGCCAGCCGGCACATCCCCTGTTGTTTCTGGTATGGTGATGATTAGCCCACAAGTTGAATGATAGTGGGTGACGGATGGAATTTTGAATGATAGTGGGTGACGGATGGAATTGTTGCGGGATTTGGTGGAAAATGTTATCTTTGCGGCCACAATTTTGAGAACAAGATGATGATGAAGAGACAACTATTACTGGTACTGCTGGTGCTGGCGACAATGCTGCCGGCAAGTGCAGTGCTCAAGGAGGAGAATATGGCGCAGACGCTGAGCGTGTTGTGTGAGGAACTGAGCGAGACGCATCAGGAGCAGAAGGAGCGTGCCAAGCGCTTTGAGCAACGCAACAAGCAGTTCCAGCGCAGCATCGGGCGTGACCTGGAATTGTGCAACAACATCGAACTGATGCTCTATAGCCAGAAGGAGGCCAACGTGTTTGACCTGGCCTATGCCTGCGGCCAGGCTACATCGCTCTACAACCGGGTGTCGCGCACGCGTTCGTTCAAGCAGTTTGAACAGCAGCAGGACGAGCAGATAGCGCAGTATGAGAGCCTGGTACAGGCATTGAACAACATCCCTGACTATCAGCTCAAGACTCCGGCAATGCGTGCCACCCGTGACAGTTGCATCTTCCTGGCCAAGTTCATCGAGAGTGATATCCGCAAGACCCGTGAAACCATGAAGGGCAATCATGAGCAGCGCCAGTGGGTGGCCAAGAAGGCCAAGAAACTCAATGACTATGCCATGGAGATGTATGAACGCATCCGCGAGAACGTGTTTGTCAACGGCGGGCAGAACTATTTCCAGATACTTAAGCGGTTTAACTACAACTGGAAAAACAGTAGGGATGACATCTCCGAGAAATATACTCCTACGCGCAAGACGCGCAGTGAATGGCGTGGAGAATACATCGGCTTCCTGTTCATCTTCATGGCCGTGTATGTCATCGGTGCATTGGTCCTGAGCTGGCTCATCCTGCGTTTCCTGGTACCCAAGCGTTTTCTTACCCGCGCATCCTACAAGACCTTCCTCGAGAAACGGTCATGCATCGTCATCTGTGTAGCGGCTGCGGTGTTTGGCATTGCCACATTCATCATCTCCAGTGTCGTTGATCAGAACTTCATGTCCATGGCCACAACACTGCTGAGCGAGTATGCTTGGCTGATTGCCGTCATCACGTTGTCTATCATCATCCGCTTGGACAGCAGTGCGGTCAAGAGCGGCATCAAGCTCTATGTGCCCGTGCTGCTGGTGGGATTTGTGGTGTTCTTTTTCCGCATCGTCTTCCTGCCCAGCACCATGGTCAATCTGGTCTTCCCTCCCCTGCTGCTGGTGTTCACCGTGTGGCAGTTGATTGTCAACAGGCGCCACAATGCTGATGTGCCGCGCAGCGACATGTTCTACTCATGGATCTCGTTCACCGTGATGGCCGTGTCCACAGTCATGGCATGGATGGGTTACACGTTGATGAGCGTGCAGGTGCTCATCTGGTGGATCATGCAGCTGACGCTCATCCAGACCATCACGGTTGTCTATGACCTGCTGCACAATTACGAGCGCAGGCGCATTCCTGAAGATGCCGACGTGAGACGTACATGGTTCTATGATGCGGTCTATAAGATGGTTGTTCCCATCGCTGCTACCCTCAGCGTGGCGCTGTCGATTTATTGGGCAGCTCAGGTGTTTGACCTCACACAGTGGTGTGAGCGCATCTTCCGCTACAAGTTTGTGGACCAGCCCGGACTCATTGTGCTCTCGCTGGACCGTCTGCTGTTCTGCGTGGCCGCTGCCTTTGTGTTCCACTACATCATCTACCTGTTCATTCAGGGCTATCAGCTGTGGAAGGTCTATAAGACCGGCAGCGAGAACAAGGCCGTGACGTTGTCGATGAACATCATCAAGTACATCGGCTGGGGCATCTACGTCTACATCGTGCTGGTAACCCTGCACGTCAACCGCACGGGCATCACCTTCATCCTCACCGGTCTCTCGACTGGTATCGGTTTTGCCATGAAGGACACGCTCGAGAACCTCTTCTACGGCCTGTCGCTGATGAACGGCCGTGTCAAGATAGGTGATGTCATCGAGTGTGACGGCGTGCGCGGCAAGGTCAAGAACATCAACTACCAGAGCACATTGGTCGAGACCATCGACGGCTCGGTCATCGCGTTCCTCAACAGTCAGCTGTTTACCAAGAATTTCAAGAACATGACGCGTAACCACGGCTACGAGATGGCCAAGATTACGGTGGGTGTGGCCTACGGCAGCAAGATTGACGCGGTGCGCGAGATGATTATAGAGCGCATCAGCAAGCTTGACTGCTATGACCCAGGCAAGGGTGTACAGGTGCTGTTCCAGAACTTCGGTGAGAGCAGTGTGGACCTGCTGGTCGTCGTGTGGGTGCGCGTATCCTCACAGGTTGCCGATGTCGCCTTGATTAAGGAGAACATCTACAGTGTCTTGAATGAAAACGGCATCGAGATTCCCTTCCCGCAGGCCGACCTGCACATCCGCACGGCTCCCGCTCCGCAGGAGTGACACACTCCTTCCCCACGCTAAGCCGCATTGTTTATCAAACAACGCGCACAACGTGGAACAACATAAGCAACGACTTTTTTAGGAACCACCATTGTAGGGCCTCGCCTTGGCGTGGCCGTGAGCATCAGTACGTCAAGGATGCCTCGCTCACTTGTAGAAGGTGATCCAGTTGGTGCAATAGCGGGACTTCTTGTCGATGGGGTGGATTTCGTGGACCTTGCCGCGGCTGTCTCGCCACCAGGAGTGGTTCCAGCCGGCACCCATGTCCATGTAGAGGGCGTAACGCGGTGCGAACGCCTCGAGCATTTCTACAAACTTCTCGTATTCAACTTTCTTGCGGCTATCGACGATGCACAGGCGGCCGTTCTTCTCACACAGGGCGCGGTACTGGTTGACGCCGTCGCGCCACAGCGGGCGTATGCTCTCGTCGTTGTAGATGATGATTGCCTGGCCGAACCCCATTCCGCCGGCTTCGGCCACACTGTCGAGCAATTCGCTATACTCGCCGTGGACAAACTCCCATGTCGTGTCGCTGAACCAAGCGAATGCACCGCTGTTGTCGTGGCACTTGGCCCCCTTGTAACGCTTGCCGCCGCTCACATGGTCGCCGTCGATGTTGCTGTGTGCAAACTCGTCGAGCAATTCGTGGGTAAAGGCAGCCTCGGCACAGAAGATGACGTTGGTGTCCTGCTTGGAGGGCATTTTCTCGCAGACGAGGTCGATGTGGCTGAATTGGGGATAATAGACTCTGAGGCCCTGGACCGTGGTGTCGTCAATCATCACGGGTGCGCCTTCCATTGGGGTGGCGGTGTTGTCCATTGCGGATTTGGTCTTTTTGCAGCCGGTAGCCAGCACGAGCACTGCCAGCAGCGGTATGAAATAGTGGAGATGTTTCATATTCAGTTAAAAATAGCGCTTTATTTCTTCTTTTTGCCGGTTTCCTCGTCAGCAAAGCGGTTGGGGTACTCCAGCGGGACGCGCGGTCGCCGCATAGCCCTGACGATGAGCCAGATGCCCAGCACGATGAACGGAATACTCAACAACTGGCCCTGATCCAGCCCGATGCTGGCACGCATGGCGATTTCCCACGGTTCCTGCACATTCTTGATGAACTCAATGAAGAAGCGGGGCACAAAGATGCCCAGCATGAACACGCCGAAGAGGAGTCCCTCACGTTCCTGGGCGCGCCATCGCCAGTACATGAACATGCACACGATGAACGTCAACAGGTAGAAGGCGGCCTCATAGATCTGTGTCGGGTGGCACGGTGCCGTGAAGACGGGCTCGGCGCCCTGCATCCACTGGCCCACGTTGTCGATGAAACGGAATCCCCAGGGCATGGTGGTCTCACCACCGTAAATCTCGTGGTTCATCAGGTTGCCGATGCGGATGAGTGCAGCGACAAGGCCCACAGGCACTATCAGGCGGTCGAAGGTCCACAGCATGGGCTTGCGTGTCACGTAGCGGCTGTACAGCCAGATGGCGAGCATAATGCCCAAGGTGCCGCCGTGGCTTGCCAGTCCACCTTCCCAAATCTTGGGGATGTCTCCAAGATGCTGTGAGTAGTACCCCCAGTCATAGAAGAAGACGTGCCCCAGCCTGGCTCCCAGTATGGTGGCTACGACTACATAGATGAACAGAGTGCCCACCCAACTCTCGCGGGCTCCCTCATGGCGGAAGATGCGGTAAACTATCTCATAGCCTACCAGGAAGCCGATGGCAAACATCAGCCCGTACCATCGCACGGTCATGTGCCCTATGCTGAAAAACTCAGGACTCGCGGTCCAAGTAATGGAATCCAGTATCATCGTGTCTGCTGTTGATTTCTTGTTTTGCGGTAGCAAAGGTAGTGAAAATAGTTTTTAGTTGTTTGCTTTGGCAGAGTGTTTTTCCGAGCCTGAGGCTTGGAGTACGTTGACAGGGGGTTGTTTGGGGGATGTGTAAGGCGGGTTATTCAAAAAAATTCACTATCTTTGCAAACAAAATACAGACAGTTATGGCAGAGAGTAATTTTATCGATTATGTGAAGATATTGTGCCGCAGTGGCAAGGGAGGGGCTGGATCGGCCCACCTGCACCGCGCCAAGTATGTCCCCAAGGGCGGTCCTGACGGCGGCGACGGCGGTCGCGGCGGCCACATCTACCTGAAGGGAAACCGCAACCTGTGGACCTTGATACACCTGAAATATCAGCGCCACGTGTTTGCCACCGACGGCCAGTCGGGCGGTGAGAACCAGTGTACGGGCAAGGATGGCGAGGACCGCACCATCGAGGTGCCTTGCGGCACGGCGGTTTATGACGCCGAGACGGGACAGTTCCTGTGTGACGTGACCGAGGACGGCCAGGTCGTGCGCCTGCTGCGCGGCGGCCGTGGTGGCCTGGGCAACCAGCACTTCAAGACGGCGACGCGCCAGACGCCCCGTTTTGCCCAGCCAGGCGAGAAAGGCGTTGAAAAGAGCGTGATCCTGGAACTGAAACTGCTGGCCGACGTGGGTCTGGTGGGATTCCCCAATGCGGGCAAATCTACCCTGCTGAGCGTCATCAGTGCGGCAAAACCCAAGATTGCCAACTACCCCTTCACGACGCTGGAGCCTAACCTGGGCATTGTGTCCTACCGCGGGCAACAGTCGTTTGTCATGGCCGATATCCCCGGTATCATCGAGGGCGCCAGCGAGGGTCGTGGCTTGGGCCTGAGGTTCCTGCGACACATCGAGCGCAATGCCGTGCTGCTGTTCATGGTGCCGGCCGACAGCAATGACATCCGCAAGGAATATGGCATCCTGTGCCGTGAGTTGGAAACCTTCAATCCCGACCTGGTGGAGAAACCGCGCGTGCTGGCCATCACCAAATGTGACATGCTGGATGAGGAACTCATCGAGCAGATGCGTCCTGAATTGCCTGATGACATCCCTGCCGTGTTTATCTCGAGCGTAGCCCAGATGGGACTGACCGAACTGAAGGACCTGCTGTGGCGCACCATCAATGATGAGCGCAACCGCATCCCCGAGACGCCTACCCACCGTGACCTCGATGCACGCCACCGTGAGCAGGCCGAGGACGACTTCATCTTTGGAGCCGATGACGAGGAGGACGAGGCACCCAATGCAGGCGGCAAGATGGTGGACTCGGGCGGCCAGCAATGGAGCGAGGAATACTGGGAGAGCGACTACGAGGACGAGAACAAAGACTTCCAGGTGGTCAGCGACCCCGATGACGAATAAAAAAAGCGGCGAAAGCCGCTTTTTTGTTGCTAGATAATCTATATATCTTTCTAGAGTGTGATGCTTTACTTGCCCTCGTTGCTGAGCAGGAACTTGCGCTTGGGAGCGATGGCGACAAAGTCGTCGTGCGTCAGCGGAGCGATACGATCGAGGACGGCACTCAGGCGCTGGGCAACCTGGTACTCAGCGGGTTCGCTCTCGGGTACCTCGTGCAGCAACTGTGCCACGCGGGGCTTGATGGCCGAGAACTCAAACACCATCGACGTGTTGAACCAGGCATCGGCATGGCTGGCGAATGGCAAAATCCACATGTGCTCGCCACGCAGCACGCCGGGCCACCACTGCAGTGTCTGCAAGGCGCTGGCACCGCGGCTGTTGTAATCACGGTAGATGCGTCGCAGCAGACGGTTGTCGTGTTCACTGAGTCCTACTTTCTCGCCATAGTAGATGGTGGCTTGAGCGGTGATGAAGAGGCTGAATTTCACGTCCTCGTCGATGTTGGGCACCAACTGCGGGTTGAGGGCATGGAGTCCCTCGAGGAAGAGCAGGCTGTTGTTCTCGAGTTTGAGGGTGTTGCCGTGGTAGGCACGTTCGCCCTTGACGTAGTCATAGGTGGGCATTGACACCTGGTCGCCAGCAAGCAGACTTGCCACGTCACGTCCCAATTGCTTGAGGTCCAGTCCGTAGAATGACTCATAGTCGATGTTGCCGTTGATGTCGAGGGGTCGCTGGTCGAGGTTCAGGAAATAGTTGTCAAGTGAAACAACACAGGGCTGGATGCCGTTGTCGCGCAACATGTGCGTGAGAAAGCGCGACGTGGTGGTCTTGCCCGAGCATGAGGGACCGGCCACGAGCACCAGGCGCAGTCCTTCCTGTCTGAAGCGCCGAGTAATCTCGGTGGTGATGCGTTCCAAGCGCCGGCTGTGCTGGAACTCATCCTCGGCAATGAGTTCGGGCGCATACCCGTTGGAGATGACCTCGTTGAACAGTGAGACACCGTCCTGGCCCTGTGACTCCATGCGCCGCACGTTGCCACAGAATTCCTCCAGCGTCATGCGGGGCGGGCGCTCGGCTTGGGGTTCTTGTTTTCCAATTACGATGTTATCAGTCATGGATGTATCTATATGTTCTATATGTTTTTTGTTGTTATGCTCTATTATAAAAACCGCTGGGCCCTATTGCGCAACACAATAGGGCCCAGTTCGTTAGGTTAGTAGTGGAAGCTGCTTCCTCCCAGGAATTCGCGCAGCAGGCTCGTGCTGGGAATGTCTTTCTCGTCCAGCGGCTCAAAGTAATTGAGGAATTTTATCAGTCGTGTTGCCTCGGCATACTCTGGCGTGCTGCTGGGAACCTGTTGCAGTATCGGCAGCGCGTAGTTCTTCATTACTGCCAGTTCAAACAGCAATGATGAGTTGAACATGGCGTCGGCGTTCTCGTGGAACGGCATGATCCACTTATCCTCGCCGCGGCGCACGCTGGGCCATCGCTGGATGGTGTCCAAGGCTGCGCAGCCGCGGTACTTGTGGTCGCGGATGATGCGGCGCAGCAAGCGGTTGTCGTGGGTGCCTATCCAGTTGTGGTCGTCGATGTTGAGCGTCGTGAGTGCCGACACAAAGATGCGGAACTTCTGGCTCTCAGGTATGTTGCGCGTGAGCTCGGTATTCAGGCCATGGATGCCTTCCATGAGCAGGATGTCGCCCTTCCCGAGCTTGAGGGTGTTGCCCAGGTACTCCCGCTCGCCGGTCTTGAAGTTGTAGGTGGGCATGGCCACCTCCTTGCCGGCCAGCAGGTCGGTGACGTCCTTGTTGAACTGCTCCAGGTCGAGGGCATACAGCGACTCGTAGTCGTAGTCCCCCTTCTCGTCGCGCGGGGTGTTAGTGCGGTTGACGAAGTAGTTGTCAAGCTCTATCACCTTGGGGACAATGCAGTTGGTAATCAGTTGGATAGCCAACCGCTTGGACGATGTGGTCTTGCCGCTTGACGACGGTCCGGCGATGAGGACCACGCGGGCACCGCCCTCGTGGTAGCGTCGGGTAATCTCGTCGGCAATCTGGATAAAGTGCTTGTTGTGCAGGGCCTCGACCACGTTGATCAGCAGCGGAGCATAGCCCGCCCTGATGGCGCGGTTGAGTTCACCCACGTCGCCCAGCCTGATAATCTTGTTGAAGTTGATATAGTCGGTAAACGCCTGGAAGAGTTTGGGTTGAGGTTCCCATTGTGCTACCTCGTCAATCTTCTTGCGGTTGGGCCCGAGCAGCAGCATGCCTTTCTCGTAGGGCACCAGGTCAAAGAGTTTGAGCATGCCCGTTGAGGGCACCAGCGGACCGTAGAAACTGTCGATGATGTTGTCGAGCTTGTAGTAGATCGTGTAGAGCTGGTTGACGCTCTCCAGCAGCCGCACCTTGTCCTTGAGCCCCTGCTTGCGGAACATCTCGATGACATCGGCGGTGAGCCGTTCACGGCGAATGAACGGCAGGTCGGCGTCGATAATCTCGACCATGCGCTTCTTGAGGTGTTCGATGATGCCGGGTGTCAGGAAATGCTCTTCATGCTTGATTTGGCAGTAATGTCCGTTGCTGATGCTGTGCTGGATGCAGAGGCGTTTGCCGGGATACAGGTCGTTGAGGGCCTTGTAGAGCACCATGCACAGCGAGCGCGTGAACACGCGGTAGCCGTCATTGCTGCGGATGTCGATGAACTCGATGTGCTTGGGGGAAAAGACGGGGTAATGCAAGTCCTCAACCTTGTTGTTCACCAGCACACACACGGCCTCGCCCTGGAGATCCAGGCGGCCCTTGATCGTGTCATAGAGCTCGAGTAGCGTTTCGCCACCTTCCATGTCTATGTACTCGTTAGTATTCTTGCAGAACACCTTGAGCTCATCGTACTTTTTCATTGCTGCTCTGAGTTTTGTCTGCAAAGGTATAATTTTTTTCCTGAAAAAGGTGAGTTTAGGCAGACAAATGATTCATAAAACGGCCGAAAACATCATTTTTTGTTCATTTGTTGTCAGTGAATGAAAGGTTTGTTTTACCTTTGGTGGGCAAGAAACCATTTAAACAGTTGACGATAATGAAAGTAAAATTTTTAGTTATGGCTATGATGATTGTTAGTGGCATGTGCAGTTGCACGGCACAAAATGGAGAGAATGGTGAACCTGGATGCGACGTGTTCAAGACCCAGAGCGGCACGACAGTGAAGATGTACTGCATCAAGCACGGCAGCTTGAGGATGCAGGTGGGCGACAAGTGGATCTATGTGGACCCGGTGACGACTGCCGTGAAGCCCGAGACCGACTACTCTACCCTACCCAAGGCTGACTACATCCTGGTGACGCACGAGCACTTTGACCATCTGGACTCGGTGGCTATCAATCAGTTAAGTAAGAAAGGAACCATGCTGATTACCAATGCCCGCTGCCACGAGATGTTGGGTGGCCAGGGCGTGGTGATGAAGAACGGTGATCATCTGGAATTGCCAGATGAGCTATTCACCCACGTTGAGGCCGTGCCGGCCTACAACAACTCGCCCGAAAAACTGCAATTCCACCCCAAGGGCCGTGACAACGGCTTTGTGCTCACCATCGAGGGCATGCGCATCTACATTGCCGGCGACACCGAGGACATCCCTGAGATGGCTGAAATCAAGGACATCGACGTGGCCTTCCTGCCCTGCAACCTGCCCTACACGATGACGCCCGAGCAGTGCTCACATGCCGCCATGATGATCAAGCCTGCAGTGCTTTTCCCCTACCACTACGGCCAGACCGACATCCAGCAAGTGGTCAAGCTGCTTGAAGGCAGCGGCATCGATGTGAGAATCCGTGATTACCAGTAAGTTTTTCTAGATTATCTAGAACTAATAGAGAAAAGAAAATAGGCTACCGCCGTGTCGTAAGTGACGCGGCGGCAGCCGTTTTTTTTGGATGTCTCAGTCGTTAGGCGGTGATGGCCTAAGGCCTCAAACCTAACGCCTAATGCCAATTACCAACCGGGGTTCTGGCCAATCTGAGGATTCAGGTTGCGCTGATCGTCGGGAATGGGGAACAGGTTGTACTTGGCATCCCACTTGCGGGGAGCACCGTTGTTCGAGCAGTTGATGTAACCGTCGGCGTCAACATCGACTTCAGCAAGGCTGATTGCATTATATCCTGCAACATAAGCACCACGGCTCAGGTTGGGATTATTATCGGTGTCGAGCAGTGAGAGCTTGTTCCAACGCAACAGCGAGAAGTAACGGTCGTTCATGCAGTACATCATCTCGACGCGGCGCTCACGGCGAACCTCCCAGATGATGTTGCTCACGCCCATGTTGTTGGCGGGATCGGCCTCAACGCTGGTCAGCAGGTGGGGCATACCCACGCGGTCACGCAGCAGGTTGATGGACCTGTCGAGGTCGTTCTGGGTGATGTTACCCATCTCGGCGCAAGCCTCGGCATAGTTCAACAGGATCTCAGCATACCAGAAGATGGGAGCATCGGTCCAGTTACCATAGGTGCTCTGACGGTTGACGTTGTCGATCAGGTTGGTATCGAACAAGAACACACCGTAGCCCGTCGAAGCGGTGGACTGAGCACCGCCAAAGCGAGCATAACCACAGCCGGGGAATTGGAGAATCTTGTCCACCTGAGCGCTCAAGCGCGGGTCACGGTTAGCGAGCACGTTGCTGATGTCAATGTGGGGAGCCTCACCGAGACCGGAGTTGTCGTCAACAACAACAATGGTACCGTGGTCAGTCTTGTTCAGGCTGGTGGTAGCCAGGGGCTTACCATCCTTGAACAGGTAGCTGTCGAAGGCATCCTTGGTCATACCGTTCACCTGGGTAGAACCGCAGGTGTAGTCGATAGTACCATGAGCTAAGGTGCTCTGGATGTACTTCTTGTACAGGATCATCTCGGGGTTACCGGCCAGGTCAAGCGAGTTGAAGTTAGCCTGGTAGTTGCCGTTCAAGGCAAAGTTGCCCGAGCTCATGATCTGCTCACAAGCGCTCTTGGCCTCGGCCAGGTAACGGTTGGCACGCTCATTGTTCTTGGTCACATACTTGCTGTAGTCGCCCTCATAGAGGCAAACCTCGGCCTTCATGGCCAGGGCCACCCACTTGTTGAAAGCGGTGCGCGAGTTGGCATTGTCGGTGATGTTGGCGCAAGCGAAGTTCAGGTCCTCAAGCACCTTGTCCATCACGTCGTTGCGGGGCTGACGGGGACCGTAGAGGATGTCTTCGTCATTGGGGTCAAGCACCTTGTCCACCCAATAGCAGTCACCATAGGAGCGAACGAGCTTATAGTGCTGCCATGCACGGTACAGGCGACCGATACCCAGCCAGTTGGCCTTCCTTGCTTCGTTCATTGATTCAACGTTAGGCACAGCGGCAATAAGGATATTGGCACGACGAATCTCAGTATAGGGAGTGCTCCAAGCACCAGCACTACCGGGTACATTCATGTAAGTCCACTTGGTGATACCGGTAGAAGCCTGGTCATCGTTCAGGGTGTTGAAGTAGTAGTCACCACTGCCGCTGCCATAACCTGTAAAGGTGTCATAGAATTTGTTGGCGAACAGCTGGACGTTGGTCTCACTGGTAAAATAGTTGTCCTTGGTAAACTGATCATAGGGCTCGGTGTCGAGCACATCCGAGCAAGAAGCCAGCGACAGCAAGGCAACACCCAGTCCACACAGTATAATTGATTTCAGTGATTTCATAATTATATCTGTTTTAATTGAGTTCATAATCATTACTTCACGATGATTTCGCAGATCGAAACGCGGTTCCAGCTCAGCTCATCAAACATGTTGCTGATGCCCTGACCCTGTGCGTTGATGCGCTTAGCATCGATACCATATTTCTTCACGAGCATGTCCTTGACGCTGGCGGCGCGGCCGTTAGCGAGGTCGATGTTGTGGTCCTTGGGACCCTCGGGCGAAGCATAACCGTTGATGGTGCAGGTGGAACCAGGATGGCTCTTCATGTAAGCGGCGATGCGCTCCACGTTGGGCTGCTGGTCAGCGGTAACGTTGGTCTTGTTCACGGGGAAGTGAACGAGGATGGTCATGTACTGCAGCGACTTGTCAATCATGTTGCCCTTGCTCTTCTGGCAGTCGTTGAGATCCTTCTGCAGCTGGTTAGCGCGGTTGTTGGCAGCGTTGAGCTGGTTCTGGAGGTCAGCGATGCGAGCGTTGGCAGCATTCTGAGCATCGGCGAGCTGAGCGCGCAGGTCATTGATCTGGGCGTTCAAGGCGCTGTTGTCAACGGGAGCGGCAACTGCACTGTGACCGCTGCTGCCGAAGGTCAGTTGCAGACCTACACTGTAGGTGCGCATGATGGGATCGGTACGGCCCCAAACAGCGTTACCATAAGAACCCACACCGGTGTTGATCTCGGGATCGAGACCAGTGTGGTTGCTGTGGTTGATGATGTCGAACAGATTGTCGGTCGAAGCATAGATGCGCAGTTTCTCGATCATAGCCTTGCGGGTCCAGTTCTGCGGCAGCGTGTAACCAACGGTGATGTTCTTCATGCGCAGGTAGCTCATGTTCACCAGATACTTGGTCTGGGGATAGAAGTTGAACTTACCCAGGTCAAGGATGTCGCTCGAAACGCTACCACGGCCAGCGCCACCAGCCCACATGCGGGGGAATGCAGCGTCCTGGTCGATGATACCGTTGGCATAGTCAGCCTCGGTGATGTAGTCAGTCTGGTTGGTGTAGATAGCGTCGGCACCACGCATGAACGGCATCACGAATGCAGACTGGGTCCACATGTCGCGCTTAGCTACGCCCTGCAGGTAGAAGTCAACGTCAAAGCCCATCCAGGCAGCACCCAGACGCAGCGAGTACTGATAGCGCGGGGTCTTGTTACCGATGCGCTTCAGGTCACCATGGTCCTCGGGAGTACCCTTACCCCAGTCGATAACACCGTTACCGTCCAGGTCCTTGAACTTGATGTCACCAGGGCCGTAAACAAAGCCATTGGACTGCAGCTTGGTCTGGTCGGCAACACCCTGCTTGTAGGTGCCGTCGGCATTGAAGTCGTTGAAGTCGAAGTAGCGCTCGGTCTCAAAGCCCCAGATCTCGCCATACTCCTTGCCGGAGTAGTTGGTGTTGATCATGTTGTTGCTGTCCCACTTGGTGATCTTGGTCTTATAGTCACTCACGACAGCGGTGGCATAGAAATCAACGTTGCCAAGGCGGTTGCGGTAGTCAAGGCTGACTTCCCAACCACGGGTGCGCATATCACCTGCGTTCTCCCAAGCGGCGCTTGCACCGATAACCGAAGGCAGAGCCTTACCGGGAGCAATCATATTTCTGTTTTCACGCTGGAACCAGTCGGCGGTCACGTTCAGATGACCATTGAAGAAGGCCAGGTCAAGACCTACGTTGAGGGTAGCAATCTTCTCCCAGGTCAGGGATTCCGAAACCATCTTGGGAAGACCAAAGAAGTCGGTGAGCAAATTGCCATTTAACCAATTAACCTTAGTGGCGTTCTTACCATAGTCCTGGTTCTTAGCCATGGTCTCAAGGAACAGGTAATCACCCACATCTTGGTTACCGATCATACCATAAGATGCACGAATCTTGGCATTGCTGATGGTGTTCTTGATGGGAGCCCAGAAGGCCTCCTCACTGATGCGATAACCGATAGATGCTGAGGGGAAGAATGCCCACTGGTCCTTCTTGGGGAACTTGCTCGAACCGTCATAACGGCCATTCAACTCGAGCAGATAGATGCCCTTGTAGTCATAGTTGATGCGGCCGAAGAAACCTGCAGAACCCCAATGCTCGTGATGGTGTTCATAGCTGTAGTAGTCATTGGTGAGAGCCAGCTCAGGCAGGTTGACATCCTGGATGCCGTGCTGCTCAAAGTACAGCTTCTCAAAATCAGTCTTATCCACGTTGGCACCCACCTTCAGGTTGAAGTTGTGGACATCCTTGAAGGAGCGGTTCCAATCAAAGTAACCGTTGGCAACGTGGTTCTCCTTGAAAGCGCGTTCGGTCTCGATAAAGGTTGAGCCTGTGATGTCCACAGGACCCTGAGGATTCAGACCCCAAGTGTTATAGACGATAGAGGGAAGACCTACGCCCTTGTACCTGTTGGTCCTCTTGATGAAGGTGTAGTCGGCATTGAAGCTCAGGCCATAGCCAAAGTCAATCTTGCCGAACACGCCCAGGCTCATGTTGTTCATCTTGTAGTAGCAGTCACCACCGGTGTTGCGACCGCCGATCATGGTGCGGGCGTCATACTGCTTACCGTCGTTAGGATCTACAAAGTAGCCGTAGGGGCCAAAGAACGAACCCCAGCGCCACAGGTACTGATAGGTACCGGCACCACGCTTGTAGGGGGTGTTATAGGTCCTGTCGACATAGCTCACGCGGGTACCCAGCTCCAACCAGTCGGTAGCACGCACCGACACGTTGGCCGTAGCATTGTACTTGCGGAACTTGTCGGGGTTGAAGTTCATCAGCGACTGCTTCTGGTTGTAACCTACCGAGGTGTAGAAGTTGATGCGGCCCGAGTTGCCGGTTACACTCAGGTTGTGGCTCTGGCTGGGAGCGTGGTTGTTGAACATGATGCCGGGAACATCCCAGTTGGCATAGTAACCGTTCTCATCATAGTCGTCACCATAGACCATCTCACGATACTTGTCCTTGATGTCGCCATGCTTCTTAACCCAGTTGTTGATACCATTCTGGAAAGCCTCGCTGTCCATGTACATACCGAAGAGCTCCGATGCAACGCCCATGCGGTGGTTCACGTCGTTAAGGGCGGCCACCTGAGTGGGAACATTGGGATAGTCGGGCAAGGTGGTAGCCTGGCTCCAAGCGAAGTTGTTGGTGTACTGCACCTTCACGTTGTCCTTGACGTGGGCAGTCCTGGTGGTGATCAGAACAACACCGAAGGCTGCACGGGTACCGTAGATCGAGGTCGAAGCAGCATCCTTGAGGACACTGATGTTCTCGATATCGGCGGCGTTCAGGTCACCCAAATTCTCAACGGGCACACCGTCAACGATGTACAGGGGCACACCGCCACTACCATTCAGCGTACCGATACCACGGATTACAATCGAGGGATCAGCGCTGATGTCACCGTTGGCATTCAGGATGGTCAAGCCGGGGACGTTACCCTGCAGAGACTTACGGATATCGGTCTCGGACTTGGAACCGAGCACCTTGTCCACTTCCACGGTGCTGACAGCACCGGTCAGGTTGGCCTTGCGCTGCGTACCGTAACCAACGACTACGATCTCATCGAGCTTGGCGTTGTCCTCGGTGAGCACGACGCGCATGCCGTTGTTGGCACGCATGGTCTCGGTCTTGTAGCCGATGAACGAAATCTGAAGCTTAGCGTTGGGGCTAGCTTTAAACGAGAAGTTACCGTCCACATCGGTCGATGTGCCACGGGTCGTTCCAACCTCGACAATGCTGGCGCCGATGACGGGTAGACCCTGTTCATCGACAACGCGGCCTGTCACAATGCTGGTGGCGGAATTAGCCGACACCTGGGGCGCAGGGGCTGCTTGGGCCTGGTATCCAGAGCCGCACAGCATGATCAATGCGCCCAAAAGAGCTAATGTCTTTTTCATAAGCACGTTTTAATTTGTTAATATTAAAGTTGATAATCCTAATTTTTATCTAATTTTTGCCGCATCGACGCACCGAGCGCCGATATTCCATTTTGGTTATCATTTTTTAACAACGTGCAAAATTCTACATTTTTTTTCGAATAGCCAAAAAATAGGCGTTTTTTTTACAATTACAAATGTTAAAAACCATAAAAAACTGTTCTTGATATTAAAAAATTGCGAAAAAATTACCGTTTTCGGTCATTAGATTTCATTTTTTCGCTTAAAGTTTTGGTCAAGTAAATTTTTGTTTGCAAATTTGCCTTTCCAAAGCAATTTGTTAGAAAAACAGTCAAAAAATCTCCATTTCTAAATTGCTGGCTGATATCGTTGCCGATTTAACGATTCTAAATAAATTGCTTGACCCTGAACCTTGTTGACAGAATAGATTAAGACAACTGATTATATACTTTTCATTAACTTCAAATCAATTAAAGCAAAGTGCGTATGAAAAAACAATTAGCACTGCTCTGTACACTGGCGATAGCCATGGGAGTGCCTGCAGGACTGGCGCCGAGTCAGTCATGGACGGGCTTCACAGCTGTTGCCCAGAGCAACCGAGTATCGGGCGTCGTTAAGGACGCCAACGGAGAGCCGATGATTGGCGTTAATGTGAGGGTAAAAGGCACGAATACGGGAACGACCACCGACTTGGATGGCCGCTACTCGATTAAGGCCGACCCCAACCAGACGCTTGTCTTCTCCTTTGTGGGCTATGACGCGATTGAGATTCCCGCGTCGCAAGCCGCCAACGTGCAGTTGACCGAAGGCGCCAACACCCTGCAGGATGTAGTGGTGACGGCTGAGTTCGGTATGAAACGTGTCGCCCGCACCGTGGGTTCCTCGGTGCAGAATGTGAAGGCCCAGGACATCATCGAGTCGGGCCGCACCGACTTTATCTCGGCCCTGCAAGGTCGTGTGTCGGGTATGAGCGTCGTTAGTTCGGGTGGTGCCCCTGGTGCATCGACGACGGTAGTGCTGCGCAGTGCCACGTCACTGAGTGGTAATAACCAGCCGCTGTATGTCATCGACGGTATCCCCATGAACAACACCTCGTTCAACCCCACGACCGGTCTGGCAGCTGCCGATGGTGGTATTGCCGGCCTGACGCCGCGCACCACCGACTACTCGTCGCGTGGTAACGACTTCAACCCCGAGGACATCGAGTCAATGACCGTGCTGAAGGGTGCTGCCGCAGCCGCTCTGTACGGTAGTGACGCCTCTAACGGTGCCATCATCATCACCACCAAGAAGGGCCGCTCGGGCCGCGCTCGCGTGACCTACAGCAACCAGTTCACCTGGTCCAAGGCCTATGGCTGGCCCGAGGTTCAGGACAAGTACACCAATGGTGCCTATGGTGCTGCCAACTTCTACTTCACCCGTCGTTACGGTTCGCTGTATGACGGCTCGCTGCCTTATTATGACAACGCTGCCGCCGTGCTGCAGACCGGTTTCATGCACCGCCACAACCTGTCGCTGGAGACTGGTAACGAAAAGATGTCGTTGCGTGCATCGGCTTCCTACTTCGACCAGGACGGTGTCATCAAGACCACGTCGCTGACGCGTACCAACCTGTCGCTGGCAGGCCGTGCCGAGCTGACCAAGTGGTTGTCGATGGAAGGTAGCATGCAGTATGTGAACGCCAAGAACAACAAGGCCCCGCGTGGTTCCACCGGTCCCATCCGCAACAGCTATCGCTGGCCGAGCGTCGATGACATGAGCATCTATCTGGCCGAGGACGGTGCCCACATGAAGTATCCCGCCTTCTATACCGACACCGACCTGCTGAACCCGCTGTATGGCTTGAAGAAGAACCTGATGCACGATGAAACCGACCGTATCATCAGCGCTTTCTCGCTGAACTTCACGCCGATCCGTCACACTTACCTGCGCCTGCAGATGGGTTGGGACGTGAGCACTTCATCCTATGAGAACGGTATTCACCCCTACTATACCACCTCTGCTAACCAGAGTGTTGATGACTCCAACAACAGCGGTTCTTACCACATCACCAAGTACAACACGAGCGACCCGACGCTTAACGTCCTCGCCGGTTACAACAACAGCTGGCTTGACAACAAGTACTCGCTGGGTATCCAGGTGGGTTACCACCAGCTGGAGAACGGCGTGACGAGCTTGTCGTCCTATGGTACCAACTTCAAGGTGATTGACTTCTACAGCATCAACAACTGTACCGAGAGCACCGTAGTGAGCAAGAAGCGCTCCACCAAGCGCCGCGTGCAGGCGATCTCGGGCCAGTTAGAGCTGGGTTACAACAACATGATCTTCTTGACCGGCCGCTTCCGTAACGACTGGTCCTCGACCCTGCCCAAGGACAATAACCACTACTTCTATCCCGCCGGTGAGCTTTCAATCGTGCTGAGCGAGATGGGCTTCATGAAGCATGTGGGCTTTATCAATTACCTGAAACTGCGTGGCGCTATCGCCCAGGTAGGTAAGGATGCCCCCGTGCTCTCGATTGATCCCGAGCTCGAGCCCACAGGCCTGACCGGTGGCGGTTACAAGTATGGCTACACTGGTCCCAACCGCAGCCTCAAGCCTGAGATGACCACCTCCTACGAGGCTGGTGTTGAGGCCCGCTTCTGGAACGACCGCATCAATGCCGACTTCACCTGGTTCCGCACCCATTGCGCCGACCAGATCGTGACCGGCTTCCGCATGAGTTACGCTACCGGTTTCGTATTGAACAACATGAACGTGGGTACGTTTAACACGTGGGGCTGGGAAGGCCACGTCGATGTTGACGTTGTCCGTACCCCCGACGTACGCTGGAACGTGGGCGTGAACCTCTCGCATACCAACAGTGAGGTCGTTTACCTGCCCGAGAACCTGGTTGAGTTCTATAACGCCTACACCTGGAACTCAGGTAACATCCGCAACGGTGTGATGCGTGGACATCCCATCAGCACCGTAACCGGTCTGGCCTACGAGCGCAACGATGCTGGCCAGATTCTGATTAACCCGACCACCGGTCTGCCCCGCACGAGGTCTGATTGGACTATCATGGGTAACCGTGAGCCCAAGCTGCGCTTCGGTCTCACCACCTCGTTGAGTGTGAAGAACTGGCGCCTGAGTGCCATGTTCCAGGGCCGCTACCATGCCGACGTTGTCAACGCTACCATGCGTGACATGTACCAGGATGGTTTGAACTGGCTCTCGGTTGACATGCGTGAGAAGGGCTATGTAGTATTCGACGGCGTGCTGTACGACGGCAAGCAGAATACTGATAATCCCACCAAGAACACCATAGCCGTCAACCTGGGCGAATATGGTCAGTATATCTATTACGGTGCCGATGAGGACTGGATCCAGCACAATATCAACTACATCCGCTGCCAGGAATTGCGTCTGGCCTATATCATCCCGACGAACTGGTTGCGCCGCGTGACTCGCGGTGTGATGCAGAACGGTAGCATCTATGTGGCTGGTAACGACTTGTTCACCATCACCAACTACACCGGTACCGACGTTGCCGGTAACACCATGTCGGCTGCTGCCGGTGGTACTGGTGGTGAGGGTTACGACTGCTGGTCGCTGCCCACGCCGCGCAGCTACTCTGTCGGCCTGAGCGTGACCTTCGGTAGCAACGACGAGGCTCCCAAGCCCGTTTATACCAACACCAGTGCGCTCAATGACCAGATCAACGACCTGCGTGCTCAGTTGGCCAATGTCGAGAACACCTACAACAGCCGTCTGGCCCAGTTGCAGAACGACCTCGACGCCGCCAACCGCGCCCTGGCCAACTGCCGCAGCGACCTGAACGCTGCCAAGAATGTTACTCCCGCAACCAAGATTGTGGACAACAGCAAGCAGTACATGAACATCCTCGTTCACTTCCCCGTGAACAAGACCGCCGTCGGAGCCGACCAGCGTCCCAACGTGGAGCGCATTGCTTCCTACATGAAGAGCCATCCCGAGGCAACCTGCGAAATCAAGGGTTATGCTTCGCCCGAGGGCAATCAGGAGAACAACATCAAGCTCGCTAACGGCCGTGCCGCCAGCGTGAGGGATATGCTCGTCAACAAGTATGGTATCGCTGCCAACCGCATTAAAGCCGAGGGCCAGGGTATCAGCAACATGTTTGACGAATTGAGCTGGAACCGTGTTTCGATTTGCGAAATCATCGTGAAGTAATCATTAATGAACTCAAATATAACAGATATAATTATGAAACATTTCAAATCAATTATACTGTGTGCGCTGGCTTGCTTGGCTTTGGGTTTGACATCCTGTGAAGACTATCTGGATGTGAACAAGAACACCGACGCCCCCGACTATGTGGAGGGTTACCTCTACCTGGCTGGTATCCAGCAGGCTTATCAGGGCATCTACTGGGACCTGCGTGGTATCGCCCCGCTCACCCAGATGATGGGTACCTCGAGTTACACCAACTTTGCCAATCACTACTATAATAAGAGTAATGATGCCTGTGGTGAGGCTTGGCGCATGGTTTACTGGAACCAGGGCATGAACCTGGAGAACATGATTAACCAGAGTGTCGAGGCCGAGAACTGGACATTGGCAGGTATCGGCTTGGCGATGAAGGCTTTCTCATGGGACCTGTTGACCAAGGTCAATGGTGAGGCCCCCATGAAGCAGGCCTATGAGGCAGGACGTCTCGACCATCAGTATGACTACCAGTATGACATCTATCCCCAGGTGCGCGAGTGGGCTTACAAGGCTATCGAGTACCTGCAGAAGGAGGATAACTCGTCCTATGGTAACCGCATCAAGAACAATGACTTCATCTATGGCGGTGACAAGGACAAATGGGTGAAGTTCGCCTATGCAGTGATTGCCCGTAATCTGGTTTCGTTGACCAACAAGAAGGACTTCAAGGAGAAATACTACAATGAGTTCCTTGAGGCTGTCAGCAAGTCATTTGCCAGCAACGATGACAACGCTACCTTGAAGATTGCCGGTGGTGGCGCTGATGCTGCCGAGAGTAGTTACAACAACTTCTGGGGCACCTATCGCGGCAACCTGGTTTACAGCTATTTCCAGCACGACTATCCTGTGCAGCTGTTCACGGGTACCATCCGCAAGTATGATGAGGAGGGTGAATTCATCGACACCGAGGACACCCTGGAGCTCAACAAGAAGCACTATCCCTATCAGTTGCTTGACAAGCAGATCACCAGTGACACCCTGCCCGATGTCGGTCACTTCGACCCGCGCCGCCTCGTGAAGTTGGCGACTACCGACAGCAGCAACTATGCTACCATCGCCGACCGTGAGGTGCTTCGCAGCCTCTACTATGTGGGTTCGGGCTTCACCGTTGCTGCCGGCCCCATCGCTACTGCTCCCTCGTTCTGGGGCCGCAATGCCACGTCCAACACCACCTATGATGGTGCTGGTCACTGGCTCTATCATAACGATGCTCCCTACATCATGACGACCTATGCCGAGCTGATGTTCGACCTCGCTGAGGTACAGTTCAAGTATGGCAGCAAGAGCGACGCCTTCGAGGCCTGGAAGAAGGCCATGGCAGCCGATATGGAATTCACCGCCAACTACATCGTTGCTGGTACCTATGACGGCAAATACCGTCAGGGCGACCGCGTGACCAAGGCCACCTTCAACACTTTGGCTCAGGAATACCTGAATGGTCCCTACGTGAATAATCTGCCGATGAGCGACTTCTCGCTCTCGCACATCATGATGCAGAAGTACCTCGCCCTCTATCCTTGGGGCGCTATGGAAGTCTGGGTTGACCTGCGCAAGTACTTCTATGATATTCAGTACACTGGCGAGTATCCCAAGTATGGCAATGGTTGGGACAAGACCACACTCGACCAGAAGCGCGACGAAGATCCCACCAAGGTTTACAAGGGCTTCTATTTGCTGCCCGCTCAGGTTGAAGGCCGCCGTGGTACCTACAATGTGGATAACAACGGATCACCGTGCTTCCGCATACGCCCGCGCTACAATTCGGAGTACATGTGGAACAAGGGCAATCTCGATGCTCTGAAGCCCATCGGTGGTCAAGAACTTGATTACCAGTGCTCTATCATGTGGTTCTGCTATCCTGGTGACATGCCCACTACAAGATGATGTTTTATTAATTGATTTAAAAATTCAGTAACTATGAAGTATTTCAAATATATAGCATTATTGCTGCTGCTGGCAGTGACCATGGGCTCCTGTGAGAAGAAGGATGTCGGCTTTATGGCCGAGCCCGTTGACGAGGGCCAGATGGCATACGTGCAGATCTGCTACTATGCACCTATTTCTACTGTTGCCACCAATAATATCTACTTTGTTGACCTCAATGGCGTGGAATATGGCAATGACGGTGCTTCCTTCTTGACCACATACAACGCTGTTCCATCGGGCGGTGTAAACCTCTATTACGCTGTGAAGGCCGGTCCGCTCAACGTGAGGTTGCACAAGCGTGAGAGTGATGGTAATGGTGGTTACGTTTATCCCGTTGCCTATGACCAGAGTGTGAATATTGAGGCAGGTAAGCGCTATGGCCTGTTCATTCATGACATGAATAAGCCGCCCATTGCCATCGAGATGCAGCCGGTTCCCAAGTTCGGTAAGGCGCTTGACACCGACTCGTTGTGCCGCGTGCAGTTTGTCAACGTGATCTATGAGAACGGTGAACCCATCAAGGACAAGGTACAGTATGGACTCCAGAACTTGGACACCAAGGAATATGAGCCTGTAGGTGAACCTGTTGCCTTCGGTGAGGTTACGTCATGGTTCATGCCTGTTGTGCGCAAGACTGTTTATAACAGTTCGGGTTCCCAGCGTCGTGACGTTTGCCTGTTCCGTGTAGATCCTCAGACCAACCAGATCAAGGAGAGGATGTTTGATGACTGGTGGACTTGGTACATCGGCCGTGCCTATCGTCAGATTGGTGCTGGTAATGTAGGTGGTACACCCGCCCTCACTCTCAAGCAGTTTGTCATCCAGTAAATATTGGGGTTACCCTACCCTATCCATGTAAAAACGACCGCCGAGGCTTCACTGCCCCGGCGGCGTTTTTTAAAGTTGAGTCCGAATTCACAGAGTCTCTACATAGCGAATGGTTTGAACATCAATGCTTTATTTTCGTCGAACTCACGTTATTTATATGCCTCATTTTGCTGCCCTGCAAGTGCAGGGTTGGCATTGATCTCATCCTGATCGATGGGCAGAACGATTTTGCCGAACGTGCGGTCGATGGTTTTGGGCCGTCCGTTGACTGCAATGCCGCCAAAGTCATCGTTGAAGGTGATGGAACGGTTCATTCTCATCATGTCAAAGAAACGGTGTCCCTCGCAAAACAGTTCCTTGCTACGCTCATCAAGAATCATGTCATCGTTGATCGTCGATGCAGTGGCTGGTTCCAGTGATGTGGCGCGGCAGCGAATGGCGTTGAGGTATTGGGCGGCTTGCTCGGCATTGGGTCTCGAGGCATGCAAGGCGGCTTCGGCTGCAATGAGGTAAATCTCACTCAACCTAATGACTTTAATGTTGACCGATGTGGGAGACTCCTTGCCGTCGCCATTCATGTCAGGTCCACCCATGTACTTGCTGCAACTGCCCAAATGGGTGTATTCGCTCTCGTCCTGATACATCACACTCCAACGCACGTCGGTGGGGTCTTGTGCCAGACGCTCAAGGTAGTAATCGCTTGCCATGAACCATCCTGCAGCACCGCTCTTCAAGCCGTAGCACATGAGGTAATAACCCAGCGAATAGGTGCCCAAATCAGCCTCTGCTGAATAAATGCCCAGCTCAAAGATGCTCTCAGAGCCAAACTGCTTTTTCCATGAGTCGGCCCACTGTGAGGGCTCATAAAGCTTGAACCTTCCACTGCCGATGATTTCTTGAGCGGCAGCCAGTGCTCCGTCATAATCTTCCATATAAAGCCTTACACGGGCTTGTTCGGCCAGGTTGGCATAGTAGCCCATGTAACCGTCTTGCTGGACTTTGTCGTTCTCGAGAAGAGCCTTACCTTCGTTCAGATCGCTAATGATTTGCTTGTAAACCTCCTCGACAGTGGCTCGGGTGGGTTGGGCACTAGCAGGCAGGGTTTGGGTTACCAAGGGAACACCCAAGCTGCCCTTATCATAGTTGTAAGGCTTGCCATAGAGGCGCACAAGGTCAAAGTAGATGAGAGCGCGCAACGTTAAAGCCTCGCCCTTACACTGATTATAGCTGGCGGCATCCTCGCTGGTACCGTTTTCAGTAATGCGGTCAATGTTCTCAAGCAGGTTATTCACTTGAAGGATGCAATAATAGCCAGTGGACCAGAAACCACTGTAAGAACCCGATGTGGCAGAGTGATTGAAACTGTACAATCCGTCGAGGCCACGTCCTTGAGAGGCGATAGTGAGATCGCCGCCCTTGGCATCTCCGTACATAAAGAAATTGCGGCCGTAGTAGGACGATGATGCCATGGTACGCATGATGCCGTTGATGATAACGCGGGCATCTGTCGGCGTGGCAATCGCTTCGGCACTGTTAGCACTGTTAGTGGGCTCCATGTCAAGGAAATCGTTACATGACACGAGCATCAGCATGGACAGCAACAGGAATGATATCTTTTTCATTGATATGTCGTGATTGAAAAGTTTGACCATGTTTAGTTAAAATTTCAAGTTAACGCCTAGGGTGAAAGTCTTGCCCAGCGGGGTTTCCCAACCGCGGGTTCCATACTGGTTCACCTCGGGATCGGCATCCTTGTACTTGCTGAAAGTGAGCAAGTTAGTGGCGTTAAAGTAAATGCGGACTCCCTGCATGTAAGCTTTCGAGACGAGGGCCTTGGGCAGGTTGTAGCCAAGGCTGACATTCTTGAGGCGCAGGAAACTGGCATTGAAGATGTGGCGTGAAGAATACTGCATGGCATCCTCCAGGTCAATACCACGAATCATGGGCTCGCTACCGTCGTGATTCTCGGCAGTCCACATGTTGTCATAGTAGTTCTTGGAGCGGATGCGTTCCCAGTAGTAACCATCATCGGCCACGTCCTTGTAAGCACCATCATAGAGGCTTCCACCAATCTTATAGATGAAGTTGGCAGCCAGTTCTATGCCCTTATAACTCAAAGTGGTGTTGAGACCTCCTGTAACATTGGGAATGGCATTACCAATAATCGTACTGTTGGCTTTTTTATAGTCATAGGTCGCTCCACGGCCGTTGTAAATAAAGTCACCTTTCTGGTCATCTTCCGGGGCATTGACATAATATACGCTGGCACCATTTGACGGATCTACACCAGCCCATTCATAGCCATAAAATGCCAATGTGGATTCACCCTCACGATAGATGTACTGTGCGCGATCATCGTCACCAGTGGGGTCATACCAGATAATGTCTGCTCCATTATACAGTCTTTTGACCTTGCTGGTAAGGAAGGTGGCGTTGACCGATGCTGTCCACAACCAACCGTGGTTGCTAATGATGTCATAGCTCACTTCGGTTTCCAAACCGTGGTTGTTGATACGTCCGATATTGCGCAGGGTTGATGAAAATCCCGTGACGCGTGTGATGGGCATATCCTGAAGCAGGTTCTTGGATGTGCGGTTGAAGTACTCAATGCTACCACGCAGACGATTGTTCCAGAATCCGAAGTCGATGCCCACATTATAGGTGTAGTTGGTCTCCCACGACAAGTCATTGTCTGCAAGGGTGGAAAGAGTGCCGCCCGGGTCACCCATGTACTTAGTGTTGTAAGTAATGAGGTTCATGTAGCCGTAATTGTTGGTGGGCAAGGTACCATTCACACCATATGACATGCGCAGCCTCAAGGCGCTCACATTTTCCAGTGACTCCATGAAACTCTCGCGCTTGATATTCCATGAACCAGCAAGCGACCAGAAGTTACCCCAGCGTGAATTGCGGCTCAACTTAGATGAACCATCACGGCGGAAACTTGCTGAAGCAAAATACTTGCCTGCATACTGGTAGCCGGCCTTGCTAAGGAATGAAACGAGTGAATTACCCCAATTGTAGCCCGATGCTTCGGTGCTGCCTGCAGTGCTCACGGTGTGGAGCGTACTGGTGGGCAGATTGGTACCTGTTGAGCGTGTGAAATCGGTCTTGTTCTTCTCGGCTTCAAAGCCTGCCATCAATTGTACGTTGTGGTCGCCAAAACTCTGGTTGTAATTGGCTGTAGTGCTTGATACCATCTTCTCATAGACCGTGCGCATCTCATGCACTCTGCCATTATCGGACGAGGCAGAGAAGTGGTCGGCGCTGAAGTAGATGTGATCCTTAACAGTAGTGTTGTCATAGGAGAAAATCGACTTAACGTCAAGTACAGGCAACAGATGCAAGGTGAGGGCTTCGGTGACATTGAACTTGTTGTTCTGTGCCCTGTTTTCCCACTGCTTGTTGTAGTAGAGCGCATTGTAGGCATAACTGCCATAACGGCTGGTCCAATCTTCGCCTGTCGCAAAGTCGGTGGGCCAGTAAAGCCCCCAAAGCAGGTTGCGTGTCTGCATGAACAGATTACTGCCAGTGTTGCGGGTGTCGTTGTAACCTTCAGTGGTCGTGCGACTGGCGCTGACGTTGGAAGACAACTCGAGGAATTTGCCAGCCTTGGCAGTCAGGTTGATGCGTCCGCTGAAGCGGTCAAAATTGTTGATGCGGATACGGCCCTCATCGCGGGTGTATGCAAACGAGGTGTAGTAGTTAACATTAGGAGTTGCACCGCTCACAGCGAAGTCATAGTTCTGGAAGGTGGCAGTACGGAAATAGGCTTTGTCCCAGTCGAAGTATTTCCCGGCTCTACCCGAGTTGTTGTAGTCGCTGATGATAATCGGCGCATTCAGGCCAACACCATCGGTGGAGAAGGCATAGCCGTGCTTGTTGAACCTGCGGTTGAGCTGCCCCAAGGAATAAGAATTGGCAGCTTCATCGCTGCTGCCCCCGGAGGTTTTATAATCATGGAATACTTTGTAAAGCATTTCCACCTGCTGCTCAGTCTTGGCGGGCTCATAGTTTTTAGTTGCCCACGATGGCGTGAAACCCACCGATATATTCAAATCGACATGGGTCTTGCCTTGGGAGCCTTTCTTTGTTGTGATGAGGATAACACCATTAGCAGCGCGTGAACCGTAGAGAGACGATGCGGCAGCGTCCTTAAGCACCGAGATAGACTCGATGTCGTTAGGGCTGAGCGAATTCATCACGTTGTTGGTTGAGTAGATATAGTCACTCATTTGTCCAACGTCACCGCTGGTAACGGGCACACCATCGATGACATAAAGGGGCTCATTGCTCGCGTTCATTGACCCGATACCGCGGATGCGGATGCTTGGGGTCGAACCAGCCTGACCGCTACTGTTGGAGACCTGGAGGCCCGCAACGCGTCCATTGAGCGCATTCTCAAAAGTGGTGATGGGGATGTCCTTGAGCGCATTTTGGCCTACCATACTGGCAGATCCGCTGTAACTGCTTTTCTTGGCAGTGCCATAAGCGACAACGATTACCTCGTTCAGGTCATGAGGAGATTCACTCATGCGAACCTCGATAGAAGTTTTACCCTGCACGTCATGCTCCTGTGAAAGAAAACCAATGTAGTCAAAGGTCAGCGTTGCTCCTGGAGAACACTTGATGGAAAAACGACCATTGGCATCAGTCATTGTAGCCGTAGAAGTTCCCTTAACATGGACGCTAACTCCCATGAGCGGTTCGTCATGGTCGTCGAGCACTGTCCCAGAAAATGTCTGGCCGCTCTGAGCCATTGCATTGATGAAACTGATCATCAACACAAATACTAGAATTAAGATTTTTTTCATGTGTAAATTCTATAGATACTGATAACGTTTATAAACATTTGAGTGAAAAATATAACAAAAAAGTGTACAAAATTCATGTTAATTTCTTTGTTGACAAAATTATTGAGCGCTTTTGTGTTTCATTAATAGTTTTATACAAATTTTGTTGTCCATTTATTTTAATTATTAATAATAAACATTAATAATGTATGAGGGTGAGCCATAACTGAATTATGACGCACCCTCATAATTATTGGTTGCTGGTGGGTCTCGTCTCTATTCTTCCGTCTCTCCCTGCTCTGGAATCACGATGTTGATGACCGGGGCTTTCTTAAGCAGGCTGCGGTACAGGTCGGTCATCTTCTTGTAGAAGGCGGGATAGTCGAGGTTTTCCTCGAAATCCTTCTGGGCCTGGGTGCCCATGCGGCTGCGGGTGGCGGTGTCGTTGATGAGCAGGTTGATGGCATCGGTGAGCGCCTGTTCGTCGCCTGGAGGCACGAGCAAGCCGTTCACGCCGTCATGGACATACTCGGGCTGGGCACCATTGTTGCTGCAAATGTGGGCCTTGCCGGCCATCATGTACTCCAAGTTGCTGATTCCCAGCGCTTCTTGCTGAATTGACGGCAGAACGCCGAAGTCGGCCTGTCGCAGGTATTCCAGGATGTTGTCGCGGAAACCGAGCAGCGACACGTTATGGACTAGACCATTGGCGACGATAAAACCCTTGATTTTTGCCTTGTATTTGGGCTGTCCTTCGCCGATGATGGCCAGGTGGTACTTGCTCTTGTCCACGTGGGTTAACGCGCTCAGAAGGGCGTCTAAGCCTTTTTCCGGGGCCAGCTTGCCGTGGTACATGATGAGTGCCTGGTGGCTGTCGAGGTTCAGTTCGCGTCGCAGGTCGGGCACCTGAGTGCCTATCTGGCTGTCACACACGCTGTCGCGCAGCACCACGCCACGGTCGGCATAGGTCTTCTTGGCTTTACCCAGGAAGGCCTCCCTTGCCATCTCGGAGGAGAAGACAAAGCAGTCGATGGACTTGTACAGCTTGGTGTACATGTAGTTCTTCTTGGGCTTGTAGACGCCATGGACGCTCACCACGACGCGCGTGTCGCGGTTCTCGCTGATGCGCCGTGCCATCACTGCCATGAAGGCGTCCCTGAAGCTGTGCACATGGATGATGTTGTGCCCCTTGCGCAGCAGGCGTGCAAAACGCACGGGAGAGTCGATGTCGGTCACGCCCTTGAGGGGCAGGATGGAGATGGGAATCTCCAGTCGGCGGTATTGCTTGAGCACGTTGGGGTGCTTGCGGCAGACGACCTCGACGTAGAAGTCCTCGTCGTTGCGCAGCCGCTCCACCAGGTCATAGGTGTATTGCTCGGCACCGGTCCAGTGCTTGTTAGATACGATATGGAAAACGTTAATCATCTGTTAATTAGATTTTTACGGCCATTGATTGTGAAGCCGCATCGATTTTTCAGCCACAAAGGTACAAAAAATATTCTCTACTCTCCCCCACCCTTTCCCACAATTTCATTGGGCCAATTGCCAAAGAAAAAGTTCCGTTAGCAAAATTTCTTTTGCAAAACGGAACTGTTCCTTAGGGTAGCAGCCCCTGCGGGCCGCTAAAGATGGCTTGTGTTCTCCCCTACCCGATTATTCGTCCTTGGCGAAGAGGTCCTTGATGCCGCCGATGGAACCCAGCAGGTTGGTGGCCTCATAGGGCAGGTAGACCGTCTTGGTCTTGTCGCCGCTGGCTACGGTGTCGAGCATCTGGATGTACTTCTGAGCCAGCAGGTAGTTGGCGGGATTGGTGCTCTGTCCCACAGCTTGGGTAATCTTGTCGATGGCGATAGCCTCGGCTTCGGCGCGGCGGATGCGAGCCTGTGCTTCACCCTCGGCGCGCAGGATTTCGGTCTGCTTGTCGGCCTCGGCCTGGTTGATACGAGCGGTCTTTTGACCTTCGGACTGGAGGATGGCAGCCTGTTTCTGACCCTCGCTGGTGAGGATGGTGGCGCGCTTGTTACGCTCGGCCTGCATCTGTTTCTCCATGGCCTGCAGCACGGTTTGCGGCGGCTGGATGTCCTGCAGCTCGACACGGTTGACCTTGATACCCCACTTGTTGGTGGCGTCGTCGAGGACGGCACGCAGCTTGGAGTTGATGGTGTCGCGCGAGGTCAGCGTCTGGTCCAACTCGAGTTCACCGATGATGTTACGCAGTGTGGTCTGGGTGAGTTTCTCGATAGCGTTGGGCAGGTTGTTGATTTCGTACACGGCCTTGAAGGGGTCCATGATCTGGAAATAGAGCAGTGCATTGATCTGCGTCATGACGTTGTCCTTGGTGATCACGTTCTGCTTGTCGAAGTCATAGACTTGCTCACGCAGGTCAATCACGTTGGTGGTGCGGTAGCGTCCGTGCTCGTAGGCCACGATGGTCTTGGCGCGGTCGATAAACGGGATGATGATGTTGATGCCGGGTTTGAGCGTTGCATAGTACTTACCCAGGCGCTCGATGATCTTGGTCTCGCTTTGCGGGATGATTACAAGGCTGTTCTTGACAAGGATCAGAGCCAGTAAAATAATGACGATGAGAAAAATCCCTACTGGTGAAATTGGCATATTGTTTAGAATTTAATTGATGAATAATGTTCGTTGGTTGTCAAATGAAGAGGAGTCTCCCCTACTCTATCTCATTTCAGTCGATGGGCTCGACCGTGAGGATGATGCTATCCATTTTGGTAACACGCACGCGGGTGTCCTTGGCGATGGCACTGCCGTCGGCACTCAGGGCCTTCCAGTCGTCGCCGTCGATGGCTACACGTCCGTAGCCGCCGGCCTCGATGGCCTCGCTGACGCGACCTTCCTGGCCAACCATGGCCTCGGCGTTGCTCAGGCGTTCGCGGTTGGGTTTGTGCAGTTTTTTAATCAGGGCCGGACGCACGAGCAGCAGACTCAGGACGGAAACGATAGCAAACAGGATGATCTGCCATGTGGGTGACAGACCGCAGCCGGCGATGATGGCGGCCACAGCGGCACCGATGGCAAAGCACAAGATGAAGAAATCACCAGAAGATAATTCAAGGATGAGGCACACGATGGAAATGATAACCCAGATGAGCCAGAGATTGGATGTGAAATAATCTATCATAACTCAAAGTTTTTATGTTGTTATTTTTTTCTTGCCAGTTATCGCGGGTCTAGAGGCTCGGCGGTAAGATTCCCTCAAAGGTACTGTTTTATTATCATCCCTGCAAATTTAATGCCAAAATTCGTCAAATAATTCTCGATGGATGGCCCGGCGCCGACAAATTTTCAATTCTCAGCGGGTTAAAATGCGGTTTTTGCCTGTTTTTCAGTGCGGTTAGCGGTTTTTGGCTTTTTCTCAGAAAAATCGGGTAGGGGGTCTCTGGGGCCATTTTTGCTCTGAGAGGTCGTTTTTTGGTCCTTAAAGCCATTGTTGGGTTAAATCTTGCCGGTTTTATGCTGATTTGTAAAAATAATGTGTTATCTTTGTCTCCCGTTTTTGAAAACGCTGTTTACAATGACTGAAATCATCTACATGACCCAAGGTAACGTCTCGATGCCGCGACTCAACGAGTCGGCGGTGCAGGACTGGATTGTAGCTGTTGCTGCAACCTTGAACCAGCGGGTGGGATGTCTGACCTACGTCTTCTGTGACGATGCGTACATCCTGGAGACCAACCGCCAGTTCCTGGGACATGACTATTACACCGACATTATCACCTTTGACTATACCAACTCGAGGCACATAGCAGGTGATATGGTCATTTCGCTTGATACCGTTCGCTCCAATGCCGAGATGCTGGGAGTGGACTACCGTGGTGAGTTGATGCGTGTCATCATCCACGGTGTGCTGCACCTGTGCGGCATCAATGACAAGGGCCCGGGTGAACGCGAGATCATGGAGCAGCACGAGAATGCTGCCCTCGCCATGCTGCCCCAGGGCGTGTTCCTCAACGATTGATTCCCTGTTTGGAAATGAGAAGCGACTATGATGTCATAGTGGTGGGCGCCGGTCATGCCGGCTGTGAAGCGGCTGCTGCTGCAGCACGCCTGGGGTCGCGCACGCTGCTCATCACCATCGACATGAACAAGATTGCCCAGATGAGCTGCAATCCCGCTGTGGGAGGCATTGCCAAGGGGCAGATTGTGCGCGAAATCGATGCGTTGGGCGGCCAGATGGGTATCGTTACCGACCGCAGCAGCATCCAGTTCCGTATGCTCAACCGCAGCAAGGGTCCCGCTATGTGGAGTCCGCGTTCGCAGAGTGACCGTCAGCAGTTCATACTGGAGTGGCGAAAAGTGCTCGAGAATACACCGAATCTGTACATGTGGCAGGATTCTGTCGATGAATTCGTGATTGAGGGTGGGGTAGTCAAGGGTGTGAAGACCGTGTTGGGCATGACTTTTAGCGCCCAGGCAGTGATCCTCACCGCAGGCACTTTCCTGAACGGCTTGATGCATGTGGGCCCCGTCAAGACTCCCGGCGGACGTGTCTCAGAGCCTCCCGCAAGAGGAATTACCGAGCAGTTGGCAGCCCTCGGCTTCACCGTGGGCCGCATGAAAACCGGCACGCCGCCGCGTCTGGATGAGCGCACCATCGATTTCTCGCAGTGCATCCGTCAGGACGGCGAGCAGGATTTCCATCATTTTTCTTATCTGCCAGGCATCGGCACAACGCTGACGCAACGTCCCTGCTGGATCGTGCATACCAACGAGCAAGTGCATGAAGTGCTGCGTCGCGGTCTGCCTCAGTCACCGCTATACAATGGTCAAATCACCAGCATCGGCCCCCGTTATTGCCCCAGCATCGAGACCAAGATTGTGACCTTCGCCGACAAGACTTCGCATCAACTTTTCATTGAGCCCGAGGGTGCAGCTACGCATGAGATGTATCTCAACGGATTCTCATCGTCGCTGCCCTGGGAGGTGCAGATTGAGGCGTTGCGCCACATTCCCGCCCTGAAGGATGTGCATGCCTTCCGTCCCGGTTATGCCATCGAGTATGACTTCTTTGACCCCACGCAGCTCAACCACACCCTTGAGTCCAAAATCGTGAAGAACCTGTTCCTTGCCGGGCAGGTCAATGGCACGACAGGCTATGAGGAAGCGGCAGGGCAGGGACTCATTGCCGGCATCAATGCCCACCAGAATGTGACCGGTCGTGAACCGTTTACCCTGAGCCGTAACGAGGCTTACATCGGTGTGCTGATTGATGACCTGGTGACCTGTGGCGTGGATGAGCCGTACCGCATGTTTACCTCACGCGCCGAGCACCGCATCCTGCTGCGCCAGGATGATGCCGACATGCGTTTGACCGAGAAAGGTTACTGCTTGGGACTCGCGACGCGTGAGCGCTATGACCTGCTGTTGAGTAAGCGTGCTCAGATTGACGCATTGACTGCTTTCTGCCGCGAGTTCACCGTCAAGGCAGCCGTCATCAATCCCGTGCTTGAGGCTCATGGCATGCAACCCTTGTCCCAGGGACAGCGCCTGCATGACCTGTTGCTGCGTCCGCAACTCAATATGGCTATCCTCGCCGAGGCGTTGCCCGAATTGCAGGTGCACATAGCCGCCCTGGAAGATGCCCGCCGCAACGAAATTGTCGAGGCCGCCGAGGTTGCCATCAAGTACCGCGGCTATATCGAGCGCGAGACACAACTCGCCGAGCGTGTCGCCCGCCTCGACAACGTGACGCTCAAGGGTAAGTTTGACTACTCCCAGATTCATCAGATTTCGACCGAGGCGCGCCAGAAACTCCAGGCCATTGACCCCGAGACTGTGGGTCAGGCCTCCCGTATCCCCGGCGTCTCGCCCAGTGATATCAACATCCTGCTCGTTTTGTTGGGCAGATAAGATGTTCCACGTGAAACAATATTAACCTAATATACTGATTTACAATGAATAAGCAAGAATTAGAGAAAGTGAAAAGTGTGGTACGCAACGTGCCCGATTTTCCTGTTCCAGGCATCCAGTTCAAGGACCTGACGACTGCATTCAAAGACCCCGAAGCACTGCAAATCATGACACGAGCCATGACTGACCTGTACCGTGATAAAGGTGTGACCAAGGTGGTCGGCATCGAAGCACGCGGCTTCATCGGTGGCGCCATCCTCGCCACCCAATTGGGCGCCGGCTTTGTCCCCCTGCGCAAGCCCGGCAAGTTGCCTGCCGAAGTTATCCAGAAGTCCTACAGTAAGGAGTATGGCACCGACACCATCGAGGTGCACAAGGACGCCATCACCCCCGATGACGTAGTGGTCATCCACGACGACCTGCTGGCTACCGGTGGCACGATGCTGGCAGCCTATGAGCTGGTGAAGTCGATGAATCCCAAGAAGGTTTACATCAACTTCATCTGTGACCTTGAGGTGCTGAACGGCCGCTCGGTGTTCCCGCCCGAGGTGGAGGTGACCTCGCTGTTCACCTTCTAAACAGAGAGGATAACTCCTATATATTTTTATAGCCGTAAAGACGCGATATCGAGGACCCCATGACCGATGAACTGAAGCTGAAACTCTCGCTGATCCCCGAGGAGCCGGGCGTGTACCGCTACCGCAACCGCGAGGGCACCATCATCTATGTGGGCAAGGCCAAGAATCTCAAGCGGCGTGTCAATTCCTACTTTAACAGGGAGCACGCGTCGCTGCGCACCACTATGCTTGTGCGCAACATTGCCGACCTCGAGTACACCGTCGTCAACACCGAGGAAGAGGCCCTTGACCTCGAGAATGCCCTCATCAAGGAGTACCAGCCGCGCTACAACGTGCTGCTCAAGGATGACAAGAGTTATCCGTGGATATGCGTCTCGGGAGGGCTGTACCCGCGCGTGTATGTCACCCGCGACGAGAGGGGTAGGGGAGACCGATTCTACGGGCCGTATCCCAGAGCCGAGGTTGCCAAGGTGCTCATCGAAACCATCCGCCAGATTTACCCGCTGCGCACTTGCCGCTTGAATGTTTCACGTGAAACAATCGAGGCCGACAAGCACCGCCTGTGCCTGCAGTACCACATCCACCGCTGCGAGGGGTGCTGCAAGGGACTGGTATCGCCCGAGCGTTACGGGGAATACATCAGCGAGATTCGGCAGATTCTCAACGGCGACACCCACCAACTGATGGACCTGCTCATGCAGCAGATGCAGCAGTTGGCGGCAGAATTGCGCTTTGAGGAGGCCGAGGTGCTCAAGCGCCGTTATAAACTGCTGGAACACGTCAGGCGGCGCTCGGTCATCGTCAGTCCGTCAATCCACAATATCGACGTGTTCGGCCTGCTGCGTGACGATGATGCCGCATGGGTGGGTTTCCTGCACGTCAGGGGTGGGGCAGTCGTGCAGTCGTTGACGCTCGAATACCGCCTCTCGACGCGTGACGAGGCCGATGCCGAGATTATGTCGATGGCCATCGCCGAGGTGCGTAAGCGCTTTGCCGAGACTTATCTGCGTGACCGCGTCACCGAGGTCACCGTCAATGTCGAGCCCGATGTGGAGTTTGCGGGACTCACGTTCTCCATTCCGCAGCGCGGCGACAAGAAGAAACTGCTCGACATCGCCATCAAGAATGCCACCCAGCGCCGTACCGACCGCCTGCGCATGATGGAGAAACTCAACCCTGAGCAGCGCACCACGCGCACGCTCACGACCATGCAGCGCGACCTGCGGCTGACTGTGCTGCCGCGCCATGTCGAGTGCTTTGACAACAGCAACATCAGCGGATCGAGCCCAGTGGCATCGTGTGTGGTGTTCCGCAACGCCAAGCCGTCCAAGAAGGAGTACCGTCACTTCAACATCAAGACCGTTGAGGGCGCCGACGACTTTGCCTCGATGCGCGAGGTCGTAGTCCGCCGTTACAGTCGCCTGGTGGAGGAGGGACAGGAACTGCCGCAGCTGCTCATCGTCGATGGCGGCAAGGGACAGGTGACATCGGCTCTGGAAGCCCTGGACAGCATCGGGCTGAGCGGTCAGATGGCTGTCGTGGGCATTGCCAAGCGGTTGAACGAGGTGTATTTCCCTGGCGACAGCGTGCCGTTGTACATCGACAAGAACAGCGAGACGCTGCACGTCATCCAGCGGTTGCGTGACGAGGCCCACCGCTTTGCCATCACCTTCCACCGCAAGCAGCGCAGCAAGGGCCAGGTGCAGAGTGCCCTGGATGTCATCCCAGGCATCGGCCCCAAGACGCGCACCCTGCTGCTCAAGCATTTCAAGTCGCTCAAGCGCATCCGCGAGGCCTCGCTCGACGACCTCACGGCAGTCATCGGCCCTGCTAAGGCCCGCGCCCTCGCCGACGCCTTGAAGGCCCCTGAGTAAGTCGATTGAATTGAGAAGACTAGAACGACAAGAAGGACAAATGATTGGTATACAATACATTGTCCTTCTCTTTTGTTTATACTGTTTTGTGCGGCCACGCTAAGGTGAGGCCCCACGATGGCGGTGTTTTTGCTGGATGCCTGTTGTTTTGCTGGTGGGTGACGCATGAAGAATTGTTGTGAAAAACTAGGGAAAGAACCATTTTTTCACTACCTTTGCCAAGAATGACATCAAAGACTATTGCCCATGATTACGAAAAGCGGATTGAATGAACTCAAGGAGGTCATGGCCTATCTGGACAAGACGCCCTACTGCGTGACGCGAGATGCACTGTACACAGCCGCCGAACTCTATGAGGGTTTCGCTGCCGGCGGTGAGCGGTGCTACAATAACTGCTTTGACGCCCGTGTGTATCAGTACTACCTGTTCACCGGCCAGCAGGGCGTGAGCACCTATGAATCGCTGGCGCGCAGTCTGCACGATCATGGCATCCAGGCGGCGCTCACGGGCTTCATGGAGGACCATGACCCGCATCGTTGCGTGGGCATCATGGGCGGTCACGCTAAGAGCCGCAACGAGGGCATCTACCGCGATATCGCTGTGCTGAGCAAGCGGTTGACCGAGGAAGGATTTCTCATGCTGAGTGGCGGTGGCCCAGGAGCCATGGAGGCCACTCACCTGGGTGCATGGATGGCGGGGCGCACGGCCAGTGAGTTGGACTCAGCCCTGAAAATGCTGTCGCCCGCTCCCACGTTCAAGGACGAAGGCTGGTTGGAAACCGCATTTGATGTCATCAGCAAGTACCCTCAAGACCGTTATGAGAGCCTGGGAATCCCCACCTGGCTCTATGGCCACGAGCCTTCCACACCGTTTGCCACCCACATTGCCAAATTCTTTGACAACAGCGTGCGCGAGGACTGCATCCTCACGCTGTCCTATGGCGGCTTGATTTATACCCCGGGCAGTGCGGGAACGATGCAGGAGATTTTCCAGGAGGCGGTGCAGAACCATTACCTCTCCTTCGGGTTCGCCAGTCCGATGATATTCCTGGGTAAGAGCTACTGGACGGATGAGATGCCGGTCTATCCGCTGCTCAATCAACTGATGGCGACCGGTAAATACAAGAATCTATTGCTCACGCTGACCGATGACATCGACGAGGTGGTCGATGTCCTGGTCAATTTTTCACGAAGCGAAAAGCCGCGGCGTTAGCCCTTCACCAGCAAATCTCCCTTGGCGATGATGCAGCACTGGCCACCCACCCAGATGGAGCCATCGTTGTTGAGCGACGTCGTGACTACCGACGGACGCTGCATCGCCTCGCCCTGCAGGAAACGGCAGGTCGCGGGGGCGGTGATGATGCCTTGGCGTTGCAGATAGTGCGTCAAGGCGGCATTGGCAGTGCCTGTGGCAGACTCCTCGGGCACCCCGTATAGCGGTCCGAAGTTGCGCACGTGGCCTGTGTAGCCGTCCTCGGTCAGAGCTACGGCATGGACGCCCACCACATCGAGGTCTCGGCTCAGTTCGGCCAGGGCATCCATATCGGGCCGCATAGCGTTCAACGCTTCTACCGAGCACATGGGCATGATGATGTCGGGCAACCCGGTAGAGATGATCTCCACGGACAATTCAGGCCATTGCATGACTGCTGACGTGCTGTCCATGACTTTGTGCAGTCGGTCGGTGTCCAACGGCTTGTCCACGCGGCGTGCAGCCGCCATCTGCATCATGACCTGCTGCCCGATGTGCACCTCCAGGTCGCCGGCCAGGGTGTGGTTGATGCACACATCCCCGTCCCCGATGATGCCTTCCTGGCGCAGCACCCCGAAAGTGGCAATCGTCGCATGTCCGCACAGGTCCACCTCGCTCGCCGGTGTGAAATAGCGTACCGTGAACTCGGTAGGGCCGTTCTGCTGAACAAAGGCCGTCTCGCTGTAGCGCAGTTCGGCCGCCACCTGCAGCATCAGTTTGTCGCTCGGGAACGCGCTGTTCATCCCCAGCAGCACCACGCCTGCGGGATTACCCCCGAAGGCGTCGCTAGTGAAAGCGTCAACGATGTAATATCTCATAATAGAGTAGGGGAGAGTTGAAGATTATTCGACAATGACGGTTCGCGTCGTGTAGTTGGAATAGACCACAATCTGGATGCCTTTTTCCTCCGGGTTGACCGGCTGGCCCTGCAGGTTGTATCTTGCCACCTCGTGCACGTCCTGGTCATCGATGGCGATGTGCTCGATGGCATCGGTACCAGGAGTCGTCGAGCGTGACAGGACGATGACCTCGCCCTCGGCCGAGCAACTCATCTTCTCGACGGTGAAGCCTTCCTGCGACAGCATGTTGAGCAGCACGCCCACTGTCATGGCGTTGCTGCCATAGCCGTCGTAGTGCGACTTGATGCCTGCAGGAATGTCTCCTGTCAGGTAGATTTCCTGATATACCGATGAATAGATGTGGTCGGCTACCACGTTGAGGTAACTCTTCTGGGCAAACGCTGCACTGACAGTCCCCAGCAGTGCGATGAAGCATACGATAATTCTCTTTTTCATATCATTAGGCATTGATTACATCGCAAAGATAGTGTAAACCAAGCACAGGACAAAACAAATGAGGTTTTGTTTTTACTTGCCTGCTTGCCAGTTGCAGAAAGGAGAATATGCAGGATAAGTTAGTGCCCATGAACACATTATTTCGTCACAAGACCACTAATAGCGCCATTACTTGAAACGGTGAATCTTATTGTAAAAGTTGTTTACATGAATTATTATGCCTAATTTTGCGGCTGTTAAGGGCCAATGCCTTGCATCGAAGGGCTTGTGTCCTGATGTTGAAGAGGTTTTATTATTAATTAATCAATTCTAACTATACCATTAATTCTTTATGATGAGAACAAGCATTATTGTCCTGCTCTTGCTGTTGAGTTGCGCGATTACGTCCGTTGCCATGCCAGCAAAGCCAGGATGGCAAACCATTACCCAGAGCGACGGCTCTACCTTGACGTTACAAGCCGTGGGCAATGCCTTTAACAACGCCATTCTGACCACCGATGGTTTGACCGTTGAACGTGGCCGAGACGGTGACTTCTACTACACCTCGACAGTGACTGGAATGACCGCTGTGCGTGCCCATGATCCAAACATGAGAACGGCTAGCGAGGCAGCCTTTGTCAATGCCCAGCGAGGCGCCATGACGATGCAGGTCAAATCGTACCGGATGCCGGGTCGCGGTGGCCAGTTGAATGCCGTAGGCAATAACAATTCGGCTTCTGTCCCTGCCCTCGGCCAGCGGCGCATTCCCATTATTCTGGTGGAGTTCCAGGACAAGAAATTTGCCAATAGCCGCGAACGTATCATCGAATCCATGCTCACCGGCCAGGAGAGTGTCGGCCAGTACTTCCGCGACCAGTCCAACGGCCTGTATCAACCCGTGTTTGACGTGTATGGCATCTATTGCTTGTCGCAGAACCGTGAGTATTACGGTGGCCGCTCAGGAACGGGCAAGGATAAGGGCATCGGGTGGCTGATCACCGAAGCCTGCGAGCTGGCGTCGGCCGAAGGCGTTTCTTTCTCGCCCTATGATACCAACAACGACTACTACTGTGATGTCGTCATCGTCATCTTTGCCGGTGTAGGAGAGGCCCAGGCTTCGATGTACCACCCCGAGGCCATTTGGCCCTGCAACTGGACACTGGACGCTGCGAAATACTATTCGCGAGGCGGTAATGGCGCCTTTGCCCCCACACCTAACGACCCCTATATCAACCATTTTGCCGTCTTTAACGAGTTGCACGGCAGCAATGACAACGGCAAGACCATCGACGGCATCGGCACCTTCTGCCATGAGTTCGGTCACTGTCTGGGGCTGCCCGATATGTATGATACCGGCGGCAGGGACCATTACGGCATGGGCAACTGGGACATCATGTGCCAGGGCTGCTATAACAACGATGGTTATACCCCCGTTGGCTATACTGCCTATGAGAAACATTTTATGGGGTGGGTTAAGTTGATACCTGCCGTCCCCAACACCTATTATACCCTGCCCGTATGGAACCAGCAGCAATCCACCGACCAGGCTGTGATGATTGTGAGCGGTGTAAACAAGAACGAGTATTTCATCTTGGAGAACCGCCGCAGCAACAAGACGTGGGACCGTTACCTGCCTGACGAGGGCATTCTGATTACCCACATCACTTACAGTGCCGGCCGCTGGACGAACAACAACGTCAATAACGAGGACGTGCAGTTGATTACTTTTGTGCCTGCCGACAACAAACTGTCGAAGTTTTCCGAGAGTAGTGACCTCTGGCCCAATGGCTACAAGAATGAATGGACCGATGAGTCAACGCCTGCCGCCCAACTCTATATGACAGCCGGCGGTACCGTCACGGGCAATGCCGGCATGCTGGGCAAGCCTGTGACCGAGATGGTCATCAACGCCGACGGGACGGCAAGTTTCTGGTTCATGAAGGAGCCCGAAGTCAAGCCCGTGATCTCGGTAACGCAGCGTGAAGTCGATTTCGCTACTGTGATGGTCAACTCAAGCAGCAGCATGTCACTGTCCGTTAAGGGGTTGGACCTGACAGGAGATGTTACGCTCACCCTGGAAGATGCAACCGGTGCGTTTGCCGTCACGCCACTTGTCATCAGTGCCGCCGATGCCGAGAAAGGCCATGCCGTGACCGTGACCTTCTCGCCCAATGTTCCCAATATCTATCATGCTGATGTGACCTTGAGCAGTGATGGCGCTGAGGATGTCATTGTTCACCTCAAGGGAATGGGCAAGGATTATCACCCGGGTGATGTGGACCACGACGGCAGCGTCACGATCAGCGACGTGACTGTTCTGGTTGACTATCTGTTGGGTACAGGAAACGGTATCTGCACCAATTGTGCCGACCTGGATAAGGACTCGTTGATTACAGTAGCCGATCTGAGTGAGTTGATTGACATGCTGCTGAACTGATGTCACACGCTCTTGTGGACATTCAATAGCCTCTTTGCTGACTCCTGGCGCTAACAACCTGCGCTGGGAGTCAGTGCTTTAATGCACCGCTGGTGATGTAGCCACGGTAGAGAATGGTCTGGATGATGCCGCGCAGGGAGAGGAAACTCAGGTAGGCAATCCACAGGCGGTTGTTGCCCCATGCCTCGGGCGTCATCCAGTAGATGACAAAGAACAGCGACCAGGCGATGCCCGCACTGATGAGCATACCCATCGAGCGCGTCAGGCTGATGAACACGCCGTCCCATACAAAGGCGGCCATGCCGGCGGCGGGAATCAGTGCACACCACACGCGATAGTCCATTGCGGCCTCGATGACGCTCTGTTGGTCGGTCAGCAGCCAGAAGGCGATGCGGGGAAACGAGTAAATCAGCGTGAAGACGGCGGCGACACCCAGTCCCCACCCGAACAGCAGCCTCACGCAGCGCCTCATGCGCCCCATATCACCCATGCCGTAATACCTGCCCACCACCGCCTCGCCGGCAAAGGCGATGCCGTCCATGAAGTGGCTGTAGAGCGTGAATAGTTGTAGAATCAAGGCATTGACAGCAAGAATAAGGTCGCCGCTGCGGGCACCGATGGACACAAACGCCAGGCTCACGGTCATCAGCAGGAAACTGCGCACAAAGATGTCACGGCTCACCTTGAAATAGCGTCCTGCGCCCTTGAAACGCCACACGCGGCGCCAGTCCAGCATGCCGTTGAGGCGCGGGAACTTGCGTTGCACCGTCAGTGCGGCATAGAGCAGACCGAGCCATTCGCCTGCCAGCGTGCCCACGGCGATACCCACAAAGCCCATGTTCAAGAGATAGACGCAGATGAGGCTGGCGCCGATGTTGAACACGTTGGTCATGATGGAAATCCACATGGCGCTCTTGGAGTCCTGCATGCCTAGCAGCCACCCCTTGAACGCCATCATCACCAGCACGGGCGGCACGCCCCAGATGCAGATGGTGAAGTAGGTGATGGCCAGCGAGGTCACCTCGGGCGAGGGGCCGATAATCCACAGCAGCAACAGCCGGATGGGCCATTGCAGCACGATGATGATAGCCGATACGAGCACCGCCAGCGCTGTGGACTCGCCCAGCAGTTTGGCGCTCTCCTTGAAGTCGCCGCTGCCGCACGTCTGTGCCGTCATGCCCGACGTGCTCATGCGCAGGAACCCGAAGTTCCAGTACACCAGGTTGAACATCATCGCGCCTACAGCCACGGCACCGATGAACACCTTGTCGCCCAGGTGTCCCGCTATGGCCGTATCCACCAGTCCCAGCAGGGGCACCGTGATGTTGGCCACAATCGCCGGTAACGCAATCCTTAATATCTCCCGATTCATGCCCTCTTTCATGCCCACAAAGGTACATCAAATGCCAAAAACACAAAAATTAAGGGAAAACAATAAATACAACAAATACAAATTATTGAATATCAATAAATTGTACTTATTGCATTGGAACGATATAGCAGTTGGCCCAAAACCCTGCGGGGCTAAAGGTTCGTATTAAAAAACTTTCAGGGCCAACAGCTATATCATTGCCTATTGTACTTATTGCTTACCCTATTGTCGTCTTGATTGTACGACCTGTCGGTTTTAGAACGGTTTTGCGTCGGTGCCGGTGAATGACTGGAACAAGGCGTTGGCGAGGCTCGATGCACCGATGCGGAAGTACTTGTTATTCAACCATTTCTCGCCGAGGACTTCCTTGACGATGGTGTAGTACTTGACAGCGTCCTCGGTCGTGCGGATACCACCCGAAGCCTTGAAGCCCACCATGCGGCCGTGCTGGATGAAGTATTCCTTGATGCACTGGCACATGACATAGGCAGCCTCGAGCGAAGCACCGGGATAGATCTTGCCTGTTGAGGTCTTGATGAAGTCGCAGCCTGAGTACATCGACAGGATGCTGGCGTTGCGGATGTTCTCGGCGGTCTTCAGATAACCCGACTCGAGGATGACCTTCAGGGGACGTTCGCCCACCACTTGCTTGATTTCGGCGATTTCGTCGCACAATTCCTCATAGGCCTCGTCCTTGAAGTAGCCCACGTTGAGCACGATATCCACCTCGTCGGCACCGTCGGCGACGGCCAGGGCGGTTTCGGCAATCTTGGTCTCGATGTGGGCCTGGCTGGAGGGGAAGCAGGCGCTGCACACGGCAACATCCACGTCGCTCACCTCGAGCGTGCCGCGCACGACGGCAGCGAAGTTGCTGTAGACGCAGATGGCAGCTACATTCTTGAGCTGGGGATAGTTGTTGTCAAAGTCGTTGACCTTCTGTACAAACTTGGCCACGCTGCGCTCGCTGTCCTCGGTGGCGAGGGTGGTCAGGTCCACGCAGTTGAGCAGGAACTGCTGCACCTCGGGGGTGTTGTTCTCGGCAGCGTGCTTGTCGATGATTTCCTGCACGGCGGCAGTCACAGTGGCATCGTCGATGGTGACGGTGCTCTGGCTGATGGCGGTCATGTACTTGTCCATGGGTTTGTGGTCATGATCGTGATGCTCGCATCCGCATCCGCAATGTTCGTGTTCGTGGTTGCTCATAATTGTTGATATTATTTATTGGTTAGTAAGTTTTTCGTTGTTGATGTGCCGTGTCTTGTCGCGCGAGGTCTTTTTGGCGAAGTTGCGCTCCAGCGCTGCATCCAGGTCAATACCCGTCTGGTTGGCCAGGCACATGACCACCCATAGCACGTCGGCCAACTCGTCGGCCAGGTCCAGGTCGTCGCCTGGCTTGCTCGACTGGTCACCGTAGCGGCGTGCTATGACACGTGCCACCTCGCCCACCTCCTCGGTGAGTACCGCCATGTTGGTCAGTTCACTGAAGTAGCGGACGCCATACTGTTTTATCCAAGCGTCAACGCGCTCTTGGGCTTCTTGTATTGTCATCGTGCCTACAAAGGTAGTGAAAAGTTTCTACTTGGAGCTCCTAAGTTTCCAGTTATTTATTATTGGTGATTTTATATTAGTTTTTGGCATGGTCTAAGGGTTAAAAATGCATAAAATATCAAATTTTCATTATTTTCCTTTGTCATATCCCGAAAAATGACTAATATTGCTACCTGAATCGATAAATAACCTCTCAATACTGTTATTGTTATGAATAGAAAGTATAATCCCCAAGCCATTGCCAAGACCATTCCTGTCGAGGAACTTTATGACCTCGATGTGACGATTGCTCGCTTCATTTTACCCCGACTGATGTTGTTCAAGGAACACTGCGAGCGCACTCCGCGCTTGAATATGCCCCAAGAAGAGTGGAACGAGATTCTGGACAAGATGATCTACGCGTTTGAGCGCATCGCTTGCCAGACCGAGGAGGACACTCCCGAGTACAAGGCCTATATCAAGGCCATCTGGAACAACGAGGAAGACCTGGCCGACCTCAAACGTGCCGCCAAGTCGTCGTTGAAGCCCATCAGCGAGGGCCTCTCGCTGTACCACAAGTACTATCGCAGCCTGTGGTGGTAACTAAAGGATAATGTTTAATGTTTAATGAAAATAGGCGCTTTTTTAGTCAAGTTTAATGTTTAATGCCGATGGCGGATGCTTCTTAATCCATTGTCATCCATTAACCATTATTCAACGAGCTAAACGAGGTTTAAAACAAACAATGAAACGGACGATACTGATACTGTTGATGATGCTCACATTGGCTCCTGCCGCCCTGCGCGGACAGGACAGTGAGTCGTTATATCAAGGTTGGGGCTTCGGCTTCCAGGTGGGTGTGGGCGGTGTGCTGCCCACGGGCTCACTGAGCGATGACTTCAAGGGATGTGCCGTGTTCACGGGCGGGCTGAATGCCGAGTACGACCGCTTGAGGCTCAAAGCCGATGTGTTCTACGGTCAGCCATCGTTCAAGAACACCAACCCCTATGCCGTGCATGACAGCCAGGGCCGCGACTTGCAGCTGAACGCTACCGCCAATCCCACGCTGCTGGGCGTGGGTGTGCAACTGGGCTGCACGGTGTGGCGGCAGGGTAGGGTATCGGTAACCCCTGCCGTGGGTATGATAGCGGGCCGCCTGTCGTGGGACCTGAATCACATCAAGTATGAAGCCGACGAAGAGGGCATCGAGCGCCCCAAGATCGATAATGTGACGAGTACCCACGGGAACTTGATTGACTGGATGGCCAGTGTAGACGTTGATATCAGGCTGCACGGCAAGTTAGTCGATTTCCCGTCTGGTGAGGACCGCCAGGGACACTACGTGTCGTCGCTGCGCATTTCACCCTTTGTCACCCATGCCAAGTTCAACCGCTTCTATCCTCAGGTGAGAGGCTGCTGCTTTGGCGTCACAGTTTCCTATGCTGGCCTATTGCGAGCCATCAGAAAATAGGGACTAAAGACATTTTAACACCTAAATTTTGCTGGGATTCATTTCTTTATTCTACTTTTGCCGCGAGAAATGAAAAGATTTTTCCTCATATTAGCTATTGCCGTGACCATGACGGCTTTATCGGGCGTCCAGGCGCACGCAGCACCCGCTGTGGAGGATCCGCTCGACAACATCGAGTTGCCCTCGGTGTTGCAGAAGACCTTTGCCGGCTATTACCACTTCATCGAGCCCACGACGGGCGACACGCTGGCAATGATTGTTTTCAACCCCATCATCATCTATCCTCGCGAGCGTTTCCGCAACAAGGCCGAGGAGAAACTGTATTGGAAAACAGTGCGTGACGTGAAGAAGACCTTGCCCTATGCCAAGCTCATCAGCAGCACGCTGCTGGAAACCTATGAGTACATCGATACTTATCAGAACCAGAAGCAGAAACAGGCCTATCTCAAGCGCTTTGAGAAGGAACTGTTTGACCAATACAAGCCGCAGATGAAGAAGATGACCAAGAGCCAAGGCAAGATGCTCATCAAACTCATCAACCGCGAGACCAATCAGAGCAGTTACAGCATCCTGAAGGCTTTTCTGGGCACTTTCCGCGCCGGATTCTGGCAGACCTTCAGCAAGTTCTTCGGCGCCAGCCTCAAGGCCGGCTACCACCCGAACAAGGATAAGCAGGATGCCATGGTCGAGCGCATCTGCATCCGCATCGAGCAAGGCGCATTGTAATCAGCGTCCAAAAGACATAATGATAGAGGCGAGCTCCTGATGGAGCCCGCCTCTATTGTCATGAATGGAGTGTGTGGAGTGAGGAGTGGGGTGTTACCTCACGCTGATCTTGAAGGCCTGCTTGCCCACGGTCACGATGTAGATGCCGGGAGCCATCGACAGGGTGCTGTTACCGTTGGCCACAAAGTTCTGAACCTGGCGACCATCGACGGTGTACACACGCACCGGCTGGCCGTTGAAGCCCTCGATGCTGATGCCGCCCTTGATGGCAGTAACCTGCTGCGTGGCAGCCATCTCGTCGATGCCCGAGGACTGCTCACTGGCGGTAATGCGGACGTTGTCCAGCCAGATGCGCTCGCTCACGGTGCTCATGTAGCCACGGAAGCTTACCTTGGCAAAGTTGGCCACTTCGGTACCCGTCAAGGGGATTTCAAAGAGCTGCCACTCGCCGTTGCCCTCGGTCACGTCAATCGTCATCAGCTCCTCATAGGGATCGTCGTTGATGCTCTGTGAAACCACCAGGGTGGGCAGCACGGCAGCGCTTGAGGGATAGCCCATGTAGACGTAGAACGAGAGCAGGTACTGTCTGTTGGGGTCAATCTTCACCTTGGGTGATACGAGGTCTGCCCAGTGATAGCTGTTGTAGTAGTTGCCGTTGTAGCACATGGCGAAGCCGTTGTCGCCGTCCTGAGCAGCCATCTCCTCATCGTCATTCAGGATATACCAGACGGTGCCGTAGTTAGCAACATCGCCCTCTTCCATCCAACCGGTGGTTGACAGGATAGCGTTCTCAAACGACTCGATGAACGGCACGTTCTTCAACTGGCCCAGGATGATGTCGTCGATGACAGCCTGGCCAATGCCGGCCGACGTGGACGGTATCACAGCATAGTAGTGCATCTGCATCTCGTCGGTGGGCTCACGGTCAACGGTGTAGGTGGTCTCGGTGGTAGTGCCGATGATGACCATCTGCTCCTCGGGGGTGGCGCCGTCGGGGAAGTACTCGACGATGGTGTAGATCAGCGAACCGTCAAGCACGCCACCGTTTACAGCTCCTGAGGGAGCGTCCCAGGTGAGGACGGCCTTCTGGTTGTTCTCGTTGCCGCGGATCCAGTAGTTCTCCACTGCCATGGGCACGTCAACGCCAGCAAAGACGGTCACCTCGCTAGCCTTGCCGCGGCCATAAGCGTTCTCGGCAACGATGATGTAGGAATTGTTGCCGCTCAAGGGCTGCTCGTCAACCCACTCAAAGGCTTGACCGGGCTCTACGTTCTCAAAGGTCATCAAGGGGATGGCCGAGCCGCTGCGGTAGATATAAACCGTGAGCGGGCCCTCCAGCGGACGCTGTGCGTAGTCCACGCTGGGTGCATTGAAGGCGAAGTTCACCTTGAGCAATCCCGTCAGGTCGTGCTCGACAACGAGGTTCTCGACGCTGTAGGGGGCAAATGCCGAACCCACAAGCGTGATGGAGATGTCGTCGATGCTGGGCGAGATGTAGCTGCTGGCCACATCGGCTACCACGAGAACCGAGGGATAGTACTTGCCTGTCTCGGAGGCAATCACCTCGTTCTCAACCAGCACCTTCTCACCATAGTTGGTGAACGGCAGCTGGTCGGGATAAATGGTCTGGGCCGTCGAGTCGGGAGCCATACCGATGCCGGCATAACCCGGGCATACCTGGTTATAGGAGCTGTAGGTCCAGTTGAAGGCGTAGGTGTAAACCATGTCCTTCTCGAGCTTGATAGCGGGCATGTAGAGCCAAATCTTCTCTACGGGATGCTGTACGAAGTATCCGTAGCCACCCAGGGCCAGATTCTGGTTGTAGTTGCTCCAGATCCAGCGGTACTCATTGGTGCTGTAAACCGACGAGTCGTTGACGGTGGTGAAGAAGCGGGCGTCGGCCTCGGTGTCAAATGCGTTGGTATAGGGGGCGGTGTAAACGCCGATAAAGGCCTCGGCACTCACGCGCTTGCCCTCACCGGCCTCGTTGCTGATGCCCACGGTGTAGGTGTGGACGCCTACGCCCTCGACCGTGTTGTCGGTCCACAGGGCATTGCTGCCGACCTCAACGGGGAACTGTGCCACAGCATCCTCAGCGCCGTCGCGGTAAACGTTGGCGGTCAACGGACCTGCCAGGGGGGCACCGTCGAGTTGGGTGGTGGGAGCGATGAAGGTCACGTCGGCCACCATCTCGCCCTCGGCATCGGGAGTGATGGTGAGGTCAGTCACCTCGGCGGGAGCAGTGTTCATGCCCAGCTTGTTCACAGCCATCGAGTACACGAAGATACCCGAGGCATTGTCCTCCTTGTGGGTGTACACGTGTACGGCAAAGTAGTAGGTACCGGTTTCCTCGACCTGGAAGTCAACTTCCCAATCGGCGAGGGTGCCATCCACGTCATACTCCTCGTTGGCGTCCAGAACGCTGAAGGTGGAGATGTCGGTGGGATCGGTACCGATCATCAGGCTCACGCGCTCCTTGTAGTTGGCAAACGTGTTGCGCATGTTCATAATCAAGGCGTAGGAGATGTCCTGCTCAATGTTGATACCCGGTGAAATCAGGTAGTCGTCGCTGGCATCCTGATCATCGCCCATGTTATACGGGCCGGTGTAGATGCCCCAGCACTGGTTGTAGTCGTTGAAGCTCCAGGTGTACTCGGTGCCCCACTCAGTGCCGTCGTTGTTGGCATTGACAACGGTCCACAGGTCGCGGGTCGATGCGTCGCTGAAGTCGTCAAAGTAGGGAGGCTGGAAGGCCGAGCCGGTGAGGATGGCATTGGAAACAGCGTCTTCGCCCTGCTTGCCGTCGGCATTGAACGGGGTGACGACGTAATAGTAGCGTTCCATCTTGTCGGGCAGCGTCTCGCTGAACTCACAGCCACTCTGGTGGTCGGCAACGAGGACGTTGCCGGGCATGCGCACGACGTTGTAGGTCAGGTTCTCGAGGTAACCGTCATTGACACCGGCAGCGGGAGCATCCCACGTGAGGTGGCTCACGCCGTTCTCGACGGTAAACGTGACGTTGGTCACGGGCAGCGGGGTGTCATAGCCGGCGTAGACGTACAGGCAGTTCTCAGGCGAGAAACCGGCCTCGTTCTCGAACAGTACATACACATAGTGGTTGCCGTTGGTCACCTGGCGGCTGATGGTCTGCGTGCTGCCGGGTGCTACGGTGGTGTAGCTGACAATGTCCTCACCATCGAGCCACACCCTCATCGTCACGTTGCCGCTGAGCGGAGTGCCGTTGTAGGTCGTGGTGGGAACGGTGAAGGAGATGTTGCCGTCGGTCGAGCTGCCATTGAAGGTGAAGGCCAGGTCATTGGTGGCGGCAGGGGCCATAGCGGGGGCCGCATTGTCCATGAAGAAGACCGTGGTAGCCTGCTCGTTCTTGGTCAGTTCCTCGACCAGCGTGGTGCTGGCGTCATAGGGGTTGATGGCATAGAGGCCTGATCCCTGCTGCGTCACGGCCATCCACAAGAAGCATTTGCTGACGGGCTCGTATCCCATGCCCTGCACATACATCGTGGGGGAGGCATCGAGCGTGCCCATGGAGCGGGCATCACCCGTGAACTTGTCCAGCGAGTAGAGTTCTCCGTCATTGCCCACACAGAACATCTCGCCATCGGGCGTGAAGCCCAAGGTCAGCGGCTGGAAGGTGTTGGGCCAGGGGCAGTAGGTTTCAAACATGCGTGTCTCGGGATTCCACACGGCCATGTTCAGGCCTGTCAGGTCACTGTTGTACTGAACCGAGTAGATGACATCGCTGGTCACGTCATAGGCCATTGCCGAGGGGATGAAACTGTAATCCACTTGATCATAGACCTGTGACCATAGCTCATTGAATCCGTTACGGCTCAATCCGTTGTATTCCACACCGTTCAGCGAGCCGAACAGCGACATCGGCCTTGCACCGACCAGCTGGTCGCGTCCCATGGCGCTGGCCATGAAGTTGTACCTCAAGTCAGTTGCCAATGCCTGGAACCCGCTCTTGTCACCGATGGTGTAGGAGTAGATGCCATAGGGTACCGAGCCAATGCTGTAACTAGCCCAGTCGTCGGAGTTGGTCAGGTTGACGTACATGGTAAGGCCTTGGAACTGGTCGGCACTTGGGGCTGCCTTCCTGGTCGTGGCCTTGCCCTGGGGGAGCATCTTGGCCATTTTTGTGGCCTTTACGACCTGCTTGGCGGGTTGGAGCGCCGGCGTGTAGGTCGTGGACTGCTCGCCAGCCGATGCCATCATGGCCACCAGCGCGAGCATTGCGAGTAAGGTTAGTCTTCTCATTCTCCAATAAAGTTTAAAATGGTGATTAATTAGTGCCGTGCCATCGGTCGACGATGAACATGCGCGGCAAAGGGATTTTATCTCATCGCAAAAATACAAAATTCTCCCGTGAGTCGGTGATGTGGCGATTGTCAAGATGTACAGATTTCGGCAATTTACACAAAAAATGCTCAAAAATGGTATTCTTGAGCGGCATTTTGGTCCATTTCATCGACTTTTTTCAGGCATTTGCCTCTTCTCGAGCCATGCGCTGGTATTGTGACGGAGTCAGTCCGGTGATGCGCTTAAACGACGTGACAAACGTCGAGCGGGACTTGAAGCCGACGCTCTCGCTGATGGCCTCGATGGTGTAGTTGCCATAGTTGTCCAGGTCGCGCATGCGCTTGCATGCCTCCTTGATACGGAAGGAGTTCAGGAAATTGTTGAAGTTCTGCTCGTAGTACTCGTTGATGACTTGGGACACGTACTTGTACCTGGAGCTGGAGAGCATAGCGAGGCGCTCGAGCGAGAAATCGGGTGAGAAGATTTCATCGCTGTTCTCCATCACCTGCTGGATGCGGGACAGCAGCTGTTCCTTGTCCTCATCAGTCAGGTGGCTGCTCCTGTACTTGACGTCGCTGTCGGCATCGTCGGCGGGGGCAGCGGGTGTTTCTTTGTCCTGCAGCTGGCGGCGCATGCGGCGTTCCTCTTCCTCGGCGCGCAGCATCTCAACGTTCTTCTGGTACAGCGATTGGTTGGAGTGCTTCAACTCTCGGTTTTTGCGGTACACGAGATAGAGCAGCACCAGCAGCGCCATGAGAAAACCTAGCGAGACCATGGTGACGTAGCTCATCACCTCGCGGTGGCGCTTGATTTCGCTCATCTCCTGTTCCATGCCCTTGAGCTCGTTGCGGTATTCCATCTCGCTCACGCTGGCGAGCTGCTGGTAGTTGGTCAAGGTGTCCTTGAGTTGGGTGTATTGGTCATAATAATGCTGGCGTGCGGCGTGGTCACCCGACTGCTGGTAGTACTGTGCCAGCATCTGGAACACCTCCAGCTTGCAGTCTTTCATTTCCAGGTCCACTGCAATGCGCTCCGACTGCTTCAACGCTTCGATGGCGCGCCTGTAATCACCCTTCATGGCATGGACCTTGGCTTTCTCGACATGGGTGAAGTAGATCAGACGCGAGTACTGGGTGGTATCGATGAGTTGCAGTTGGTCGTCATAGACCTTGATGGCCTGGTCGTAGCGCCGTTGTTCCACGTTGCTGAAAGCTTGGTAGAGCATCTTGTTGTAGCGGCGCAATATCCATGTCTCGCCAGCCTCGGGCAGCTGCAGGTAGTTCTGCCAGATGTCGTCGATGAGGGGCAGGCCGCCCTGCACGTGTGCCATCGCCAGCACGTCGGTCGAGGCCATGTCGGTGTGGCGGTCGTCATGTGTCTTGATGCCTGTTGCCAGCGCACGCTTGTAATACTTGAAGGCCGTGGTGCCCAGGTCGTAATTGTTGCACTCCTCTGAAATGGTCTGGTACATGCAGCCGAAACCCAGATAGATGTTGGCATCCAGGATGCCGGCCTCGGTGGCTATCTCGTTGGCGCGCGTCAGGCAGTCAAAGCACTTGGGGTAGTCATAGAAATCGTAGAAATAGATGGACCACAGCCTCATGTTGGCATCTTTGCATTGCATCTTGTGCTGGCGTGACATCGACCGCTCGTAGCGGTTGGCCACAATCGTGTAGCACATCAGCGCGGTGTCTTTGCTGCCGCCGTCGGTAAAGTCCTTGTCCGCCATCTCCATCAGTTGCTCAGGGGACAGGTTGAGCCACTTGCTGTGCTCCCGTGACGGAGACGTGGCAAGCCCTTGCAGCCCGATGATCAGGGCTAAGGAACAGATGATGACTCTGATGGCTCTATACATTGTTGATGATTATTGAGCCACAAATGTACTAAAAAATTCGGCTTTTTGCCAAAAACAGGGCTGCAAATAAAACAACGGCGGGGAATGCCCGCCGTTGTTCCGATATCAGGTTAGTTAATGGTATTGAGTTTCGGGTTGTGGATTAGCCCAGTCGTTTGAGCTTCACGGTGAAGTGGCGCATCAGGGGAGCCTCCCACTCGATGGCGACACCGCGGGTGATCTCGTTGCGACGGTCGTAAACGTTCTTGAGGGCAGCGGCAATCACGTTCATGTGGTTGTCGGTGTACACGCGGCGTGCGATGCACAGGCGCAGCAGGTCGAGGCCGCCGAAGCGGTTCTCGCGGGTCACGGGGTCACGGTCGGCCAGGATGTAGCCGATCTCGCAGCCGCGGATACCTGCCTCGAGATAGAGTTCGCAGGTAAGCGTCTGAGCGGGGAACTCTTCCTTGGGAACGTTGCACAGCACCTTGTCGGCGTCGATGAACAGGGCATGGCCGCCCACGGGACGCTGATAGGGAATACCATACTCGTCGAGCTTCTTGGCCAAGTACTGTACCTGGTGGATGCGGGTCTCGAGCATCTCAAACTCGGTGTTCTCATCCAGACCGACTGCCAGGGCGTTGAGGTCGCGGCCGTTCATACCACCGTAGGTGATGAATCCCTCGAAGGGGATGCAGAACAGCTTGGCACCCTCGTACCAGTCCTGGTTGTTGGTGGCGATGAAACCGCCCATGTTGACAACGCCGTCCTTCTTGGCCGACATGGTCATGGCGTCAACGTAGGAGTACATCTCGCGGGCAATCTCCTTGATGGTCTTGTCGGCGTAGCCTTCCTCACGGGTCTTGATGAAGTAGGAGTTCTCGGCAAAGCGGGCGCTGTCCATCACGACGGGCACGCCATACTTGTGGCACAGTTCGCAGGTGTCCTTGATGTTCTGCATCGACACGGGCTGGCCACCAACGGTGTTGTTGGTCACGGTGAGCACCATGAAGGGGACGTTGCCCTTGTTCTCGGTGAGCACCTTCTCCAGCTTCTCGAGCGAAACGTTACCCTTGAAGGGGATTTCGAGCTGGGTGTCCTTGGCCTCGTCGATAGTGACGTCGATGGCCTTGGCCTTACGAGCCTCGATGTGACCCTTGGTGGTGTCGAAGTGGGCATTGCCGGGGATGACGTTGCCTTCCTTCACCAGATAGGAGAACAGCACGTTCTCGGCTGCACGGCCCTGGTGGGTGGGGATGACATACTTGAAGCCGAAGATGCGTTGTACAACGCTCTCAAACTTGTAGAACGAAGTGGCGCCGGCGTAGCTCTCGTCGCCGAGCATCATCTCGGCCCACTGGCGGTCGCTCATTGCGCCCGTACCGGAATCGGTCAGGCAGTCGATGTAAACCTGCTCAGCCTTGAGCATGAACACGTTGTTGTGAGCCTCTTTCAGCCACTGCTCGCGCTCAGCACGAGTGCTCTTGCGCAGCGGCTCGATCATCTTGATTTTCCAAGATTCTGCAAATGGTAATTCCATTGAATTTCAAATATTTAGGTTAAACTTTTTTACAGTTTTGAGTCAAATTGAATGCCCCCTAAAAGGGTAATTATATTCAATTTTTATGCAAAGTTACGGCAACTTGGCGAACTGGCAAAATATCCGCTGATTTTTTTGCCCCATTGATTTTTTTTAACAAATTGTATACTTTGCGGCTACTCTGCGATAACACCTGTGGAATATACAATAAAAGTCCCCGCCGCCCAATCTCCATTGGGCAACGGGGCATGTGGTGTGTATGGTACTTATTTCCTCAAGACAGCTCCAATCAGTACTGGCAACGCGTGCGGTTGTTGTTGGTAGGGTAAGTGGGGTAGGAGGAGCGCGGCACGTTGGTGTCCTTGTTCAGGATGACCAGAGCGCCAATCACTCCCGGAATCCAGCCTGCGATGGTGAGCAGGAGCACAATCAGCACCGAGCCGCAGCCCTTGTCCACCACAGCCAGCGGCGGGAAGATAATCGATAGTAATACTCTAAACAGTGACATCGTTCAACTCCTTTCTTACATTAATTATTAATCATTAATTCATTCATTCCCACATCAATCTGCAAATTGCATGCCAATCGATAGCCGCACCCCGTTTTGTGCTTCAAAATCCGCGAAAACCAGCAAAAACTAACTTTTTTAGTTTTATTAACTAAATTAATTTGTTATATAACTAAAATATTTAGTTAATTTGCGTCGTGAATCTTAAAAAAGGTCGAAAAATGAAACAATTAACGCAAAAAGAAGAGGAAATCATGGAGCGGATGTGGGACCATGGTCCCATGCTCGTGCGCGAGTTGCAGGCCTGCTATGACGAGCCCCGCCCCCATGTGAATACCTTGGCAACATTGATGAAGATATTGGAGGAGAAGGGTTTTCTGGGCCACAAGGCCATCACGGCCCGCTGCTTCCAGTATTTTGCCCGCATCAGCCGCGAGGAGTACCGCGGCGGCACGTTGGCTAACGTGGTCAACAAGTTCTTCGGCAAGTCCTACCTGAGCGCCGTCTCGGCCCTCGTCAAGAGTGAGAAGGTAAGTGTGGAGGACTTGAAGGAACTCATCCGTGAAGTAGAAGAGAACAACCAACAGTAAACGCCCTCAACCGCCATGTTACTCATTTATCAAATTAAAGTGGGCTTGTGCCTCATCGTCTTCTACCTGCTGTGGAAGCTGCTGCTCAGCCGCGAGACGTTCCACCGTTTTAACCGCGTGGTGCTGCTTGCAGTCATGGCAATAGCGTTGGTGTTACCGTGGATACGGCTCTCGATGAGCGTCCCGGTGCCAGTTGCTCAGCAGATGGTAGTGCTCGAGGAAATGATGGTCACGCCCGCTGGAGCGGCAGCCGCTCAGCGATCCACCACGTTGTGGAGTGCAACGGACATCGCTGCCGTGATCTACTTCATCGGGATGGCGATGATGGCCCTGTGGCTCCTGCATAGCCAGTGGAGCCTGCGCCGCTTGTTGAAACAAGGGCGCCGCGAGTCACTGCCCGATGGCATCACCCTGCATGTGCTCCCTGGTGAACAGGCTCCGTTCAGTTACTTCAGGCACATCGTGATCAACGAGCAGGACTATCGCGACAACCCGCGTGAGATACTCATTCACGAGCAGGCACACATCCGTCTGTGGCATTCCCTGGATGTGATGTTCATGGGTGTGGTGGCGCTGTTCCAGTGGTGGAATCCTGCTGCCTGGCTCTTGTGCCGCGAGTTGCGCCAGGTGCATGAATACGAGGCCGATATGGCCGTCCTTAACCAAGGCGTCGACGTGAAGCAGTACCAGTTGCTGCTGATACGAAAGTCCGTCGGGAACCAGCTATTCTCGATGGCAAATAACTTCAATTATCAATCTCTAAAAAAACGAATCCGTATGATGACAATGAACAAAAGCAGCCGATGGAAGACGTTGCGTGCGCTGGCTGTGGTGCCCGTGATAGCATTGGCGCTGTTGGCCTTTGCCAACCCCAAGAGTGTAGCAGCAGTAGTGACGGCGGATGTTCAGCAGAACCGCGTTGTCAAGTCAGCAGAGGAGATGCCTGAGCTCGTCTTAGTAGGCATGCGTTCCGACCAGGCTGCCGAGGTCGACGCTGCTTCCCAGTCTGATGATGTGAAGACTAAGGAGCAGGCTCCCGAAGAAACTGAACCTCAATCCAAAAAGGTGTATAATTCTGTCGAGCAGATGCCCGAGTTCCCTGGTGGCGTAGCTGGACTGATGAGATACCTGTCCGAAAACATCAAATATCCGCCAGAGGCCGCAAAGAACGATATTGAAGGCCGTGTCATTGTTCAGTTTATTATTGACGAGACTGGTCAGGTGGGAGACGTCAAAGTCGTCCGCTCGGTCAGTGATGAACTGGATGCCGAGGCTGTCCGTGTGGTCAAAACCTTACCCAAGTTTGAACCTGGCCGCCAGGACGGTGAAGCCGTCTCAGTGTGGTACACCCTGCCCATCAATTTTAAACTCCAGGGAAATCCCGTTGAGACACAGAACACGCCAGCCGTGCATGGCACCGCCAAACTCCAGGGGAAGGACGATAAATCCCAGGAGCAGTAAGCCCAGCATCAAGCCGTTTACTTTGTTAAAATAAAGTTGATTATCCTATGTGATTATAGAAGCGTGAGTTCGACGATTAGTTGTCGTCGGGCTCACGTTAAGTATGCGCAAATTATTGTCGAACAATCAATTAACGAAGATGATGTTTTTAAAGAATAATCAACGATTGCTTATCATTGTCCTGGCCGTACTTTGGTCATGGGTTGCAGTGGCGTGGGGCAATGATAGCATCCCGTTCCTGTACCGTGGGCATCTCTATCTCCCTGCTTGTATCAACTATGAATATCAGGCCAACGTTATCTTTGACACGGGCGGCTCTGACCTATTCGGCATCGACAGTGTCTATCTCTCGGCCTCGGAATGGCATCCGCAGAGCCTCGGCCGGGCAAGGACAGGGGGTGCCGCGGGCAGCACCAGTGTGCGCGTCATCATGGACCTTACATCGTTGAGCATCGGGTCGTTAAAGAGCACTTACCAGATTGTGCCGATTTTCAAGTTGAGGGATGTGGTGGATTGCCATGTCGATGGCATATGGGGCATCAAGGACATTGAGCAACATCCGTTGGAAATCAACTTTGAGCACAGTTTCTTGAAGTATTACAAGGATGGAAATCCACTGGTCGAGGACTATGAGGAATTGCCGATCCGTTGCCATGACCACCGAATCCAGGTTCAGGCCGAGGTTCTCGTCGGCGGCAAGAGCATCCAGGGTTGGTTTCTTGTGGACACGGGCTCAGGTGCCGCTGTCGACTTCACGGCAAGTACCGTTAAGCAGTACGGGCTTGAATCGCTGCCAGGCAAGAGATATGTTAAGGACATGACGCAGTTTGGCATTGGAGACAAGTCACAAGAGTCAATTATCGAGATGCAGTCACAGCGTATCGTCATCGGCTCTGATACCACCAGCAACGAGGTGATTTCTAATTTGCCCGACGGAACAGGCGCATTTGGCGAGAAGGACTATGTTGGCATCATCGGCAATAAGGTGTTATCCAAGTTCAATCTGATTATTGACATTCCGCACAATGTTCTCTACCTAAAGCGTTTCAAGGCAGACCAACCCGTCAAGCCCACCTATGACTTCGATTTCAGAAACCGCACCGACATCGGCAAGGGCTGGATTGTTTCATCGCTCACGCGCAATGGAGACGCTGCCCAAGCAGGGTTGCAATTAAACGACAACGCTATCACACGCAGTCAGGTGGTAATCGGGATATCAGCGAGTTTGCCATCTGAGGCATGTAGAGGCGCAAAATTTTGCGCCTCTACTCATTGAATAATTGAGTATCAGTGATTTGCCGTTATCTAACTGACAATGATAGCGTGAGTTTCACTTTTTGCGACTGACCTGTGGTTGACGCCAAATAAATACCCCTGGGACCAATGACGGTCCCAGGGGTTGTTGTAGATGTATATATCGTCGCGGGGATTACGCCCCGCGGAACCAAAGGCTCTTTTTGATAAATTAACAAAACTCCAGTTTTTTTGCCTTTAACTTCCATAATTCCAGGATTGTTGTTATCTTTGCCGTCGAGCAATGCCACAAATGTGCTTTGCTTGACATCGTGGATTTAAATTAGCGTTGGCTATTATTCAAACGTTCAGAAACTTGCAGGTTGAAAGAACAAACCAGAAGAATAATGGTAACGCTCACTTCGTGTGGGCGTTTACCTGTCTTTTGGTTTAGGTTTCCTGCAAGTACCTTGAACGTTGGACGGGCATTCGTCCACCTTCTGTGTTCGGGGTACTTGCAGGATCGTTTTGTTTATTGGCCCAGCGCATTAATAACCTCAAAAACTATTAATGCATTATGCCAAACGAGAATTTAACTCGGGCTAAGGAGGCCCAAAATGATGAGTTTTACACTCAATTTGAGGACATTGAGAAGGAAATTAATGCTTATCTTGAGTATGACCCTGATGTGTTTCGCGGCAAAAGCATTCTCTTGCCTTGCGACGATCCTGAGTGGAGCAATTTTACTAAGTACTTTGTTTTGAATTTTGAGTATTTTGGATTAAAAAAACTGATTTCCACTTGTTTCGCTATGGACAGTGCCAAACCAATGCAGCCTACCAAATTCATATCACAACCATCTCAATTCAATGCTGAAAAAAGCAATTCAAATGGAAAAATCCTTGTGTTGGAACGAAAAGGGGATAATCAAAGTGACATTAGAGTAGAAAACCTACAATGGGATTACCTAGAGGGTGATGGTGACTTTCGTAGCCAAGAAATAAGTGCCTTACGTAACGAGGCTGATATCATCATCACAAACCCTCCTTTTTCTTTATTCCGTGAATTTCTCGCTTGGATTGTTGAAGCAAATAAGCGTTTCCTCATTATCGGTAATATGAATGCCGTCACCTATAAAGAAGTGTTCCCACTGATTAAAGGAAACAAAATGTGGTATGGGTGTTCTATCAGCAGTGGTGATCGAGAATTTGGAGTCCCTGAAGAGTATCCTCTTGAAGCAGCGGGATGGCGAATCGATGAAAAAGGCAATAAGTATATTCGTGTTAAAGGAGTACGTTGGTTTACAAACCTTGACCATGGTAGGCGACATCTACCATTGCCTTTGATGACGAAAGCAGATAACCTGAAATTCAGTCGACATAGTGATCTTAGAGAGAAGCATGCCTATGTTCAGTATGACAACTATTATGCCATTGAGGTACCTTATACCGAAACAATTCCCAGTGACCATGATGGGGTAATGGGAGTTCCTATCTCTTTCCTTGACAAGTATTGTCCAGAACAGTTTGAATTAATGGGTATCACCGAAAAAGGAAATGATTTGTCATGGTTAATAATACCAGGAAATGATAAATACGATAGGCCTTATATTTGTGGCAAGAGAATGTACGCTAGATTATTAATCCGCAAAAAACAATAAGATATATGAAAACGACACTAAGAACAGATATAACCGTGCGTGACATCTGTGAGGGATTTGTTTATAATGAATTGGAGGGCAAAGGCCTGTTCGGATTGAATGGTAGATTGATTATCCAACCTGAGTATCAGCGCAACTACATCTATGCCGATGGCAAAAAAGATGTCGCTGTAATTGACTCTGTGCTAAAAGGATTCCCATTGGGAGTTATCTACTTTAATCAAGTGGGCAATCAATACGAAGTGCTTGATGGGCAACAGCGCATTACGACCTTGGGACGCTTCGTGACACACAAACTCGCCATAAAAGACAAAAATGGCATGCAACAGTATATCGATGGCCTTGATGATATTGATAGGCAACGAGTGCTTGATACTCAACTGCTTATCTATATTTGTGAGGGGGAAGAACCAGAAATTAAAGAGTGGTTTAAAACGATAAATATCGTTGGTATTCCTTTGAAACAACAGGAAATCAGGAATGCTGTTTACTCTGGCCAATTTGTTACTGCATTAAAAGAGGAATTCAGCAATAGTCAAAATCCCTTAATACAAAAATGGAGTGCTTATATCAAGGGTTCCGTTAATCGACAGGATTTCCTCGAACGCGCACTCGATTGGGTTAGCCAGGGTAATATTGAGGGATATATGAGCAAACATCGTCAAGATAGTGATATTTCTCCCGTGAAAACTTATTTCAATACTGTAATTGATTGGGCCTCTAGTGTTTTCAGCGATGTGATGCCCGAAATGTGCGGCTTGGAATGGAACCGTCTCTACGAATTATATCACAAGAGACCCTACAATGTGGCTGAGGTTTCCAAACGTGTCCATGAACTGTATGCTGACCCCTACGTGCAAAACCAGAAGGGCATCTTTGAGTTCATTTTGGGAGGAGAGAAAGACAAGAGCCTGCTCAACATCCGCATTTTTGACAAAGCAACCATCAATCGTGTCTATGCCAAGCAAACTCAGGCAGCCAAGAAAAAAGGTGTGAGTAACTGCCCCGACTGCGCCTTGAAGGCAGACAGCAATAGTAAACGCATTTGGCAACTCAGCGAGATGGACGCTGACCATGTGACTGCTTGGAGTAAAGGTGGTGCTACCAATGAGAGCAACTGTCAGATGCTGTGCCGCTATCACAATCGTTCTAAGGGTAACAATTGAACTCCACTTATGTGCCTTCTCTTATAATGAAAATCTGGATTTTCCAATAATAATAACCCCTGGGACCAATGACGGTCCCAGGGGTTGTTGTAGATGTATATATCGTCGCGGGGATTACGCCCCACGGAGCCAAAGGCTCTCTAAACTCTAAACTAGGTTTAGAATCAGGTGTCGATGGTGGCGTAGGTGGCGTTCTCCTCGATGAACTTGCGGCGGGGATCCACGTCCTCACCCATCAGCATCGAGAAGATGCGGTCGGCCTCGGCTGCGTCACTGATGTTGACGCGCTTGAGCAGGCGGTTGTTAGGATCCATGGTGGTTTCCCACAACTGCTCGGGGTTCATCTCGCCCAGACCTTTGAATCGCTGAACGGTGATGGCATCCTCGTTGCCACCGGCATACTCGTCAATAAAGCGGCGCAGGTGAGTCTCGTCCCAGCAGTACTCCTCGCGGTTGCCCTTCTTGGTGCGGGCGCGGTACAGGGGCGGGGTGGCGATGTAGAGGTAGCCGTTCTCGATGATGGGACGCATGCGGCGGAAGAAGAAGGTCATCAGCAGGGTGTCGATGTGCGCGCCATCGACGTCGGCATCGGTCATGATGATGATGCGATGGTAGCGCAGCTTGCTCAGGTTGGCCTCCTTAGGGTCCTCCTCGGTGCCGATGGTCACGCCCAGGGCACGGAAGATGGTGACAATCGAGTCGCTCTCAAACACCTTGTGGTCCATTGCCTTCTCGACATTGAGAATCTTACCGCGCAGGGGCAGGATGGCCTGGAACTTGCGGTCACGGCCCTGCTTGGCGCTGCCGCCTGCCGAGTCACCCTCGACGAGGAAGAGTTCGCTCTCGGCGGGATCCTTCGACGAGCAGTCAGCCAGTTTGCCGGGCAGGCCACCACCGGCGAGCGGTGACTTGCGCTGCACCTTCAGGCGGGCGTTCTGTGCGGCATGGCGTGCCTGAGCGGCTAGGATAACCTTCTCGATGACGGTCTTGGCCTGGGTGGGATGCTCCTCCAGATAGGTGTTGAGTGCATCGCGCACGGCGGTCTCGACGGCACCGATGACCTCGGTGTTGCCCAACTTGGTCTTGGTCTGTCCCTCGAACTGGGGCTCGAGCACCTTGACCGAGATGATGGCGGTGAGGCCCTCGCGGAAGTCCTCGGGCTTGATTTCTACCTTGGCCTTCTCCAGCATCTTGTTGTCCTCGGCATACTTCTTGAGCGTCGAGCCGAGGCCGCGGCGGAAGCCCGTCAGATGGGTACCGCCCTCGATGGTGTTGATGTTGTTGACAAACGAGTAGATGTTCTCGTTGAACGATGTGTTATAGGTCATGGCGACCTCAACGGGGATGTCGCCCTTCTTGCTCTTGATGTGGATGACGTCCTGGATGAGCGCCTCCTTGTTGCCGTCGATGTAGCGCACGAACTCGTCGAGACCTGTCTCGCTGTAGTAGGTCTCGCTGTGGCAATTACCGTTCTCGTCCTTGGTGCGCAGGTCGGTGATGGAGAGCGTCACGCCGGCATTCAGATAGGCCAGGTCACGCAGGCGGTTGGAGAGGATGGCAAACTCGTAGACCGTGGTCGAGAAGATGTTGCCGTCGGGGTGGAAGATGATGGTCGTGCCATGGTCCTCCTCGCTGCAGGTGCCGATAACCTTCACCTCGCTGGTGGGCTTACCCAGGCTGTACTCCTGCATGTAGACCTTGCCACCACGGCGCACCTCGGCGCGCAGGTAGTCGCTCAAGGCGTTCACGCAGCTCACGCCGACGCCGTGCAGACCACCGGACACCTTGTAGGATCCCTTGTCAAACTTGCCGCCGGCATGGAGCACGGTCATGACAACCTCGAGTGCCGACTTGTGCAGCTTCTCGTGCTCGTCAACGGGGATGCCGCGCCCGTTGTCCTTAACGGTGATGCTGTTGTCCTCGCCGATGTAGACGTCGATGCGGTCACAGAATCCTGCCAGGGCCTCGTCGATGGAGTTGTCCACCACCTCGCTCACCAAGTGGTGCAGACCCTTGATGTGGGTGTCACCGATGTACATTGCCGGACGCTTGCGCACGGCCTCCAGTCCTTCCAGGACCTGAATGTTAGACGCAGAATAATTCTTCTCTTCTTGTTCTTCGATATAATTGTTCTCTTCTGACATAAAAATGTAGTTTATTTCACATTTATACCCTCTGAAAAAGGGGGTGTCTAAAAACGTACAAAATTACAAAAAAATGCCCGTTTGCCAATGCTTTGAAACCTTAAAAAACTATAATTCAACCTACCTTTTCCCATGGTTGCCAGCTAAGATTATATCGCTGTTTTGAGCGGGCGATGTGCGTCGAATTTTGTCCAAATGTGGGGTGAAAAGTATGGATTTGGACGAAATGCGATTTCCTGGACGTGATTAGTGCTGTGTTTGGTGCATTTGTGTTACTTTTGCAGTGATGAAACTGCATGATGAGTTCATAGCGCAGCTGCGTGAGCTGTTGCCCGAAGAATGGGAAGCGCTCGTTGATGCCATCACCACGAGTGAGCCCAGTGTCGCTGTGCGCGTCAACGGGGCGCGTGGGGTAGGGGTGCCCGATGGCCTCCGCCGCGTGCCATGGTGCGACCAGGGTTTCTACCTCGATGGCCGCCCGTCGTTCACCTTTGACTCCGACTGGCATGCCGGGCGCTACTATGTGCAGGATGCCTCATCGATGTTTATTGCCCATGTCATCAGCCACTTTGTTCATGAGCCCGTGCGCTACCTGGACCTGTGTGCCGCTCCCGGCGGCAAGACCACCGCTGCCATCCAGGCGCTGCCGCCGCGGTCGCTGACGGTAGCCAACGAGATTGTGCCGCCGCGTGCCCGTGTGCTTGCCGACAATGTCATCCGTTGGGGCAGTCCCCGCTGTGTGGTGACCAGTAATGCCCCTGCCCACTTGGGAAGACTGGAGAGTTTCTTTGATGTTATTGCAGCCGACGTGCCGTGCAGCGGCGAGGGAATGATGCGCAAGGACGACGAGGCTGTCGCTCAGTGGTCACCTGCCCTGGTTGAGCAGTGCGCTCAGCGCCAGCGCGAGATACTCGCCGACGTGTGGCCCGCCCTGCGGCCTGGGGGCCTGTTCATCTACAGCACTTGCACCTACAACCGCCAGGAGAATGAGCAGATGGCCGATTTCATCGTCAGCGAACTGGGTGCCACCTCGCTTGAGGTGCCCGTTGACCCGTCATGGAATATCCATGCCGCCATCGGCAGCGAGGCCCATTGCTACCGTTTCATGCCCCACAGGGTGGATGGAGAGGGGCTGTTCATGGCGGTCTTCCGCAAGGACGGTGATGGCCTGCGTCAGGATATCCGCATGAAAGGGAAAACGTCCAAAAAAATCGATGAAACCGCTAAAAACTGGCTTGCTGGCCCCGATCAGTTCATGATTGACCAGCAGGGCGACCTGCTGATTGCCGTTCCGCAAGACATCCACCGTGAGGTGGCCGCCATGCGCGCGTCGTTGACCGTATTGCATGCCGGTGTGGAACTGGCGACGGTGATGGGACGCAAGACCGTGCCGCACCATGCCCTGGCGCTGTCCACGGCAAGGGCCGATGATGCTTTCCCCGTCTGTGAGGTCGATTATCCCGCTGCGCTGCGCTACCTGCGTGGCGAGAGCATCCCCGTTGAGGGGCCGCGTGGATACGTCCTCATCGCCCATCAGGGGGCCGTTCTAGGCTTTGCCAACAACCTGGGCAATCGCGCCAACAACCTCTATCCCAAGTCCCAACGCATCCTCAGCACCCACCTGCCCGACACCAAACCCCATATACTGTAAAGAAGCGCCCATCCTGCCGTTGGATGAGCGCTCCTATCACTTAATGAATCAGCTATTTACAGGTTCAGGTAGCTTTTCAGGGCTTCGACGTATTGCTCGAAGGCCTCTCGGCCCTGCTGGGTGACTTGGCAGGTGGTGCGCGTTTTCTTGCCGACAAAACTCTTGGTGACGGTAATGTAACCGGCCGTGGCGAGTTTATCGAGCTGCACACTCAGGTTGCCTGCTGTGGATTCGGTTTGTTCCTTGAGGTAAACAAAGTCGGCCTCCTCCACGTTCATCAGGATAGACATCACTGCCAGCCGCAACTGGGAGTGAAGGATGGGATCCAACTCTTTCATCGCTGCAGCTTGGCTTTACGGTTAATGATGTGTCCGGGGATGATCATCATGCAGATGAAAGCAATGATGAACAACGGCATAATCAAACTTGCATACAAGGGAACCTCGGCAGCAATGCAGCAGACAATGAAGATGCCGCACGTCAGACCGATTGCGCCGCCTAGCACTAACGACTTCTCCTTGATGACAATGCCTTGAGCCATCTCGGCCATAGGCACGATAATGAGCGCGAATGCAAACATCATCTTCCATGCGTCGTAGCCCATGAACAGGCTAAATCCCAAGCAGAACAGCGTCGCAACAAAGGCCGAGCAGCCCACAATGGTCCAAATCTGTGAAGTGAGCTTGTCGGAATAACTTTTCACGCCAGATTTCACGCGTTGCTTCTTATCCATGATGGGGGTAGCGATGCCACCGATAACACCGATGGCGAACCACAGCCAGTTCCATAACGGATTGTGAGTTTTCACCAACAAGATCCATACCAGGGCGGCCACTGCTACCGACAGGTAACCCCACATCAGCATGATGTTGCCGTCGCCCACATAGCGCTCACGGGTGCGCTGAATCATCGCGGTAATCAATTCGAGACTCTCTTTCTCGGTCATTTTCTTGTCTTCCATAACTTGAATTGTTTTTAATTTGGTTATAAAGTGGTTTAAAAAATAAACTAATACTCTCTGAAAAAAGAACAGCACTCGCGATTACCGTTCTTGTTTCACGCTGCAAAGATAAAGCGGTTTATAATATAAACCAAATTTATGCCTAATATTTAACCTTCTTTAACACATTGGTACTGTAATAGCCCGCCCTCATCCATTAGTTACATCTATTTAAAAAAGCAAGTGGCTAGAGAAGTTTCTCTAACCACTAAACTCTAAACGCTAAACTTTAAGCGGATTTAGGCTGCTTGGATGTTATCCCACTTGGCAGCCGGGCTTGACGGGACCGGTCGGGCCGATGACGATGAGTCGTCCGTCGGCATCCTCGGCGCTGAGGATCATGCCCTGGCTCTCGATGCCCTTGAGCTTGCGCGGCGGGAAGTTGGCGATGAAGCACACCTGCTTGCCCACCAGCTCCTCGGGCTGGTACCACTTGGCGATGCCGCTGATGATGGTGCGTCCGGCCATGCCGTCATCGATGGTGAACTTCAACAGTTTGTCGGCCTTTTTCACCTTCTCGCACTCCAGGACGGTGCCCACGCGGATATCCAGCTTGGCAAAGTCGTCGATGGTGCATGACGTGGTGACGGGCTTGGGCTTGAAGTTGTTGACGATGTTCTCCTGCTTGATGCGCTCCAGGCGCGCGATTTGAGCATCGATAACGCTATCCTCGATTTTCTCAAACAGCAGCACGGGCTGTTCCAGTGTGCTGCCGGCGGCCAGGATGTCGATGTCGCCCAGTCGGCTCCAGTCGGCTTTTGCCATGCCGAGCATGCTGCGCAGCTTAGCGGAGCTGAAGGGCAGGAACGGCTCGAAAGCAATGGCCAGGTTGGCCGAAATCTGCAGGGCGATATTGAGGATGGTCTGCACGCGTGCCATGTCGGTCTTAGCCAGTTTCCACGGCTCGGTGTCGGCCAGGTACTTGTTACCGCAGCGGGCCAGGTCCATAGCGTCTTTCAGAGCCTCACGGAAGTGGAAGTGCTCGATGTGGTCACTGAGCGTGGCTTTCACATTCTTGAACTCCTCGATAGCGGCGCGGTCCATGTCGGTCAGTTCGCCAGCCTCGGGCACAACACCGCCGCAGAACTTGTGCGTCAGCACCAGGGCACGGTTCACGAAGTTACCCAGGATGGCCACCAGCTCGTTGTTGTTGCGGGCCTGGAAGTCCTTCCAGGTGAAGTCGTTGTCCTTGGTCTCGGGAGCATTGGCGGTGAGCACATAGCGCAGCACGTCCTGCTTGCCGGGGAAGTCCTGGAGGTATTCATGCAGCCATACAGCCCAGTTGCGGCTGGTCGAAATCTTGTCGCCCTCGAGGTTGAGGAACTCGTTGGCCGGCACGTTGTCGGGCATGATATAGTCGCCGTGAGCCTTCATCATCGTGGGGAAGATGATGCAGTGGAACACGATGTTGTCCTTGCCGATGAAATGGATCAGTCGGGTTTGGTCATCCTGCCACCACTGTTGCCAGGTGCCCCAGCGCTCGGGCTGGGCGTCGCACAGTTCCTTGGTGTTGCTGATGTAGCCGATGGGTGCGTCAAACCAGACGTAGAGCACCTTGCCCTCGGCTCCCTCGACGGGGACGGGGATACCCCAATCCAGGTCGCGCGTCATGGCGCGGGGCTGCAGCCCGTTGTCGAGCCATGACTTGCACTGGCCGTAGACGTTGGAACGCCACTCCTGATGGCCCTCGAGAATCCACTCCTTGAGCCAGGCCTCATATTCGTTAAGGGGCAGGAACCAGTTGGTGGTGTCCTTGAGCACGAGCGGATGGTCGCTGTCTTTGGCGTGCGGGTTGATCAGTTCGGTCGGGTCCAGGTCGCGGCCGCAGCCGTCCTCACACTGGTTGCCCTTGGCGGCGGGATGGTGGCAATAGGGGCACTCACCCTCGACGTCGCGGTCGGTGAGGAATTTGCCGTCCTGCTCGTCATAGAACTGCTTGGTCACCTTCTCGATGAGCTTGCCGTCGTCATAGAGTTTGCGGAAAAACTCAGCGGCAAACTGGTGATGCGTCTTGCTGGTCGTGCGGCTGTAGATGTCGTAGGAGATACCGAACTCATCGAAGGAGTCCCTGATGAGCGTATGGTAGCGGTCCACGACCTGCTGGGGGGTGATGCCCTCCTTGCGGGCGCGCTGAGTCACGGGCACACCGTGCTCGTCGCTGCCGCCCACAAACAGCACGTCCACGCCCTGCAGGCGCAGGTAGCGCACATAGATGTCGGCAGGCACATACACGCCAGCCAAGTGGCCGATGTGAACGGGGCCGTTAGCGTAGGGCAGCGCCGTCGTCACCAGCGTACGTGCAAATTTCTTTTCGTTGTCCATTGTGATGTTCTTAGTGTTATGTAGTTTGTTGTTATTCTTATTATTTAGCCTGCAAAGGTACAAAAAAGTTTCAACTTTCTCATTCCCTAGCCCTTAGTTTCTGATTCTCTTGTATGTGTTTGGAAGACAAGAAAGACAATAAGAGTAAATTTAATTAGTTGATAAATAACAAGTTGTGTTAATTATTCTGCAAATCAAAGGATTGAAAAGTCAGTCTAATTAGCTTCATTCGCATTTCAAAAAGCAGGATTGTCAAGTTTTTTAGAATTGTGGTTTATGGTAGGTTATTAAACAGAGCCGCGACCTAGCAAATAGGCCGCGGCTCGTTGTAAATGTCGATAGCTAACAGCTTAATCTCACTTGACGAGGATCTTCTTGCCGTTGTGGATGTAGATGCCGTTGGTGGGATTCTCGGTGGGCTGGCCCATGAGGTTGTAGTAGCGGTTGTCGGTCTGCTGGGCAGCGCTGACTTCCTCGACTGCGGTGTCGTCCTCCTGGTGGGGCGGCATGAAGATGACGAGGCCCTTGCTGGGATCATCCACCTGGTGGTAGATGACTTCCTCGATGTTCTCCTCGGTCTGCTCGGCTACGTTCCAAGTGTTGCCCTGAGCATAGACATCGGCCGTACCGTTGTTGTACAGGTCATAGTACGTGTTGTCAAATCCGTTGTTCACGAAGGTGTTGTTGCCGGGGTTGTAGTCCTCGGCCTCGGGGTCATCGACCTTACCGAGGTTGACGTTGGGAGCACCGGTGACGATGGTGATGCCCCACAGGCCGCCTTCCATCCAGTTGCCCTCGATGTAGATGTTGCTGCTACTGCTGCTGTCATAGACGCTGATGCAGCTGCCGCCGTTGTTGGGGTTGGACTCATAGCAGTTGTCAATCATCTTATTGTTGCGGATGATGGCGTCAACACCGCCGATGGTGGTGATGCCGTAGCGGTTGTCGGCGATGTAGTTGTTCTCAATGATGTTGGTGCCGCTGTGAGCCAGACCCATCATGTTGCTCAGTGCAATACCACCCGAGAGGTTGAACTGGCCGCCGATGATGTCGTTGTTCTCGATGAGCACGTCATAGTCACCACCCACGGTCAGGTTGATTTGGGGCTTGTTGCGGTTGGCGGTGGTGTTGTGCCAGAAGAGGCAGTTGCGGATGATGATGCCCACGGGATTGGTGGCACCGTTACCGATGGCATTGAGGGTGTTCTCGATGAAGTAGCAGTTCTCCACGACGTTGTTGTCACAGGAAGCGTTGAAACCAAGGGCACCCGAACTGTTCAGCTTGCCGTTGTACAGGGTGAAGGTGCAGTTGTCGGCGTGCAGGCTGGAGTTGATGCCGCCGAAGGTCACGCCCACATATTCAAAGGTCACGTTCTTGAGGTTGGCATTGCCGTTGTCGCCCAGCATCCAGAAACCCTTGGGGTTGGAATCCTCAGCGTCGCGCGTCACGACAGCGGTGTCGGCGGGAGCGAAGTCGGCATCACCATTGACGGTAATCCTCACGTTGTTGCCCATCTTGATGAGGTCGTTGTTCTGCAGTTGCAGCACGTCGCCCTCGCTGATGGTGAAGTCGGCAGCGACGAGGTAGGAGCCGTCGTCCTGCAAGGTCACGCCGGTGCCCTCAATCTGGCTCAAGGCGTTGAAGGTGTACACGTTGCCGGTGCCATCGCTCACGAAGTCATCGGCCATTGCTCCAACAGCCACGGCTGCCATGAGCAGGAAAGAGTAGAATTTCTTCATAAAAGTTGATAGTTTATTGGTTAATAAGTGGTTGATAGTAGGCAAAAGAAATCTTTTTCCCTTGACATGAGGGTACAAATATAGTCATTTTTGATAAGCCATGCCTTCCTTGCCCCCGTTTTTTCAACAAAACCTATTGTAAACGGGTATCAGTCGCAGGTATCAACAGTGAACCCCAAAAGTCCATAATGGGCTCTTGGGGCTCGCTGTGATGCGGTGTCGCTTGCGGGTTAGCGCAGGGTGAAGGTCTTGCGCTGCACGTTGCGGCTGTCGGGACCAATCATGACCTCAAAGTCACCGGGTTCGCACACGTAGTCGAGATTTGCGTTGTAGAACTTGAGCAGCTCGGCATTGATGGCAAAGGTGACGTTGCGGCTCTCGCCGGGCTTGAGGTTGATGCGCTCAAACCCCTTGAGCTCCTGAACGGGACGGGCGATGCTGCCCACCATATCACGGATGTAGAGTTGCACGACCTCGGCGCCCTCGACGCTGCCTGTGTTGGTCACAGTAACCGATGCGTTGATGGTGCCGCTGGCGGTCATCGCGTCGCTGCTCAGTGTGAGCGGGCCATACTGGAACGTGGTGTAACTCAAGCCGTAGCCGAAGGGGAACAGCGGGTCGTTGGGCACATCCAGGTAGTTGGAGGTGAACTTGGAGAACCACTGCGGGTTGGGGCGTCCCGTGTTCAGGTGGTTGTAATAGATGGGCACCTGACCCACGCTGCGCGGCATGGTGACGGTGAGTTTGCCGCTGGGTGCCACGTCGCCGAATACCACGTCACAGATGGCGTCGGCCGCCTCACTGCCACCGAACCACACGTTGAGGATGGTGGGAATGTTCTCCACCTCCCAGTCCATGACGGTGGCTCGTCCCGAGAAGTTGAGCAGTACGATGGGTATGCCGGTGGCCTTGAGGGCCTCGAGCAGGTCCTTCTGGGCATCCAGAATCGACAGGTCGCTGCGTGAACTGCTCTCGCCTGACATCTCGCTGGGCTCGCCCATAGCGGCGACAATCACGTCACACTCCCGGGCGATGCGCACGGCCTCGTCGCGCATGACATCGACAGGACGTCCGTCGCGCATCTCGCGCCCGAACATTGTCGAGTTCTTCTCCAGTTCAGCGTCATAGCACACGTTGCAGCCCTTGGCATACATCACCTCGGCCTTGTCGCCCACAGCACGGCGCATGGCCTCGAGCAGCGTGCTGTAGCGGTCGCTGGCGGCTGCCACGCTCCAGGTGCCGGGCATGTTGGCGCGGGTGTTGGCCAACGGGCCGACAAGAGCGATTTTGCCCGTGCGTTTCAGGGGCAGCACGCCCTCCTTGTTCTGCAGCAGGACAAACGTCTCGGTGGCCAGTTGGCGGGCTGCGGCGCGGTGCTCGTCGGTGTAGATTTCTTTCTTGGCGCGCTTAGCGTCCAGGTAGCGGTAGGGATCTTCAAACAGGCCCAGTTTGTACTTGGCCTCGAGGATGCGGCGGCAAGCCTTGTCGATGTCCTCCATGGTCACCTTGCCCTCGTTGAGGGATTTCTCGAGCGTACCCAGGAAGCCGTCGGCCACCATGTCCATGTCGGTACCCGCCTTGAGCGCGAGCGCCGAAACGGTCTGCAGGTCGCCCATGCCGTGGTTGATCATCTCGCTGATGGCGGTGTAGTCGGTCACGACAAAGCCGTCAAATCCCCAACGGTCACGCAGCACCTCGGTCATGAGCCAGCGGTTGCCCGTGGCGGGGATATAGTCGATGACGTTGAACGAGGTCATGTAACTGCCTGCCCCGGCTTCCACGCCGGCCTTGTAGGGCGGGAAATACTCGTTGAACATGCGCACGCGGCTCATGTCCACCGTGTTGTAGTCACGGCCAGCCTCGGGGGCGCCGTAGAGGGCAAAGTGCTTCACACAGGCCATCATCGTGGCCTTGTCGGCCAGGTCAGCGCCCTGGTAGCCCTCAATCATCGCACGGCAGATGGCCGAACCCAGGAAGGGGTCCTCGCCGTTGCCCTCGCTCATGCGTCCCCAGCGCGGCTCACGGCAGATGTCCACCATGGGGCTGAAGGTCCAGCAGATGCCATCGGCGGTGGCCTCGAGTGCAGCGATGTGTGCCGAGTTGCGGATGCCATCCATGTCCCAACTCATGGACAGGGCCAGAGGGATGGGGAATACCGTTTCATAGCCGTGGATTACATCCATGCCGAAGATCAGCGGGATGCCCAGGCGGCTCTGCTTGACGGCGACTTCCTGCAGGGCGCGGATGCTCTGCACGCCCTTCATGTTGAACAGGCCGCCCACCTGTCCAGCCTTGATTTTGCCGACAACGTCGCCGCTGACCGTCGACCCGGTGATGATGTCGCCGGTAACTGGAAGGTTGAGTTGTCCGATTTTCTCTTGCAGTGTCATCTTGGCCATCAGGTTGTCGATGAACTGGTCCATTGTGGCTCGATCGGCCGCCTGTGCCGTCAGGGCGCCAAGCGCCAGTGCCAGTGTGAATAAAATGGTCTTGATTCTTGTCATATCATCGGATTTTTAGTTGATAGTTTCTTGATATACGGGATATGTTGTGATTTACTGATGCGTGAAACCAAGCTTCTCAAGGCCCTGCTGCACCTCGGGGCAACTCATAAACAAGTTCCATAGCAGCCCCGTGCGGTAGTTCTCAATCATCGGGGCGATGGTGCACTGGTCGATGGCCAGATAGCGGGGCAGCGTCCAGCCGCTTACCGGGCTGAAGGCATCGTAGAAGCCATACTTGCCCCAGATGGACTCACCGCGGGCATAGAAGCCCTTGAGGGCTGCCATCGACTCCTCGGGCGTATAGGGGAACGAGGACAGGGCGGCAGTGGGCGTGATGACACCCAAGTCGTTGCCTGGGCTGTGGGCCGAATAGCCCTCGACGGAGTAGCTGGCAGTCAGGCCCCAGCAGTCAGGGCCGTAGCCGGTATATTTCTTCGGATTATCGACGCAATAGCGGTAGTTGCTCATGGCGTGGTTGCGCACCACGTTCCAGTAGTCGGCATATTGGTCCTTCAGCCCCTTGGGGCACAAGCCAAACCAACTATAATGTGCCCAAAACAGCGGACCACCGGTCTGCTCGGCACCATTGTGCTTGAGTTCCAGCGGATAGCCGTAGGGGGCTGCATTGCTCTTGATGACGCCACTGCGAGCCCAGCCCTTGTGATAGCACGAGGCGGGGACGGAGTGGGTGGGGGAGGCTGCTGCCAGCACATACACGATGAGGCACTCGTTGTAGCCCTCGAGCGGGAAATTCATCTCCCACTCATACTCGGGCGACCAGTGCCAGTAGATGACGTCTTGCCCGCCGCGCGTGTACCAGTCAAATTCCATGCCTTGCCACAGGGCGTTGATGCGCTGAACGAGGCTCTTTTCGGCATCGGTGTCACCCTTCAGGTACTGCCGGGCGCACAACAGGCCTTGCATCAGGAAACTGCTCTCCACGATGTCGCCGCCATTGTCTTTCTGTCCAAATGGTTTCACCTTGCCCGTGGGGCCATGTAGCCAGTGAGGCCACACGCCATGGAAACGGTCGGCGCGCTCCAGGAAGTCCACGATGCGCTCCAGCCGCTTGATGCCTTGGTCGCGGGTGATGAAACCGCGTTCCATGGCCACCACCAGTCCGGCGATGCCAAATCCGCTGCCTCCCGTGGTCACCACGTCCTGGTCATGCTCGGGGTACTCCCCGTCGAGGTGGATGCGCTCCCTGGCCAGGCCTGACGTGGGTTCGGCACCGTCCCACATGTAGTTGAAGTGGACACGCTGGATATAGTCCAGCATGGCATCGTCGCTGGCAAATGTGGCAGGCCGCGTCTGTTCATCTTCAGGGACGGGCTCCTTGGGGGTGGTGCTGCCCTCGCCCTTGCAGGCGGTGAACACCATCAGCAGGATGAGTGCGAGAGATTTCAAAATGAGTTTGTTCATATATACTTACAGGTTAATGGTTGATTTTGACGATTTTGGAACGCGGGCCCACACCGGTCTCGGCCAGGGCTTCGATGGCGAAGTAGTAATCGGTGCCCAGGTCCAGGCCGCGCAGGTCATATTGTGTGTCGCCGTTGACGGTGATGCAGTGGTAGAGTTTGTCGGGGGTAATGCCGTAATAGATGTTGTAGCCATAGGCTCCATCGACCGCTGCCCATGTAATCATAGCGTTGCGGCGGTCGGCCTTGTCGCGCTTGGCGGTGAACTTTTTCACTGTCTGGGGCAACGCACCCGCAGCCTTGCCGAAAACCCGCACCTCGCTCAGGCAGAAGTTGCCGCCCGATGGCATGTGGATGTTACTGATGCGCAGAAAACGGGTGTTGAGCGGTTCGCACAGTTCGATATAGTCATGCGGTACATCACGGTCGTTATCACTCTTATCGACAACCAGTGTCCAGTCGTGGCCATTGTCGCTGGCCCAAACGCTGTACTGGTAGTAGATGTCGTTGGCGCGGTTGTGCTGCACCGTCTTGTGGTCATAGAAGTTGAGTTGCAGGGCCCTCACCTCGCACATGCTGCCCAGGTCAATCATCACCCACTCGTCCGGACCGCCGCTGGCAGCGCTCCAGTAGGTGCGCATGTTCTCGTCGGTGAGGCTGGCGGCTGTCAAGGTGCTGTCGGTGCTTGACACGGTACAGGGTTTGCCATAGGAGAGGAGCATCCAACCCGTGAAACGCTCGACGGGATTCTTGATGTCGCGGTCGGCGTTCCAGCAGGGGTAGTCACCGAAGGCCGTGTTGCAGTACATCACCCCGTCGGCATCAAAAGCGGTGGGGTAGAGGCCGATGCGGCGCTCAAACTTGTACTTGAGCGACAGCATACAGGTGCCCACGTGCCAATAGTTGCCCTGCAGGTCGGCAAAGGTGCCACCGTGGCCCACACCCTGCACAAAGCCGCCGGGCTTGTAACTCATCGGGTTGTGCTGTTGATAGGAGAACGGTCCCAGCGGATGGTCACTCACATAGACACCGTCGGCATACACCTTGAACTCAGTGCCGGGCGCGCCATACTGCAGGTAGTACTTGCCGCCATGCTTGGTCATGAAAGCGCCCTCGGTAAAAGGCTTGAGCGTCACCTCGTCGTCATTGTTCATCCCGAAGCGTTCCCAGCCATGGCGGTCGGGATGCAGCCGCACGAGGTCGTAAATCTTGCTGATGGGGGTAAAATCGTCTCGGCTGATTTCAACGCCCTTGAGGGGATATTCGTTGCTCGAGCCATAGTATTCGTAGAGTCGTCCGTCATCATCGAGGAAGACGTAGGGGTCCCAGGTGGGCAGTGTGTTGCGTTCCACCGCACGGCGCCAGCGGCCGCTCTTGGGGTGGGTGGAATACCAGATGGGCAGGCCTTCGTAGGTCGAACCCGTGTAAAACAGCGTGTCACCCACTACCCATGCGGCGGGAGCGCACTCGTCGTCATCGGCGGGATAGCGCTGGAACGAGGCTTGGCAGAATTCCCAGTCACTCAGGTTGCGGGAATAGTGGAAACCGCCCTGGTTGGTCGAGAACAGGTAGTACTCGCCCTGGTAGGTCAGCGCCATGGGGTCGGCACTCGAGCGGAACGAGCCACCCTGGCGGGTGTTGTTGTTCCAGGGCTCGTAGTTGTAACTGATGTTGAGCGGATTGCAATAGGTGCTGGTAGCAGTGTTGCGGGGATCATACCAACGCGTGGCTTGGGCTTCACGGCGTGGAGCGGCAAGGCTGCCGCTGGTCTTGATAGGCAACGTGATGTTTACCTGTCGCTGAGTAGCAGCCCGCGTGACTACAGTCATTTCCTTGCCCGGATAATGGATGCACAGCAGGCTGTCATGGTCGGTGCCCGTGAGCGAATAACGGCCCTGGGCATCGGTGTTGCAATGAGCCGGGCTATAGAGCCACATCACGGTAGCCCCCTCTAAGGGCAGGCCTTGTTCATCGGCCACAACACCGGTTACCTGGTAGTCGGTGACCACGGGTATGAAATAATCACTCACCTGGCCCTTGACAACCTTGACCGAGTCGGTTGTGGCCCAGGCATTGAGTGCGACTGCTGCCGCGATGATGGCTAGTAAACGGTTCATTGCGTTTTGTTAGATAAAAACACAGGCAGGGCACCGCCTCGGGGGGTGTGTCACCCTGCCTGTGGATCGATTCATGAATTTTAGGACTTACTCAGTCTTGGGATCGTTAGCCAGGGTGGGCACGGTCTGGAGCTGAGACAGCGGCAGCGGATAGTACTTCACGCTCTCGTTCCAGCCACTGAGCACGCTGGCAGCGAGGCCTGTGCGGACGAGGTCGTTATAGCGCTCACCCCACTCGCACACGAGCTCCATGCGGCGCTCGTCGAGAATCTGGTCAACCGTGACATTGCTCATCGTCGGCATTTGGGCGCGTGTGCGCACCTGGTTGAACGGCTGGTCGCCATTCTTGCCCTGGCGCACCTTAGCCTCGGCGTTGATCAGCAGCACGTCGGCATAGCGCAGGATGCGGATGTTGTTGTTGGAACCGTATTTGGTGCGGCCGGGAGTCAGCTGGTTGGTCGGCGTGTAAGCCTTACCGTTCCAGGTGTTGGTATTGTTGACATTGCCCATGACATTGATCTCGTCTCCGTCGCGGGTGGTTGTGCCGCCGAAGAGTACCGAGGTCTCGAGGCGGATGGTCTCGCCACGGTTCTGAGCCCAGCTGATGAACTTATCGGTGATGCCCACAAAGTTCCAACCGCCCAGGTTACCAGGACCCTGGAATACAAACCACTGGTCGGCGTCAACCATGTCGCCGCTGCTCTGACCGAAGTCGGTGCACTGGCACTCCATCAGACTCTCGTTACACATCTTGCCGGGAATCTTAAACAGGTTGTAGAAGTCGCTGTAGAGCTGGAACTTGTTGCTGGCGATGATATCGTCGGTCAAGGCCTCGGCCTGGGCATACTCGCCGCGGTTCAAGCGAATCTTGGCAGCCAGAGCCTCGGCCGTGTAGGCCGTCACGGCACCAAAGTGTGAAGCCTCGTTGGGGCGCACCTTGGGGCAGTTGTCGATGGCATACTGCAGATCCTCGAGCATGTAGCGCTCCACGGCATCCTTGGTCGAACGCGTGAGGTCGCTCTGGTTGTTGTCGCGCAGGATGGTCACGTCGCCGAAGGCCTGCGTCAGCCTGTAGTAGGCATAGGCGCGCAGGATGCGCACCTCACCGCAGTAGGCGCGGTAGTTAGCGCGGTCGGCATCGTTGGAGATGAACTCGGCGTAGGAGTCGAGTGACATGAGGGCTCCGTTGGCCACCTTAATCATGCCGTAGTACTGGTTCCACATCTCGTTGAGGCCCCAGAATGAGTTGTCATACCTGAAGTTGCCGAAGTCCACGAGCAGACCCTGGTCGTCGACACGCCCGCTCCACACGTCACCGTCACGCACGATGGTCAAGGGCCAGATGACCCAGTGCATGCCGCCAGTGCGCAGCTTGGCATAGACACCCGACACGGGCATATACATCTCGCTGGTCTTGGAGTAATCGACATCCGACTCGGGCAGTGTGCTCTCGGGCTGAATGTCCAACCAATTGTTGCAGGAGGTGGCACCCACCATCAGCAGACCTGCAATCATGATATATTTCAATAATTTCATTGTCGTTTGGCTTTATATGATTGTTGGTAATTGCTCATTTAGAAATCGATGGTTACACCGAAGGTGTAGGTCGATGTCAGCGGGTAAACCTCGGTATCCCAGCCCTCGGGGTCGTTCAACTCGGGGGTGAAACTGTGGGCTCCGAACAACGTCAGCGGACGGTCGGCGGTGGCGCTCAAGCGCAGTGACGGCAGCGTGTAGCTACCCATCTTGATGCTCTTGAAGGTGTAGCCGATGGTCACGTTCTGGATGCGGAAGAAGTCGGCATCCTCAACGAAGAAGGAGTTCACGCGCTGGTCGCTCACGTTCCATGAGCGAATCCAACCCTCGGCCGACGGATACTTGTTGGTGGAGCCGGCACCGGTCCAGCGGTTAGCCACCTGGTCGTGGTCGAAGTTGTAGTTGGACTGGGCGTAGCGCAGCGCGCGCTTGCGGTTGTACATCTGTCCTCCAGCGTTGCCATAGGTAGCCAGCGAGAAGTCCAGGTTCTTCCACTGGAAGCCCAGGTTGAAGCTGTAGATGAAGTCGGGCAGGTAGGAACCCAGGGTGGTGCGGTCCTCGCCGTCAACGATGCCGTCGCCGTTCAGGTCCTTGTACTTGAAGTCACCGGGTTTCAGACCGTTGGCCTGTGCCGTCTTGTCGCTGGCGCACTCCTGCTCGGTCTGGTAGATGCCGTCCACGACGTAGCCGTAGAACGAGTTCATCTTCTTGCCAACGAACTGGTAGGTCTTGCCACCTGCAATGTAGGGGTTACCTGCCAGGCTCTTGACCTCGTTCTTGAGGTAAGAGAGGTTGACACCGATGTAGTACTTGAAGTCGTTGCCCACACGGTCGGCCCAGTTGATGCTCACATCCACACCGGTGTTGAGAATCTTACCGATGTTCTGCAGCAGGGTGCCGTTCTCGAAGGGCAGGCGGGGAGCGATGACGGCCTTGCGCGTCATGCGGTAGAACCAGTCGATGTCCACACTCAGGCGGTTGCGCAGGGTGGCGAACTCAACGCCGACGTTGGTCTCGTCAACAACCTCCCACTTCAGGTTGGAGAAGTAGCTGTTGTTCTGGAAACCGGCGATGGTGGCATTGCCGAACACGCCCGACTGCCAGGTGCCCGTCGAAACCGAGCGGAAACCGTCGCTGGCGGGAACTGCATTGTTACCCAGACGTCCCCAGCTGGCGCGCCACTTCAGGTAGTCAAACACGCGCTGGTTGTCCATGAAGTTCTCCTTGGACATGACCCAGGCGGCACCGAACGAGGGGTAGTAGCCCCAGGTCTCCTGATACTTGCTCGTACCGTCGGCACGGAAGGTGGCCATCAGCAGGTACTTGCCCATGTAGTCATAGTTGATGCGGCCAAAGTAGCTGTTGCTGCGGTAGCGGGTACCGCCATCGCTGGCGCGGCGGCTGTCGCTGTCGGTGCTGATGCCGATGTACTGATAGGCGTCATCGCCTTCCACGATGCCGTAGCCGATACCATACAGGTTGTGGTACTTGTCCTCGCGCAACGATTGGCCGACCATCACGCCCACGTTGTGGTCACCGAAGGAGTCCTTGTAGGTGAGCACATTGTCCCAAATCCAGTTGTTGTAGCTGGACTCGTTCTTGCTCACCCACGACTTGTCGTTGTGCTGCACGGCGCTCACATAGTACTCCGGCATGTAGTTGCGGTTGTGCACGGCGGTGAAGTCATAGGCATAGCTTGTCTTGAAATTCAGCTTGCTGGGAATGAAAGTAATCTGAGCATAGAAGTTGGTCAGGTACTTGTTGATGTCGTTGACGCTGTTCTGGTACTTGGCGGTGGCGACAGGGTTGTAGAAGTTGTTGGTGAAGCCCACCGACTCGGGCGAAGCGTAGTGGGTGGGGAAGGTAGCGTCGTTCTTCTCGTCCATCACGGGATAGATGCCGGGAGCGTTGAACGCCTGCTGCCAAGCGGCATTGTTGGGCGTGCGCTGTTTGCCCTTGGAGAAGATGCCGTTGAAGCCGACCTTCAGCCAGCTGGTGGCCTCGTAGTCCAGGGCGGCACGGAAGTTCATGCGGTTGTAGTAGTTATTGACATTCATGACACCGTCCTGGTGCAGGTAGTTGATGCCCAGCGAGTAGGTAGCCTTCTCGCCACCGCCGGTGATGGTCAGGCTGTGGTCGGTGATGGCTGCCGTGCGCAGCAGTTCCTTGTACCAGTCGCTGTTGGAGCCGTAGGTCCACTGGTGGAAGTCGGCATTGCTGTAGCTGCCGCCGTAGCGGTCGATAGATGCCTTCATGGTCGATACATAGGCATCGTAGTTGGCCTCCATCAGCATCGTGGCATACTCGCTCGAGGAGGCCATCTTGAGCACGTTGGTGGCCTTCTGGATACCGTAGTAGCCGTTGTAGGTGATCTTGGCAGGCTGGTTCTTGTTGCCGTGCTTGGTGGTGATCAGGACGACACCGTTGGCGGCGCGCACACCATAGATGGCTGCTGCCGAGGCGTCCTTGAGCACCGACATGTCGGCGATGTCGTTGGCGTTCAGGAAGTCGATGTTGTCATAGAACATGCCGTCCACCACATACAGCGGGCTGCCGCTCGTGAATGAGCCGTTACCGCGGATGTGGACCTTGGGGCCCTCGCCGGGGGTACCGCTGTTGACCACGTTCACACCGGCCACCTTGCCCTGCATGGCGGCCATCGGCGATGCCGCGGGCACTGCCAGCAGTTCCTCGCCCTTGACCACGCTGATGGGCGCCGTCAAGTCCTTGGCTTGTGCCGAGCCGTAACCGATCACGACCACCTCGTCGAGGTTGCGCACGTCATCCAGCAACTGCACGTTCATCACATCGCTGGCTTCCATCTCCACGGCCTGCATGCCCATGAAGGTGAACTTGAGCACTGCTCCGTCGGGGACATTGGCAATCTCAAAGTTGCCGTCAAAGTCGGTGACGGCACCCATCGTGGTCCCCAGGACCTTGACTGTGGCGCCGATCACTGGTTCGTTGACCTGGTCAACGACCGTTCCTCTCACTGTGCGTGCCTGCAGACCCATCAGGGTGCACATCACAATGAGCAATAGCGTTAGAATTCTTTTGTTCATTAGCGTAGATGTTTAGAAGGTTTCTCGAGCAGACGCGTTCTGCTTGTGTGGGCAAAGGTAATGACTATTCCGTTGAATTACAAAAAGATTGACATCAAAAAGGCGTATGATGCTCAATTTTATGGAACAATCGTTGAATTTCCCGCATGACCGGTAGCTCTTCATCACGATGACAGCGTTTTGGCAAGCGCGCGTGGGGAGGGGGATGCGTCAGTCCATGGCGTTGATGGCCTGCTTGACTTGCGCCATGTTGCTGCGCGATACGGGGAGGGCGTCCTGGCAGTGCCTGATGACCAGCTGCATGGCGCCCGCACGGGTGACAATCCGCTCGACCTGCGCCAGGTTGACGAGGAAGGCGCGGTGGCAGCGCACGACCATGGGGTAGGGGCTCAGCTGCCCGTGTATCTGCTTGGTGGTGGCGCGCAGCATCTCGTGCTGCACCTGGCTGCCGTCCCACCCGTGGACCTTGACGTAGTTGCCGACGGCCTCGATGTACAACAGGTGGGCCACCCGCAGCGTGACCGTCTCGCTCGTCGAGCCCGTGAGGGTGATGACCGTGGGAGCCGCCACGGCGCTCGCCCGGGGGTGTTCCTGCCCGGCCGTCTCGCCCACGGGGGCTGCTGCCGCCAGGGCCTGCTGCTGGTGTCGCCCTTGCAGGCGCTCGTTGAGCAGGCGGGTCTCCTCGAGCTCGGCCGACAGATAGCGGCTGCGGAACTTGAAGCGCCAGTACAGGCCGATGGCAAAGGAGCAGAAGGCGATGATGAGCAGCGTCTCCAGCAGATTGCCTACCGACAGCGCGTTGCCCGGCACGCGGCCGCTGAGCACCAGATGGCGGTAGAGGCATATCATCACGGTGATCAGGGGCGTGTTGATGAGCTGGAACCACAGGTTGCGGCGGATGATGTAGTCCACACCGTGCTCCAGGGACCGCGGCATCTTGACGACATACTTCAAGATGCCCTCGGTGAGCATGCACACGGCAAGGCCCATCGCAAAGATGACCAACAGGTGGACATAGGTTTCCCAATGCCATGCCTGCAGCCCGAAAGGCTTGAACACGGCAAGGGCCAGCACCGTGAAACCGACGCTGATCAGCCGCACGCTCAAAGTCTCCTTACGCTCGTTGCTCATCATGACCGACAAAGGTAGGATAAAACCCCCACACGGCCAAAGCCATCGGCCACAAATGTGCATTTTATCCCAACTCGGCATGTCATTGGTCACAGAATGCCGCAGAATATCCCAGAAACTTGCGTCAGTCGCGCGGTGGCTGCAACTTTGCACCGACAATTACACAAACGCGGGCCCCTGTCGGGCTCGTCCCAAAACCAACAACGATGATGAACAGAAGAACAATGATCGGAATCATTTTTATCGTGGCTGCCCTGTTGAGGTTGGCAGACATGTGGGGCATCGTCCACCTGAACTGGGAGCAGTGCTGGACGGAATACTTCGGGCCGGTTCTGTTGCTGTATGTGGGCCTGGAACTGCTGATCTACAGTTTCAGGCACAACCGGTCGCAGTGGCTGCAGCGCCAGTTGCCGCTCGGCGAGGATGGCAAGCGCGTGTGCTGTGCGGTGCGATTGGGTGCCGACGAGTATGCCTACAAGGGAGAAACTTTCCATGGGGCGCGGCTCGATGCCTGCTGTGGAGGGCTACGGATGGACCTGCGCCAGGCTGTTATCACCCAAGATGAGGCAGTTGACGTCCATACGTTTTTGGGCGGTGTAGAGCTATTGGTTCCTGAAGGCATCAACGTGAATGTCACAAGCCATAGCTTCATCGGGGGCGTGGGCAACGAGATTCCCAATCGTGAGATTCCAGGGGCACCCTGCCTGCATATCGTCGCAAGCAACTTCTTGGGCGGTGTGAACGTCAAACTTTCAGAGAACAGTTAACAACAGATGATGAATGATTGATTGTGGGTGTGTCATAATTCGCCTCTAGCTTTTTATTCGGCCTAACGGCCGAGAAATTTAACAAAATTATAAATAAAAATAAAAAATTGATTTGTTTTAATTTTTATACAAATTTTGTTTAATTTTAATAATCTTGGCTGCGCCTCAGCAAATCAAGCAAGCTTGTTTGCATTCGGCTTGTACAAGATTTCTCCGTGCGTAGCACGGATTCCTTTGCTGGTATTGCAATTATGATACAGCCACAAAAAAACAAGGAAACGATATAGGAGTTGACCCTGAAAGTTTTTTAATGCGAATTTAGCTAATGAGACTAATCTCACGAAAAATATTAAAAATTCGCGTTAATTGGTCTAATTCGTGTAATTCGCATTAGCCCCGCAGGGTTTGGGCCAACAACTATATCATTGCCACAAAAAAAAGAAGGAGAAAAGAAATGGAAAAGATGTGTTGCAGATGGGCAGCCCTCATGGCTGCAGTAATGGTGGGGGTATCGGCCTGGGCCGCAACGCCCGACGTGACCGGTACAGTGCTTGACGAGAAGGGCGAGCCGATGCCCTATGTGAACGTGGTGCTGCTGTCATTGCCCGACTCGGCATTTGTCCAGGGGGCGATGACCGACGAGCAGGGACAGTTCCGTATCCCGACGCTCAGGACCGACGGCCTGTTGAAGGTGTCGAGCATCGGCTACGAGACGCAATTCCTGAGCCCCACAGATGGCCAGATTATCAAGATGAATGAGGCCTCGCTGCTGCTGGGCGAGGTGGTCGTCAGGAGCCAGCTGCCCAAGACGCGCGTCAAGGGCGAGGCCATGCGCACCACCGTCGAGGGGACTATCCTGGAGAAGGCAGGTACCGTGGCCGATGCGCTGGCGCGCGTGCCGTCGCTGGAGGCCAAGCGCGATGGCGCCGTGACGGTGCTGGGACGCGGCGAGGCCGAGGTGTATATCAACGGCCGCAAGGTGCAGGACGTGAGCGAACTGTCGCGCCTGCGCAGCGACCAGATCCAGCACATCGACGTCATCCAGAACCCCGGTGCCCGCTATGCCGCCTCGACCAAGGCTGTGGTGCGCATCACGCTCAAGAAGGCGCAGGGCGACGGCTTCAGCTTCCAGGACAACCTGGCGGGCATGTACCAGTATGGCCACACGATGACCAACAACCTGGATGTGAACTACCGCACGGGCGGACTGGACATCACCGCCTCGTTGTGGTGCGGCCGCTTCGGGCACGCTAAGATGCTGCAGGAAAACCAGTTGTCTTATTTTGTGGGTCCTGACCGGGTCGAGGGCCTTGTCACGCAGGAGGGCAGGAACATCTGGAAGGGCTGGTCGCCCCAACTGCAGATCAACTACATGTTCAACGACAACCACAGCATGGGTGCTTTTTACAAGTATGACCGCCACCCCGGCGCCGACTTCCGTGACCAGTTCACCACCGACAGCTATGTGAATGGCGTCTTCACCGAGCGCTCGGTGAGCGACGTCGAGCAGCACGACCGTTTCAGGAAGCACATTTTCAACGCCTATTATAACGGCAAGGTGGGCTCGCTGGGCATTGACCTGAACGTGGACGGCCTGTTCGACCGCACCGAGACGCCGGGCAGCACCAGCGAGACAACCGTCCTGGACGGCGTCACCGTCGGCCGCAGCATCGAGAGCAACACCAGCAGCCGCAACAACTTCTGGGCCTCGAAGCTCATCCTGAGTTACCCCGTGTGGCACGGCAACCTGTCGGCGGGCGGTGAATACTCCCACAACCACCGCACCGACGCCTACTCGTTCTCGGCAACGGCAAGTGTTCCCGTCAAGGCCACCGACACCGAGATCAACGAGTCGTCGACGGCAGCCTTTGTGGAGTTCGGCCGTCGCTTCGGCCTGGTATTCGCCCAGGTGGGCCTGCGCTACGAGCACCTGAAGAACGACTACTACAACTTCAATGAGCGCGAGGATGAGGTGTGCCGCGACTATGGCGACTGGTTCCCCACGTTTGTGGTGTCGGCTCCGGTGGGCAAGGTGCAGCTGTCGCTGTCCTACCGCCGCGACATCCAGCGCCCTGCCTACAGCAGTCTCACCAGCTCGACGGTCTACATCAACCGTTACAGCTATCAGAGCGGCAATCCCTACCTGAAGCCCACCTACACCCACAGCCTGGTCTTCAATGCCGCCTACAAGTGGATGAACCTGACGCTGAACTACGCCCGCATCAAGGACTCCGAGACGATGTCCACCGAGCCTTATCCCGGCTCGGAGGATCCGCTCGTCAGCCTCGTGCACCCCATCAACAGCAAGGAGAGTTATCACCGGCTGACCGTCCTCCCGTCGCTGAGGCCCGTGTTTGGTTGCTGGCATCCCACTTGGACCTTGCTCGCCATCTTCCAGAACTACAAGACGCCGACCGCCGACGGCTCTATCCTCACGCTGAACCACCCGTATGTGGGCCTGACGTGGAACAACGACATCGAGCTGCCGCACGCGTGGCGCCTGAATGCCATGGTGCAATGGACGTCGCGAGGTGACTACGACAACTTCCGCATCAACAAGAGCCGGTTCTATAGCGGCATCGGCGTGCAGAAGGACATCAGCCTGCAGCACCTTGGCTCACTGACCGTTGACGCACGCTGCATGGACCTGTTCAACACCAGCAAGGCCGGGGCTACCATCTATGGCCCGCGCGAGTTGTACACCAGCAATCCCGCCCGCCGCACGTTCTCCCTTGACCTCACCTGGAAGTTCAACAGTGCAGGCAGCAAGTACCGTGGCACCGGTGCCGGCGAGAAGCAGAAGGCTAGAATGTAATTCTCAAAAAATTAACCCGTTAAGGGCTCTAATACTTAAAGGGTCCTTAACTCAAAACAATAAAAAACAGAGATGAAGAAGCATTCTTTTTATCTATTCCTTATCCTTGTAGCTGGTTGGCAGTGGTCAATGGCACAGGACGTGAGCAAGTTCAAAATTCTTAGCGACTCTGCTTACCAGTCGAGTAACGAATACTTGTCGGGCAATAAGTATCAGAAAGATGCCATCCTGTTTATGGATATGGTTGCCGATACTCACCCTTATTATATCAAAGCCGATCGTCGTGCCGAATGGTTTGCCCAAAAAGAGGCCTTGCTTGAGCAATGCGGGAGCGTCCAGTCCGACGAGGACTTTGTCGATGCCCTCATCGCAGTCTTAGGACCGCTCCACGACAAGCATACCGACCTCACGACAATGAAAAGCCTGCAAGAGAAGAAAGCGGCAAAAAATGAGGAGACAGAGGCAGAGGTCGTGGACACTGAGCACGTGATGAGCCGTCACGACGCATTTTACGATTACAGTATCTTACAGCCTGAGAGTATCTGCTATCTGCAGTTTAATCAGTGTATGAATATGGAAGGCAATCCCTTTGAAGGATTCCTTGATGAGATGTTTACCAAGATGAATGAGGCGCAAATCAAGACACTGGTAGTGGATGTTCAATACAACGGTGGCGGCAGCAGCCGGCTGTGCGACGAGTTACTCCAGCACCTGTATCCCGTTGAGAAGTTGGAGGATTATACTACCTATCTGCGTTTCTCAAATCTCATGGCTGCCTATAATCCGAGAATTGCTGCTGCCAAGGCCAGATGGGAAAATGACGGCCATGCCGATGAACTCTATCAGATGCCTTCGTCCAGGATTCCTGACGACTATCAGCAACCCGCGCTTTATGAGGGGAATGTCGTCTTTGTCATGGGCCCCAAGACCTACAGCAGTGCAGGAATCCTCCTGACTCTCGCTCGTGACAACCACATCGGTACCATCATCGGCACGACATCCACTTTCTCGCCCTCCCATTATGGCGAAGTGTTACCGTACCGACTGCCCAACACTGGCGTCTTGGGCAGTATCTCCTGCAAGTTCTTTTCACGTCCCGATGCCGCCACCGTCGATGACACCTGTATGGAGCCTGATTGCGTTATCGGTCTGGAAAATAAGGAGTTGGCGTGGCAATTTATTATCGATAATTATGGTAATCACTGATGTAATTGAATCAAAAATGAAAAAGATGATGAAAATGAAAGAAATAGTTATCGCGGTGATGCTTGTTCTTGTGATGAATATGGCTTTTGACAGTTGCATCGCCACGCGCGACACCACTAAGATCAACAAGGTGGAATTGGGAATGACCAAGAGCGATATCCAGCACTTGCTGGGCACGCCCCTGTTCAAGAACGCCGACGAAACTGGAGAGCAGTGGGGCTACCGCAAGGTGGTCGGTGAGGTAATTGATGCCGAAGAGATGCTGTTTGTCGTCACCTTTGACAACGACGGCAAGGTGGTTGCCTATAACTCAGTCAAGGAATTCCCGCCGCATCGTCATCCCTGATGGCTTTTTAGAGTGAATGAATTGACATGAACGATAATTCTTTATAACTTTGTCGGTAGAATAATAGAATTTAGAAACAATGGAACAGAAATTTTGTCAGAGCTGCGGTATGCCGCTCACCGAGGAACTGCTCGGCACCAATGCCGACGGGAGCACGAACTTCGACTACTGCCAGTACTGCTTCAAGGACGGCAAGTTCCTGCAGGACTGCACGATGGACGAGATGATAGAGCATTGTGCCCAGTTTGTCAACGAGGTCAACAAGGGCTTACCGCAGCCTATCACAAGGGAGGAATATATCGGCCAGATGAAGATGTATTTCCCTCACTTGAAGCGCTGGCGCAAGGAGTTGACCATCAACGACGCCATCCCTGAAAATCCGGCCTTGGCGGGCGTTAAAGACCTGATTGCCAAGATGGCCGACACGTTGCCCGTCACTTTTATCTCGTCGGTAGATGAGGAGGGCTTCCCTTGCACCAAGGCCATGCTGTCGCCTCGTGTGCGCGAGGGCATCAAGGTATTTTATTTCACCACCAACACGTTCTCCCTGCGTGTGGCCCATTACAAGGCCAATCCCAAAGCATCCATTTATTTCTGCGATGCCGACGGCTTCAAGGGCATGATGCTGCGTGGCACAATGGAAGTGTTGACCGATGCAGCCAGCAAGGAGATGATCTGGCGGGATGGCGACACCGAATACTATCCAGGCGGCGTTACTGATCCCAATTATTGCGTGCTGAAGTTCACGGCAACCGATGGCCGCTTCTACAGCGACTACTATCCCCGCAGCTTTGTGATCGGATGAAACAGGTCGTCAACCCCAAGGACACCAGCCGGGCCAAGGCGTTTGAACTGTGGATGTCATCACCCATGCCGATGGTGACGCTCACCAAGACCTTTGACGTCACATGTCTCTACAGGATTGCCAAGCGAAAAGGGCTGAGTTTCAACATGCTCCTGTGCTGGTGCATTGGGAAGGCTGCCAGTCAGATTAAAGAATTCTATACTTTGCCCGAGCAAGGTCAACTGTTTAACTATGACCGTCTCGCCATCAATGTGATTGTGAACAACTGCAATGGGGGCATCAACTCTTGCGATGTCCCCTATTGTGATGACTTGGAGAAATTCAACAGGGACTATATGGCGTTGACTCAGTCGGCAAGCAGTTTGTGTCAGAGCACCTTTGTAGATGATGCCATGGTGATAGGAACATCGGCGATGACGGCAACTGAACTCGACTGTATCGTCAACCAGTACACCGACCAGTTCTGCAACCCGATGGTGCTGTGGGGCCGGTATCGCAAGAAGTGGCTAAAAGTCACGCTACCCATCTCGTTCCAGTTCCATCATGTGCAGATGGACGGTGGCCACGCTGCCCGATTTCTGGAAGAACTGCAAAAGGTTATAAAAGCCATATAGCAATTGCCTCCAGTTGTTTGGAAGTTTCTGTAACTGTCAGTAAATTTGCTGCAGCAAACTAAAGAAGAAAAATCTCAAAATGCCATAAGGGTTTCATTATGAATATCAGATTAGAACAACCCGAGGATTTCCGTGAGGTGGAGAATCTCACCCGTGAGTCCTTCTGGAACGTTTATCGTCCAGGTTGCACCGAGCATTATGTGCTGAACCAGTACCGCAGCAATCCCGACTTTATCCCCGAGCTCGATCTCGTCATGGAAGAAGGCGGCAGGATTATAGGCCACATCATGTTCTCGAGGGCAGAACTCGTCCTTGACGACGGCACACATTGCCCCTCATGGACCTTTGGCCCCATCAGCATCCATCCCGATTATAAGCGTCAGGGCTATGGCCTCAAGCTGCTGAACTATGCGTTAGACAAGGCGCGTGAACTTGGAATAGGCTTCCTTTGCATGGAGGGTAACATCGATTTCTATCGCCATGCGGGCTTCGACTTGGCCAGTAAGCTGAAGATTCATTATCACGCCGAGCCGCGCGATGCCGAAGTGCCTTATTTCCTTGCCCAAGAACTCATCCCCGGCTGGCTGGAGAGGAACGGCATCACCGAGGCGACCTATGGCCCACCCAAGGGCTACTTTGCCGCCGACGAGAACCCCGAGGCCTTCGAGGCCTATGAAGCGACATTCCCCGAGAAGGTGAAAACCTTGTTGCCGGGCCAGCTTCCTCAGTTCTGCCAAAGTTGTGGCATGCCGCTCACTAAGAATGAGGATTGCGGCACGAATGCCGACGGGAGCACGAACTTCGACTACTGCCAGTACTGCTTCAAGGACGGCAAGTTCCTGCAGGACTGCACCATGGACGAGATGATAGAGCACTGTGCACAGTTTATTGACGAGGTCAATAAGCAGATGCCCAAGCCAATGACCAGGGATGAATACGTCCAGATGATGCGAGGCTTCTTTCCCATGCTGAAACGTTGGAGACAATGAAACGTTGTTTGTTCATAGGTATTGTGGCATGTGTGGCATGCTTGACGGCATGGGCACAGGAGCAGGACACCATCCCGGCCGCTGTCATGATGGCCGAGTTGAGGGAGCTTGTCGTCACGGGCGGTCTTCCCAATACCCGGCTGAAGGGAAATGCGATGATTACACGCGTTGAGGGGACTCCACTGGCATCGTCAGGCACGCTGGGCGAATTGCTTGTCAAAGTGCCTGGAATGACGGGCTCTGAAGATAGCCCCGAGGTGCTGGGCAAGGGCATTCCGCTCATCTATCTTAACGGACGCCTGGTGCGCGATGAGAGTGAATTGAAACGTCTGCGCAGCGAGGATATCCGTGATGTGGAGGTCATCAACAACCCAGGAGCGCAATATGCTGCCACTGTAAGGGCTGTGGTGCGCATCCGCACCAAACGTCAGCAGGGCGAGGGCCTTAGTCTCGACTTGACGGTAACTGATGAGCAGGACCTGCGATACGGTTTCAACAAACCCAATGCGAAGTTAGGCTTGAACTACCGTATGAAGGATGTGGATATCTTTGGCAGTGTGTGGTATTATCATCAGGACTATCGCCAATACAGCTGGCTGGAAGAGACGACCAACACGACAAAGCTGTTCCATCAGGTAGGGCCTTACACGATGACGTGGAGAAACAATCAACTGACCTATACTGCGGGTGTCAACTGGCAAATCAGCGACAACCACTCGGTGGGTGTACGCGCCGATCTGACACATTACCTGGGTGGCACGAATAAGGTCATCTATGACGAGGATGTGTTTGAGAATGATGTGAGGATTGACCATCTCTACTCCGAGCAGACGAGCAAGGAGACAAAGCCTCTTGGTATTCTCACTAACGCCTATTACAACGGCTCGGCTGGAAAACTGGGCATCGACTTCAACTTTGATTTCCTGTCCACCGAAATCAATACCGATCGCGAGAATGTGGAGAACAGTCTGGTGAATGATGATTTCGTCCTCAGCGGTTCGGGTACAGAAAGCCGCCTGTATGCCACCAAACTGGTGCTTTCATATCCTGTGTGGAAAGGAGTGTTGGAGGCTGGCACCGAGATGACCTTTGCACGGCGCCACAATACCTATTGGATCGACAAGCCCTCGATTGCCGACACCGATGCCGACATAACTGAGGACAATATAGCCACTTTTGTTGAGTATGGTACCGATTTCAAGCGATGGGGTAAGGCAAGTGTGGGCCTGCGTTATGAGCACACGCTGTATGACTATGCCGATGACAAAAACAGTGACTATCTGCATCGCAGCATGGACGAGTTTTTCCCCACGGCATCCTATTCCGTACGTCTGGGCAACGTGCAGACGGCACTGTCCTATAGCCTCAAGACCAACCGCCCCAGTTTCTTTGCGATGAACGATGCCGTTACTTACATCAGCCGTTATTCGATGCAGGCAGGCAATTCGCAGTTGCTGAACGAGCGTCTGCATGACCTCACGCTCAATGTGTCATGGCGATGGCTCATGCTGTCGGCCTCTTACGGCCGTTGTAAACATGTTATCACCCAGTGGTCGTTTGTCAGTGACGATGATGCCGCGCTCATCAAGCACATCAATCTCGACCGTCCCGTCAACACCGTTGGCGCCTATATCTCAGTAACTCCTCGTGCGGGAATCTGGTCGCTGAACGCCACAGCAGGTGTGGAGAAGCAGGATCTCTATCTCGACCTGGAAGATCCTCATGCGACAGGAGGTGTGCGCAGGGCATACTTCGACAAACCGGTCTATACGTTGAATGCCTTCAACACGTTCAGCCTGAAGCACGATTGGCGTTTTGACATCAACTTCATGTTCCGTTCGCATGGTCATCAATTAAACTTCTACGATGACTACGACAACATGCGTCTGAATCTTGTGGTGCAGAAGACTTTCTTGAAGGACAAGGCACTCACTCTGCGTGCGGCTGTGCTTGACGTCTTGCAGCGCAACCACATGAATGAGTATGGCGACATGGGCTATTACAAGATTCAGCAGAACAACCGTTACTCGACCCACAAGTTGCAGCTCACCGTCATCTACCGCCTGAATGCCACCCGCAGCAAGTATAAAGGCACAGGAGCAGGCAAGGAAGCGCAGCAGCGAATGAAGAATTAGACAACTGTTAAACTTGTGTTAAATCCATTGTTGAAACTTGACTCGTCCCTTGGGGCATACCATAATTTTGTATTCGCTTAGCAGAATGTCGTACGATGATGAGTAAGAAAACAAAATTAAAAATTGGAGAGTTCTCGAGGCTGATGCAGGTTACTGTAAAGACTTTGCGTCACTATGAGCTGAAGGGATTACTCCTGCCTGACGAGGTGGACAAGTGGACGGGATATCGCTACTACAGCATCGACCAGATGCAGAAACTGCAAGCCATCCGCGATCTGCAACGGCTTGGATTCACGCTGGACGAGATCAAGGAACTGTACCAAGACGATTCGCATACCCCCAGCATCTGCCAACTTGACGCGAAGATCAAGGACACGGAAGCGCAGTTGCAGCAACTGATAGCCCGTCGTGAACGACTGCTCGACTGGAGGAACTCTCGCAAAGAAATGAAGACAATGGAAAAATTCAGCATTCAGTCATTGCCAGAAATCATTGTGGCAAGTCATCGTGAAGAAATCCCTGATTACGCTGCCCTGGGACCTTTGTGTGTCAATAAGATAGCTCCCGAGATGCAACGCCTGGGCTGCAAGTGCCCGCCTCCTGGCTACTGTTTCACCATCGAGCACAACAAGGAATTCAAACCGACAGACATTGACATCGAGTATTGCGAACAGGTCGAGGAAATGGGCATCAGCAGCGACATCATCCAGTTTAAACGTCTGCCAGCCATACCCAAGGCGCTCTGCATGAAGCATATCGGTCCCTATGAGCGTTTCTATGAGTCCTACACCGAAGCCTTCTGTTATTTGGTCATCCTCGCACATGCTACGTTGATGGTGCATGGAATCAGGAAGACCCCGAAAAATGGCTCTCAATTATCCAAATCCCGATAGAATAATTATCAGTTGTTGTCTGCCCCTCAGCATTTGGGGCAGACAATAGAAAAGCCATACAGAAAACGACAGATGTGTGACTACAAGTATATAACACTGCGAGAGAAGCCCGAGATAATGGAAGCAGCAGCAACTTGGTTCCATTCCAAGTGGCACGTGCCCCGTGAGGCCTATCTTGAATGTATGGTGGCTTACCTCAGCAACGATACTGAATATGGGTGGTATTTGTGCCTTGACGAGGGACGGATCATCGGCGGTTTAGGGGTGATTGAAAATGACTTCCACGACAGGAAAGACTTGGCTCCCAATGTGTGCGCGGTCTACACCGAAGAGGATTACCGTTGTCAAGGGATTGCGGGGAGGCTGCTTAATATGGCTGTCGTGGATTTGAGAACAAAAGGAATCTCTTCGGTTTACCTGTTGACAAACCATACCGGCTTTTATGAGCGATACGGTTGGGAATTCCTCTGTATGGCTCAAGGCAATGGTGAACCCTACCTTTCGAGAGTGTACATACATCAATGAATCGTGACAATGATGGAAAATGAGAGAATAGTGTTGCGCCCGTGGCGTGAGAGCGATGCCGAAGCACTCTATAAGTATGCTTCAGACCCTGATGTGGGACCTCGTGCTGGCTGGCCACCGCACAAAAGCGTGGAAGAGAGCCTGGAGATTATCCGCACGGTGTTCAATAACGATACTACTTGGGCGATTGTGTGGAAAGATACAGGCGAAGCAATCGGGGCGATAGGCTATGGGCCCTCGTGCGATTGCAACCTGCCATCCCGCGATGGAGAGCCCATCGTGGGCTATTGGGTGGCAAAAGTCTATTGGAACCAAGGCATTTGCACCGAGGCTTTGGGGCTGATGCTTGACCACATCCGCAAAACGACTGTAATTCTGTCGCTCATCAGCGGACACTTCGTGGACAATCCCGCTTCAGGCCGCGTGATGGAGAAATGCGGTTTTGTTCCAACAGGTGAAACCTGCATCGATGAGAACCAATACCAAGGAAAGGACAGACCGATTAGGGTGCTGAGGTTGGAATTAGATGTTTAGCCGCGCATGTCGGCAGGAAGGCCGCGCTGAATGGGCTGGTGGAAGGTGCTGTAATAGCCCCTATGGTGTGAAATAATTAAAGTTTTTGACGGAAATCTGCAATTATTCAATGATTTGTTGTACTTTTGTGAATATATAACCAAATGCGATAACATTATGAGGCACTATCTCTCGAATCTTGAAAAAACTATCCGCGAACATTGGACGCAGAAAGCGCTGTGTGACTACAATGGCGACTCCTTTACCTACGCACAATTAGCTATCAATATTGAGCGTTTCCGTATCTTCTTTGAAACGACGGGAATCGGCAAGGGCGAGAAAATAGCTCTGTGCGCACGCAATTCGGCGCGTTGGGCGATGACGTTCTGGGGAATCAATGTCAATGGCCGTGTGGCTGTCCCGTTGTTGTCAGATTTCCATCCAGACACTGTTTCACTCCTCACGGACCACTCCGACAGTGTCCTGCTGTTTGTTGATGATGACATCTGGGCAAAGCAGAAACCTGAAGAGATGCCTCATCTCAAGGCCGCTATCAACGTCAAGGACGGTAACCTGCTGTGGCACCAGGATCAGGCAGTGGCCGATGCCTGGGAAAACCGCAAGAAGGCTTTTGCAGAGCAGCATCCCGACGGAATGTTCCCTGAGCAAGTGTCCTATGATACCGACAATGCCGATGAGGTGGCTATCATCAATTACACCTCAGGAACCACGGGTAACCCCAAGGGCGTGATGCTCACCTATAATGCGATGTCCGATACGGACAACTTTGCTAATGCTCATTTCCCGAATACTCCCGGCCAAACCATCGTCTCGATGTTGCCGCTGGCCCATATGTACGGACTGGCCATCGAGTTTATCCATCCCAATGTCGACGGTGTCACCGTGTACTTCCTCGGTAAGACCCCGTCGCCCACCACGCTGCTCAAGGCGATGCGCGATATCAAGCCCTACATGGTGGTCACGGTGCCGCTGGTGATGGAGAAAATCTATGCCAATGCCATCAAACCCTCAATGGAGAAGGCAAAAATGCCATTGGCTATCCCTGGTTTGAGGACTTTGGTCTACCGGGCTGCCCGCAAAAAGATGATAGAGGCTTTCGGCGGAGCAGTCGAATGTTTCATCATGGGCGGCGCTGCACTCAACCCCGAGGCCGAGCAGTTCTTCAAGAAGATTCGATTACCCTATACGGTGGGCTATGGCATGACCGAAGCCTGCCCGCTGCTGGGATATGAGTGGTGGACCAAATTTGTGCCTGGGTCTTGCGGCAAGCCTGTCCACGAACTCCGCATTGACTCGGATGACCCCCAGCACACGCCTGGCGAAATCCAAGCCAAGGGCCCCAACCTCACCATCGGCTATTACAAGAATCCCGAAGCCACTGCTGCATCGTTTACCGAGGACGGATGGTTCCGCACCGGCGACCTGGGTGTGATTGACGCTAAGGGCAACATCTTCATCCGTGGCCGCATCAAGTCGATGATCCTGAACTCTTCAGGTCAGAACATCTATCCCGAAGAGGTGGAGGCTGTCCTGGCCAACTGCCAATATGTTGAAGAATGCCTCGTGGTGGACCGCGGCGGCAAGATTGTAGCCCTCGTTTATCCCACCGACGGCTTAGACGAAGAAACCAAGGCAGCCATCCCGGGACAGATCCGTGAGGCCGCCAACAAATCCCTTCCCGTCTACAGCAAGATCTCCAGAGTGGAGCTCATGGACACCCCCTTCGAGAAAACCCCGAAGAAAACCATCAAACGCTTCCTCTACCAGTAAGCAGCGAAGGCCCATCAATAGGCCCAAAAAACGGAAAACTGAAGTACTTCTCTAGAATCTGCAACGAAATTTGGTGAACTTGAAAAATGTGACTAAATTTGCAGATGTTCTATAGTAGCAATTCGCTGACCGACGGTCAGCCTTAGACATAAAGAAAGGCGTTTATTGGCACATTGTCCTGGACCATATCAACATCTTGCATTAAGGATAAAGCAACAGAATGTCTCGTGTGGAATATGTAGATTCGCCGCCAATGGCAATAAGCATATTCAGTGTGGAGCTCAACGTTGCTCGGCCAACAACTGATGGCTATGCAGGAGATTTGATATACAGGGCGAATGACAATAACTGACTCCTGCGCTTCTTTTTATGACTGAGTATCAACCGAATATCAACTAACAGCCAGCAACGGGGAGCCGTGGCAACAAAAAGATAGTTTTATGGCCGATGTTAAATGCCCATTATGTGGCTCAATGGATGTTGAATCAGAGTTCATACAAAGTGTTTACACAGCTCAATATTTGCCGAATGCTGGCAAAAGAATTGGACGCCCTTTTGGGCTTATAGGTCATATTATAGGTACCATTTTTGGTAATGTCGCAAAGAGCTTAATTGACAAAGATTATTATAAATGCCACTGCCGGAAATGTAATCATAGTTGGGAAATGCAGGTTGGCACAGCTACTAGGTTTACTCTTCGCGATCTTTTTGATGAAATCAGGTCCTGGATTTGACATTCCGTGTCTCCTGGTTTATTACTTGGCTACACATAAAACCGACCTTGTCCCGTTTTTAGTGGAACACAATTGACAGGTCCCATTATCACCATTCCCAAAGAAGCAAGCACCATATCTACCATGGTTCTTGCTTTCCTTCATTTCTTCTGTTTCTAATTACAGTTTCTTAATAATGGGTTTGAAATACTTGATAAACCGCTCGGTATAGTCCTTGTACCAGGCGAAGACCACCTGCTGTCCAGTCCGATCAGTAAAATTGCAATTATGCAAATACACATCTATTGTCGAAATCATCTGGCCTTCATATCGATTCCACTCAAGTTCCGATCCAATCGATTTTTCAGCTTTCTCACGATTCTTTACAAGCGCATCAAAACAGGTTTTATCTTGGTCTTCAAGCATGTATAACCTTACCGTGGCTCTTCCGATATTTGCGTGAAACAAGAGTGTTATATTGAAACGGCTACTCCCAATATCAAAACTCATCCAATATTGCTGTGTTGGTGACTCTGGCTTAAACAACTTAGATGGATTGTTTCTCATGTACTCACAAAAGTTACACCAGAATTCAAATTTTGCCTGCCTCTTTTCGGCCGCAGTGTCTGCCTTCTTTTGGGAAGAGCTACGCACATCTTTCGACCAGTCATTGGGTTTGGCAATGACATTAAAGACAGGAGCAACCGATTTATTGCTTCTAATCTTAATCAACTGAATTTCGACACCAAAGAAGTTGAAATTCTTGTCGGTGATACGGTTTAACCAGTCAATGACTGCGCGATGTTCCTCAGTAAATTTCTCTGCAATCCAAATGATTGTGGCCGCATCCAAGCCGGCGGCATATGTGAGAATTTGGCCCAAATGGTTGTGGTCTGTTTTCTCCAACTGATTCTCGATAAGCAAAAGCCTGTCGTTGATTGGATCATTACATAAAATGTCGGCCCGGAAAGAGCCAACCCTCTCTTCGGTTGCTATTACCTCAAGCTCAGTCATGCCGAGAGCTTCAGCAAGTCGAGCCATGTTTTCCTCCTCGGCCAACCAAGGAGTAAAATCGCTCGCCTCGTTCTGCCAACACCTGCGTAAAGGGAGATGCTCTATTTTCGATAGAATTAGTTTCTTAGCCATAAACAACAAATGAATTAATGTAAAACAATTTTTGATGTCCCATATATGTGGGGCGCTCGAGGGTGCTGTAAGGCTGATGTGCGCCCCTGTGGTGGTTGAAGACGTCGGAGGTGGTGCTGCCAATGGGTATTATTGATCGGTAGACGCTTTCTTGTATTTACGATACACGTTTTTCAGCTGTTTGTCAATCTCTTTGGCGGGGCGATCGAGTTCGCTTAATCCTACCTCGAAACGAAGAGTGTTCTTAGGGTCCTTCCTTTCATGGTATTTCACGATAAGCCTAAGCGTGGGCACACGAAATTGCATGGTCGTCTTGAACCTCACCTGTTCACAGTCAGCAAAGGGTATCGTTGTAGCCAAGCCGTCTTTGTCGTAAAAGATGAAGCAGTCGGCACCAACAGCAAATGCGGGTATACCGTGGCGGGCTTTAGCGGCTTTCCTGAACGACTCGATAGCCGACAATATCAAGGCAAGCGTCATCAGGCCATAGACAATGAGTATCACGTAACCATGCCAGTCATGGAACATAAACGACAACTCCCAATGGATAAAGCTGTACACCCCGAAGGCGACCAATACCACCGACAGTATGGTATAGATCACCGCCTTTGTAGCCGCCAACCCTTGGCGGTAATATTATTGATGTAATATCTCCATAATGTTAAGTTTGATATGGCTATGACAGGGTGGAACTCATAAGGCCCCATTCAATCAATCACTATTTTACTTTTATATCTGACATAATTTTGAACTCTATAAATTTGAGCCGAGGTAAGTGGGGCGGTCATGTTCATGCGTTCCATTGTGTCGCACATGGACTCATAATTATCAGGACAAGAATGGCCAGAAGTTATCTTTGTTGATCACGATGAATTCGGAATTCGGATAGTTCTGCATGAAACTGGCAGGTATGCGGGCCTTTTGTCTTTCATTCCACTTGAACTCAAAGGCCGTCAATCTTCCATCCTTATCCTCAATTAAATCTATCTCCTTTTGGTCATGGGTGCGCCAGAAGTATAACTGTGCGTAACTCCTATGGTAAGCATTGCGTTTTACTCGCTCCGAGACCATCAGGTTCTCCCACAGCATTCCAACGTCATTACGCAGTTCAAGGGGGGCAAAATGAGATAAGACCGCATTGCGCACACCATTGTCCACAAAGTAGATTTTCTTGCCTTTTCTGATCTCGTTTCGGACATTACGACTGAAGGAGTTGAGTCTGAAGATGATAAAGCATTTTTCTAACAAGTTGATATAATTCTCGATGGTGACTTTATCGATGCCAACAGTCAGTGCTAACTCGTTATATGATACTTCGCTACCTATTTGAAGGGCCAAAGCCCTGACAAGTTTAATCAAGGCATCGGGTTTCCTCAGACCCTGAAATGCCAACGCATCCCGGTACAGGTAATTGTTGACCAAATTCATCAACGTGTCCTTGGCATATTCTGGCTGTGTTACCACCTCTGGATATAAGCCATAGATCATTCTGGTTTCCAGCATTCGCCCTTCTTCAACCTGTGATGTTGTTGCAGCCAACTCGGGAAGTGAGAACGGAAACAGGTTATACTCAATTAGTCGACCAGTTGCAGGTTCATTGATCTCATCAGCAAGGTCAAAGGACGAAGAACCAGTTACAATCACGTGAGTATCCAGATGTAAGTCGCCGATCATTTTTAGCGTCAGTCCGATGTTTTTAACCCGTTGCGCCTCGTCTATCAGAAAAAAATCGTGTGGCTCAACGAGATTTTTCAATTCGGTTGAGGTTTTATCAATCAACAATCTACGGTCATCCTCATTGTCGCAGTTCAAGATACGCACCCTTGTTCCAGCAGTTGCCAATTCTGAAAGTAGCGTACTCTTGCCCACCTGACGAGGTCCCAAAATGGTAATTACCTTGCGACGACCATATGCACTCTCTAGCTCTTTCTGTAGAATTCGATGTATCATAATCAATTGCATTTTGATTGCCACAAAGATAGAAAAGATCTCTCTAATCACCAAATTTTATATAAATTTAGTGAGTGTAATCACTAAATTTAGCAAAATTCAGTGAATTAACGATGCTATAGACTGGTGCCGAGGTAGGTGGGGCGGTCGAGGTTGCGGTGAGGCTGATGTCGAGCTATGATGTGGTGGTCGATGCGGTCGAGCAGCGGGCCCGAAATCTTGCTCATATAATGGGTACGCTGGTACTCGTTGTAAACACACTTTTTCTTGGGGTGACCATAGTACCCGCACGGGCACGGATTCATGCTCGCCACAAGCATAAACGACGCGGGATATTCGGTGCTGTATTTTGCCCTCGAAATCGAAATAATCCTGTCCTCTAGCGGCTGCCGCATTACTTCCAGCACATTTCTCGAAAATTCTGGCAGTTCATCCAAGCGGAAGAAATGGTACCATTGCAACAGCCTTATAGTCAGCCATAAAGCCCCAAAAACGACCAAAATATGTACCATAAAGCCATTCACAATCACAAAAGTAGTTAGATTTCTTGCCAAAGTCAAAAAGAATGACGAAATTTGCGGATGTATTACGATTAATGTTAAGAACATGAATTACAATTGTTTTTTTCTTGCTTTTTAAGAAATCTGATGCAGCTGTAAATGAATAAGGAGAACCTTCTATAGAAATATTTATATGGCACTTATAAAATGTAAAAAATGTGGACAGATGATTTCGGACAAAGCAAAAGCTTGTCCGAAATGTGGCAGCATGTTGAGCAAAGTAGATATTGGAAACCAAGTTAACAATGATCAAATAACAGCCAATATATTGCCGCATCAGAAGAATAATAGTCCCACAAAATGGCTACAATTTGCATTACCACTGCTTCTCCTCTCAATCGCATGTTTGGGTGGGTTTTACTACTATCATTATATTTACCTACCCAATAATACTATAATTGATGATCCCTCTGAGGCTCTTATTGATTTAAGCGATGTTAACAATGTGGATGAAAGCACAATAAATGATGTAGAAAACAGCAATCCATCAGCTATCCAACCTGTTAAAGAAATGGAAGTTGAAGAAGAAACACAAGCAATAGATGAAGACCCAAATGAAGTTTACATGGATTTATGGGGCAATATTGGAGAAGCTCAGTGTAAAGATTTCATAATGAATGGGACTACAGGATATTATGTTTTTGAAGGTGTCGACAACGTTCGTCGCACAATGAAACTCGTTAATTACGACAAAAAAACAGGAAAGTGTGAGATAGACGCTTTTCTTCGGAATAAGTATATCGGGAAATTTGTTGGAGTCTTTGAAATTATTCCTGAGCCTCATCCAGGCAATATTTATAGTGGTAAATTTATCAGTGTGAGGAAAGGTGTTAAATTAGATTTTTACCTTTACGTTGATTAACATAAGTACGAACCTGCTTAGCTTTGGTGGTATAAATACTCCTGGCTTACTCGCTTTTTAAGCTTTTAAAGAAACATTAACATATTAATTGATAATTAGTTATGGATAAACTATTTTGTACAGAATGTGGGTATGAGTTCAATGACAACTTAAGTTCTTGCCCAGAGTGCGGCTGTCCAGCTAGCGAATGTAGAAAAGTCGAAACAACTCATGATAAACCTAATAAGGTGAAAGCGGCTCAAGGAACAGCCCAAGTAGCCGTGCCAGCCCCAGTTTCTCCCCAAAAGGGTACTTTGCATAATTGTCGTGAGTGCGGAAAACCCTTATCGTTTGATGCGAAACGTTGTCCTCATTGTGGCGCAAAAGGCCCATGTGCACATTTAGATTTTGGAGATTCTATCTATGATTGTTTCTGCCGCAAATATGCTTTGTTTTCAGGACGTTCACGTCGTAGCGAAGTGTTCCCGTTTTTTATAGGCGTTTTGGCTATTGCGCTCTCACTCTGCTTTGAGTATCCTAAAGTTGCTGGAATTGCTCTATTGATTACATTAATTCCATGGTTTGCAGCGATAGTCAGGAGGCTTCATGATATAGGCCGTAATGGGTGGTGGGCAATTTGTCCTATAATCCCATGGATTTTCATTTGTAAAGACTCTGATAAAGAAACGAATGAATATGGCAGGTCACCCAAGTACGACACCAATTATGTTGCCGAAGAATTGCCCGATAGAGGAACTCAAAATGCGATGTGGTGCTTGATTGCCGTTGTGATCGCATTTATTCTGCTATTCTTTGTTTTTGCTGGTGCAATAGGTAGCGCAGTGGCATTGTCTAATGGTTATTAAATACAGGTATCATGGCACTAATTAAATGTGAAAACTGCGGTGGCAACATTTCAGACAAAGCAAAAGTTTGCCCTCATTGTGGTAGAGTTTTAGATCAAGAGGTTCCAGTAATTGAAGAGAGCCATGAAGTAAAGGCGCCTCATGAACCCCATCCTCTTAGAAAGAGTGATTCATGGTTATCTCTCAGGTTTGCAATGAATGCAATGATTGCTATAATAGTGTTAGCATTTGCAGGCTATTATTGGTATGAACATCGCAGTAATACACCAAAAAGATCTTATGACTCTATTGAAAGTTTAACCGAGGCTGCCAAGAAAGGGGATGCTGATGCTCAATTTGAATTGGGTGAATGCTATTATAAAGGAGAAAAAGTGCCCCAAAACTATTCTGAAGCAGTGAAATGGTTCCGTAAAGCAGCTGAAAATGATCACGACAGTGCTCAATACCAATTAGGCTTCTGCTATTTATGTGGCGAAGGAGTAGCTCAAGATTATTCAAATGCCGTTAAGTGGATCCGTAAAGCAGCTGAAAAAGGTCATTCACAAGCTCAGTGTGAATTAGGCTATTTATATCAAAATGGTGAGGGCGTACCTCAAGATTATGATGAAGCTGTTAAGTGGTACCGTAAAGCAGCTGAAAAAGGCAATGTGAACGCATTAAGCAATCTAGCTATTTGCTATCAAAACGGCTATGGCGTACCTAAAGATCTTTCCGAAGCTGAAAAACTATGGCAGACAATAGAAAAACAAAGGCAAAACTAAAACAAATGTTGCCGAGGCTGGTGAGCCGAAAGCACGAAGCATTTAAAGACCAAGCATAGATAAAACGCATAATATAGTTGATTATGGCATTGATTACCTGTAATAATTGTGGAAAGAAGGTATCGGACAAGGCAAAGGCTTGTCCGCATTGCGGACACCAGATAGGCCTAGATAATAAGCATGGCGAAAGCAGCCAACCCCGATTCAATCAGATTCAAGAGGTTCAAGCGCAAACTGAAAGGGCCATCATATCAGAGCCAGTTGAGTATTACAAAGAACCTAAGCATAAGGGCAGTGCAGGTCTTATTGCTATTTTCGTTATAGGATTACTTGCCCTCTTGGGTGTTGGGGGCTGGCTGTGGTATGGCAACAATCAGAAACGTGCCGAGCAGGAACGTCAGATGGCCATACTGGCTGAAAAAGCCCGCCAAGATTCCATCGCCGCCGCAGAACTGCGTGAGCAAGCCCGCCAAGACTCCATTACTAAAGAAATAGCTAATAGTATTAAAAACGAAGTTGAACGGATTTGGGATAATGATCAGTATTTATCACCAGAGTTTCAGAAGTTGATTAAAGAAGATGAGAGTCTATGTGTGCAGTATGAATGTATCTGTTGTATTGATTATGATTTGTGGACTATGTCCCAAGAAGGAGATTCTGGAAACCCACATGTTGTTCAGGTGAGTGATGTCACCGAAACAACGGCTAAGGTAATAGTGGAATATCAATTATACAGTGACGCGCCGCCAGAAACAGCAATATTATTAATAATCAAAATAAATAATCAATGGAGAGTTGATGAGATTATTCACGGTGATATTTACGAAAAAAGGGAATTATTAAAATGCATTAATAACATTAAACATCAAGAGAATCAATAAGTAGATAATAATCAAGCATTAATATGGCTTTAATTAAATGTAATCATTGTGGACAGATGATTTTGGATAAAGCTAAGGCTTGTTCGAAATGTGGAAACTCGGTAGACTTAGTACATATTGAGAATAGTCGACACATAGTCAATCAGAATCAAGAAACTCAGGAACAACCCGAACAAACCATTATGCCAGAGACTGTTGAGTATTACGATGAGCCTGTACGTAAGAGAAATACTAGACTTATTGTGTCTATAGTTTTAGGAATACTCACCCTTTTGGGTATTGGTGGTTGGCTATGGAATGACAACCAGCAAAAACTTGCAGAGAAGGAAAGACAATTAGCCATACAGGCCGAACAAGCCAGACTAGACTTAATTGCAAAGGCAGAACTTCTAGAGATAGTCCGTCAAGATTCCATCACTCACTCATCCATGCCACCAGGTCTTGAGTTTAAAGCTGCTGATTCTTCTCCTACCGAACAAACGATTACAGCTTCATCAGGAGTAAGTATGTCACTTTGGGGGAGTATAGGGAAGACCAATGTAAAGATTTCATAATGGAAGGAGCTACTGGTTATTATCAGTTTGAGGGAAAGGATAATGCCAAACGTACATTGAAACTGAAGTCATATGATGAATCCAGTGGTCATTGCGAGTTGGGTGCTTACTTGCGTGGAAAGTATATTGGCAAATTTGTTGGAAAGAATGAAATCATTACTAGTGAACATGTCGGCAATATCTATAGTGGAAGATTTTTAAGTGTAAAAGGAATCAAATTAGATTTCTATCTTTATGTTGACTAATTAAATACTCATAATATATATTATGGCACTGATAACTTGTAAGAATTGCGGAAAGATGATTTCGGACAAGGCGAAAGCTTGTCCGCACTGCGGTACACTTGTTGACTTTGAGCAAACTGTAAATGACGAATCATCATTAAACCATAATCAAGAGACGGAGCCCAACAGAGTTGTTACGTATGAGCCTGTTGAGTATTATGAGGAGTCCGAGCGCAAAAGCCATGCTGGACTGATAATTACCGCCGTTCTGGGGCTGCTTGCCTTTTTGGGCGTTGGCGCTTGGCTGTGGTATGACAACAATCAGCAGCTTGCCGAGCAGGAACGTCAGATAGCCATACTGGCTGAAAAAGCCCGCCAAGATTCCATCGCCGCCGCAGAACTGCGTGAGCAAGCCCGCCGTGACTCTATGGAGAAGGTGATTCAACAGGAACTCATCGAGAAAAATCGTCAAGCTTATATCAATATCCTTAAGGGTTATCTTAGGAAGTTTGGTGTAGATGAGTACGGTTGGTATGGCTATTTCCTCTATGACATCACTCGTGATGGTGTGCCTGAATTGTGGGTGAAAGCCGGAACCTGTGAGGCAGATTTCATGCTGTATGTCTATACCTTGAAAGACGGTGTTGCCTCAAAGATTTATGAAGACGGTAGCAGTCATTCCAGTTATTATCGTGGTGGCGATTACGTTCTTCAATGGTGGGCACATATGGGCTCTGCAGCTATGAATAGATTTACCTACGATGGCTCGAAGATCAAAATACGTTGTGTTTATGAAGAGGATAATATCGAGAGTTCGTATGATTACAAACAACCTTCTGAACTAGAGATTCACTTGAACCGCTTTGATGATTATTCGTCAATCAACGAAGCATTTAGATAAATAATTAGACCGATAAATTATTTACCAGATGGGCATTTCGTTATCAGATTGTGATGCCGAGGTAGGTGGGGCGGTCGAGGTTGCGGTAGGCGATGGCTTCCATGATGTGGTGGTCGAGGACGTCGGCGGTGCCCTCGAGGTCGGCAATGGTGCGGGCGACTTTGAGGATGCGGTCGTAGGCGCGGGCGCTCATGTTCATGCGCTCCATGGCGTCCTTCAACTTCTCCAGACCGGCGGCGTTGGGCTCGGCGTATTTGTGGAGCAGGGAGGGGATCATCTGGGCGTTGCAGTGGATGCCGGGTTCATCCTTGAAGCGGCGCTCCTGCAGCATCCTCGCGGCGATGACGCGCTGGCGGATGGCGGCAGAGGGTTCGCCGGGGGCCTTACTTGACATCTGGTCGAAATCGACGGGCTGGACCTCGATCTGCAGGTCGATGCGGTCGAGCAGCGGGCCCGAAATCTTGCTCATATAATGCGTACGTTGGTACTCGTTGCAGACGCATTTCTTCTTGGGATGCCCATAGTACCCGCACGGGCACGGATTCATGCTCGCCACGAGCATAAACGAGGCAGGGTATTCGGTCGAATATTTCGCCCTACTGATACTTATTATCCTGTCTTCCAGCGGCTGGCGCATCACCTCCAGAACGGAGCGATTGAATTCAGGCAACTCGTCCAGGAAGAGGACGCCGTTATGGGCGAGGGAGATTTCGCCCGGCATGGGATAGCTGCCGCCCCCGACGAGGGCGACGGGCGAGATGGTGTGGTGCGGGCTGCGGAAGGGACGCACGGTCATCAGCGTGGTGCCTTGGGGCAGTTTGCCGGCCACACTATGGATCTTGGTGGTCTCGAGGGCCTCGCTCAGGGTGAGCGGCGGCATGATGGACGGCAGCCGCTTGGCCATCATGGATTTGCCTGATCCGGGGCTGCCCACCAGCAGGATGTTGTGTCCACCCGCACAGGCGATCTCAAAGGCGCGTTTGACATTCTCTTGTCCCTTGACGTCGGCGAAATCATAGGGGAAGGTGCCCTGTGCCTTGGCGAACTCGGCGCGGGTATCGACCACGGTGGGCTCGAGGGAGGTCTCGCCGTTGAGGAAGTTGACGACCTCGGTAAAGTTGTCCACCCCGTAGATGTTGAGGTTGTTGACCACGGCAGCCTCGAGAGCGTTGGCGCGCGGCAGGATGAAACCGTCGAGCTGCAGCTGGCGCGCTAGGATGGCCATGGGCAGGGCTCCCTTGATGGGGCGCAGGGTGCCGTCGAGCGAAAGTTCGCCCATGAGCATGTAGCGTCCCAAGCGGTCGGGGTTGACCTTCTCGTCGCCGGCGAGGATGCCGATGGCGAGCGGCAGGTCATAGGCCGAGCCCTCCTTCTTGATGTCGGCAGGCGACATGTTGACCATGACTTTCTTGCCCGGGAACTCTATCCCCGCCTGCTGGATGGCGCACCGCACACGCTCGGCGCTCTCCTTGACGGCGGTGTCGGGCAGTCCGATGACCATGAATCCAGACCCCCAGTCGACGGTCACCTCGATTTCGACTTTGATGGCATCGATGCCATGCACAGCAGCTCCTATCGTCCTCGCTAACATAATCGTTCAGTCGTTATAATTGTTTTGGCAAAGTTAATCATTTTATCATTCATCGACAAATCTGTCGGGAGAATGTCGCCATCCATCAACTTGCATCACGCAAAGCTGCGAAGCAAGATATTGTGGTGGACTCAGACCCTGCGGGGCTAATGCCAATTTCGCGAATATATCTATACCCGTTGGCGGAATTACTGAAGGCGACCCCTTCAACATGGGCTAGATCAATGGGGTCGCTTCCAGCGACGAGGATAGTATTGCACTTTCCGTGGGTGATGCAAACCACTTCGCTATCGCTCAGCGGTTTGCATTACCCACGGTTACTCAAATGACCGCCCTTTGGGCGTTTTTGCCATAGTCACCTAGGCATTTTCGCGTACACTCTACAATTAATACCGCCAACCGGTTATCTATATTTTTCGTGGAATTATTTTCATTAGCGAAATTAGCATTAAAGGAATTCAGAGCTGGCTTCTAAATCGTTTCCTGAAAATATCTTGAAAAATATCAGTCAGGATTGCCAACTTGGCACAAAAGTTGCTTAACATCAAATGCCAAAATTAACCTGATAAAAGCAAACCAAACCATACCGAAGAAAAGATATTACCGATGAAAAGGCTTTTCTAATCAAACACCTTTATAACAACCATTATTATCAACCATTAATTAACCAACAGCTATGAAAAATCCGATTTACAAAAGTGTCGTGTACCTGATCGCCATGATCACTGTCGCAATCTTGTCGCTCACCTCATGCGCAGGCGAGTATATCTCCACGGACATCATCACCGACAAGGACAATTCGCGAGTGGTGATTAACGAGGCTCATTGGCAAGATCTCAACCTCATCATCCTCCCCGAGGCCTATCGCACCGAGGACATGGAGAACTTCAAGCAAGATGTAGCTAAGGTCTACAACATGCTGCAGAATGTCAAGCCCTACTGTTACATGCTGGACCGCATCACCGTATCCTACTCGACGGCGTGTGTATCGCAGTCCAATGAGTTGGGCAGTGGCCGGACCGCCCTTGGATGTGGCGTGCCCGATGACCGAGTCCTCGCGTTAAACAATGATTCCATCAACAAGGCCATCAAGTGGCTGAAGTCTCCCGCTGGCAACGACGTGGTGCTTGTCATTGTCAACACCGATGCATACATCGGCTGTACCTGGATGTCAACAGCAGCGGACTATATGCCGGTTGCGGTGTGTGCGGCTAATGATTACTGTTTTATCACCGCGGTAATCCATGAATTGGGCCACGCCATTGGCCAGTTGGAAGATGAGTACGTTGAATACAATACCCCTATTCCGGCAAAAGAGATCAAGAAAATGAAGGGTTGGCAGAAAGCTGGTTTCTTCCTCAACGTTTCGCTCGATGCAACCAATGTGTATTGGAAACGCATCATTGAAGATGTCGATTACCAGCATGAGGGAACAGGCGTGTATGAGGGTGGAGGACTGTATGCCAGCGGGGTGTATCGTTCAACCGAGAACAGCGTGATGAGAACCCACAACCGACCCGATTATAATGCCGTCAGCCGCTACCTCATCTATCAGCAGGTGATGAAATGCCACACAGGTGTTGAGCCCCTTTACTCGGAGTTCAAGCGCGAGGACCTTGCCTATCCCGACAAGGAGTGGGACTGGCAGTCAGCCAACAAGCCGACCAACCCGAAGCGCAAGTCCGCTCCCGCCCGTCAAGACCAGGAAATGCATCATCACCATTGCATCGTCTGGAAATAATGGGTAATGTTCTCTCGTCTGCCAGGCAAAATCGCATGACTGGCAGACGAGAGAGTTATTAAAAAATGACTATCTTTGCAATATCAATCTTTTAATCTTTCTGATATGAGTGACGATATCCAAGCCTTGAAACGAGACTTTTACCGATATCATTTCGGTGATTTCTTGATGTTCTTAGACAACCCTAGCCTAGAACCTTGCAAAAACTATATGTCGTATAGGATTGCAGCTATCAATGAGAGATGCAATTTTCAGTTATACGATGGGGATAATCCGCCTTATATGGAACTTCATGTCAATCCGCAGAGGGCTGTAGCGGCAGTTGAGGAGTTTTTTGATATGATGGAGAATGCTGGAACCGCTTTACAAGATGTTACTCATATCCTTAAATATCTCAAAGACCCAGCCGGCTATGGCACAATTGCAGACATGGATGATTTGGTTGAGGACAGAATTGTGAGGGTTATATGCTATCACTTTTGGGATTTGCTGGAACGCAGACCACTAGAGGCTACTAAATATCAACAGAAGCATTACGGGGCAAAGGAATATGGTTATAGTGATTACAGCAGTAATGACCTAGAATATTCCAGAATGATTAACGGCCCGATTATGGCGTTTTTGACATATAGATACGGTCTCTTTGTGCCGTTCTTGCGTGTTGCCAAAGATATTCGCAATCAATCCACCCATTCTGGACAATTTTTTGATCAGGCTGAGGGATATCTTGTGTACCGCTACATTCTCTTCACTTATATAGCCACAGTACTGCTCATCAGGAAAGCTCAGTTCCAGAATGCTCCATACAATATCCCCGAGATAAAAATGTATATTGATGGATCGTATAGTGAAATCAAGCTTTTAAAGAACAAGAAGGAACTTACCCCCCAATCAACCGAAGACGGTCGTACCTATTTTAACGTGAGATGGTATCAAAATTATAAACTTGAAATTGAGGGTAAATCCGCTGAATTCAGCTTGACTTGCAACGATTTGGAACCATCAGCATCAAAGGTGGATGATAAAGTTAGAACCTTTTCCATTGACCCACAGGTGGACAATGATGCCCACAGAGCATCATTCCATCAAGCAATGGATGCCTTTGAAAAAGCTGTAGTGGAACTTCGTGACATCAGTCGAAATACCGAAGACGTCCCCAAAATCTATGGCCTCCTTGAAAAAACCATTGAACAACAAGAGCATCAGAATAGTAGCCTAGAGTACATCAGCGGATTACTCAATGAAATATCCCAAGCCCTTCAAAAAGGCCAAGAAGAAAGGAATAAAGACTTAGCTGGGATTTTAGGACCTCAGTATGAAATATTAGCAAAAACACTTAACAATCAGGCAACTCTGCATGAGGACCACGAGCAGATTAAGCGCACTCAGACAATGATTCTAAATAATCAAGAGGATGAGCGAACGCGCAAGGAAACTCAAAAGAATAACACTTATTGGGGCTTGCTTATCGGTGCTTTGGTGATTGCTGTTGGGGCTTGCCTTTGGCATGGGCTGAAAGACTTGAGCCTGCAGTGGTTAACACATCAATGGGCTTATATTGTCACTACTGTGGCCCTTTTGGGAATAGCCGTTTTCACTGGGACTTATTTGCGCCGAATGTGGAAAGAAAAGAAGCCCGTGTGGAAACGGTGGCTACCCGCAGGAATGGCGTTACTGACATGCGCCTTCACCGCAGGCGCTTATCTGCTGACGCCCGCCTTGACCTACGAGTCCTTTGTGAAAAAGTATGACTTTGCCCGGCATGAGCCAAACGAAAACGCTGTAACTGTTGCCTACCTGAAAGGGCAGGGCCACTTGACCGACGAGGCCACCCTCAAGCAACTGGCCACCTACTACTATCAGTTTGTCGCCGACAGCCTGAAGGAGGCCATGAAATATGCCAAACCGCTAAGCGACGTGAAACGCTACCCCGAGGGCTGCCTCATAGCAGCCGAAGTGCTCCTGGCGTCAAAAGATTATTCTGGACTTGGAAGTCTAATAGAAGTATATAATAAGCAGTATGGTGACACTTGCCCTATTCTAAATCGAATCGCTGGATTACAGAGGTTTTATGGTTGGGGACAAGAGAAAAACATGAAAGAAGGCTATAACTTGCTGCTTAAAGCTGCTTATTATGGTGATGTCGATGCGTACTATTATTTGGGCCACATTAGTTCACATGACTACACCGATTGGCGCGATGGAGAGGTTGTGAACAAGTCAGAAGTTTGGTTAGATGTTCACTTTCCAAAAGCCGTTCACTGTTTTCGAGTGGCCAGTCGCCAAGGTTATCCTAGAGCCTCGCTTCAGCTAGGAAAGCTTTATGCTGATCTTAACATGAAAGACAGCGCTAAGTGCTATTATGATGAAGCCATCAAACAATGTGAAAAGCATCCAGGGCAACTTGATAGCGAACGGGTACGCTTGGCCGCTTTGTTCCAAAAAGGGTTGGTGAAAGTGAATGAGGGTGACACACTGAACAATGAACTGTATGAGGCAGAACTTCAGGGATATGAGCCTGCTCTATTATATTCCGCTTTACGGCAAAAGGACCATAAAAGAGCCATCGGCCTATACGAGAAAATGGGAGTGTACAAGGGCTATCGGTACATCCCGCCTATTGTGTTTGAGTACATTGCCATTGGTGATAGTACAAACGCGCTCAATGCGCTCCAGTCGGCTCGTCCACATGGTGGCTTTAACAAGGAATTTGTCAGCGCATTGCAGCGGATGGAAGGTAATAAATATGTTCTCCCAGACAGTGTTCAATGGTTAAATTATATGCGACAATCAGCAGAAAAAGGTTGTAAGTTCGCGCAATTGTGTTGTTATGCAGCTGAAGGTATTAAAAATGAGCAAGAATTCCATCAATTTAATGAAGTTTGCCGTGAGGTACCTTTTGGATATTCACTTAAATCAATATTTTATAATTTGGCGAAGCATGATGAAGGGGCATTTGAGTCAGCAGCAAAGGCTATTTCACATGGTCATCCATTTGGGCCGATCGCGTTTTGTTCAATTGACCACTTTAATGTTAATCAGCATATGATGGACTCAACTCATTTTATATGGTGGCAGTATTGTTTGTTCCAAATGATAACAAGAATGGTTTCCAATGCGCAAATAGCCGCTGATGCGCCATCATTGAAACAAATGGCAATAGAAAATGCTCTTTATTATTACCAAAAGGCTAAGGGTGAGTTCAAGCCTGCTGTGCTTTCTTTTTGGGGAGATGTGGCTAAAGCAAATCATCTTTTCAATATAGAATGCTTTTTGGCTGCCAAATGTACCTCGGATTCTGTTTTGGAACTGCGGCAAGAGATTTTACGAGCCGCATTGGAAAATGCCTCACCCGATATGAATCAAGACGATTTAGACGCATTATCATGGCTAATCCAGAATCCTAATTTTGACCTTCGAGAGCGGTTGGCTAATATTTTTAAGGGAGACGATTTCAGATATCATTTGATTTATCCCAATAAATCATTGATTCCAAATGATTCAATGTATTTGGGCGGCCAAATAAGATTATTCACTTCATACGATATTCGAGATCTTGTGCATGAATTCAGTAACTTGTTGGACGACTATTACGAATTTGCGTTGAGTGAGGACGATATGGTCATCCCTGGAATTAATACTACCCGATAGGACTTAATGTTCAAGTACCTCTTCTTGTCTTTCTTATTGAGTCGATTGGTGTAAAAGTACACAAGTTTTTGTTGATAGTGCTAGCACTTTCGGTTTCTACGGCTCTCATAAACTATTTATTATTGGTCGGAGATGAAAACGCAGGGCTAACAATTGGCAACTGAAAAGTTTTGACTACCTTTGTCGCCAGTCAATATAAAAATTTGGAATCGATATGGAAAACATGCTCACTGCATTGAGTGACTGGATTGTGGCCGCCAGCGACGCTGTGTGCGGCTACCCTGAGTTTTTTCTGCTGATTGGCGGCGGACTGTTTTTGTTCATCTTTTCGGGGGCGGTGTCCATCAGGCGGTTGCCGTGGGCGCTGCGCGCGCTGCGTGACAAGCAGGCGACCGACCAGGGCAAGCAGTCGGGACAGATCAGCTCGGTGCAGGCTTTGCTGAGCGCCATTGCGGCGACGGTGGGCATGGGCAATATCGCGGGCGTGGCCATCGCGTTGTCGATTGGCGGCCCGGGCACAGTCTTCTGGATGTGGGTGAGCGCCCTGGTGGGCATGTCCACCAAATTCTTTGAGGGCTCGCTTTCCATCATGTACAAGGGCAAGGACAGCGCTGGTGAGGTGCAGGGTGGCCCCATGTACATCATTACCAAGGGCTTGGGTGAGAAGTGGAAACCGCTGGCCGTGGCGTTCTCCATCTTCGGTCTGGTGGGCACGTTGTGCTTCATGCAGGCCAACCAGCTGGTGGAGTCGGTGACGACGGTGTTCACCACGCCGATGGGCATCGAGAACACGCTGACGCTGCGTTTCGTGATGGGTCTGGTGATGGTTGCCATCGTGGGCGCCGTGATCCTGGGCGGTATCAAGCGCATTGCCCTGTTTGCCTCGCGCATCGTTCCTGTGATGGTCATCCTCTACCTGATTATGGTACTCGTCATCATGGCCATCAACTACAAGGCTATCCCTGGCGTGTTCGGCCAGATATTTGAGGGCGCCTTCAGCATGGAGGCAGGATTCGGTGCGTTTGCCTACGTCGCCCTGACGGGTGCGCGGCGCGCCGCCTTTGTCAACGAGGCTGGTGTGGGTACCGCCTCGATGATGCACGGCGCCAGCAAGAACAACGACGCCATCCGCGAGGGTCTCATCGCCATGCTGGGCCCGGCCATCGACTCCGGCCTGGTGTGCACGTTGACCTCCATCCCCATCATCATTGCCGGCAACTATGTGGGCCTGACCGACCCCAAGGGCCTGTATGTCGCCCTGGGTGCCTGGGGCCAGCTGCTGCCCGGCATCGGTCACCTGCTGCTGATGACGATTGTCTTCTTCTTCGCCTTCTCGACGATGTTCTCTTACAGTTATTATGGCCAGAAGTGCACCAACTACCTCTTCGGCGCCCACAACGTCAAGTGGTACAACTACTATTACCTGGCGATGATTGTCGTGGCAGCGATGATACCGCTCAAGGTGATGGTGAGCATCATGGACCTCGCGTTTGCGCTGATGGCCCTGTGCACCATGTTCACTATCATTGCCCTGAGCCCTCGCGTCAAGAAACTGATGAAGCCCTATTTCGAGAAGAAACAGGGCTGACGTTATTGACGCTTTCAGTTCTATCGAGTTTCTGGCCATCCATGGCTTTCGGGGGTGGCTGTGCGTTGATTACTGCACGGTGCGGGCAAAGTGTACCATCTTGATGGCCGCCTCGGCTGCCTCGGTGCCCTTGTTGCACAAGGCGCCGCCAGCGCGGTCCAATGCCTGCTGCAGGTCATCGGTGGTGAGCACGCAGAAGATGATGGGCACCTGCTGCGTGGCGTTGAGAAATGCGCATCCCTGCGTGGCATTGTCGCAGACGTAATCGAAGTGGGGCGTGCCGCCGCGGATGACGCAGCCGATCATGATGACGGCATCGTAGCGACCCGTGCGGGCCATCTGAGCTGCACCGAAGGTGAGTTCGACGGTACCGGGCACATAGGTCACGTTGACGTCCTCATATCCCTCTTTCTCGAACAGCTCTAGGGCGCCCTTGAGCAAAGCCCCGGTGACCTGGTTGTTCCACTCGGCGCAAACGATGCCCACGGTGAGTCCTTCCACGTGGGGCAGTGTGTGGAGGGCGCTGTCGCCCTCGGTCTTATTGAGTTGAGTTGACATTCCTGTTGATAATCAGTCTTTTATAGAGGCGCAGAGTTTTGCACCTCTTCCGTAAATTAATGATAGTTGACGATAGGCTTACAGTTCCTTGGGGAAGCGGGCGTTGGTGGTGATGAAGTCCACACCCAAGGCCTTGACACGCTCGAAGTCCTCGACACGGTCCACGGTCCACACGTTGACCTTGAGCCCTGCCTCGTGCATGGCGTCAACGGCCTCCTTGGTGACGATGCTGTGGACAACGTCCAGGTCCATGTTGTACTTCTTGCACCACTCTACCCACTCCATGATGGAGCCGTCTTCTTCACCCGCCAGCACCTGAACGGTGAGGTCGGGATAATGGCGGTGGATGAAGTCCACCACGCCGGGCATGAACGAGATGATGACCGCTTTATGGGTCAGCTTTTTCTGGTCGATGAGGTTGACGAGGGCGGGTATGCCGTCAAACACGGGCTCGTTGTCGGCCTTGGTGTTGCTGTGGATGCTGGTGCAGACCTTGATCTCGATGACGGGCACCACGTTGTACTCGTTGCAGATGTCCAGGAACTCGCCCAGGGTGCACGGCGTGCCGGCATAGGTGATGCCGTGGCGCTTGCTGGTCAGGCGCGTCGTGAGGACCTCCTCGGTGGTCATGTCGGCAATCTTGGTTTCGGGACCGCCCAGGCGCTTGTAGCTGTCGTCGTGGCTGATGACAAACGAGCCGTCGCCGGTGACGCGGATGTCGCATTCCAAGCCCCATGCGCCGGCATTGGCGCCGTTGATAAAGGCGGCGCGGGTGTTCTCTACGCCCCATTGCGAGCCGCGGTGTCCCACGATGAGTTGTGCCTGCATGCCCAGTGTGCCCACGATGATGAGGGCGGCGGTGAAGATGCTCTTGAGCAGTGTCATGATGTTCACGTTTTTATTCTTGTTGTTAAGTAGGTCTTGGATCTCGTGCACCTCGGCAGTGGCATCCAGGCGCTGGGCCAGCGGCAGCAGCGAGCGCAGCAGTTGCTCGGCGGCGGCACGGCGGTTGATGAGTCGCATGAGTGCCTTGGCCAGGCCGATGGAGAGCCGCAGGTCACGCAGGCCCATTTTCTCGCCGAGTTTCTTCTGGTAGCGCAGGGCCTTGGTGTAATACTTGACGGCATTGCGTCCGTTGCCCATCTCGAGCATGATATCGCCCTCCTTGCCCAGGGTCTCGACCAGGTTGGCCATGGCGGTGCGGGTGGCATTGGCATCCCCGCTGTCCAGTTCGCTCATGTAGAGTTCGCTGGCGCTCTGGTAGTGTGCCAGCACGTTCATCTGCTTGGTCTTGGACTTGATGACCTCGGTCGAAGCCTCGACCGCCATGAGCAGCATGGCCGAGAAGCGTGCCTCGTTGCGCTTGCTGAGGCGCTCGAGCAGCTGCTGTGCCTTGGTCAGCTCCTTGGCGGCGCGGCTGTTGTCGCCCATGTCGTGATGGGCGAGGGCCAGGTTGAAGAGCAGCGCAGCGACGATGGCATTGAAGTCCTCGGTCTTCTTGCCCATGTGTCCCGACAGGACGAGCAGGGCATTCTCGGCAGCGCCGAGCGACAGCGACGGGTTGCCGCCATCGATGAGCAAGGTCATGCGTGCGAGCCACAGCCATGCGGCATACGGCTCGGGCAGTTGCTGCATGCGCTCATCGTCATAGATGAACTCTTCGATGACCTGCTCGGCCTCCAAGTCACGCTTGTTGGTGATCAGGTACTCGGCAAAGCATATCCGCATTTCAGTAACGATGTCATCGTCCAGGCCCTTGGTCGGCGGCATGGCACCCGTGGACTCCATCTGGGCCCGGGCAATCGTCATGTCGTTTTTGAGCCGCGGCAATGCGACCGTTATCGGCAGTGAGTTCATCGTTTTCTGTATCGTGAATGGTTACTGAAGCCTAGTATTTCGTGCCCTTGGCGATGCTGCCCAGGTAGCCGCCGTGGTGGCGCAGGGCATAGTCTTCCCTGGTAAATCCGGTGGCACGCATCGTGTTGACCACCAGCACGTCGCCGATGACGGTCATCACTGTCGTCGAGGTGGTGGGAGTCAGTCCCAGGGGGCACACCTCCTGGGTGTTGCCGGTCCACAGGCAGATGTCGGCCAGGTGTGCCAGTTCGCTGTCCTTGTTCCCCGTGATGACCACAATCTTGAGTTGCGGATACAGGTTGTGGGCGAGCGAGACCAGGGCGCAGATCTCGTTGGTGCGGCCCGAGTTGGACAGCAGCAACAGCACGTCGTGGGGTTGTACCACGCCTAGGTCGCCGTGCTGTGCTTCGCTGGGGTGCAGGAAGATGGCGGGAATGCCCGTCGATGAGAAGGTGGTGGCGATGTTGTCGGCGATTTGTCCACACTTGCCCATGCCCGAGGTGACGAGTTTGCCACCCTCGTGCTTCACTTGCTCGACAATGAGGTTGACCGCCTGCTCATAGGCATCGGTGATGGGTATATTGAGGACGGCCTTGCTCTCGGCCTCCAGAATTTCTTGCATTGATTGTTTCACGTCCATAATCTGGTATTTGATAGTTTTCAACCTGCAAAGGTAGTAAATAGTTTTCAGTTTCCACTTTCCTGGCCTCGGTTTTTGTTGATAGTTTTTAGCAGCTGCCTTTTCATGCCGGTTGAGATGTCGGTAACATTCACTTCCCGTGGCAGGAAATGTCTAAAAAAATTGGTCAATTACCCGTTGGCGGTATTAATGGTATATAGTAGAGTGTACGCGAAAATGCCTAGGTGACTATGGCACAAACGCCCATAGGGCGGTCATTTGAGTAACCGTGGGTAATGCTGACCGCTGAGCGATAGCGAAGTGGTTAGCATCACCCACGGAATTGCAATACTATCCTCGTCGCTGGAAGCGACCCCATTGATCTAGCCCATGTCGAAGGGGTCGCCTTCAGCGACTGGTCATGGCTCATCACGCCCCCTCTGCTCGGTTGCCTGATTTATCGGGGGTTACACAAAGGTCACCCTTCGGGTGTCAATTGACTGGCAAATAAATCGATTCCATAATTCCGCCAACGGGTTAATGAAATAAAGTAACAGCAAGTTTCTCGGCACGCTACAGGCAGGCGACCCCGCCATTTGCGGGGCACCTGCCTGTTTCCTGTTAGCGCCGTCATTCAGCCGTCTCATGGTATCTGGTGCCTATGGTTTTTCATGAACTGCCATCAGGTTATGGGGATAAATCGTGTCCTGTGGCCAAAATGTGTTATTTTTGCACTCGATAATCCAATGACACTTTGATACAACATGGGACCAATTAAAGATAAATATGATCACTTCAAGCAGTGGCAGGAGCAACCCTTTGAGTACAGACTCAATTCAGGCGGGGTCCATCACTGCATTAACTGCGGTCACGACTTCACGGGCAACTTCTGCCCGATCTGTTCTCAAAAGGCTGACTTGGGGCGCGTCAGCTGGCGCAGTGTCCGGCAGGGCCTTATGGACATCTGGGGCTTGGGGAACCGCTCGCTGCTCTACTCATTATGGCAATTGCTGTGGCGTCCGGGCCACCTCATCAGTGATTACATCGACGGCAAGCGACAGGTGAGTTTCCCTCCGGTGAAGATGCTGTTTATCGTTGCCGTGTTATACTCCATGGTTTTCTATTGGTTTTTCCCCACCGTCCTGGGTTTTGATATTGCTGATCTCTCACAAGTCTATGACGAGCAGACGGCAAGTGCGATGGGAGCATCGAATGATTGGATGAGAAAGTACTATAGTTGGACAGCATTGTGCGTTTCGATGCTTCTGGTGGTTCCCACGTGGGTCATGTTCCGTTATTCACCGCGGCACACTGCCCACTCCTTGCCTGAGGGGTTCTTTATCCAGGTTTTCATTGCCAATTTGATGGTTGTTTTGGGCTTTCTGTTTTTCCCGTTAGGGGTTGTTGACCCAGGGTTATATACATTTGCCTGCATTATCGCTTACGGTATTTATTATGCCATCGTCTATATGCATCTGTTTGGGTATGGGTTGTGGGGTACTTTATGGCGCAGCGGATTTGTCTTTGTGACACTTGTGTGCTTGATTGGGATGTTGGCGCTACCGTTTATTGATATTGAGGCTATGGCGCCTGGTGGGGGCACACAGCTGACCGCCGACCAGGTAAGAATGAAAAAAATGTCCTTTGTCGGTGTATCGTTGATGCTGGCTTTGATGGTTCTAGGGACCGGATGTGTAGTCAATTATATAGCCACTAGAAAATTCCGTAAACAGCTCAAACAGGCGAAGGCATAATCACATTGCTTTTCACTCGTGGCCCTCGTAGGTGACGATGGCGTCACGCCAGACCTTGGGCAGGGGTGCCGGCAGGTTGGTCTCTGGGTCCAGGTTGACCATGACGGTGGCGCAGGTGGCTTTCAGCTCACGGGTGTCACGGTTCACCATGTGCTGCAGCAGCGTGAGGCTCTTGTTGCCCAGGTGGGCACATTGGGTGAGGACCTCGACGGGTTCCTGAAAAACCGTTGGGACAAGGAAACTGCAATTCACATTGGCAATGACGATGGAGGGCCGGCACCAGTTGATGTCGGCATTGACCTCCAGGCCTGCGAAGTACTCTGTCTTGGCAAGGTCAAAGAACTGGAAATAGACCGAGTTGTTGACGTGGCCCAGGGCGTCGATGTCGTTGAAGCGCAACTGGACCTGGGTCTTGCGCTTGAAGGGATATTGTGCCTCGATAGCGTGGTTCATTGGATGGTTGACTGTTGGCGGTTAGTAGTTTGGTGCTATTTGAAAATGATTTCGCGGATGATTTCGCGGCCCAAGGCCTCGTTGATGCGCGCAATCAGGGCGGCGCGGTTGAGCATGAGTTCGTTGGCGAGCGATGCCGATGACAGGTGCACCGTCATCACCCCGTCCTTGACATAGCGCTTGATGGTGTAGCGGTTGATGCCGTCACCCACGATTTGGGGCCACAGCGCGCTGGCGCGGTGCTCGTCGAGGGCGACATCCAGGTTTTCCTTCTTGAGCAGGTCGGTGATGATTTGGCCGATGTTGCGTGCCTCGGTGCGTTTCATGCCGGCTCTCCTCCTTTCAATACGGTGATTTCTCCGCCCTCGACATGCATCAGGCAGTGGCCGCCGCCGTGGCGTGCGACAATCTCGTCGAGGTGGGTGCGGTTGGTGTCGGTGATGAATATCTGGCCGAAGCGGTCACTCGACACGACATCGACGATGCGCTCGACGCGGCTGGCGTCGAGTTTGTCAAATATATCGTCGAGCAGCAGGATGGGCACTGCAGGGTTGTTGGCCTTGAGGAAGTCAAACTGGGCGAACCGCAGGGCGATGGTGTAGGTCTTGCACTGGCCCTGGCTGCCCGTCTGGCGCATGGGATAACCATTGAGCATCAGTTCCAGGTCGTCGCGGTGGATGCCACGCGTGGTGTAACCCAGAATCAGGTCGCGCTCGCGTGTCGCTGCCAGGTGGTCGGTCAGGGTGCCGTCGTTGAGGTGGCTCTTGTAGTGCAGGCTCACGGTCTCCTCGTCGCCTGCAACGGCCTTATAGTAGTGCATGAAGATGGGCAGGAACTGCTCCACCCACTGCTGGCGGCGTTCATGGACGAGTGCGGCATGCAGGGCCATGGCCTGCTCGACCGTCTCATAGAGCAGCGGGTCGCGCATCTCCTTCTTGATCATGGCGTTGCGCTGTTCCACGGCCTTGTTGTAGCGGATGAGGGCATCGAGATACTCGCTGTCGTTCTGCGAGATGATCAGGTCCATGAAGCGGCGCCGCTCCTCACCACTGCCGCGCACCAGGTCCCAATCCTGGGGCGAAACCATCACCACGGGCAGCAACCCGATGTGCTGGCTCAGGCGCTGGTACTCCTTGCCGTCGCGCCGCACCACCTTGCGCTTGCCGCGCTGCAGGGCTACGCTCACCTCGAGTGGCGTTTCCTGACGCGTGTAACTGCCCTGGAGCATCATGTAGGGCTCGCCGTGTCGGATGACAGCGCTGTTGTCGGCTGTCGAGGCATAGGAGCGGCACATGCTCAGGTAGTAAATCGCATCGAGCACGTTGGTCTTGCCCTGGCCGTTGTTGCCGATGAGGCAGTTCAGCTTGGGTGAGAACTCGAGACGGGCCTCGGCGATGTTCTTGTAGTTGACGATGGTGGCAGTGTTCAGTGTCATTATGCAAAGGTAACGCTTTTCTTTGATTCATGAGGGCCGAACGGGAATAATTTCATACCTTTGTCGACGTGATGGAATTGGAAAAATTGGATTTTGCTAAGCCTGTCGAGGGCGTGACCGCTTTCTCGACCACACGAGGTCAAGTGGACAGGCGCAACCCGTACTCTGGGGTGAATCTGTGTGACTATGTGGGTGACGATGCCCTGCGGGTGCTTGACGCGCGGCTCACGCTGGCGATGCAGCTGGGGGTGGACCTGGACAACCTGGTGATGCCGCGGCAGACGCACTCGTGCCGCGTGGCTGTCATCGATGAGCATTTCCGATCGCTCGATATCGACCAGCAGGAGGCAGCGCTTGAGGGCGTTGATGCATTGGTGACATCGCTCCCTGGTGTAGTCATCGGCGTGAACACTGCCGATTGTGTGCCCATGGCCCTCGTGGATGGACAAGCCGGAATCATTGCTGTAGCCCATGCCGGCTGGAGGGGTACTGCAGGCCGCATTGCCGCCAAAGTGGTCGACGGGATGTGCCGTCAAGGGGCCCGTGCCGACCGCATCCAGGTGGCGATGGGTCCTAGCATCTGCCAAGCCTGTTTCGAGGTGGGTGACGAGGTGGTCGACGCGTTCAGGAAGGCCGGCTTTGCCCTCGATGCCATCGTCGAGCGCAATGCCGCCACCGGCAAGGCTCACATCGACCTGCGCGCTGCCAACCGTGCTGCCCTCGTTGCAGCCGGCATCAAAGCCGATAACATCATCACCTCGCAACACTGCTCCCGCTGCGACCACGAGCGTTTCTTCTCAGCCCGCCGCCTGGGTATCAACAGCGGCCGCACCTTCACGGGAATCTATAGGGAGTGATAAGAAAGTTATACGGACTAATATAACAGCAATGCCCACTCCAAGACAGAGTGGGCATCGTCGTTAATTGGGTGAAATGAGTGGTTTACAGGGTGGCGTCGCTCTCCTGGAAGGTGGTGGCGCGGCGCACATCGCCGGTTTGGTAACCGAGTTTGAACCACTTCATGCGCTGGGCGCTGGTGCCGTGGGTGAAACTCTCGGGCTGTGCATAACCCTGTGAACGCTTCTGCAGGTAGTCATCACCGATCTTCTGTGCGCAGTCGATGGCCTCCTGCAGGTCTTGGTCACTGATGGAACCGAAGAGCCTGCTCTCGTAGTGTGCCCACACACCGGCATAGAAGTCGGCCATGAGCTCGAGGCGCACGCTGTACTTGTTGGCGTTGGTCTGGTTGGTGGCCTGCATCTTGCGGTGGGCCTGGTCGAGGGTTCCCATCAGGTACTCGATGTGGTGTCCCACCTCATGGGCGATGACATAGGCCTTAGCCAAACTGGAGTTGTCTCCCTTCACGCCCAACTGACGGTCCATGGTCTGGAAGAACGACAGGTCAAGATATACCTTCTGGTCGCCCGAGCAGTAGAAGGGGCCGACTGCTGCGTTGCCCTGGCCGCAAGCGGTCTGGGTGGTGCCAGTGTAGAGTACCAATGTGGGGGGAGGGTACTGGCCGATTCCATACTGCTGGAAAATCTGTGACCAGATGTCCTCGGTACTTGCAATAACCTGTTTGGAGAAGGTGGCGAGTTCCTGCTCTTCCTGGGTGAATTCGGTCTGGCCGCCAGATTGCATACCTCCTAAGCCACCAGCTTGCTGTAACACGTCACCGATGTCTCCACCCATCAGCAGGGTGATCAATCCGGCGATAATCAGTCCGCCGATGCCACCAAGTCCAATCTTGGTACCGGTGCCCATACCGCGGCGATCTTCAACATTTTCGCTTTCGCGTCTTCCTTCAAGTCTCATAGTGATAAAGATATTTTAGTTGTTAGTATTTGCCTTCAAAGAGTGCAAATTTAATGTTTTTTTCAATATCCCATCATTTTTTCGGTGTTTTTTCTTGCAAATATCCATCGATTTGCAATCGTTTTCAAGTGTTTATTCCAAAAATAGGTCAGGATTGTAGTCGGGTTTAGCGGTAAAATAGTACCTTTGTGCTCATCACCCATCTAATGACAGCACGATATGAAGAAGAAAAAGAATCTTGCCATCATCAATGACGACCCTTGGTTGGAACCCTACAGTGACGCTATCAACGGCCGTCATCAGGATGCCGTGAACAAGATAGCCGAGCTCACCGGCGGCACGGGTAACCTCGTGGAGTTTGCTAACGCCTACAATTACTATGGCCTGCATCGCACCGCCGACGGCGGTTGGGTGTTCCGTGAATGGGCACCCAATGCTACCGAGATTTATATCATCGGTCAGTTCAATGACTGGCGTGAGTGCGCTCCTTACCGCCTCAAGCGGCTCGATGGCGGCAACTGGGAGATTGTCCTGCCCGCACGTGCCATGCACCACGGCGACCTGTACAAGCTGCGCATCCACTGGCAGGGTGGGGAAGGCGAACGCATTCCGGCCTATGCCACGCGTGTGGTACAGGACGAGAAGACCTACATCTTCTCGGCCCAAGTGTGGGACCCCGAAGAGCCTTACAAGTTCAAGACCAAGCACTTCGTGCCCAACACCAGCCCGTTGCTCATCTATGAGTGCCACATCGGTATGGCACAAAACCGCGAGGGCGTGGGAACCTATGAGGAGTTCCGTGTGAATGTGCTGCCGCGCATTGCTGCCGATGGCTACAATGCCATCCAGATCATGGCCATCCAGGAACATCCCTATTACGGCTCCTTCGGTTACCATGTGTCGAGTTTCTATGCCGCCTCGTCGCGCTTCGGCACCCCCGAGGAATTGAAGCACCTCATCGACGACGCCCATAGCCGCGGCATCGCCGTCATCATGGACATCGTCCACTCCCATGCAGTGAAAAACGAGGTTGAGGGCCTCGGCTGCTTCGACGGCACGGGCGACCTCTACTTCTATGGCGACGACAAGCGCGAGCATCCCGCATGGGATTCGCTGTGCTTTGACTACGGCAAGAACGCCGTGATGAACTTCCTGCTGTCCAACTGCAAGTTCTGGCTCGAGGAGTACAAGTTCGACGGTTTCCGTTTCGACGGCGTGACCTCGATGCTGTACTACAGCCACGGCTTGGGACAGGCCTTCGGCAGCTATGACGACTACTACAACGGCAGTCAGGACACCAACGCCATCACCTACCTCACGTTGGCCAACGTGCTCATCCATGACATCAACCCCCATGCCATCACCATCGCCGAGGAGATGAGCGGTATGCCTGGCCTGGCCCGCACCTTCAAGGACGGCGGCATCGGCTTTGACTATCGCATGGCGATGGGCATCCCCGACTATTGGATCAAGACCATCAAGGAGCGCAAGGATGAGGACTGGCATCCCACCAGCATCATGTGGGAGTTGACCAACCGCCGTGCCGACGAGAAGACCGTCTCTTATGCCGAGAGTCATGACCAGGCCCTGGTGGGCGACAAGACCATCATCTTCCGTCTCATCGACAAGGAGATGTACTGGCACATGATGACAGATGACCACGACGGCACTGTGGACCGTGGAATGGCGTTGCACAAGATGATACGCCTCGTGACTGCCTCGCTCATCAACGGCGCCTACCTCAACTTCATGGGCAACGAGTGGGGACATCCCGAGTGGATTGACTTCCCGCGCGAGGGCAACGGTTGGAGTTACAAGTATGCCCGCCGCCAGTGGGACCTCGTGGACCGCAAGGACCTCAAGTACCAGTTCCTCAATAACTGGGACAATGACATGATTCACCTCATCGGCGGTGTCAAAGGCTTTGAGTCGCTGCCGGTGCGCAAGTTGTGGGACAAGGACGACGACCAGGTGCTCGCTTATATGCGCGGTGACCTTGCGTTTGTGTTCAACTTCAGCCCCAACCGCTCCCATGTGGACTATCCCATCTTGGCTCCCGAGGGCGAGTATGTGAACGTGTTCGACAGCGATAACGAGCGCTACGGCGGTTATGGCAACATCGACGAGGGCGTCAAGCACCTGACCGAGCATGACGGCCTGTATGCTCCCCACCACTTGGGATGGCTCAAACTGTACCTGCCTGCCCGCAGTGCCCAGGTATTGCGCCTCAAGCCAGCGCCCAAACCCCGCAAGAGGCCGGTTGCCAAGAAGAAATAACCGTCTATACGACAACAAAACAATGGTGGACAATCCTCTAGTGAGAAGGTGTCCACCATTGCTTTTTAACAAGAGGTCGCGCCAATCTTGGCGCGACCTCTTGTTGAGTGGTAACTATCGTGATGTACTGCGGTTACTTCATTACCTTGGTGGCAGTGAAGGTACCGTCACTATAGTGTGTAACCACGATATTCATGCCGTCAAAGGGCTTGCTGCTAGACATACCAGCAAGATTGTAGTAGGTGTGACTGAGTACCTGCTTGTCGGCCTCGGGCTGACTGATGCTGGTGTTGTCTGAAGACGTGACGAAGCTGAGTACGGGAGCCACGGCGAGCGACAGCGGGTCGTCGGTGTTCTTGTACCAGGTACCGGTCTCGAGGTACTCGTAATTCTCCTCGTCATAGACGAAGTGATAACCGGTGCATTTCTCGCCCAGGTCGCGACGACACAGCAAGATGGCGATGTCATCTCCCCCGTTGTTGGGGAAGGGACCCACAACAGCAAAGAACTCGGTACCGGCAGGGATGTCCACAGGCTCGTCAAACACAAATTCGGTGGCATTGACCGTGGTCGGGTCAAAGGCCAGGTCGCCGGCCTTCACGCTGGTAGTGGCCAGCACTTGGTCGGGCATGCCATCGTCACCGGCAGTCATAATCTTCATCTCGATGTCTGCATCGGTCGATGTGGCGGTAGTTTTGCCGAAGTATACATTCACTTGTGAGATTTGTGCGTCGGTGACGGGTGCATCAAAGTGCTCGGCAAATTCGCCGATACCCAGCCAGTTGGTGCCGGCATAGTTGCCATACCAGCCCATTTCCATCATCGTCAGGTCGCTGTTCTCCTCGGGAGCGATGTTCCAGATTTCCTGTTCTCCGCCAGCTTGGATGGCCGTGTTAACATACTCGTCAACACTGGAGCCCACTTCGTTGGCTACCTCGAGTTTAAGGCCGTAGGTGCCCTCCTGGAGATAGGTCACTGTGGGATTCTGAAGGTCGCTGGTCGTGATGTCGGTACCCTCAAAGGTCCACATCCACGATGTAGGATTGCCGGTAGAAGCATCCTTGAAGGTCAAGGGCACCTCGGTGGGCACGAACATCATTACCCACGGCGAGAGGTAGGCACCGTCAGGCAGACCGACATGTGCCACAGGAGCCTCGGCATGGACGATGACATAGGCAGTGCGTGACTTGGTGTCGGTCGTTGTGCCGTCGCCAACAGTGAGCGTCACGGCATAGGAACCGGCATGGTTGTAGGTCACCACGGGGTTCTGCTCCATGCTGGTAGCGGGCTCGCCGCCCTCAAAGGTCCAGTTCCATGAGGTAACATTGCCCGTGGACGTATCCCTGAAGTGCACGCTCTCGCCCTCATTGATATTGATGATGGCCTCATCACCATCGTTGGCTTGCAGAATCCTGAAGCCGTCGATGGCCTCGTCCTCGCCATAGTCGCCTTGATAGACAAACGAGAACTTCACTTCCTTGCCGGCATACTCCGCAAGGTTTACAGTGAACCGCTCCCAACTGGGACCGTCGTAGCCTGCTGCCTGAGCCCACTGGAACTGGTCGATGAGCAGAGTGGGTGTGTCATCAACGATGGCATACAGTTTCCATGCGCCATAGACCAGGTAAATGCCACTGGCATAGCAGTAGAATTCGAGCGTGCTGTTGGGCCTGATTTCGATAGCAGGTGAGGTGGCAACCTCGTTCTGGCCTGAAGCGTAGTCAAGTATCAACGAGGCAACGTTTGTCAGGTCGATGGTTCCGAACGACGGCGTCCGGTTTCCTAATTTCCAAGTGCTGCTGCTGGTCGACTCATAGGTCCAGGTGTCAAACTCGTCGGGAGAGTCCCAACCCATCAGATAATAGGGCACCGAAGCCTCATCGGCAGCAAAAGATGCCGTCAGCCCCTGTCCCCAAGCGCTGATTACCGCTATAGCGGCAAACAGCATAATAAAAGTAATCTTTTTCATATGCAATGAATTAGTGGTTATAAAGTTGATATCGTAAAGGTTGTTAATCCTTTCTGATTATACCCAATGGCTGCTGCGGTTCGTCACTGCTTGGGTGTGACGGGCTGCCACAGATAGAGTTTGTCGCTGGGGCGGATTTTCTCGGGCACTGCGATGGAGAAGTGCTCACCCTTGACGGTCTTCTCGACAGGCTTGAGGTCCACACGGATTTCCTCGATGGTCAAGGGAATGGCACCCGTCGTGGGGCCGATAATCCATGCCTCGTCGCCCACGTGCAGTTCGCCGGCCTCCATCAGGAACTCGGCGACACCGAGTTTGCTGTAGTAGCGGATACCCTTGGCAACGTACATCTTGACTCTCGTAGCGCTGGAGCCGTATTTGGCCGACCACTCGCCCAACCGCTGTCCCATGTAGTAACCGTCCCAAAAACCGCGGTTGAAGACCTTGGCCAACCGCTCGTTCCAGCCGTCGATGCGATCCTCGGTATAGGTACCGTCGCAGATGGCCTTCAAGGCCTCGTCATAGCAGCCCGCCACCGTACGCACATATTCTGGCCCACGAGCGCGGCCCTCGATTTTGAACACCGTCACGCCGGCATCCACCATCTTGTTGAGGAAGTGGATGGTCTTCAAGTCCTTGGGCGACATGATGTACTTGTTCTCGATGGTCAGTTCGTCGCCATTAACCAGGTCGGTGACCAGATAGCCGCGACGGCATATCTGGCGACAGGCGCCGCGGTTGGCACTGGTGTTCTCCTGATGCAGGCTCATGTAGCACTTGCCCGACACGGCCATGCACAACGCACCGTGACAGAACATCTCCAGTCTGACGCGTTCACCATGTGGCCCACGAACGTCATTTTTTCCGATGAAATCGGTGATTTTGGTCACTTGTTCCAAGTTCAACTCGCGGGCGAGGACCATGACATCGGCCCACTGGCTGTAGTAGCGCACCGCCTCACTGTTGCTCACGTTGACCTGGGTGGAGATGTGTACCTCCACGCCGATGGAGCGGGCAAACAGGATGGTTGCCATGTCGCTGGCGATGATGGCGCTCACCCGTGCATCGCGGGCGGCAGTGACGATCTGGCGCATGTAGTCCATGTCCTCGTCATAGACGATGGTGTTGACCGTGAGGTAACTCTTCATGCCGTGCTCGTGGCACCACTGGGCGATGGTGTGCAGGTCCTCGAGTGTGAAGTTGACACTGGAGCGCGAGCGCATGTTCAGTCCCTCGATGCCGAAGTAGATGGCATCGGCGCCACCCTGATGGGCGGCATATAGTGATTCCCAGGAGCCCACAGGGGCCATGATTTCAAAATCAGCTCGTTTCATATTAAGTTTTAAGTTTTTAGTTTTAAGTTGTAAGTAATAATACCATTGTGTCCATTGACGGTCAGGCGACAGTAATTGTACTAAAAACTTACAACTTAAGACTTACAACTTTATTTATCTCTCTTTCTTGCCTGTGAGGATGCCCTTGATGTCGTAGAGTTTGTTCAGGGCCTCCATGGGCGTGAGGTTGTTGATGTCGATGGTGAGAATCTCGTCGCGTATCTGGCTCAGCACGGGGTCGTCGAGCTGGAAGATGGACAATTGGTAGCCCGAGCGGCTGCTGGCCACATCGCCCAGGTCCTTGGTGATGGCACTGTCGTTGCGGTTGTTGGCCTCGAGTTGCTTGAGGACTTGGTTGGCCCGCTCGACGATAGTGGGGGGCATACCGGCAAGTTTGGCGACATGGATACCGAAGCTGTGCTCACTGCCACCCTTGACCAACTGGCGCACAAACACCACCTTGCCATTGATTTCCTTAACGCTCACGTTGTAGTTCACGATGCGCTTGAACGATTTCTCCATCTCGTTCAACTCGTGGTAGTGGGTGGCAAACAGTGTCTTGGGGCGCGCGGCGTGCTCGTGGATATGCTCGACGATGCTCCAGGCGATGCTGATGCCGTCGTAGGTGCTCGTGCCGCGCCCCAACTCGTCGAACAGGATGAGACTGCGTTGGCTCATGTTGTTGAGGATGGCGGCAGCCTCGGTCATCTCGACCATGAAGGTGGACTCGCCCAACGAGATGTTGTCGCTGGCACCCACGCGGGTGAAAATCTTGTCCACGATGCCGATACGGGCCTGTTCGGCAGGCACGAAACTGCCCATTTGTGCCATTAGGGTGATGAGGGCGGTCTGGCGCAGCAATGCCGATTTACCGGCCATGTTGGGACCAGTGATAATCATAATCTGCTGGTCATCGTTGCTTAGGCGGATGCTGTTGGGCACATAGGTCTCGCCCGGCGGCAGTTGGCACTCGATGACGGGGTGCCGGCCCATGGCGATGTCGATGTCCAGGCTGTCGTCGAGCACAGGGCGGTTGTAGCGGTTCTCCATCGCCACGCGCGTCAGTGCGTTGAGGCAGTCGAGCTGGGCGATGATGGCGCTATCGTTCTGGATGGCAGGGATATACTCGGTCACGGCAGTCACCAGTTCGTTGAACAGGCGGCTCTCGATGATGAGAATCTTTTCCTCGGCACCCAGGATTTTCTCCTCATATTCCTTGAGTTCCTGCGTTACATAGCGCTCGGCATTGACCAGCGTCTGCTTGCGTATCCACTCCTCGGGCACTTTGTCCTTGTGGGTGTTGCGCACCTCGATGTAGTAGCCGAACACGTTGTTGTAGGCAATCTTCAAGCTCGGGATGCCCGTCTGGTCGCTCAACGAGCGCTGCATGCCCACGAGATAGTCCTTGCCGCTGCTCGAGATGTCTCGCAGTTCGTCGAGCTGGGCATCCACACCGCGGCAGATGATGTTGCCTCGGTTGGTCTGGTTGGGCGCATCGGGGTTGATTTCGCGCTCAATGCGATCGCGGATGATGGCGCATGGGTTCAACTGCTCGCCCATGGCCCGTAACACGTCGCACGATGACTGGGAGCAGTACTGCTTCATCGGCTCGATGGCCTGCAGGGCACTCTTGAGCTGGACGAGTTCGCGCGGCGTGATGCGTCCCACGGCGGCCTTGGATGTCAGACGCTCCAAGTCACCGATGAGTTCCAGGCGTTCCCTGATGAGTTCGCGCCCATCGGGGTCACGCATGAAGTGTTCCACCACGTCCAGGCGGCGGTTGATGGCCTTCACGTCCTGCAGCGGGAACAGCACCCATCGGCGCATCATGCGGCCACCCATCGGCGAGATGGTGCGGTCGATGACGTCGAGCAGCGACTTGCCGTCGTCGCTCATGGGCGCTACCAGTTCCAGGTTGCGGATGGTGAATTTGTCCAGGCGCACGTAGCGCTCGGCTTCGATGCGGGCCAGGTGGGTGATATGGCCCAACTGGGTGTGCTGGGTGATGTCCAGATAGTGCAGGATGGCGCCGCTGGCGATGATGGCATTGTCCATAGCCGTGATGCCGAAGCCCTTGAGACTTCGCGTCTCGAAGTGCTTGAGCAGCCGGTCGTTGGCCGACTCATAGGTAAATACCCAGTCCTCGAGTTCAAACGTCAGGTAACGCGACGAGAATGTAGCGGCAAACCGTTGGCGGTTGCTGCGCTCGATGAGCACCTCCTTAGGCGAGAAGTTTACCAGCAGTTTGTCCACGTACTCCTCGGTGCCCTCGGCTGTGAGGAACTCACCCGTGCTGATGTCGAGGAAGGCCACGCCCAGCATTTTCTTGCCGAAGTGTACCGCAGCCAGGAAGTTGTTCTCCTTGCGGTCGAGCATCGTGCCGCCCACGACCACACCCGGCGTTACCAGTTCGGTGATGCCGCGCTTGACGAGTTTCTTGGTGAGTTTGGGGTCCTCCAGCTGGTCACAGATGGCGACGCGCTTGCCGGCGCGCACCAGTTTGGGCAGGTAGGTGTCGAGCGCATGATGGGGAAAGCCCGCCATCTCGGTGGCTGCCGCAGCACCGTTGCTGCGTCGCGTGAGGGTGATGCCCAGGATTTCACTGGCCGTCACCGCGTCCTCCAGATAGGTTTCATAGAAGTCTCCCACACGGAACAGCAGCACGGCGTCGGGATGCTTGGCTTTCATCTCGACAAACTGCTTCATCATCGGTGTATTCAGCGGGTCCTTTGCCATCTTTATCGCGTCATTACTAATTGAACTACAAAGGTAATATTTTTTCAAACAATCCGAGATATCTGTAGTTTGAAAAAATAATTGTACCTTTGTGGCTCAAATAGACAAGAAACCAATCAATAACAATAAAGAAGATGAATTTTGTAGAAGAATTGAAATGGCGCGGAATGATCAATGACATCATGCCTGGTGCCGAGGAGCAACTCAACAAGGAAATGACCAGCGGCTATGTGGGTATCGACCCGACGGCCGACTCGCTTCACATCGGCCACCTGGTGGGCGTGATGATGCTCAAGCACCTGCAGCGTGCAGGACACCGCCCCATCGCCCTGATCGGTGGTGCGACGGGCATGATCGGCGACCCCTCGATGAAGTCGCAGGAGCGCAAGCTCATCGACGAGGAGACGCTGCGCCACAACCAGGAATGCATCCGCCAGCAACTGGCCAAGTTCCTGGACTTTGACAGCGATGCCCCCAACCATGCCATCGTGGTGAACAACTATGACTGGATGAAGAATTTCACCTTCCTGAGCTTCATCCGCGACATCGGCAAGCACATCACCGTCAACTACATGATGGCCAAGGACAGCGTGAAAAAGCGTCTGGCCGCCAATGCCGACCACGGCATGTCGTTCACCGAGTTCTCCTACCAGTTGCTGCAGGGTTATGACTTCCTGTACCTTTATGAGCACGAGGGCTGCAAGCTGCAGATGGGCGGCAGTGACCAGTGGGGCAACATCACCACCGGTACCGAGCTCATCCGCCGCATCAACGGTGGCGAGGCTTATGCTATCACTTGCCCGCTGATTACCAAGAGCGACGGCACCAAGTTCGGCAAGACCGAGGGTGGCAACGTGTGGCTCGACCCGAAGCGCACCTCGCCCTACAAGTTCTACCAGTTCTGGATCAACGTGAGCGACGAGGACGCCAAGAAATACATCAAAATCTTCACCGCCCTGCCCCAGGACGAAATTGAAGAGCTGATTGCTGAGCAGGAGAAGGATCCCGGCTTGCGTCCGCTGCAGAAACGCCTTGCCAAGGAGATTACCACCATGGTACACAGCGCCGAGGACTATGAGAACGCCGTCGAGGCTTCACAGATTCTGTTCTCCAACAAGGCCAAGGACATTCTCCACAAGATTGACGAGGAAACGCTGCTGAGCGTGTTTGAGGGCGTGCCCCGCTTTGAGGTGCCCCGCAGTGCCATCGACGAGGGAACTCCGATGATCTCGCTGTTAACCGAAACGGCTGCCGTCTTCCCCAGCAAGGGTGAAATGCGCAAACTGACTCAGGGCGGCGGTGTGAGCATCAACAAGGAGAAGCTCGCCGACCCCAACATGCCCGCCAGCGCCGACCTGCTGCTTAACGGCAAGTACATCCTCGCACAGAAGGGAAAGAAGAACTACTACCTGCTCATTGTGAAGTGATTATCTTGCTTATAGCAAAAAAATCGCGTTAAAACGATTGCAATTCAAAAAAAAGCAGTAATTTTGCACCGCAATTTTGGCGGCACACCGCCAGATTGACATAAGGATTGCCTTGTAGTGTAATGGTAACACAACGGTTTTTGGTGCCGCATTTCCTGGTTCGAGTCCGGGCAAGGCAACCACAAAAAAAGAGATGGACGCTCAGTGCGCCCATCTCTTTTTTTGCGTTTTCTTGGGTGTAAATCAGATTCATGCCTGTGGGGGTGTGTATAACAACACAAGGCAAAGCGTAAACGCGGACGTTAACGCTTTGCTGCGGTAGCCCATAGCAGAATCGAACTGCTCTTTCAAGAATGAAAATCTTGCGTCCTAGCCGATAGACGAATGGGCCGAACCTTAGCTGAACCGTGGTGCCGTGAAGGCCCCACGCGCCTAATTGCTTAGGCCTGGTTCAGCTTGTTGATGTGCTGAGCGAGCTTCGACTTGAGGTTTGCGGCCTTGTTCTTGCTGATCACGTTCTTGCCAGCAAGCTTGTCGAGCATGGCGGTCACCTTGGGCATAGCCTCGGCGGCTTCCTTGGCGTCGGTCATCTTGCGGATGTTGCGCACGGCGTTGCGCATGGTCTTGCTGTAATAACGGTTGCGAAGACGGCGGGTCTCGCTCTGACGGATTCTCTTAATAGCTGATTTATGGTTTGCCATAATTTAATATAAAACGTTGATATTTAGTTGTTAATAGTAGCCCATAGCAGAATCGAACTGCTCTTTCAAGAATGAAAATCTTGCGTCCTAGCCGATAGACGAATGGGCCGAAAAGCGGTAGTTTCCCGCAAAAGCGACCGCAAAATTAGCACTATTTTTTGAATTGACAAAATTTAACCCGCCGAAAAGCCGAAAAAGTTGCGTTTTTTGGCTTTTTATGATTTCTGATTGCCGAATAATGAGTAAATTAGCGCCATGTATGAGAAGTTAAAGGGCATTGTACTCAACACTATCCGCTACAGCGACAAGCACAATATCGTGCACATCTACACCGATGGGCGCGGGCTGATGTCGTTTGCCGTGCCTCTAGGTCGCACACAGGCTGCCCGGATGCGCAACGCCCTGCTCATGCCCCTGTCGCTGATTGACCTGGAGGCAGCAGTGCGTCCCGGCCGTGATTTGGCGATGCTGCGCGAGGTGCGTCGCAACTATGCGCTGTCAACGCTCTACAGCGACCCCATGAAAAATGCCATTGCCCTGTTCATCAGTGAGCTGCTGACTCATGTCATCCAGGAGCCCGAGGGCAATGACCCGCTGTTCCGCTACATCGAGCAGTCGGTGCAGTTGCTGGAGCAGATGCCCGGTCAAGTGGCCAATTTCCACATTTGTTTCCTGTTTCATTTGGGTGCTCACCTGGGCATTCAGCCCAATTTGGAGGGTTACAGCAAGGACTCTTGGTTTGACATGACCGACGGCGTGTTTGTCCCTTCGGCGGTGCGTGGACACAACCTGCTGCAGCCCCAGGAGGCGCAGGTCATCTATCTGCTGTCACGCATGACCTTCAGTAACATGGGCTTTTTCCGTTTCAACCGTGAGGAGCGCAACCGAATGCTGGATGTCATCATCGGCTACTACCGTCTGCACAATGCCTCCATCGGTACCCTGCGCTCCCCCGATATCCTCAAACAACTTTTTGTCTGAGCATAAAGGCAAGATAGGCAGGAAGGGTAAGTATAGGGCCTTTACGGCCAATATTGTAATCACCGAACTTTAATGCATGACATACATGGTAATGCTCGGGATGCTTTAAGACCGTTTTCAACGATTTGGCATTACCCCCGACGGCTTTACATTCAATGGGGCAGCATTCGCCATTATAATTGATCAGAAAGTCCAATTCAAGACTTTCACCTTTTTGATAATAATAGAGATCTCTGCCCATTTTCCCCAGAATGTCAGCTATGAGGTTCTCAAAGATTGCTCCTTTATAAGTATATAAGTTCCCTTGCATGATGTTCCAAACTGTCCCGTCTTCCAACATACTGATAAGGAGTCCAATGTCAGCCATATATACTTTGAACACATTTCTATTGGCTTGCCCAGCAAGTGGTAACTCGGTAATAAATGTATTATAACAGCGTCTTATAATGCCAGCGTCTTCTATCCACTGGAGTGAACCTTGGTACTGGTTAGCACGTGCTCCTTTTTTAATAATAGAATATTGAAACTTCTTATTTTCCTTTGCCAATTGTGCTGGAATGGATTCAAAGCACTCGCGTATACGAGATTTATCTGTTGGGAGTGCATATTTCAACATGTCAGCCTTATAGTTTTCAATAATTCCTCGTTGAATGACCAGCACGTCATTCATGTTGTTGGTTTCAAAGAAAGTTGCTACTGCTTCGGGCATTCCTCCCACGACGATATAGCGGAATAACAGCTCTCTCATTCGTTGATGAATGGCTTCATTTACTGGTTCTTCTTGTTCAAAGCACTGTTTCAGATAATCAAAATGTTGTTGTTCTAAGCCATTTGCCCACAACCATTCCTCAAAATCCATGGGGTACATATTCACGATATGTTCAAACCCAACAGGAATCGATGCTAATTCTTCTTCAAGTTTCTCTTCTTTTGTCCTGTATCCATTAACGCCAAGTAATGAACCTGTACACATAACATCGTAACGGCCATCCAACTTAAAGTATTTCAGCGATGCGCGGGCACTAGGACAGTCTTGAATCTCGTCAAAGATAATACAAGTCTTATTCGGGACAAATTTTGCGTTTGGGATGGCACTGCTCATGTTTAACGTGAGCGTGTCCACATCGAGCGCACCCTTAAAGAATAATTTGTATTCTCGATGTTCATGAAAGTCCAAATAAACGATATTCTCATAGTGCTTCTTGGCAAAATCCAGTACAGAACTTGTTTTACCACATTGTCTGCAGCCCTTAATGACGATGGGCTTTCGATGTGGATTGTTTTTCCAACGAATGAGAATCTCTTCTATTTTTCTTTTGTACATCATTGATAATCAAATGGATGCGATATGTTTTTGCATTTTTTACGGCTACTTTCAAGTGCAAAGTTACATTTTTTACGGCGACTTTTAGTGATAAAGTTACATTTTTTACGGCGACTTTTTTGTTTTTTGGCGTCACAGCGGGATGATGGCCGTGTGGTCGTTGATGACCGTCTCGTGACTGGTACCGATGTCGTTGAGGTCCTCCAGGATGCTGCGCAGCACCAGTTTGAAGGTGCCGTAGATGCGCAGATGCAGAGCGGCTTTGGTCAATGGCCGTAGGATTCCCCTGACGGTTTGGTCCACCACTTTATCCACCCCCTTGATGAGTTGATTGATGAGTTGCTGATTGTCGCTGCCGCCCTCATTGCCCTCGGCAAAGGTGATATAAGCCTGGGTGACGGGTTCCTGCAGGTGCTTGAGCAGCAGTTCAGCGATAGCCTCGGGTGAGTCTGGGATATCCACAAACCGCATCACGAAGTCGTGCTTGTTGCGGTAGTTGTCGATGGCATGGGTGATTTCGGGCCAGTAACGGGTGAGCACGCCGTGTGTCATCGTAGGGATGCAACTCTTGAACACCTCACGCGCACGCTCGGCAAAGTCCGGGTCCGAGGGCAGACTGTTCAGCGTCATGCTGCGCAGCTGCATTTTTCCGGCCGCCGTGTTGCAGGTTGCAATGCGCCACTGGCAAGGATAACCAACGGCTGCTGCGGTAGCTACCTCGACCATGGTCCCCTCGCGGAGGTTCGTCTGGCTGATGTCGCTGATGTGAAGGTGTCCCGTGAAGATGACATGGACTCCCGCCTGCACCAGCCGCTGGCACAGTTGGCCTGCACCATCGACCATATAAGGTGCAGCCAGCGTGTCCTCCATGTGGAAGTGAGGCACCAGGTGGTGGTGCATCATGGCAATGACCTTACGCCCGGCTGCGGTGGCTGCGGTGGCCTGATCTACTAACCATTGCTGGCTTGATGCCTCCAGGTTGCCGCTGGTCTTGCAGTGGTCCCGTGCGTCTCCACGCGAGACAAAGGTGTTGAGACGGTCCATGCATGCGTCAATGGCAAGAATGGTGAGGTCGTCGGTGATGTCGCGGCAGTAACTCAGGGTATCAGGATCGCGCCGTGAGTTTTCGTCGTAACCCATGTGGCGGTAGATTTTGGCAAACTCAGGTCGTGTGATGGTGTCGGCGGGAACGGTGTTGTCACCGACATAAACCCTGGCATCGGGATTGTTGATGTCATGGTTGCCGGGGACAACGAGCACCTGGATGCCTGCATCCACGAGTCGCTGCAGTCGCCCTGCCACCAGTTGGTGGCTCATCTTTTCACCGTCCTTGGTCAGGTCGCCGGTGACAAGCACCAGTTGCGGCTTCTGCTCCAGGATGTCGGCCACAAGGGTGTCCAGGATTTCGAGGCTCTCGCGCAGCATCTTGCGGTCCTGGTTCAGGTACCGCTCAAATGCGGGACCCTCGTTGACCAGGAGCTCGGGTGCCATCACATGCAGATCGCTGATGATGGCTATTTTTACAGTGTTGTTGTCCATTTTCTTCAATTACATAGTAATGTGGAAATAAGCCTTTTCATCATTGTGGTCACTTTTTGGGAGTGGATGATTCAGTGACCACAAAAATAGCCCTTTTTTATTAAATGTGAGCGTATTGAAGAAAAAAAGTGCTTTGGGCGTTAGCTGTTGTCGTTTATAATCTGACGGTGAGTCGCAGGTCGTCGGTGTGTGACTCGGTGGGAGAGCCCACGGCGTTGCGGTCCTCGAGGATGCTGCGCACCAGAGGATCCAGTTGGGGATAGGCGCTGCTCTGGAAGAACTCCCACAGGTTATCGGCCTGGTCAGGGGCAATTTCCTCAATCATCGCATGAATGCCCTGCTTGCCCTGCTCGATGATGTCATCGACATCCTTCTCCTGCTCGTTACCCTCGACTACGGCAAGCAGGGTGCGCGAGAGCACTTCCTTCAGATGGCGCAGGGCGAGTTGTGTCGCCTGCTGCGGAGTCTCGGGTAGATTCACCTTGCCACCGCCGGCCTCGAGCATAGCCTTGAGTTGGCCCATGTGTCCGCCCAGTTTGTTCCATGCTTTGCCCGACAGCAGCGCTGTCACGCCAGGGGTGGACTTGATGATGCGCTGTCGTCCCATTTCGCGCAACGACGGACATGAGTTGGTGGAGGTGAGCCAGCGGGTGGCAATGTCGAGCGAACGGTGCTGGCGGTCCAGTGTCGCGATGCGCAGTGCGAACGGATAGCAGATGGCCGAGCCGGTTGCCACCTCGACGATGCTGTCGGTGCCTTCGTCATTGTATAGTGTAGCAGCATCGGTCACGTGCAGGTGCCCCGTGAAGATGGTGTGGACTCCAGCCTCCATGAGTTGGCGGGCCACATCCTTGTGCTGGCTGATAATGTAGTTGGTCAGCAGGCGGTCCTCCTTGTCGAAGTGCGGAATCAGGTGATGGTGCATCATGGCGATGACCAGTTTGCCCTGCTGACGGGCACTGCTCGCCTGGTCGATGACCCACTGCAGCGTTTCGGGCTTGATGCGACCGCTACTGTAGTAGTTGTTGGTGCTGTCGCCACGTGAGGTGAGCGTGTTGAGTTCGTCCATATTGCTATCGATAGCAATGATGACCAGTCCCTTGCTGGGCTCGCAGCAGTAGCTCAGTGACGCGGGGTCGCGACGGCTGTCCTTGCCGTAGCCGTAGTCGCAGTAAATCTGGGCAAACTCCTCGCGAGTAACGGTGGCTGTGGGAAGTGTCTTGTCACCGTCAAATCGCTTGGCTCCAGGGTTGTTGCAGTCGTGGTTGCCGGGTATGACTAGCGCCCGGATGCCCTGTTCTGCCATGCGTCCCAAATGCTCGGCCATGCGCTCATGGCTCAAGCGTTCACCGTTGTGGGTGAGGTCACCCGTGAACAGCACAAGTGTGGGCTTGATGTTGATGATGCTGTCGGTGAGGGCCGACATGATGTCATCACTCTGGACCATCATCTTAAGGTCAGAGGCTTGGGCACGCTCGATGGCGCTGCCAGCGGTAATCAACTCAGGACTGAGCAAGTGATTGTCACTGACAACAACGATGCGCTCACCGGTGTTGCGCGCTGTGCTTTCGAGCGCGAGTAACGTGGATAGTATCATAATGATCAACTTCGTTTTCATATCTCAAATACCTCCTATTGCATTTATTGTGCCAATTATAATAACTATCAATCCGTTGTCAATATTGCATTTGTTCTATTCCTTTTTTAATTCATACCAAAGGTGTAACAAAGGGATTGAATGATTGTTAAGAAAGATAAAAAATGAGTGTAATAAAAGGTCGTTATTTCCGTTTAAAGAATAAACAAACTAATCGAAGATATTGATGAGGGTAATCATGGCAATTATAGTGATGGTAGCGTTAATGCTTGTATTGATAGTTGCAGGCTGTAACGACACATATCATTATGACAGCCGTCTTGAGACAGCCGACAGTTTGATGCGGGATAATCCGGATAGCGCATTGGCAATTATCGAGGCAGTCAGCCTTGATAGCCTGATAAACGATGGCGACCGTGCTTACTGCGACCTGCTGCTTACCCAAGCCAAGTATAAATGTTACATCGTGGCCACCAATGATAGCACTATCAATCGTGCCCTCGCTTATTATTGTGCCCATCCTGCTGAGCAAGAAAAACTCACTCGATGCAATATTTTCAAGGGAGCAGTCATGGAGGAACTGGGATATCCTGATAGCGCGATACACTATTACAAGAATGCTGAAATCAGCGCTGCCCCCAATGATTACAATAACTTGGCCTACAGCAAAATGAGAATAGCCACACTCTATCAGCACGAGTTATCTCAAGACAGTGCAGCAATTGTGCGATTCAAGGAGGCTATCTATTATTATAAAATGCTGCAGGACACTTCATATCTTATCTCATGCTACGGCAATCTTGGCGCGGTATGTGGTGTGACTTATCCTGATTCCACTGAGTATTATTTAACCACTGCCATTAGGCTGGCTCAGATTAGTAAACCCGAAAAGCAATATACCTATATGTCCAAACTCGCGGGATTCTGTTACTGGTATAAAAAGGATTATCAGCGAGCCAAGGACTTGGCGATGCGCGTATTAAATGAAGGCAAAGACAAGAGTAAAGAAACACAGTTTTATACCTATGCCGCCCTCGCCTACGTCAAATTGGGACTCATCGACTCAGCAAAACATATCTTCCAAATAACCCCTCCACCGGTTGACCAGGTTGACTCGATGGGTAGATATGATGTGTTAACTGCAATAGAACAAGCCGAAAAGGGCTATCAGGACAACGATAGCAATGTTGATAGTAAGTCCTATGGTATTGCAAATCAAATCCTTTCTAACTCTAAGGAGAAAGAACTGATTAAGGCTGAGGCAGCTCATGATCAAGCGGTAACGACGAAGAATAATGTAGCATTGCAGAAGAGAAATAAGATACTGGCTATTGTCTTGTCCAGTGCGTTTTTACTGCTTGTGTTGTTGCTTTATGGCATTTATTGCCTACAACGCATGGTGAGCAACTACCGTGATGAGATTACCTCTACCAAAAATGAATTATTGTCGCAGATCGAGTCATTGAAACAGCGTAACAATGACAACGATACCTCGGTTTCCCAACTGGTAAGGTACAGGCTTTCGGCATTGAATGAGTTGTTCCAGGACATTAGGGTGAAATCCAGTGACGAACGAAAGGTCAAACGTATTGTGCCGTTATCGAGCATTCTCAAGTCCATGAATGAACGGCACGAAATCATGAACATCAAGCTCAGTGATTCTTTTTGGGAGAAAATGAAGCTGTCGGTTGATGGTGAATACAAGGGAATTGCTACTTTTGTCGAGCAGCGATATCCGGATTTGACCAGCGACGACCTCAAGCTCTTTTATTTGTCTTGTGCGGGAATTTCGCCACAAATCATCAAGCTGTGCATGAACTATACGAGCGCAGTGACGGTGAGCAATTACAAGAGGCGATTGGTAAAGGAGAAATTAGGCCTAGACATCAAATTTGAGGAATTTATTGAAAAATATATGAATGGTGACCTCTAAATGGTTTTATATTCTTGTTTCAAATAACGGATTAACTAAATATTTTAGCAACATTCTGAATGACAAATAATTACACCTTCAAAATGTGAATCGATTTTTTTTGCCATATAATTCCTTCTAGCTAATTTTGCAATGGAATTTTAAACTATTATCTGATGAAAAGGTGTATTATATTATTAGGTGTGTTTTCGTTTCTGTTTGTCAATGTGTATGGAGCAGATGATTCAAAAGGCCAGATATACATTGAGCATAATAAAGGCACAGACAACCACCACCTGTTCATACCCTATGATGAACCAGACATAAGTTATGACAGTAACAGTCAGGTCATCGTGATTAACGGAACAGGGGCGGTAAATTATTACCATGTAGTGATTATGTCGATGACCACATCGAGGGTTGTTCTATCGACGACAGTAAATGGCACTTATGACACGATAAGTGTATCGTCATTACGCGAGGATGACTATTGTGTCTATATCAAAACAACATATTTCAACACATACGTCTATATGTTCCATTTGACGCCGCTTGGCGGTATGGAAGCTCCGTTCAAGAGGTAGTATCTTCAAAATACAGAGAGGAAAAGCCTCTCATGTATTTCAATAAAACAGCATTTCTTGTTGTTTCAGTGCTTTACAGCCTTGTCGCGATGGACTTTTAGTTATTTAGACCTAACTCTCCCAACAATATGTCCACAAAAACAAGAGTTATTTGAAATCATTGACATTCAGTTAATTACAACGAATTATAGAGTCATTAGTTTTGTAATTATCATCGAGGTCAATAATTTATGTGAACCGGGTTTATTTGAAAAAACATCCACTTTTTTAGTAGATAGCAAAAATATTAACAATTTTACTTTATAATTATGAAAAAGATATTTTTAATCTGTGTGTTGGCCCTATTGGGGCTGATCCAGTCAGTAGCCCAGGAGTACATCCCGTTCGTTCGCGAGGGTGTACAATGGGTATGCACCTACAATTACCGTCCTTTTACCCTTGAATTGAAAGGTGACGTTGTCATTGGGGGCAAAACTTATAAGGCTATGCACAAGTTTAGCGGTGCTGCCATTAACATGGTCAATGACACAATCCCAGTCTATCTTCGCGAAGAAGACAAAGTTGTTTACGGCATTGTCCCTGACGGAAAGACATACACAGACTGCCCGGTCGGGATAGATGGGGATGAGACGATTACCCAATTGATTGAGAGTGGGCAGGAATTTGTACTCTATGATTTCAACGATTTCGCGACATATCTTAAGAATACTGATTTCTTTTCACATGTACCGTATCTCAGCCATGTGATTAATGACAAAGCGTCCATCAAAGGGGAAACCGTTAAGCGCTATATCTTTGGTTATGCCTACGATTTGTGTTTGATTGAGGGCATCGGCTATGACGGTTTGTTGGGCAGATGTTCTACGCTTTACTTCAAACCTGGTAATGGTACAGGATTTGTCAATCCTGGCATTATTAACTTGAGCTATGTGATTGAGAACGGTGAGGTCATATACAGTTCTGAGATACACAAAACATTTGATCCATCTGATTCATATGTGCCTGTTATCCGTGAAGGCGTGCAATGGGTCAATGAAAAAGTCACAGTGCATAATGGGGACACTACTTGTTCTTACTATACCTATGAGTTCAAGGGAGAGAACTGGCGTGGTTGGCCGATCTGCTATTATTATACAGGAAAGAACATGGAGGACAGTCAGGACGTAACAGAGGTGGCAACCTTTTTGACTGGCTACGAATCCATTTGCAGGGAGTATAAGAGCGCCAGTTGCGAGCCACTTGAAAAAGTAATAAATGAGGGAAGATCCATGTTCTATAAGCCACTTGCACCAATGGATTCATGGCCTCTTTATAGTTACGGTGTACTTGCTTCAGATATTGATTACCTCTATACCCCCAATTACTTCATCTATTATGAAGGTGGTGATATTTTCTCCCGTGAGAACTACGTTGAAATTGAACCGATTCTCGTTGATGGAGAGCAATGCAGTCGTTTTGCCTATCTTGATGAGGACGGCAATCCGCAGGCCTACATTGTCGAGGGTATCGGCTTTGACAGCCGTGACATGGGCGACCTGCTGACTCCGTTCACGCGCAAGCCTGATCCCGATGCCGATTATCAGGAGTACTGCGGCCTGAGCCATGTGGTCAAGGACGGTAAGATCATCTATAGGGGTATGCGCTTCGACCCCGAGAAGGTCTACGGAATTCCGGGTGACATGAACGGTGACGGCGAAATTGCCGTTGATGACCTGGCCCTGCTCATCGACTGCCTGCTCCTTGGTCAGGCCCGCTATTCCTATACTGGAGACATCTCCGGAGACGGTGAGGTGGACATAGCAGACGTGGCGGCACTCATCGACTATCTGCTGACACACTAGAAGCAGAAAACATATTTATTAAACTCTATGAATTGAATAAAGGTTCATATCTGCCAGAGAACGCACCGAGAAAAGGGGGGTGCCATGATTCTTCCACCATCGGCCTTTCCCGCGTCCGCAATGCCGAGACGCCAGGAAATCCCAAACGGGAGCCACGACACACCCCTTTCTTCTTGGTTATTGAACCTCGAATCGATAGCACCGCGTATCCAATTACATAATTATGCTAATAGGCATATGCACTCATTAGCTTTCAGAGCCAAGTTTTTTAGACAACTCAAGTAACCTTGTTTTTTAATAGATGGCAATTTTATCAAAATGAATGCAATGATTAAAAAGTGTTTTTTGTTTGTGCTTCTGTTGGGGATGACTGTTGCTGTGGCTCATTCCAGCACATGGAAAATATACCCTTGCTATGATGCCAAACAGATTCAAAATGTGTTTGACACAGGGGATAAGGTCTATTACTTAAACTGTTACCGCCTGTACCAGTTTGATAAGACCACCTGTCAAACCGTAGAGTTAACCAAGCAGAATATCCTTACTGATTATCGAATAAGGCAGATTTACTATGATTGGGAGAATAGATTGCTCTTTGTAGCTTACTATTCTTCGGCTATTGATGTGATTGATGCCGAAGGCAAGGTAACTAATATCAGTGCCATCAAGGACATCACTTCAGTCGTCCACAATTACACTTTTAATACGTCAGAAGACAACTATGGTGCATTACAGGACTACACTAGCAAACTTATTAATGATATAACCTTTGCCGGTGGAAAGGCATATGTTACTATCGGATATGGCTATGTGGTGATTGAAGAGTCAACGATGAGAGTGATAAAAAGTTATGATTTAGGCATGAGTATTACCATTAACTCGGTAGCTGTTGTGGGCAACACGATGATCATCCTGTCCAACAACCAGTGCTACTATGGCGAGCCCGAGGTCAATGACCCCATCCACACTTATGCCAAGAAAAGTGGTACCTTTAACGGAGCTAAGATGTATCCCATCGACGATCATCAGGTGTTCATCATGCTATCCTCGCTCTACAAGTATGACTTCTCAAGCGGTGCTCCCGTATCGACCAACTTGATTTCTTCGGCCAAGGCCACAAATATCCAGAAGACGCCAACGGGCTTTTTTGCCAACTTTGAGGGCAATTCCTACTGCTATACTATTAATGCCGAGGCTACTACAGCCACCAAGACTTTTTCTACAGCCTGTTTTGCTACATCTGACCCCCTGGGTGATGGTACCGTCTGGATTAATGATGCTAACGGATTGCACGTCAACGGCACATCGGTTAATTACAAGTTGAACTTGATGACTACTGATGCGCCATTTTGGTTAAAATTCAACTCATTCTTAAACAAACTCTATGTGTCTAATTCTGCACCTAACAAGATGAGTCCCGCTACAGCCAGCACCGTGAATGTCATCAACACCTTTGACGGCTCTGAATGGGCTGACGCAACGGCATACAGCGCATCGGGATCAGGTTATGAGTTCGTTTTCAATCCTCTTGACCCAACAATGTATTTCCGTGCCAGTTGGAACAAAGGCCTTCACAAGGTGGTGAACGATGTTCTCAAGTCCACATATTATTATAACTACACAGCACCTATTGGTTACTATAAACCTCACCCTGCATTTGATAATTATGGCAACTTGTGGGTGGTTAGTTCATATACTGATGAAACTCATCCGCTGGACTGTCCAGTTGCTGTCCTTCCCAAAGATAAAGTGACCAAGACGACTTCTTCAAAGTCAGATTGGTTTCAGCCCAGTGGTCTTCTTGTCTTAAACACACACAATATGCAGCGTTCAAGTTTTGTGATTTCTAAGAAAAACAACTATAAAATATACAATGATGGTGATTTTCCAACTGCTGGGAAGACTATGGGACAATTTTTGTGCTGGGATAATGGCAGTGAAGATGTTACAGATGACAACTATCGCATTAGGGGCATCAGTCAATTCTCAGACCAATATGGCAGGAGGGTGGATTGGAATTATGTGAACCACATGGAAGAGGACAAAGATGGGATGATCTGGGTGGGACACACTATGGGCTTGTTCATGTTTGATCCCGATGTGGTGTTTGACGCTGTTCCTAGGGCTATACGCCCAATTGTGGCATCTTCGTCAGTCAAGGAAATCTTATGCGAGGGTTATTCGGTATTTGATATTGGAGTTGACCGCCACAATGACAAGTGGTTAGCCACCAATGATGGAGTTTACTATGTTTCGCACGATGGCTGCAAGGTTCATGCTCACTTTACCACAAGTAATAGCGACTTGCCCAGCGACTTGGTGTATAGTGTGGAATGCGATACCCTCAACGACCGGGTCTTTATTGTAACAGATGTTGCCTTTGCAGAGTATATACCTATCGGAAGTAGTTCTTCCCTTAATTTCGATAATGTGTACGTCTTTCCCAATCCTGTGGAGCCGGATTTCACTGGGATGGTGAAGATTTCCAATCTGATGGATAATACTTATGTGTCCATTGCTAATCGCAATGGTGTGATTGTGAGGCAGTTAGGTCCAGTAACTGGTGGTGCATTATGGGATGCTTGCAATGAGAATGGTCAGAGGGTACCCACAGGTGTATACAATATCTATTGCGCCCATGGGGCACAGCCGACTATTTCAGGTACGCCTCATGCCACAATTATGGTAATCTGGTAACAGTAACCAAGGATGAGAGAGGAGGAATGTAGGGTAATTAGGCTAACAGCTAAGGTCTAAAAACTAGTAACGGTGAAGCCGCATTGGACAAGGTGGCGCCAATAGGAGGGGTAGGATTTGGTGACAACATCGGCGTCTTGGATGATGAGACCAGGGAAACGCACTGCAGCGGGCGCAAAGGCCATCGCCATGCGGTGGTCACCGTGCGTGTCGATGACGGGCGGCTCTGGTGGGATGGCATGGCGCTCGCCATACCACGAGATGGCGTCGTCGCTCTCGATTTTGAGGACATAGCCCAACTTGAGCAGTTCTTCGCGCAACGCCTCGATGCGGTCGCTCTCCTTGAGGCGCAGCGTGCGCACGCCAGTCATGCGGAAGGACCGCTCCAGCAGGCACAGCAACACAGCCCATGAGGGCACCAGGTCGGGGGTGGCGCTCATGTCGGCAAAACTGGAACAGCAGCAGCCGACAAAACCGCTCGTGTCAAGGGTTACTCCGTGGGCATCGAAGCGGGATGCGATACCGAGCCTGCCTGCGAGGTCCGCCAGGCGTGCGTCGCCCTGGATGCTGTCGTTGGCCAGCCCCGTGAGCGTGAGCGATGACTGCGGCAGCAGGGCGGCCAGTGCATACCATGGCGCGGCGGCACTCCAGTCGGCCTCGACGATGTAATCGTTGCCCGTGTAACCCCTGCCGATGGTGATGAGTGTTCCATGGATTTCCACGGTGGCACCCATGTCGCGCATCACTGTGGCGGTCATGTGGATGTAGGGCAATGAGACGATATCACCTGTGAGGCTGATGGTGCCGCCACCGACAACGGGCAGAATCATCATCACTGCCGAGATAAACTGTGAACTCACTCCCCCAGGCATTTCCACGTTGCCACCGTGCATCGTTGTTCCCGTAATGCGCAGTGGGGGATAGCCCTCTTCGCCCAGATACTCGATGTCGGCTCCCAGAGACCGCAAGGCATCGACCAGCGGTGCGATGGGCCGGTGGCGCATGCGCTCCACGCCGTCGAGTGTGACGGTAACGCCCTGTCGAGTGGCAAAGTAAGCCGTCAGAAACCGCATGGCCGTACCTGCAGCACCCACATTGATGTGACCGCCCTTGTCGCGTGACAGGGCATCGACCATGACTGCTGTATCGTCGCACAGGGCTGGGTGCAGCACCTGAGGCTCGCCTCCGCACAGGGCGGCAATCATCAGAGCACGGTTGCTGATGCTCTTGGATGTGGGTAGCGTAATGGTAGCGTTAGCCCGCTGTGGTGCAGTGAGTTGCAGTTCCATGACGTTGTCAATCGATGGGGACGGGCTCGATGAGGTCGCGGTAGAGTTTGAGGGAGTCACTGGGCATCTTCTCGCTGCCCAGCACGCGCGGCATCAGGTCGAGGGTGAACTCGTAGGGCTTGTTATTCATCATGTGCTTGGTGCCAAAGGTGTCCAGGTCGGGATTGTAGGCATACAGCAGATTCAGCACGATGCTCAGCACAAAGGCATACTTGAACATGAACAGCAGCGAGCCGCCGGCCTTGTCGATGATGCCCAGGTGCACCGTGTCGAGCGCCCCCTTGAACAAGCGCATGGCCAATCTGATGATCAGCATCACCAGCAGGAATGCAAAGGCCAGCGACACCGTCTTGACCGTGATGCTTGACAATGGCCACTCGGCTGCGCTGGGGACAATGGCCAGAAAGATGGACTGGACCAAGTCGCCGCACTTGTAGCACAGCACAATCGCGACCACCCACGAGATGAGCGATGTGAGTTGGCCCAGGAAACCCTTTTGATAGCCCAGGATGAGGCCTCCGAGCACAATCAGGATGATGAGGATGTCGATGAGTGTCATATTGCGGATTGTTTGTTGTCGGTTTGGACTGCGATGCCTGTCGGGAAGAACCTTACTGTTAACTAGTTGCTGCTGGGCAGCACTATCTCATCGAGCCACCCGTCCTTGCGGTAACGGCACAGGTCCACATAGGCGTCGATGCCGGGGATGATGCCCGTCTCACTGTATTGCCAGATGGTGTACTCGCCCTCCCAGTTGATTTCGGGCTCGGTGTTGGAATAGCGGCCGATGTAAAGGTGGTGCTTGTTGAAGTGAGGCGCCAGGTTCTTGTTGTAGAATTCCATCGTGCTGTAAATCATAGGCTGCACGCCATAGTGGTTCTCAATGAGTTGGCAGAACTTGTCGATACTGTCGATGAGTTGGCTGCGGGACCACTCGCCACGCACCTCCACATCGAGCATGGGCACGAGGTGCTGCAGGCGCTTGAGGGCATACTTGGAAAAATTCTCGAATTGTTCATCGACCGACGAAGTGGGGCTCAGGTAGTGATAACTGCCCACGAGCAGTCCGTAGCGCCGTGCCTGGGTGAGGTTGTGGACGTAGTGCGGGGAGCGGTAGGTAGCACCCTCTGAGGCCTTGATGTAGACAAAGCGGATGTCCTTGTCGCTGCTCACCTTGGCCCAGTCGATATAGCCCTGGTGGCTGGAGATGTCGATGCCGTCATACTTGGCCTCAGCGTTGCGGGGTGGGATGGGCGGCAGATTGCCGTTCCTGCCGTTCTTGCCATCCTGGCATGAGTACATCAAGGCCATTGTCAACACGATGGCGGTTAACAATGGAATGCAACGATATGTTTCCAGCCGAATGTTCATTGATCAGTTGGCGTCCTTGATAGTTGGTGTCTTGTCATCGCCGGTGTATTCCCGGCAATCAACTATTCTCACATAACGGCTCTAGTCATTGTCGGCCGTGCTCTTGTTGGTGCGGTGGCCCTGGTTGCGTGCCGAACGGATGCTGTCGTTGCGCTGGGCCTGGCTCATCTTGGTGGTGAGGGTGCTGGCGGCCTTTTTGTTGCTCTTGGCGGCAGCCTTCTTGGCAGCCTCCTTTTTGGCCGCCTCTTCGCGGGCTTTCTGGGCTTCGGCTTTACGCTTAGCCTTGGCCTCGGTCTCCCTCTTGGCGGCTTCTTCGCGAGCCTGTTGCCTTGCCTGCTGTTTCTTCAACTGGTCAGCTTTAGCCTGGGCTTTACGCTCTTGGTCGGCTTTTTTCTTGGCATCATCTTCGGCAAGTTTCTTTTTCCGCTCTTGCTCTTTCTTTTCCTTTTCGGCTTTCTTCTTCTCCTCTTCTTTCTGCCGCTTGGATGGTGCTGGAGCGGCCTTTGTCTTGCCGGAGTTCATGTCCACGCTGGTGGGTTTCTCCTTGCGTTCCACGGCATCCTTGACGCTGCCCCTGGGCTTTGATTTGGCTTTGCCTGGGCGGTAGATGAGGTCGTTCATGCTGTATCCCTTGTTGAAGCGGCTCAGGTCCACATTGCTCTTGATGCCGGGAATCGTCCCCTTGTCGGAATATTGCCACATGACCCAATTATAGCCGATATTGGGAGCGGTGGCGCTATACTTGGCAATGAACAGGGGATAGTCCTTAAAGGCGCGTCCCAGATGCTTCTTGAAGAAGTTCTCGGAGGTGTAAATCATTGGTTTGCAGCCGTAATAGTCCTCGAGCAGGTCGGCAAACACTTTGAGACTGTCCCTGAGCTGCTGTGAAGTCCACCTGCTGCACTCCTCGACGTCGATGAAGGGTATCAGGTCCTGTTCATCTTTGCGTGCCGTGCGGATGAAGTTCTGGAATTGTGCCGTAGCGCTGGAGCGGTTGGTGAGGTAGTGGTAACTGCCCACTTTCACGCCATGCTTGCGGGCATTGCGGATGTTGTCCTCATAGCGGTGGTCGGTGTGGTCGCAGCCCTCGGTAGCCTTGATGTACACGTATTGAACCTTGGGATTCTTTTTGATTTCTTCCCAATTGATGGTGAGTTGGTATTTGGACACGTCAATGCCGTCAAAGTTCATGTCGACAGGACGAGGAGGAGTAGTCTTTTTCTCCTCTACCTTGGCCTCATCCTTTTTCTCATCGGGCTGGGCTGCGGGTTTCACATCCCGCTTGTTGTCCTGGGCTGGCTTGGCGGTCTCCTCCTGTTTGGCAGCTGGCTTGACTGTGGCCTTGACCGAGGCGTTCTTGTCGTCCTTTTTATCCTTGCCTTTATTCTTGTCATCAGCCTTCTTGGTATCGTTGTTCTTGTTTTGGGCCGATTTCTTGTCTTGGTCAGCTTTCTTGTCGTCCTTCTTGACGCGTTCGCGGGTAGGCTTGTTGATGTCGGTATGTTGTGGCATAGCGGCTCCCCCGCAGGGCAGGAGTGCTAAAGCCAGGGTGATGAGTAGAGAGTATATTGTGGTTTTGTACATGTAGTGAAAATCCATTGCTAATTATGTTTTCGGAGTAAAGTTGGCTGCAAAGGTAAGCAAAAAACCGCGATTGGCCTTGTCAAATAATGTAAAACTTTCTCAAAAAATGCAGGGCATAGTGCGAATATTGGTAAAAATCATTATCTTTGTAGGTTATTCAAGTTCAGAACAGCAAACAACTACAAGATATATGGCAAAAAAGAGCGGATTACAATCGATGAAGCAAGAGCGTCGTGAGTATCACGACCGTGTGATTAACTTCTTTAATGAGCAGGGCGAGGCTTCGTTCAACTACAAGCAGGTATCGGCAGCAGTGGGCGCCAACACGCCTCGGCGCCGCACCCTCATCGTCGAGATTCTGGAGCAGCTGGCCGCCGACGGCTTTCTTGTTCAGGTGGGTCCTGGCAGCTACAAGGCCGTGAACCGCTCTTCGGTTGCTGAGGGCATCTTTATCCGTCGCAGCAACGGCAAGAACAGCGTGGACACTGCCAGCGACGACGGCCTGCCCATCATGGTCGCCGAGCGCAACTCGATGCATGCCCTGAATGGTGACCGCGTGCTCGTGCACATCAGCGCTGCTCGCCATGGCATGGAACCCGAGGCCGAGGTCGTGAAGATTCTGGAACGCAAGGAGCAGGTGTTCGTCGGCACGTTGCAGGTGATGAAATACTTCGCCCAGCTGGCTACCGACAGCAAGTTCCTGGCCACAGACATCTTCATCCCGCTTGACCGACTCGCTGGCGGAAAGACCGGCGACAAGGTTGTCGTCAAGATTGTCGAATGGCCCGAGGAGGCCAACTCACCCATCGGCGAGGTGGTCGACGTGCTGGGTGTGGCTGGTGAGAACAATGCCGAGATTCATGCCATCCTGGCTGAATTCGGCTTGCCCTACAAGTATCCTGAAAACGTCACCGAGGCTGCCGAGGCTCTGGATGACGGCATCACGCCTGAGGAGATTGCCCGCCGCCGCGACATGCGTGACGTGACCACGTTCACCATCGACCCTGCCGATGCCAAGGACTTTGATGACGCCCTCTCTATCGAGAAACTCAAGAACGGCAACTGGGAAATCGGTGTCCACATCGCCGACGTGAGCCACTATGTGACGCCGGGCTCCATCATCGACAAGGAGGCCTATGAGCGCGCCACATCGGTTTATCTGGTGGACCGCACCATCCCCATGCTGCCCGAGAAACTGTGCAATAACATCTGCTCGTTGCGTCCCGATGAGGATAAACTCACCCACTCGGTCATCCTGGAGATGGATGCCGAAGCCAAGGTGAAGAAATACAAGATCTGCCACACGGTGACACGCAGCAACAGGCGCTTCTCCTACGAAGAGGCCCAGCACATCCTCGAGACCGGCAAGGGTGACCTGGCCGAGGAACTTGCCGTGCTCAACGAGATGGCCAAGAAGTTGAGGACGCGCCGCTTTGAGGAAGGCGGCTCGGTGTCGTTCAACCGCGAAGAAATCAAGTTTGACATCGATGAGACCGGCAAGCCCACAGCTGTCCACGTCCATGTGGCACAGGATGCCAACAAGCTCATCGAGGAGTTCATGCTGCTGGCCAACTGCAAGGTGGCTGAGCACATCGGCAAGGTGCCCAAGAACAGGACCGCCAAGAGTTTTGTTTACCGCATCCATGACCAGCCCGACCTCGACAAGCTGCAGAACTTCGCTGACATTGCTGCCCACTTTGGCTACAAGGTGCGCACCAAAGGCTCCGGCCGTGACATCAACCGCTCCATCAACAAGATGCTGGAGCAGGCCAAGGGCAAACCCGAGGAGGAGATGCTTGCCATCCTGGCGATTCGTTCGATGGCCAAGGCTATCTATAGCGCCACTAACATCGGCCACTACGGTCTGGCGTTTGACTACTACACCCACTTCACCTCGCCCATCCGCCGCTATCCCGACTTGACCGTTCATCGCCTGCTGGACAAATATGCCGCCGGCGAGAAGAGCGTTGATCCCGTCAAGCTCGAGGACCAATGCAAGCACATGAGTGCTCAGGAGCAACTCGCTGCCAATGCCGAGCGTGCCTCCATCAAGTACAAGGAGGTGGAATTTATGGGCCAGCGCCTGGGTGGTGTGTTCACGGGGCACATCTCGGGTGTGACCGAGTGGGGCCTGTATGTCGAACTCGACGAAACGCACTGCGAGGGTCTTGTGGGCATCCGCGGTCTGGACGATGACTTCTATGAGTTTGACGAAAAGAACTACTGTATCCGTGGTCGCCGCCGCGGCAAGGTCTATCGCCTGGGCGATCCCATCAGCATCCAGGTGGCCCGCGCCGACCTCATCAAGAAACAACTTGACTTTGTCCTCGTGGACAAGGAGAATCCTGCCAATAGCCACCGCATCGACAAGGAGCCTATCACCGAGTTGAACAGCCGTAGCACCGCCCGCCTGTCACGTGAGGAGCACCGCCGTGCACAGTATGAGGGTGGAACTGCCTCGCATCGCCAGCAGCGCGGTGCACGTGGTAACACCACGCGCCGCCAGGCCAAGGAAAACCGAGGTAAGACAGTCAAGACAACTAAAACCCGCCGTTCGGGCAAGCCTCGCCGTCGATGAGCCAACAGCCTCGACATAGGGTAAAACTCGAGACGCTGGGCTGCAAACTCAACTTCTCGGAGACCGCCACGATGCAGTCGCTGCTCGCCGAGCATGGCATAATGCCTGTTGCTGCTGGCGAGGAGCCTGACGTGTGCGTGGTGAACACTTGTAGCGTGACCGCCCTGGCCGACAGCAAGTGCCGCCAGCACATCCGTCACCTCATTCGCCGTTATCCCGATGCGCTCATGGTGGTCACGGGTTGCTACGCCCAGCTACAGGGCAAGGAAATTGCCCAGATCGACGGTGTGGACATCGTGTTGGGCAGCGAGCACAAGGCTGAAATCGCCAGTTATGTGTTGCAGTGGTTTGACGACCGTCAGCGGCAGTTGGCGGTGACTCCCTCGCTCGACATCCGCACCTTCTCGCCCTCGTGTGACCGCGGTGACCGCACCCGTTACTGGCTCAAGGTGCAGGACGGATGTGACTATTGGTGCAGCTATTGCACAATTCCCGCGGCGCGCGGTCGCAGCCGCAGCGGTACCATCGCCCAACTCGTCGAGCAGGCCCGTGAGGTGGCTGCCGACGGGGGCAAGGAAATCGTCATCACGGGTGTGAACATCGGCGACTTTGGTAAGAACACTGGAGAAAACTTCCTGGATTTGCTCAAATCGCTCGATGAAATCGAGGGTATCGAGCGCTACCGCATCTCCTCGATTGAACCCGACCTGCTGACCGATGAAATCATCGACTGGTGCTCCCGTTCACGGGCCTTCATGCCCCACTTCCACATCCCGCTGCAGAGCGGCAGCGACCCGGTGCTGAAACTGATGCGCCGCCACTATGACCGCCAACTGTTTGCCGACAAGGTGGAGCGGTGCCGCGCGTTGATGCCCGATTGCTTCATCGGTGTGGACGTGATGGTGGGCACCAGAGGAGAGACGCCCGAGTTGTTCGAGGACAGTTACACTTTCATCAGCGGACTTGACGTGCAGCACCTGCATGTGTTTCCCTACAGTGAGCGCCCCGGCACATCGGCCCTGCGCATCCCCTACATTGTCACCCAGCGCGACAAGCAGGAGCGTGCCTCGCGCATGATAGCCTTGAGCGACAAGAAACAGGCTGATTTCACGCAGCGCTACTTGGGCACCGTGCGCCCCGTGCTGCTCGAGCACGGGCGCGGCAAGGGCATGATGCACGGCTTCACCGACAACTACATCCGCGTGAACGTGCAGCCCGATATGAGCCTCGCCAACCAGATTGTCCATGTCAAGTTACTCACCCTCAACGATGACCTGAGTGTTGATGCCGAAGTGGTTACCAACAGATAATGCCCAATTATCATGAGTGAGATAGAGAGAATACCGAACGACGTAGAGCAGTTGTATGCCGATATAAGAGTCATATTGGCAAATGCTCGTAAGCGTACATATCATGCCATAAACTTTACGATGGTTGAGAGCTATTGGATGATAGGCCAGACCATCGTAGAACATGAGCAGCATGGTGAGGTGCGTGCCGCTTACGGTAAAGGTGTTCTGAAGGACCTGGCCGCCCGTTTGACATCCGACTTTGGCAAAGGTTTTGACGAACGTGAACTGCGCAAAATGCGTCAATTCTACCTCACTTTCCAAATTCGGGACACACTGCGTCCCGAATTGACATGGTCACACTACCGCCGTCTTATCAGTGTGGAGAATGAGCAGGCACGGTTGTGGTACATGAATGAGGCCGCAGATGGTGTCTGGAGTACACGGCAATTGGATCGACAAATATCCACCCTTTATTATGAGCGGTTGCTGGCAAGCAGAGAAAAAGAGTCCGTTAGACGTGAGGCCAAAGAGAAAATCAGGGAAATGGCGCCACAGCAATTCATACGAGACCCGTTTGTGCTGGAATTCCTGAATCTGAAGGATTACCCGTCATTGCATGAGGATGTCTTGGAACAGGCTCTGATAGACCATTTGCAACAGTTTCTTCTTGAACTTGGGCGTGGTTTCTGCTTTGTAGCACGCCAGAAACTGATGCGGTATGGCGATGAAGACTTCTATGTTGACTTAGTTTTTTATCATAGCATACTTAAATGCCATATTTTGATAGATTTGAAGTTAGGTAAGTTGACACATGAAGACGTCGGGCAGATGGACAGCTATATTCGCATGTTTGAGGCACTCTATCGCAACGAGGATGATAATCCCACTTTGGGTATTATTCTTTGTTCCCAAAAGAGTGAGGCAATCGTGAAATATTCTGTTTTGAGCGAGGGAAAGCAGATTTTTGCTTCGCGCTACAAATTGTATCTGCCTACTGAAGAAGAATTCAAACAACTGCTTGAATCTATCTGATCAATAGCTATTTAGCATAGAAATAACGATAACAAATTCTTATTTGAGAATCGAAAACAAAATGATATATCGATGAAGCAGGTTGCTGTCATCATATTGAACTGGAATGGGGCCGCGTTGTTGCGGCGATACCTGCCTACGGTCATCGCGGGCACCGATGCCGCTGTCGCCGACATCATCGTTGCCGACAACGGCAGCACCGACAACAGTCTGCAGGTGCTCCGTGAGGAGTTCCCCGAGGTCAAGGTGCTGGCCTTTGAGAAAAACTACGGGTTTGCCGAGGGCTATAACCTTGCCATCGGGCAGACGATGTATCCCTACACGGTGTTGTTGAACAGCGATGTGCGCACGCCCCAGGGCTGGCTCAATCCGCTGTTGGACTATATGGAGGCCCATCCTGAGGTGGGTGCCGTGATGCCCAAGTTGCTGCATGACCGTGAGGACGGCAGGGAGATGTTTGAGTATGCCGGTGCTGCTGGCGGGTATATCGACTGTCACGGCTATCCCTATTGCAGGGGGCGCATCTTTGAGTACGTCGAGGATGACCACGGCCAGTATGACGACGGGCCCAAGAGCGTCTTTTGGGCTACGGGCGCCTGTCTGATGGTGCGCAGCCGGCTCTATCAGGACGTGGGAGGCCTTGACAAGGAGTTTTTTGCCCACATGGAGGAAATCGACTTGTGCTGGCGCATCCGTCTGGCTGGCAGCGACTTGATGATGTTGCCGTCGAGTCATGTCTATCATTTGGGCGGTGGCAGTCTGCCGAAAGGCAACCCCAGGAAGACGTATCTAAACTTCCGCAACAACCTGCTGCTGTTGCACAAGAACCTGCCCCATAACGAGGGCAAGAAGATGCTGATCGTCCGCCGATTGATGGACGCGTTGGCCTTTGGCATGGCTGTGGCCAAATTCCACTTCGGTGACGCGTGGGCCATCATCCGCGCCCACTTTGACTACCGCAAGATGCGTTCGCGCTACACCAGCCAGCCTTCTGTCAACCTGCTCAAGCAGCTGCCCGAGGAACGCGTCAACATCATCACCGCCCACTACTTGCGTGGCGTGAAACTGTTCACTCAACTGAAAATCAAGTATTAAGAATCTCTAAACGACAAATAACAATGAGAAAGCTTGGATTTGGACTCATGCGTCTCCCGTTGGTCAACCCCGATGACCAGTCGAGCATTGACATCGAGAAGTTTAAAGAGATGGCCGACAAGTACATCGAGCGCGGTTTCACCTATTTTGACACCGCCTATCCTTATCACGGTGGCAAGAGTGAGGAGGCTCTGCGTGAGGCAGTCGTGAAACGCTATCCCCGCGAAGCATTCACGGTCACCAGCAAGATGCCCGTGTGGGCCATCAATGAGGAGGCTGACCTGGAGCGCATCTTCAACGAGCAGTTGGAGCGTTGCGGCGTGGAGTACTTTGACTACTACTGGCTGCATGCCCTCAATTACGAGCGTGTCGAGGTGATGGAACGCTTGGACGGATGGGGCTTTATCGCCCGCAAGAAGGCCGAGGGCCGTATCCGTCACATCGGGTTCTCATTCCACGACGACTCGGCACTGCTGGCCCAAATCCTTGAAAAGCACCCCGAGGTCGAGTTTGTCCAGTTGCAGATCAACTACCTCGACTGGGACAGTCCTGCCATCGAGAGCAAGACGTGCTATGACTTGTGTACCCAGCACGGTAAGCCCGTCATTGTGATGGAGCCTGTCAAGGGAGGTTCGCTGGCGCGTGTCCCCGAGCAGGTAGAGCGCCTGTTCAAGGACTATAACCCCGATGCCAGTGTCGCTTCATGGGCTATCCGTTACTGTGCCTCGTTGCCCAATGTGCTGACCGTGCTGAGCGGCATGAGCAACATGGAACAGTTGGACGATAACACTTCATATATGCAGGACTTCCAGCCCCTGAACGATGAGGAGCAGGCAATTATCGCCCATGCCAAGGAGATAATCCGCGAGTCTATCGCTATCCCTTGCACGGCCTGCCATTACTGCAGTGAAGGCTGTCCGCAGCAGATTGCCATCCCAGAGTACTTCAGCCTATATAACGCGGCGCAGCAGTTCTCGGACCAGCGCAGCAACAGCAAACTCTATTACGACCTGCTCGCCAAGAACCACGGCCGAGCCAGCGAGTGCCTCGAGTGCGGCCAGTGCGAGGCCCAGTGCCCGCAGCACATCGACATCATCGACAACCTGAAACTTGTCGCCGCCGACTTCGAGCAATCCTGACGTCAGCTATTCATTAACCAGTTGTAAAATAGCTGGTCATCAATGAAATAGTTCCCACTCTCAGATAATTCCCGATGATTCAAATCAAATATTTTTCTGAAATTTGGATTAAATTTTTTGTTAATCAAATTTTTGAATCTGTTTTTGCAATAATCGGGGAAATTGTCGTTATGAAATGAAAGTGTCCGTATCCTCAAAATCGGGATTGGATTGTAAAAATGGGTTAAAAGTATTGACAAAGGCCCTTGAATGTTGTACTTTTGCATCAAATTGCGATGGTATGCGCTCATGCATACCAACCCAGATAACACAAAATACTAGAAACTAGGGACTAGAAACAAACAACTGTAGTAATGGCTAAAGAAGAAAAGAAAGTACAGAACGAGAACAATGCGGGGGGCAAGGTGTCCTATCCGCTTGGCAAGATCAACTTCATCCTCATGGGCATCTGTTTGCTGCTGATCATCATCGGCTTCTGGCTGATGGCCGGTAGCGCCAATGTGGGCGACACGTTCAACAAGGATATCTTTGAGACTCGCCGTATCACGACAGGTCCCATCATTGCCTTATTGGGCTTTGTACTTATGGCATTTGCCATTATTTACCGCAAGAAGGACAAGCATCAATCCACCGACGATAACGTAGACAAGGAGTAATCATCATGAGTTGGTTAGAGGCATTGATTCTGGGCATTGTCCAGGGTCTGACCGAGTATTTACCCGTGAGCAGCAGTGGCCATCTGGCCATTGGCAGTTATTTGTTCGGGTTAAATGGTGAGGACAATCTGGCATTCACCGTGCTGGTTCATGTGGCTACGGTGCTGAGCACCTTTGTCGTGTTGTGGAGCGAGATTGACTGGATTCTGAAGGGTTTGTTCAAATTCAAGATGAACGACGAGACGCGCTATTTCCTCAACATCCTGGTGTCGATGATTCCCATCGGCATCGTCGGGGTGTTCTTCAAGGATACGGTGGAGGAGATATTCGGCAGCGGATTGCTCATCGTGGGCTGCATGCTGCTGGTGACCGCCGCCCTGCTCATTTTCTCCTATTATGCCAAGCCGCGCCCCAAGTCCAGGATTTCCTGGCGTGACGCACTCATCATCGGCATTGCCCAGGCTTGCGCCGTGATGCCGGGTCTGTCGCGCTCGGGCAGCACCATTGCCACGGGACTGCTGCTGGGCAACAAGAAGGAGTCGCTGGCACAGTTCTCGTTCCTGATGGTTATCCCTCCCATCCTGGGCGAGGCTCTGCTCGATGTGCTCAAGATGGTCAAGGGCGAAGAGGCCTATGGCAGCATCGAAGCGCTGCCGCTGATTGTAGGCTTCATCGCCGCGTTTATCGCTGGCTGTCTGGCCTGCAAGTGGATGATCAACATCGTCAAGCGCGGTAAACTGGTGTGGTTCGGCGTATACTGTATCTTCGCCGGCCTGGTGGCCATCGCGCTCTCGCAGCTGATGCCTGCACCTGCAATGTAAATCAGGAGTCTGTAAATAGTGACTAAAACATGCTCAACCCGATAGAAGGCGAAATATTCTGCATTGACAAACCGCTGAGAATGACTTCGTTTGCCGCGGTCAAGAAGGTGCGCGCCGTGCTGCGCACCCACTTGGGCACCCGTCAGGTCAAGGTGGGCCATGCCGGCACGCTCGATCCGTTGGCGACAGGCGTGCTGTTGCTGTGCACCGGCCATGCCACCAAGCGCATCGACGAGTTACAGGCTGGTGTCAAGGAGTATATTGCCGACCTGCGCTTGGGAGCCACCACGCCCAGCTATGACCTGGAGACCGAGGTGGATGCCACCTACGACTGGCAGCACATCGACCGTCCCCTCATCGACCGGGTGCTGAAGGAGCAGTTCACGGGAAGCATCGAGCAAGTGCCGCCCTCGTTCTCGGCCTGCAAAATCGATGGCAAGCCGGCTTACAAGCTGGCCCGTAAGGGGCAGGATGTGGAAATCCGTCCCAAGACCCTCGTCATCGATGAGATTGAGGTGCTCCAGTGCGGCTTGCCCGAACAACCAACCCTGCAGTTGCGCGTGGTTTGCAGCAAGGGGACCTATATCCGTGCCCTGGCCCGCGACATCGGCGAGGCATTGGGCAGCGGAGCCCACTTGACGGGCCTGCGCCGCACCCGCGTGGGTGACATCACCATAGACCAGTGCCTCACGCTGGAAGCCTTGGTAGAACGCCTGGACAACGAGACCTATGTCTCGCCCGAGCAGGCTGCCGCCGAGCGGCTGGAACGCGAGCGCCAGGAGAACCGTGAGCGTGCTGCACGTCAAAAAGCCGAGCGCGCTGCCCGTCATCAGGCCAATGCCCCCAAGTGTGATGCCCCACCGCGCCGCACATCGCAGATCAAGTGAAAGCAATCAATGAACTAACGAATAGAGACTAAGGACTAAAGACTTAATAATATGAAACTTTCAGAATTTAATACTCAGATGCCCGAGGAGCTCATCGCCTCGCATCCCGTTCCCGTCCGTGACGAGTCCCGACTGATGGTGTTGCACAAGCGCAGCAACCAGATCGAGCACCGGGTGTTCAAGGAAATATTGGAGTACTTCAGCCCCCATGACATGTTTGTGTTCAACGACACGCAGGTGTTCCCCGCCAAACTGTTCGGCAACAAGGAGAAGACCGGCGCCCGCATCGAGGTGTTCCTGCTGCGTGAACTCAATCCCAATAACAAGCTGTGGGACGTGCTCGTGGAGCCGGCTCGCAAAATCCGCATCGGCAACAAGTTATACTTCGGTCTCGACGACTCGATGGTGGCCGAGGTCATTGACAACACCACCTCGCGTGGCCGCACGCTGCGTTTCCTCTACGACGGCGACCATGATCAGTTCAAGAAGGACCTGTACAACCTGGGTAACACGCCGTTGCCCTATTACATCTCCCGTGACCCTGAGCCCGAGGATGCCGAGCGCTACCAGACCATCTATGCCAGCAAGGAGGGTGCCGTGGTGGCTCCCGCTGCAGGTCTGCACTTCTCGCGCGAGTTGATGCGCCGCATGGAGATCCGCGACATCGAGAGCGACTTCATTACCATGCACATCAGCCTGGGCAGTTACCGTGACATCGACGTCGAGGATTTGACCAAGCACCGCATGGACAGTGAGGAGATGGACGTCAGCGTTCAGCTGGCTGAGAAGGTCAACGCCCTGCGCGACGGTGGCAACAAGGTGTGCGCCATCGGCACGTCGGTGCTGCGCGCCTTTGAGACCTGCGTGGGCATGAACGGCCACATCAAGCCTTACGGTGGCTGGTCCAACAAGTTCTTGTTCCCGCCCTATGAGTGCACGACCTGTGACGCACTGGTGACCAATTTCCACATGCCTTACTCCATCATGCTGATGGCCCAGGCAGCCTTTGGCGGCTATGAGCAGACGATGAACGCCTACAAGGTGGCCATCGAGGAGAAGTACCGTTTTGGTGCCTACGGCGACGCCATGCTCATCCTCAACGACTAGAAAGCCTAGTCCGTCACCACCATTTAACACAACAATGCCGGCGGGAAGTGATTCCTCGTCGGCATTGTTGTCTGTGCTTTACAAGTCATGAATGGGGTAATCATGCGGTAAAAGCGCCCGAAATGAAAAAAAGTGGCACAAGTTTTGCTATTATTCATGAGGTATTTAGTACATTTGCCATGTTGAAGAAAAATTATTTACCTAATATTAAAAACAATTGAACGATGAAAAAAGGACTTATCGGAATTATTATCCTGTGCGTTATCGGCCTCGGTTTGTATGGATGGATCAAAGGTACCTTTAACGGCCTCGTGGCCTCGCAGGAGAGCGTGGAGACCGCCTGGTCTCAAGTGGAGAATGTGTATCAGCGCCGTGCTGACCTGATTCCCAACCTTGTGAATACTGTCAAAGGTTACGCCAAGCACGAGCAGGAGACGCTTGAAGGCGTCATCGAGGCTCGCGCCAATGCCACCAAGGTCACCATCGACCCCAGCAACATGACTGCTGAGGACCTGCAGAAGTATCAGGCTGCTCAGGGTGAAATCACCAATGCACTGAGCCGACTGATCGCCGTGAGCGAGAGTTATCCTGACCTGAAGGCCAACCAGAACTTCCTGGAGCTGCAGAATCAGTTGGAAGGCACCGAGAACCGCATTACTGTGGAGCGCAACAAGTTCAACGAGACGGCTAGGGAGTACAACACCAAGCGCCGCACCTTCCCCACCAACATCATTGCCGCTATCTTCAACTTCGGTGAGAAGCCTTACTTCAAGGCTCAGGAGGGCGCTGACCAGGCCCCCAAAGTGGACTTTGGCACCAATTGATGTATGGCACTAGCTGATTTTATCCCCAGCGAGGGACAACGGCGCATTGCCGACGCCATTACAGCAGCCGAGCGTCACACGACCGGAGAAATCTGCGTCCATGTGACGCCGAGCTGCCGTGGCAATGTGTACAAGCGCGCTGTCAAGAAGTTCAACAAGCTGCACCTGTACACGACCAAGCGTCGCAACGCCGTGCTGATTTTTATTGCCTATGAGGCCCGCAAGTTCGCCATCTTGGGCGACACCGGTATCAACGATGTGGTGCCTGAGGGCTTTTGGGACCAGGAGTCGGAGGAATTGGGCAAGTACCTGAAGGCGGGACGTCCCGTCGATGGCCTGTGCGAGATTATTGCACGCATTGGAGACCGCCTCTCGGAGTACTTTCCTGGTGAACGTGACGACGAGAACGAGTTAAGCAACGAGGTCACCTTTGATGACGGTGACGAGGAAGACGACGATTGAAACGACAACCATGACAATGAGAGCAACCTGGAATAAAGTGTTGAGGTACCTGGCTGTAGTCCTATTGCTGCTGTTGACGGCGCAAACCACTGTGGCGCAGGTGCCCCCACGTCCCGACCCCCCGCGCCTGGTGAACGACTTTGCCGGTATCCTGGGCGATTGCCAGTGGCTGGAAGACTCACTGGAGCGCATTGCCATGGAAACCAGCAACCAGATATGTGTCGTCACCATGAGCGACCTTGGTGGCTATGACAAGGCATGGATGGCCTATAACATCGGTGAGAAGTGGGGCGTAGGCACCAAGGACAACCGTAATGGTGTGGTGATTCTCGTTAAGCCCAAGACCGAAGAGAGCAAGGGCGAGGCGTTCATTGCCGTGGGCTATGGTCTGGAGGGTGCCATTACCGACGCTAGCAGCACGCGCATCGTCAATCAGGAGATGATTCCTTACTTCAAGGAGAACGATTACCTGGGTGGTGTGTGGGCTGGAGCACAGGTCGTGCGCGACCTGGCCATCGGTGAGTACAACGAGGAGGATTATGCCAGCCAGGACGATGGCGATGCCTTGTTAGGACTGCTGCTGTTCATCGGTTTCATGCTCCTGTTCCTATATCTTGCCCACAAGAGCAACAATAACAACAACAGCCATCGCAACAATGGCGATACCGGCACTTGGGGTGGCCCCATCATCTTTACCACCGGCCACGACTGGGGACGCGGCGGCTCCTCGTGGGGCGGCGGCGGTTCCTTCGGCGGCGGAGGCGGCTGGGGAGGCTTCGGCGGCGGTTCCTTTGGCGGCGGTGGCGGTGGCGGCAGCTGGTAACGCCTGGTCAGGCACTATTCGTTGCGCCTTGAATGAATTGATGATAGCATGGCAAATGGAAATGTAACAAAAACGATGACAATGCGGTATAAAGCGATGTGGTGTCTGGCAGCAATCATGCTGCTGGTGTTTGTGGCCATGCCTGTGACGGCACAGGTACCTCCCAGGCCCGATCCCCCGCGTCTGGTAAACGACTTTGCCGAAGTTTTTGGCGAATGCCAGTGGCTCGAGGATTCACTGGAAAGCATCGCATTGAAGACCAGCAACCAGATATGTGTCGTCACCATGAAGGACCTGAGTGGTGAAGACAAGGCCATCTTGTCTCAGAAGATCGGTCAAGAATGGGGTGTCGGCACCGAAGAAAACCGCAATGGTGTCATCATCCTGATTAAGCCCAAGACCGAGGATAGCAAGGGTGAGGCGTTCATTTCCACCGGCTATGGTCTGGAGGGTGTTCTCACCGATGCCCTTTGCACGCAGATTGTCAATCAGGAGATGATACCTCATTTCAAGGACAACGATTATCTGGCTGGCGTGTGGGCCGGCGCACGGGCAGTCCGTGATGTGGCTATCGGAGAGTACAATCAGAAACACAGCGGCGGAACTAAGCCCAGTGGTGGAAAACGTGGGTGGGGCTGGTACCTGACCATTCTCATCGCCATCCTGTATCTTCTCTACAAGTTTGATCCCTTCGGGTGGTTCCACAGCAGCAGTGATGACGAGAACAGTGATAATATCGGTGCCGAAACCGACACCGGCACCTGGGGAGGACACATCGACGACGATTCCGGCGACAGCTCAGATGATGATGATGACGATGACAACGACGATGATGACTATTCCTGGAGCAATAGTAGCAATAATAACGACGATGACTCATCATGGCATGGCTTTGCTGGAGGCTCCTTCGGTGGCGGCGGTGGCGGCGGCACCTGGTAAGGACGAAATTACCACACTCTACATTCAGTAAATATCAGCCAGGATTTCAGGGATATTCAGGAGTATCAATACGCCCTTACCATGAAATCCTGGCACCGAACACCGAAAATGGGAATATCGACGGAGTAGATTTTTGATTAATAATATGTAGTTTTCAAAGAAAAAAGTTGACATTTGTCCAAATTTTCTACTGAAATAAATAGTTTTGATATCATTTTGTCTAAATTATTGCGATTTTGTTTGGTTTGATGACAATTCGTATCTATTTTTGCAAGTACGTTAAAATTAGCATCTTATCAAAAAACGTGATATTATATGAGTGCCCCCAAGATTGAACTTACTTCCAGAGAAAAGGAAGTCCTCGAATTGCTGTCAGCAGGGTATAACAGCAAGGAAATCGGAGAGAAGATTTTCATCTCCTCCAACACAGTGGAGTACCACCGCAAACAATTGTTGCGCAAGACAAACTCCCGCAATGTCGCTGAACTGATCGGTAAAGCCTATCGCACAGGCTTGTTAAAGATCAACGACTAGTATTGATATACCCACTTGGACGAATAAAGGCTATGCCGCGTGACCGTGGCATAGTTTTTTTTAGGCACATGGGACAACAACGTAATGCCCACGGCAAACCATCGAGGCGCCGTGGGCATTGTGTGACTTGGGTGCGCTTCATGGCCATGCATGAAGGCATACCGTCGCCTGTGAAGAATAGGGTAATGGCTTACTTCTTCTCCTTGAGCAGGTCGCGGATCTCACCGAGCAGCTCTTCCTGGGTGGGGCCAGCGGGAGCCTCGGGCTCTTCCTTCTTGGGCATGAGCTTGTTCATGGCCTTGATCATCAGGAAGATGCAGAATGCGATGATGAGGAAGTCGATGACGTTCTGGAGGAACAGACCGTACTTGAGCACTGCACCAGTAGCCTCGGCAGCAACGCCGGCGTTGGCGGCAACCGTGTTGGCAGCATCGGCTACAGCATCAACGGCGCCCTCGGCACCGACAGCCGAAGCTGCTTCACCAACCATCTCGGACACGGGAGGCAGATGATACTCCAGTCCTGACAGGTCAACGCCACCGGTCAGCAGGCCGATTGCGGGCATCAACACGTCATCAACAAGCGAAGTAACAATCTTGCCGAAGGCACCACCGATGATAACACCGACAGCCATGTCCATTACATTACCCTTCATAGCGAACTCCTTAAATTCTTTAATGAATCCCATAATTTTGCAGTTTTAAAAAATTAATATTAAGATTACAAATCGTTTTCTGAGTCTTAAACTATCTTAATTGTGCCCCAAAAGCAGCATTTTGCCACTCAAAGAACACGAAATCCCAAAAATATCGTTAACTTTGCAGTCGCTAACGCGACTGTTCTCCAGTTACGTTATGCAAAGGTAGTAAAAAAATCTACTAATAGTTATATAACTACATTATTTATTTAAAAATCATTAAAAAAAGCATTATGGAGAAGATTAAAATCGGTATTAATGGATTCGGACGTATTGGTCGTTTTGTATTCCGTTCAGCATTTGAACCCGAGAACGTTAACGACATCGAGGTAGTAGGTATCAATGACCTGCTTGACGTTGATTACATGGCCTACATGCTCAAGTATGACACCATGCATGGACGTTTCGAAGGCACTGTGGATTATGATCTGGACAAGAAGGAGCTCATCGTTAATGGCCAGCACATCCACGTGTATGCTGAGAAGGAAGCCCAGAACATCCCTTGGGGTGAGATTGGCGCCGAGTACATCGTTGAATCCACCGGTTTCTATCTGACTATGGACCGTGCTGAGCAGCACCTCAAGGCTGGTGCCAAGTACGTGGTTCTGTCGGCTCCCAGCAAGAAGGGTGACGACGGTCGCCAGGCCGACATGTTCGTTTGCGGCGTGAACACCGACAAGTATGCCGGTCAGACCATCGTCAGCAACGCCAGCTGCACCACCAACTGCTTGGCTCCCATCGCTAAGGTGCTGAACGACAGCTTCGGCATCGAGAGCGGTCTGATGACCACCGTTCACTCGGTAACCGCTACCCAGCGCACCGTGGATGGCCCCAGCGCTAAGGACTGGCGTGGTGGCCGTGCTGCCTGTGGCAACATCATCCCCAGCTCGACTGGCGCTGCCAAGGCCGTGGGTAAAGTGATCCCCGAGCTCGATGGCAAGCTCACCGGTATCTCGATGCGCGTTCCGACCCTCGACGTGTCGGTTGTTGACCTTACCGTGAACCTGAAGAACCCCGCTACCAAGGAGGACATCTGCGCTGCCATGAAGAAGGCCAGCGAGGGTGAGCTCAAGGGTATCCTGGGTTACACCAAGGACAAGGTTGTCAGCAGCGACTTCCTGGGCTGCCCCCTGACCTCGATCTTTGACGCTGACGCAGGTGTTTACCTGACCGACAAGTTTGTCAAGGTGGTATCGTGGTACGACAACGAGATTGGCTATAGCCACAAGATGCTCGACCTCATCAAGGTGATGAAGAAGCACAACGGCTAATCCCTGTCTCTTGCATGACATCGATCCCTGCAGTGCCTGCTGGCGTTGCAGGGATTTTTATTGAAAAAAAACGATAAAAAATTTGGAATATTGGCGCGCTGTGGTGTAACTTTGTAAGCAGTAAAACGTATTTTATTAACCATCTAAAACAATTCACGGCAATGAAGAAATGGAAATGTGTTGTGTGTGGATACATCCATGAGGGTGACACACCTCCCGAAGAATGCCCCCTGTGCGGCGTTGGCCCCGAGGACTTTGAGGAAGTGACCGAGTAAATGCGCCCATGCGCATTCTGCCCCGCGCCAGCGGGAATACAATCATGACATCTAATTAATTACCTGTTTAACTTACTTACAAATAAAAGAAAGAACAACTAACTAACGATTATGGCTAAGAAATGGATCTGCACCGTGTGCGGTTATGTACACGAGGGCGACACGCCCCCCGAGAAATGTCCGCAGTGTAAACAACCCGCCGAGAAGTTCAAGGAACTCAAGGAGGACGAGGAAGTAACCTATGCCGCCGAGCACACCCTGGGTGTTGCCAAGGGCGTTGACCCCGAAATCCTCGCTGGCCTCAAGGCACACTTCGAGGGCGAATGCTCCGAGGTGGGCATGTATCTGGCAATGTCACGCCAGGCCGACCGTGAGGGATATCCCGAGGTAGCCGAGGCCTTCAAGCGCTACGCCTTTGAGGAGGCTGAGCATGCCGCCAAGTTCGCCGAGCTGCTGGGTGAGGTCGTTTGGGACACCAAGACCAACCTCGAGAAGCGCATGGCAGCCGAGGCCGGTGCATGCGAGGACAAGTTCCGCATCGCCAAGCTTGCCAAGGCTCAGAATCTTGACGCCATCCACGACACCGTTCACGAGATGGCACGCGACGAGGCCCGTCACGGACAGGGCTTTGCCGGCCTGTACAAGCGCTTCTTCAAGAAGTAAGCTGTCGCCGAGAACCCATGACGACGGGCATTTGGAGGCACCCCTCCGGATGCCCGTTTTCTTGTCGCTCAACTATTAACGGCTCACGATACCGCTATTCAGCAAAAAATTGCTACCTTTGTCATCGATGATGAGGGTACTGATTGTCAATACATCCGAGAGGACGGGTGGGGCAGCGATTGCCGCCAACCGCCTGATGCATGCCTTGAACCGTAACGGCGTCGAGGCCCGCATGGTCGTGCGCGACCGCAAGACCGATGCCCCTGAGGTGGTGAGCATCCCCCAGTCGTGGCGTCTGAAGGCCAAGTTCCTGTGGGAGCGCGGTGTCATCTGGCTCGCCAACGGGTTGAGCCGCCAGGGCATATTCCAGGTCGATATCGCCAATACGGGCACCGACATCACGGCGCTCCCCGAGTTCCGTCAGGCCGACGTCATCCACCTGCACTGGACCAACCAGGCTTATCTCTCGTTGCGTGATATCGACCGCATCCTCGCCTCGGGCAAACCCGTGGTGCTCACGTTGCATGACCAGTGGTATTTCACGGGCATCTGCCACTATTCGGGAGGCTGTGACAAGTATCAGACGCAATGCGGGAAGTGCCACATGCTCAAAGGGCTGGGTGTCGACTTGGCCCGGCGCGTATTTGACCGCAAGCGGGCGATGTACGAGGGCCGCAACCTGACCTTTGTGGGCTGCAGCCGCTGGATGGCCGACCTGGCCCGCAAGAGTCCGCTGACCGCTGGCCACCCGGTCACCCATGTGCCCAATGCCATCGATACCGACGTGTTTGCCCCAATGGACAAGCAGGCAGCACGCGCACACCACCATCTGCCGATGGACAAAAAACTGCTGCTGTTCGGCGCTCAGCGCATCACCGACGAGCGCAAGGGCTTCAGTTTCTTGGTCGAAGCCTGTGAGCACATCAGCAAGCACCATCCTACGCTACCTGGTAAACTCGGCGTTGTCGTGCTGGGCGGTGACGCCGAGAGCGTCAAGGAAGCCCTGCCGTTGCCGGTCTATCCCGTCAACTACCTGAGCAGTGAGGCCGACATCGCCGAGTTGTACAATGCCGTGGACCTGTTCGTTACCCCATCCTTACAGGACAATCTGCCCAACACCATCGTCGAGGCGATGTCCTGCGGAACGCCCTGTGTGGGCTTTGACGTGGGAGGCATCCCCGAGATGATCAACCATCAGCAGGATGGTTATGTGGCCGATTATTGCGACAGTATTGATTTTGCGCAAGGCATAGCCTGGTGCCTCGACGAGAGCCGCCATCCTGCATTGAGTGCGGCCGCGCGCTCAAGCGCCCTCGCCACCTACAGCGAGCCAGTCGCCGCAAGCCGCTACCAGGACGTCTACCTTGCAGCCCTGAAGAATCAGCGATAAAACAACATACTGATACTCAATGTATTCGCTATGTAGAGACGCAAAATCTTGCGTCTCCATAGAAATGTAGAAAACAATAAATACAATAAGTACAATAGGCTGAAAATACAGCAGTTTGCACTTATTGTATTTATTGTATTCAGTTTTTCCCGTTGCTGTGGTGGAGATGCTGACGGGCTACTGGCTTAAAAACGGCCTGGTCAGTTTTTGACGGTCCAGTCGATGACAGTGGCGAGTTTGCGCTCGTAGTACTGCTTGAGGTCGCTCCAGCGGTAATAGGGGCCGGTGACGGGTTTGGCGGGCAGCGTTGCCTCATGCTCGTTGAACAGCACCTTGACCAGGATGTCGTCGGGACGGTTGCTTGTCGATCCCACAGGGCGGTAGAATACCATCTGGATGTTGCAGGCCTTGGGGATGATGTTGTAGTCCTGCCAGTGCTCATGCAGGGTCTCAAGATTATCGCAGCTGTAGTTCACGCTGTCAATCTCCAACAGGCATGCCAGGGGCAGCACACAGGTCTCGTGGCCAAAGCGCAGCGATGCACCATGCTGGCCGGTGGCGATGGCGTTCTCTCCCTTCTCGATCATGTCGCGCAGCAGTGCTCGCTCGATAAAGGGCATGCGGTTGCCGTTCTGGGGCGCATTGGCCCAATGGATGTACCAGTAGATGTTCTTCAGTCGCCAGAGTTCAAAGATTTCGCTGTTGTTGAAGTAGTGGTACAGGCTGATGTCATCGAACATGTTGTGTCCCTGCAATGAACCCGCGATGTCAAACACGTCGCGCATCAGTTGGCGGCCGTCGAGATTGGCGGCAGCCCATGCGGGATCGTTGATCAGCTGGGCGATGAAACGCTCGGGGTGCAGGCTCTGCTCATACATTCCGTTGGAGATGGGGTCCACGCTCTTGCGCAGGTCATTGGCCAGGGTGTCCTCGCCGTAGCCCCATCCCATGTAGTACATGTCGTGGTAGCTGGCGTCGGTGTTGATGCGCAGCGACGGGTTGAGCGAGCGCAGGCGCATCGTCTCGTTCTGCATCGACAGGATGCAGCGGATGATCACGGTGGACTTGGCGTCGATGAGGGCATCGCCATGGAATACCTCGGGGAAGTTCTTGAACATGCGCTCGGCAATCTGCTGGTGCTGCACGGCTCCTTCATCACTCAGGTCACCCGCGCGCTGTCTGGACTTATCGTTCACAAACGTGAGTTGACGCAGCAGCAGGTCGCCCTGCAGGTTGAGCATACCGGCCTCCTTGGCCTTATTGAGCTGCTCGATGGGGCGCTCATAGGTCTTGCCATTGGTGAGCCAGCGGCTGCCGTGGCGTCCGTAGTGGTCGATATAGAAGGGCTCGTAACCTGCGGGGGCTGGCGTGAGTTTCGGGAGATCTACATCGGTGCCGAAGGGGTAGGCATAGTGGTTGCTCGCCGAGCGGTCGAAGTTGCCAGTGACTTGTATGAGCGGGTTGTTGGCATTGAGCGTCAGGCAGGTGAGTGCCAGAATCGCGGTGATGTATGTGGTGATGTGTCTCATTGTTTCAGGTCGATGATGGGTTGGCGGGAAAGTTTGTCGATGAAGTAGTCACGCACGTCGCTCCAGTGGTAGTAGGGGGCAACGTCGGTGGTGACGGGCAGCGTGGCCTCGTGCTCGTTGAGCAGCGGCAGCATCAGGATGTCATCGCTGCCGGCCTTGCGGAAGTATACAAACTGGATGTTGCAGGCCATCGGGAAGATTTTGTAGGTCTGCCAGTGCTGGTCCAGTGTCTCGAGGTCGGTCGTGCGGTAGTCGGTACCATTCAGGCCCATCAGGCAGCACAGCGGCAGCACTACGCTCTCGTGGCCGAAACGCAGTGATGCGCCGGGTGTGCGGTTGTCGCCCGTGATGGCGCGGTCGGCGTCCTCGATGAAGTTGCGCAGCAGGTTGGCCTCCATGTAATCCACACGGCACTGCGTGAGCGGTGTCTCGGCCGAGTTGATGTACCAGTAGGCGTTGTTGTAGCGCCACACGCTGTAGATGTCGTCGTCGCTGAACAGGTCATATAGGTTGATGTTCTCAAACTGGTGATGGCTCTGCATGTTGCCGGTCACTTCCATCAGGCAGAGCATCATCGTGCGGCTGTCGTCGATGCTGTCACGGGTAAACTTCTGGTCGTTGAAGAGTTTCTTGAGCATCCCCTTGGGGTTGATCCACTTGTCCCTGCAGCGTTTCAGCAGGTCGGCCTGGCTAGCGCGCAATGGCTTGACCACGCTGTCGCGGTAGTTCATGTAGTACATCGTCGCGTAGCTGGCATCGGTGGTGATGTGCAGCCGCGGGTTGAGCGATGCCAGCATGTCCACTTCGTTCTGCATCGACAGGATGCAGCGGATGACAACCGTCGAGCGCGCCGTCACTGTTGCCCCGTCCTGGAACACCTGCGGAAAGTTCTGGTACATGCGCTGCGCGATGCCCCGGTGCTGCTCGTGGCCGATGTCGCTCAGCTCGCCCAGGCGGCCCTTACTGCCCTCGTACACCTCGCGCAGGATCTGCAGCACTTCCTCGCCGCGGCGCGTGAGCTTGCCGTTGCGGGCGCCCATCTCGAGCATCTGCAAGGGATAGGTGTACTTCTTCTCGCTGATGAGCCAGCGGCTGCCGTGGCGGCCATAGTGGTTGATGAAAAACGGCTCATAGCCCGCAGGGGCTGCCGTGATGGCCGGCAGGGCCGTGTCGGGGTAGGCCTGGAAATTGTTGGCACTGAGTTTGGGCCTGGCCTTGAAATCGTCACGCACACCGGCCGTGAGGGAGAGAAATCCCACCATGGTGATGGTGACAATGGCGAAAAATCTTTTCATGCTCATTGATTTAAATGTATACAGTGGTTTAATGCTGCAAATTTAGGTATTATCCTGCAAAATCTGAAGCATAGCGCCGGCTTTTTTAGGTTTTAGCCTCTAGGTTTTAGGTTTTAGGCGTGAGTGGTTAAAAAATGCAAAATCAGGGGCTAAAGTGGTGTAATTGTGACAAAAAGCGTACATTTGTCAATTATCAATCAATAACCGTCTCCGTTGGGGACATAAAACACGTTGAGTAGAGATGAAAACCTTTATCACAATCTTGATTATCCTGGCCGTGATTTTGTTCTTCACCCGTCCGTCGACCGAAAAGCATAAACTCGCTATTGCCGATGAAATCGTCAAGTCGGCTCAGCAGGGCGGTCTGGACAGCACGGCCGTTGTGTGCTGGGACTTTGAGGGCCGCAATGCCGAATTTGTCAATCAGACAAAAAACAACCCCGAAGAGGCCCGTAAACTGGCTGCCGAGGAAGTGGCCAAGACACTGGAGGTAAAAAACTTCTACCTGTGCAATGTGGGTACTGTCACGCTCAACGGTAAGCGACAAAATGTGACCTTGGGCGCATTTGGGCACGTTTTTTGCACAGGACTCAAGTGATGCCTTGATGTGACAGGCATCGATAACCGGTTTTATTGAAGTTAAACATCTAAAGCATTAGAAAACAGATTATGGAATTTCATCTGATTAGAAACGGGAAACAGGAAGGTCCGTTTACCGTCGAGGAGTTGTCGCAGCAGGGAATTACCCCCGATAGCGAAGTGTGGGCGCCTGGCATGAACGACTGGATGCAGGCTGGCGATGTACCCGAACTGACCGCCGTGCTGCAGCGGGCCGAGTTTGAGGCTTCACAGCAGGCGGCCCGCATGGCCGAGAACCAACCCACGATGGGGCAGCCCTACGAGCCGCCCGTGGCTCCTAGCCAGGCACCGCCCCAAGTGCCGCCGCGCTATCCCGCGCAGGAGGAACCCAAGAAGAAGAGCGGCTGCACGCCGTGGCTCCTTGCTGCCCTGATTCTGGCCATCCTGTTTGCCACGATGGTATTCACCTGTCCTGACCGCCAGAAACATGAGGAGGCCATCCAAGAGGTCACCAAGGCCTGGGTGGGTGACAAGGTGGACGAGAACATGGGCAACATCACGGGCATGGGAGGCGTGTTTGGCGACCTCATCAACAAGGCCCTCAAGGAACTCACGGGCTTTGGCACCGACAAGGTCATTTCCAGCTACCTCGACGTCACGAACTATCTCGTGTGCTCGGTGGGCCGCATGAGCATCGGCAACAACGAGGAGAAGATGGTTTCGCTGGGCCTGTTCGGCCACGTGTTTACCTTCGGCAAGGAAGATATCGAGAAAGCATGGTCCAAGGCCATGGACGACTATGAGGCTAACCACCATGTGGCGCCTGCACCTGCACCGGCACCGCAAGACGAGCAGACCGATGAACAGGATGAGCAGGCCATGCCCGACCCGAGCGTGCTGCCCGACAGCGTCATGGGCATCGAGGTCCCTGAAGGCATGGACTCGATGGTGAACCAGATGGCTAACGAGGCCATCCGCATGGCCAAGGAGTGGGCCAAACAGCAGATTGACAACCTGGGCCGTTGACACCGCCGTCACGGCACCCCTGAACAACCAGCAAGGGCTTGGAGCATTGCTCCAGGCCCTTGTCGGTTAGATGTGTATATATCGCTTTTGTCGGTTATCTACGTTGCGCTTTATCCCGTGCAAGCCTTGATCAGGAAGGTGAACGCCATGAAGATGATGAGCCACATCCAGCAGCCCATGCCACGACGGCGGGGGTAGGGCATACCTGGTTTTTGAGGGTCGCCAGGCATCGGCGGAACATCGTACAAGCCGCGGTGGGGTATGAGGATTTCTCGCGGGCCGCCGTTGTTGTAGGGGCCGATGACGCGACCTGCCTCGAGCTGGCGGATGAGTTCGGCGGCTCGCTCGTCACTGATGTGGAAGTGGTCGCGCAGCATCATCGGGGTGATGGAGTTGCAGGTCATCAGGAACTGCACGGCATCTTGATAAAGCGGGTCGTTGTCGGGCAGTTGCGGCGGCAGCACCGTGACATCCTCGGCGTCGATGTCCTGAGGCAGGGGCGGCACCCTCCTGGGGGTGTCAAAACTGGCACCGCAATTGGGGCAGAAGTGGGCGCCCGTACTGGCTTCGTGGCCACACTTGGGGCAGTTGATGGTGCGTGACGGCTCCGCCGTGGTGTCTAGATCAAGCGAATCGCTAGGGATATAAGCGTAATCGCCAATGATCTGCAGTTGACACAGGCATTGGGGGCAGATGACCTTGTAATCGCTGTTGATGAGCACCTCGGAACTCAGGTCCATCTTCTTGCCGCATTTGGGACAGGTGTATATCATAATCGGTGGTCGGTTTTATTCCTTTGCAAAGTTAGTGATTTATGTGCATTTCACCATAGATATTGCAAAAACCGTGCCGCAAACACCAGTCGTGCCTTTTTCAGGGATATACATTTGGCCTTTTGGCTATTTCTTATTACTTTTGGAGGCATATTCATCAAGCTTTTACTATTTAATGAAGTTGGCGGGTGGTTAAGGTTTTGTGGGCGGATGCCTCTTTATCCATTCTCCAGCGAGCAACGCGAGCTTTTAAAAACATGGCACAAGAGATTGAAAGAAAATTCCTCGTGAAGGGCGAGTACAAGCATGAGGCTTATAAGGCGATACGCATCACCCAGGGCTTCCTGAGTTCGGTACCCGAGCGCACGGTGCGTATCCGCATCAAGGGCGGCAAGGGCTTCATCACCATCAAGGGGATGGCCAGCAACGACGGCCTCACCCGCTATGAGTGGGAAAAAGAGATTCCGCTAGACGAGGCCCGAGAGTTGCTGCAGCTGTGTGAGCCAGGCATGATCGACAAGACGCGTCACTTGGTCAAGGCTGGCGAGTACACGTTTGAGGTCGATGAGTTCCACGGCGACAACGAGGGTCTGGTGGTTGCCGAGATAGAATTGCCCGACGAGGAGGCCCACTTTGAGCGTCCCGACTGGTTGGGCGAGGAGGTCACGGGCGATGTGCGTTACTACAATGTCATGCTTGTGAAGCATCCTTTCAAGGATTGGGAGTGATGTAAGGAAAAAGCGGCAGCCCATCCAAGGTGAAAATCCCTGGATGGGCTGTCGTTATCATTGTTCTCGACGTGGGCGTTTAATACTCGTCAGGATCAAAGAAGAAATCGTCATCGTTGGTCGGATAGTCGGGCCAGATGTCCTCGATGGACTCATAGGTGTCGCCTTCATCCTCGATTTCCTGCAGGTTTTCGATCACTTCGAGAGGTGCGCCACTGCGCACGGCATAGTCGATAAGCTCGGCCTTGGTAGCGGGCCAGGGAGCGTCCTCGAGTTTTGTTGCCAATTCAAGTGTCCAATACATAGTCTTTCTCTTGTTGTTATGCTAATCTTTGTGTGAATATTTTCTCTATTTTAAAATTGTGCGCAAATTTAGTGCAAGTCGAGCGCATAGCAAAAATAAAAACGAAGTTTTTTTTATTTTATTCCATGGTCTCGCCTAATTTAGCAGAAACTGATACTATTTTTCAATTTCAAGCGTCTTTGTCCCAATAGATTTCCTCCACTTGGTTGAGGATATTGTTGAATCTGGCGAAAACAAAGAAGAAATCGCTCAAGCGGTTGAGGTATTCCAGCACGAGCGGTTCGACATGGGCAGTGCGGGAGAGGGTAACCACACGGCGCTCGGCGCGGCGGGTGATGGTGCGGCAGCGGTCGGCTTGGGCCGACAGGCGGGTGCCGCCGGGAAGGATGAATCCGCGCATGGGCGGCAGTTCCTCGCTCATCTCGTCCATCATTTGCTCCAGGGCAGTGACATCTTCTTGTGTCAGGCCGTAGAGGGTGGCGTCGGCAGCATCGTTGGCCAGATAGGCACCGATGTTGAACAGTTTGTTCTGGGCCTTACGCAGCAGGGTTATCACGTCCTGGTCGTCAAGTTTGGTGCTGTGCAGCAGCACACCGATATTGGAGTTCAGCTCATCGACAGTGCCATAGGCCTCGACGCGCACGTCGTCCTTGCTCACGCGGTTACCGCTCACCAGCGAGGTGGTACCGGCATCACCGGTGCGGGTATAAACTTTTCCTTTCATAGTGTTCTGTTCTATTTTATGGTTGTTACTGACAATTTGTCTGCCCTGTCATCAAGATTGGGCATATAATTTAGTAGGCAAGAACCATGCCTAAATCCGAAAATGGTCCAAAATAAGACCAGTTTTACTCGTTAGAACTTGAAAAAGTAACGATATAGGAGTTGACCTTGAAAGTTAGGGCATTAAATTGTTGTATGCGATGCTTAGAGCAGGATAGCTGCAGCGAGGGCGATGAGAATGATGGCTGTGATGCCCATGATCAAGGTCATGAGCGTCATGGTGCGGTAACCATCGCTGGCCTTGATGCCGCCAAAGCCGGTGACCACCCAAAAGTAGCTGTCATTGGCATGTGACACGGTCATTGCACCGGCACCGATAGCCATCACTACCAGCGCTGCGGCGAGAGGGCTGGTAAAGCCCAATGCGCTCATCATCGACCCTGAGTCACTGAACATGCCCATCATGCTAGCGGTGGTGGTGATGGCGACCGTCGATGAGCCTTGGGCCGACTTCAGGATGGCAGCGATAAGGAAGGGGAACACCACGCCCAGGGCCTTGAGGGCGACGCCGGAGTCCTTGATGATGTCCACAAAACCGCTGGCCACGACCACTGCACCCAGCACACCACCTGCAGCGGTGATGAAGATGATGGGACCGGCCGTCTTGAGCGATGACTGTGTGATATCGTGGAATTGGCCTGTAATCTTTCTCTTCATGAGCAGGGGCAGGCAGGAGAGCAACGCAATCATCAGGGCGATGACGGGCTTGCCCAGGAAGGTGAGGGCAGCAGTGGCGCCCTCGGGCAATGTTACCAACGATGCCACACTGCCCAGCGCCATCAGCAGGATGGGCAACACGATGGGCAGGAAGGCCAGGGAGGCACTGCATGGATTGTCCTCATCGGTAGTCATGATTTTGGCTGTTTCATCGGCGGCCTCGACACGTTTCCCCACATGGCCTGCAAAGAAGTAGGCCGGGATGAGCGAGAGCAGCGAAATCACGGCGCCCAGGCCAATGACCAGCAGCAGGTCGTTTTCGAGTCCTACCATGCCCGCAGCGGCCACGGGGCCGGGCGTGGGAGGGATGAACACGTGCGAGGCGAACAGTCCCGCAGCCAGCGCCAGCATCAGGGGCACGGGCGATATGCCGGACCGGCGCGCGAGCGACTTGCCGATTGGGCTGACGAGCACAAAACCGCTGTCGCAGAACACAGGAATCGACACAATCCAGCCGATGAGCATCATCGCCAGGCGGGGATGACGCTTGCCCACCACGCGCTCCACGGCACGTGCTAGTGCCACGGCGCCGCCGGTGTGTTCCAGCACGCTGGCTATCAGTGTGCCGAAGATAATCACCAGGGCAATGCCGCTGAACGCACCGCCAAACCCCTTGCCGATGACATCAGGAATGTCGCCAAACGGAACCCCCAGCAACACCGCCAGCAGGATGGTTGTGCCCAGTATCGCCAGGAACGGATGAACCTTGAATCGCGCGATGGCCACTACCATCAAAACGATTGCCGCAGCAAATATCAGTAATGTACTCATCGTTGTTATGATCTGGCGTATTGGGAAATGAGGCTAATTGGAGAGGTTGGAAAGGGTGCGGAGGAGGTCATCGCTGGTGTTAGCGACGAGGGAGCAGGAGAGGTTCTTGCCGCGGGCGAAGGGGGTGCGCGTCATGTTGGCAAGTTGCTGGATGGTGGCATCGTACATCCCGTCAATGTTGGCGACGATGACGGGGCGCAGGTCATCATTGCCGATGGTCATGACGGCGAGGGTGGACATCCACTCGTCGAGGGTGCCGATGCCGCCTGGCATGATGACAAAAGCATCGCCGTGCTCAATCATGTACTGCTTGCGGTCACCCAGGTTGGCCGTATAGACTACTTCGTCGCACACGGGGTCGATGCGGTGCCTGAACATCTCGGGTATCACGCCGACGACGTGTCCGCCAGCCTCGTGGACGGCAGCTGCGGTGATGTGCATCAGGCCCGCATTGGAGCCGCCATAGACGAGGGTGTGGCCGTGCTGGCCTATCCAAGTGCCCAGGTCGCGGGCCAACTGCCGGTATTTATCTTCCAGCTTGTCGTGGGAACTGCAGTAAACAACAATGTTCATTTTTAAGTTGATTAGTTTCTGGTTGCTAGAGCACGGTGTCATTGATGATGTGACGCACTTCCTTGAAGAGGTAGTCGTGGGTAGTGCCGTCCTCGTGGCGCAGGGTGAGTGTGCCGTCGGGGGCAATGCCGGTCACCATGGCCATGAAACGGTTGCCGGCAGCGTCCTCATAGGGGTGCAGCTGGCCGTCGTTGCGATAGAGTGCGGCCATGTAGCGCTGGTGCAGGCCGGTGCGGGCGTCAGCGTCGCCCAGCGATTCCACCAGTTGCTCGATGCGGGAGCATACACGCTTGAGCAGTGCCATGAGGTCATGCTCACAGCCCGTGATATTGATGAGTGAAACGGGATTGGGGGCATCACTCAGGAAATGCTCCTGGTTGACGTTGATGCCGATGCCCACGATGCTCGTGGCGATGTCGCTGCCGTCGAGCGAATTCTCGATGAGCATCCCGCACGCTTTCTTGTCCTGCCAATAGACGTCGTTGGGCCACTTGACGGTGAAGCTGTCGCCCGCCTCGGTCGACAATGCCTCGACCACGGCAAGGGCTGCCGCCTCGCTCAGGTAGAACTGGTCGCGGGCTTTGACAGGCGGTCGCTTGAGGAGCAGCGAGAAGGTCAGGTTCTTGCCGTCCTCGCTCTCCCAGGAGTTGCCTTTCTGGCCACGGCCGGCGGTTTGGCTAGGGGTATAAATCACCGTACCGCCTGGCAGCGTTGCTGCCAAGCGGGACAGGTAGGTGTTGGTGCTCGCCGTCTGGCTGACCTTGATGTAGTGTGGCATGATGCGTCAGGCGATGTCGGGGAAGGTCATCTTGAGCGTGCGGCTGTCATCATCGTTGACAGTAATGTCCACGCGCACGGTGTCGTCGGGCAGCAGGCCGTCGATGCGCTCGGGCCACTCGATGAAACACAGCGCGCCGCTGTCAAAGTAGTCCTCGGCGCCCAGGTCCACAGCCTCTTCCTCCTTCTCGAGGCGGTAGCAGTCGAAGTGGTAAATCAGTTCGGCAGTGGTGTCGCTGCGGTACTCGTTGATGATGGCAAACGAGGGTGAATTGGTCACATCGCTCTCGACACCCAATTGGCGGCACAGCGCGTTGATGAACGTCGTCTTGCCGGCGCCCATCTCCCCGTAGAAGGCATAGACTGTCAGGTCGCCCATCTCGGTCATGAACTTGTAGGCGGCATCGTCGATGGCCTCCAGATTGGGAATGGCTATTTCGATAATCTTGTTCTCTTTCATTACAATGTTGATTTATATCGTGTTAAGATAATCTTCTCTAAACCCTGAACTTCAAGTTCCGATTCGGAACTTGAATCACTTGGGGGACAGCGTCACGATGGGCACGAGCATTTCTTCCATCGAGATGCCGCCGTGCTGGAACGTGTCGTTGTAGTAGGAAACGTAGTAGTTGTAGTTGTTGGGATAAGCAAAGAAGTCGCGGTTCATCGCGAAGATGTAGGTGCTCGAGATGTTGGGAGCGGGAAGTCCCACGCGCTTGGGCTGCTTGATCTCATACACCTGCTTGGGGTTGTAGGTGAGGCTCTTGCCCACTTTGTAACGCAGGTTGGTGTTGATGTTCTTGTCACCGATGACATTGATGGGACGGTCCACCTTGATGGTGCCGTGGTCGGTGGTGAGCACGACCTTGAAGCCGTTGTCGGCCATGAGTTTGAAGATGTCGAGCACATTGGAATTTTTGAACCACGACACGGTCACCGAGCGGTAGGCACCGTCGGTATTGGCCAACTCGCGAATCATCTTGGACTCGGTGCGGGCGTGAGAGAGCATGTCCACAAAGTTGAACACCAGCACGTTGAGTTCGTAGTTCTTGAACATGCCGAAGTTCTGCATCAGTTTTTCGCCGGCGGCACTGTCGTTCATCTTGTTGTAGGAGAAGTGCACCTTGCGGCGGTAGCGGTCGAGCAAGGTCTGGATGAGCGGAGCCTCGTTCAGGTTCTTGCCCTCCTCGCTTTCCTCATCGACCCACAGGTCGGGGAACATGCGCTCGATATCCACGGGCATCAGTCCCGAGAAGATGGCGTTGCGGGCATATTGGGTGGCGGTGGGCAGGATGGTGGTGTAGAGTTCCTCGCTGTCGATGTTGAAGTAGTCGGCCAGCAGCGGGCTCACCATTCTCCACTGGTCGAGCCTGAAGTTGTCAATTACCACAAAGCACACCTTCTCGCCCTTGTCGATGAGCGGCAGCACCTTGGTCTTGAACAGTTCGTTGCTGCGTAGCGGGTGCTCGGGCTGGGTAAGCCAGCTCTCGTAGTTGCGCTTGACAAACTTGGCAAAGGCGTTGTTGGCTTCCACCTTCTGCATCCTGAGCATTTCGTCCATGTTGGTGTCGGTGTTGGACAGCGTGAGTTCCCACCTGACGAGGGTGGAGTAGAGTTCATACCAGTCCTCGATGGACTGTGCCGAGTTGATCATCTGTCCGATGCGCATGAACTCCTGCTGGTAGTCGCCCGTGACCTTCTCGGCAATGAGGGCATCGCTGTGCAGGTTCTTCTTGATGGACAGCAGGATCTGCATGGGGTTGACCGGCTTGATGAGGTAGTCGGCAATCTCGCTGCCGATGGCCTGGTTCATGATGTCCTCCTCCTCGCTCTTGGTAATCATGATTACGGGGACGTTGGGCTGCATGATTTTGATGCGCTGCAGCGCCTCGAGTCCGCTGATGCCCGGCATGTTCTCGTCCAGGATGATGAGGTTGAATACCTGGCTGCCCAGGGCATCGAGTGCGTCGCGGCCGTTGGTGACGGTCTCGACTTCATAGCCCTTGTTCTCCAGGAACAGGATGTGGGGTTTCAGCAGGTCAATCTCGTCATCGGCCCATAAAATTCTTTCTTTGCTCATGTGGTTTGTCTCAACGTTATAGTGTTAGTCGTTCTTCTTGTTTCCGGTGCGGCTCGGCTTGGACTTGGGATTCTTGTCACCCGTGTCATCGGCTTGGTCAGCATCGGCCTTGCCAGATTTCTTCTGGCCCTTGGCGGCTTGCTGAGCGGCTTTGCGCTCCTGCTCGCGGTCGCGGGCATCCTGCTTGCGTTGTTCGGCTTTTTCCTTGCGCTCTTGTTCACGCTCCTTCTGCCGCTGCTTGCGTTCCTGCTCACGGGCCTTGGCTTGCTCCTTGCGCTCCTTCTGCTTCTCTTTGCGCTCGCGTTCACGCTCTTTCTGCTTTTCTTTGCGTTCACGCTCGCGTTGCTTGGCGAGTTCCTTGCGCTCTTTGGCTTTATCTTTGCGGGCCTGTTCCTTGGCCTTCTTGGCGTCTTTCTTGGCCTGCTCAGCGGCCTTGAAGGCAGCCTTAGCCGAGTCTTCACGCCACTTGTAGCGGAAGTCACGTTCTTTCTCCTTCTCACGTTCGGCCTGCTCGATGGAGTCTTGCTCGGCGAGTTCGGCGATGCGGTCCAGTTTGCGCTGGTGTTTCTGCTCGCGTTTGATGCTGTCCTCGATTTCCTTCTGGCGCTTTTTCTCGGCCTTTTCACGGGCCTTGGCCTCTCGCTCGAGTTGCTGCAGATGCCGCTCTTCCTCGCGCTCCTGCTCCTTGGTGAGCTGGGTGGTTGATGAGGAATTGATGGAGCGGTTGCGGTAGTCGTCGGCCTTGATCTGCTTGCGCTCGGCCTCCTGTTGTGCCTTCTGCTCGGCCTCTATGCGTGCCTTTTCGGCTGCCTCAGCAGCTTCGGCTTCAAGGCGGGCTTTCTCCTCGGCTTCCTCCAGGGCCTTGGCTTCGGCATCCTTCTTGGCAAGTTCGGCGGCTTCGCGTTCCATCTGCTCTACCTCGAGGCGTTCCTGTTCACGCCGTGCGGCGGCTTCGGCCTCGGCTTCTTCCATCGCCTTCTTCTCGGCTTCGTCGAGTTCCTTCTTCTCGAGGTCGCTGTGTTCCTTGTCGTTCTTCTCCTCCAGGTAGTTGAAGTAGTCCTCAAACGTGCGGCCCTCGTTCAGCAGCAGGTTGAAGTTGTCCACACTGATGATGACATAGTGTACCTGTCGGGGAACCCTGATGCTCTGGTCCTGCTCGAACAGCGAGCGGTAGTTGGTGGCCTCCTTGAAGTTTTCCATGCCCTTGACTACCAGCAGGCCGAGGGTGCCGAATGTCATCTGCTCGATGTCATAGTCCTTGACCTTGAAGGTGTTGAAGTTGTGTCGTGCCACCTCATAGAGCAGCATGTTGCCGTTCACACTGTCGTTGGGATAGAGCAGGATGAACACCTGCGGCTTGTCGTTGTCCTCGGCAAACGGGGTGAACGTGCGTTCCAGGGCTTGTGGCGTGGTGTCGTTGCTCAGTCGCGTGGTCCACAGCATGCCGCGGGCATTGCTGCCGCCGCTCTCGAGGCGACGGCCCTGGTTGAGTTGTCTGACAATCTCTGATGCCACAGGGGTGATATCGGTCTGCGGGTAGCGCTGCAGCATGTCCTTGATGGTCTCCTTGAACTTGCCATGGTCTTTCTCGGTGAGGTAACTCAGCGCGTCGATGAACATGAACTTGGGCATGATCTTGGACAAGGGGTACTTGCGCATCATCTCGGCATAGGCATCGTGCACGCCTTGATGGTTGTCGGCCAGGTAGTTGGCATAGGCTGCCTCGTACATGTTCTCCTGGTCGCGGTTCATGTTCTTGAGGTTCTCCAGATAGTTGGGATCCTGCATTGCCATGCCGTATTTTGACTCGGGGAAGTGCACAAGGATACTGTCGCGGTAGGGGTCAGCATCAGCGGTCTGCCCGTTGCGCATGAACATCATGTACATATTATAGAATACGTCCAGGCGGTAGGTGTTGTCGGGATATCTCTCCAGCAACTGGCCGAACTCATAGGCGGCTGCGCCATAGTCCTCCATCTTGTCCTTGAGGATGATACCCATGTTGTACAGGCCCTCCTGGATGATTTCGTGGGACGACATGATTTCCTCCTCGGTCTTGGGTATCTGCTTGAGGTAGTATTCCTCGTAGTGCGGATCCTCGGCCCGCTTGAGCGCTTCGACATCCACCTTGATGGTGTCGCCGTTCTCGTCGAGCATCACGCTGTCGCCCATGGCGGCGAGCAGGCTGTCGGCTTCCTCGTCATTGAACGAGAAGGTCGTCTTGATGCGACGGCGCCAGTTGTCCTCGAGTTTGCGGCTGCCCCATTGTTTCTGGAACTCTGTCTTACCGGCATTCTTGGTGCCCGTGTTATAGAAATACCACGAGTTGTCGCTGTTGATGTTGTAGGTCTTGGGGTCGTTGCGGTTGTTGCCCAATTGGCTGCCCTTGGCATTCTGCTGGGCCAGGTACTCCTCGCGCTCGGCGTTTTCTTTCTCCTCTTTTTCCTTTTTCTTCAGGTCCTCGATGATCTTGGCAATGACGGCCTTCTGCTCCTCGGGTGTCATCTTCGCGAGTTTGAGCAGCGAGTCCTGTAAGGTGACGTTCTGGGAATAGACGGCGAGTTCGTCGAGCACATCGCTGCGCTTCTTGAGCATCTTGTAGTTGGGGTAGTCCTCGTTGACCAGCGGGATGGCCTCGGCATAGCAGGGCTGGGCATCGTCGTACTGGCGCTGGCTGAAGTAGATGCCGCCCAGTGTCAATTGGCTGATGGCCTTGTCCACGCCGTTGCGGGTACTCTTCTCGGCGGCGAGTTTGTAGTTCTCGACGGCACGGGCGGTGTCGCCATGCGACAGGTACAGGTTGCCGATGGCGTAATAGATTTGGTCCAGGTAATCCTTGTTGCGGTCGTAGCGTGTCATGCGCTTGAGCGCCTTGACCTCGCTGGCGATGTTGGCACCCTCATACACGGCGCTCTGCTTGATGCGCGCGTTGAACTTGGTGCGGTAGGTCGAACTGTTGCTGCTGCCAGCCTGCTTATAGGCCAGATAGGCGTTGTGCTTGTCGCCCACGTCCTCATACAGCTGTCCCAACAGGAAACTCATGCGCACCTTGTCGCTGCCCTTAAAGCCTTTCACCGCCTTGGCCAGGTAGGGGATGGCCGCCTCAGGCTCCTGGGCCTTGATGTGGTAGTCGGCAAAGGCCGCATTGGCCAGGGCGCGGATGCGCTTGTTGGTGATTTCCTCGATATGGACGTGCGAGAGCACGTTATCGGCCTCGGTGGGCCAGCCCATGGCGCAGTAGCACAGCGCCTCGCGCACCTGGCATTCCTGCACCAGGTCCTTCTTCCAGGTGAAGTGGCGGGCGATGTAGCGGAAGGTGGCCGCTGCATCCAGGAAGTCGCCTTTCATGTACTGGGACTTGGCCAGCAGGTACCATGCATTGTGCAGGAAGGGGTTATACTCGTCGCGCGCGAGCCACTCGCGGGTCTTGGCGTCCTTGCCGCTCTTGCGCTTGGGCTTTTTCTTGATAGAGTGCAGGGTGATGGCCTTTTCCATCTTCTCGATGGTGCGCTCAAAACTGCCCGTCGGCTGCGGGGCCTTGGGGTTGGCTCGCGCCTCGGCCGGGTGCATGAACAGACGCTGCGAGTAGTCGTCCTCGTAGGCATCCAGCATCGCCTTCATCTGCTCGTCGTAGTTGGTCTTACCGTGGAAGTAGACGTTGTATTTGGTCGTGAACGACTGCCAGAAACGCGACCGAGCGGTGTTGGTCTTGTTGCTGCATGCTGCAAGCACGACCACCATCGCAATAATCAATAACGGTATGAAACGTCTAGTCCGGTTCAAATTTCCAGTTCGTTTTCTCCTCTGGTTAGTATCTAATTAACGCACCCTGCCCGGTTTTATTGCATATTCAGCCCTAAACTCTTACCTCGCTGGCCAGTTGCAGGAATTCCTGATGGATGGCGGCAGGCATCGTCAGGCCTCGGTGCTTAATGCTCTGTCCCCAGCCTAGCAGGTCGCCGGGCTGCAGGGTGTAGAGCACATCGCGCCACTGTTCCTCTTCGTCGGGGGTATATTCGTTCTCGTGGCGACCGGCAAACGCGTCCAGTTCCTCGTCGTCATAGTAGATGACCTCCTGTCGGCACTCGCCCGCAAGAATCTGTTCGCTGGGGCAGATGCTGCGCAGTCCGCAGGCATCGTCGGCGCACCCATGTGCTGAGCCATCGCTATCGGCGTCATTTTGCACGGTTTCATCGGCGTTTTCGGCTGTCTGCTTGTGGTAAAACAGGCGGTCGATGAGCCACACGATGGCGCCCCCCGCTACCAGTATTGTCAATAAAATAAGTATTACTCTCATCGTGTTTTATCGCATTTCAGGCTCCAAAGATACAACTTTTTTTGGCATTTGTGCTTTTCCCCCATTTGGGTTGTGACTACTTGATTTGATAAAAATGCGGTTAAACGGTTGTTTTTATGCGGAACGGCGGGTGCATAATGCGGTAAAAGCCGTATATTTGCCAATGTGACACATTTCTTGACAAATCATTAACTTTTATATAATTTTTAAACCTGTTACAATGATGAAAAAATTCTTATTATCAATGATGGCTCTGGGCTGTATGATGGCGGCTCAAGGGCAGAACGATGTAGTGACCGCCACGTTGCAGCACGGCAACGAGTTGACGGTGTTCAAGATGGCCAATGCGCTTAACGAAGCCATCAATGCGGCGGTGGACGGAGACGTCATCACCCTCTCGGAAGGCACATTCAACGCTTTTACTATCGACGGCAAGTCCCTCACCATCTATGGCGCGGGCTTTGAAAACGACGATATTACCGGAACAAGGGTTACCCAAATCAATGGTGCGTCATACATTCAGGGCACGATATCCAATATTCATATCGAGGGCTGTTCTTTCGGTGTTACGGTTCGTAACTGTAATATTGAGTCGTTGCGCATCCAAAATTGCAAAACAGGTGGTGTCGGATGGTCGAATAGTGGTACTGTCTTGGACATGATGTTGTACAATAATGTCATTACAGGTGACATTTACGGCAGCCCCAATTATCAGTTTAATTCAGTGCAAATCAACAATTGTTATGTTGGTGGCAAAATCAAAAATTTTCCTGATCTAAGCCCTGTCATGATTGATCATTGCGTGCTTAACAATAATGGATACGGCATTTACTATTATTCAAATTCAATTTTTTCTAGGAATGATATTTATATTCTGCAAGCCGAGACTGTAGTGAAGAATTGTATCTTTTATGCAGACCGAAGCTTTTACGCCATTAATCAAGAAAATTGTTATTTCAATATTGGTTCAGGTATCTTTACTGATGGAGATGGTGGTGCCTATAGCGCTGACCGCACTTTTGAGATTCAGCAGCCTGACGTGTGGATTGGCACGGACGGCACCCAGATTGGCCTGCATGGCGGACAAGGGTGGAGCAAGGTTCCCAGGATTCCTGTCATCAGGAGCCTGGGCCTGAATGTTGAAGGCCAGACGCTCAAGATCAACTATGAGGCCGAGGTAAGAGAATAATTCATCGTTTAAATGATTAATGCTATGAATATTCTCAAATATTGCTTATCGGCGCTCGCCATCTGCAGCAGCATGGTGGTGGCGGCCCAGGGTGGTGTCACCGAGCGCGAAGCCTGGTTCGACTTCAACTTTGCTGCGCGCCAGGCCATCAGTGCCTCGCCGGCCACGGTTGACATCTCGTCGCTGCCTGCGGGCCTGCACTGGTTCACGATGCGTGTCAAGGACGACCAGGGCGTGTGGAGCCCCGCGATGACCCGGGCGTTCATCATTCCTCACGAGATAGACAACTCGGCCGCCACTCAGATACAACGGGTGGAGGTGTGGTTCGACAACAACTATACGGCGCGCCAGGCCATCGGTGCCTCGCCGGCCACGGTCGACATCTCGTCGCTGCCGGCTGGTCTGCACTCGTTGACTATCCGCGCCCAGGACGACCTGCTCCTGTGGTGTTCGCAGAAGACCGTGTACTTCATCATTCCCCACGGGGAGGTGGAAGAGGACGTGGAACTCGTGCGCTACTGCTACTGGTTTGACGACGACGTGGAGAATCTCGTGGTCTGTGAACTTCCTGTCAGCGGCAAGACCGTTGCCGGTGTGATAGAAGTTGATATGGCCACTGTGCCTAGTGGTCAGCACACCATCCATTGGATGATAGGTGCCAGCAATGGTGCCTGGAGCGGCTATTACGGTGAGGTAAACTCGATGTCGTTCTATAATTCACGCGGAGACTCGGACATGGACGGTGCGGTTGACATCAGCGATGTAACGGTACTCATCGATTACCTGCTCACTGGTGATGACACGGGCATCGACCTGGGCGGTGCTGACTGTGACTATTCTGGTGACATTAGCATCAGCGATGTGTCGGTACTCATCGATTACCTGCTCACAGGCCGTTGGCCTGAATGATCCATTCGCCTCTCCACGATAGAAGCAGGTGTGTCATCATTCATGTCTCGGTGCCAGGATTACCCATCATGGCCGGGAACTGAATGATGACACATTCTGCTCTCTTGTGTGACGAGGCCCTGCATCTCTGCGGTTTTATGTAGGATTCGTCGGGCAGAATGGTTTAAATTCTTGTAAATAATGTTAAATAACGTGAATAAATCTTTCGTTTAGCGGCCGTTTTCACATTAAATATTGCCTGAATGCAAGAAAAATAGTACTTTTGCGCCAGCATTCGTGAGAGGGGGCACTTGGGCTTCCTCGTTTTTATTATAATTGAGGCTTTAGCCCCTAGGTTTTAGGCGTTAGGAGTTATTCTCCCAGACATCCTGGAACCAGGGACAAGAAACTAGAAACTAACGATATGATTGACAGGACGGAACTGGAAAAAGTGATTAACGAGGCGCTGGAGGGCACCAAGATGTACCTGGTCACCCTCAATGTGAGCAAGGACAACATCATCGATGTGGCCCTGGACAGCGATGAGGACATCACCATCGACGACTGCGTGGCGGTCAACGACGCCGTGCTCAACGCGTTTGACCGCGACGATGAGGACTATGAACTGACCGTGGGCTCCTATGGCATCACCTCGCCACTGGTCCTGCCGCGCCAGTACCGCAAGAACATCGGCTACGAGGTCGAGGTCCTGACCGGCGACGGGCGTAAACTCAAGGGCGTCATTGCCGATGCCGACGACGAGGGCTTCACCCTGACCATGACCGTGAAGAAGAAACTCGAGGGCAAGAAACGCCCCGAGATGGTCGAGGAGCAGGAGCACTTCAATTACAACGACATTAAACAAACAAAAAATATCATCAAAATGTGAAGTTTAGGTTTTAGGCTTTAGGCGATAGCAATCGTACTTAAAACTTACAACTAAAAACTGAAAACTTAATTATGGCTAAAAGAGAAGAAGCGGTCAATATGGCCCAACAGTTTGCCGAGTTCAAGGAGTACAAGAACATCGACCAGACCACCCTCATGGGTGTGCTCGAGGAGTCGTTCCGCAGCGTGTTGTCCAAGATGTTCGGCAACGATGACAACTTTGATATCATTGTCAACCCCGACAAGGGCGACTGCGAGATTTACCAGAATCTCAAGGTCGTTGAGGACGGCGAAGTGGAGAATCCCAATGAAGAGATCTCGCTGAGCGATGCTCGGGCCGACGACGATCCCGACTGTGAGGTGGGCGAGGAGCACACCCGCAAGATTGACTTTGCCAAGTTCGGCAGGCGCGCCATCCTCAATCTGCGTCAGACCTTGGCCAGCAAGATTCTTGAGTTGCAGAAGAACGCCATCTACAACAAGTATCATGCCCTCGAGGGACAACTGGTGGCCGGTGAGGTCTATCAGGTGTGGAAACGCGAGGTGCTGCTGCTCGACGAAGAAAAGAACGAGCTGCTACTGCCCAAGGATGCACAGATTCCCACCGACATCTACCGCAAGGGTGATGTGGTGCGTGCCGTTGTTGATAGGGTAGATGACACCAGCAACGTTAAGATTTACGTCTCGCGCACGAGCGACGACTTCCTGCGCCGCCTGTTTGAGCAGGAGGTGCCCGAGATTCACGACGGCATCATCGTCATCCGCGCCGTCGCCCGCATTCCTGGCGAGCGCGCCAAGATTGCTGTCGAGAGCTATGACGACCGCATCGACCCTGTGGGCGCTTGCGTGGGCGTGAAGGGTGCCCGCATCCACGGCATCGTGCGTGAGCTGCGCAACGAGAACATCGATGTCATCAACTACACCAGCAACCCGCAGCTGCTCATCCAGCGCGCCCTGAGCCCCGCCAAGATCTCGTCTATCCGTCTGGACAACGAGAACCTGCATGCCGAGGTGTTCCTCCGTCCCGAGGAGGTTTCCCTGGCTATCGGTAAGGGTGGTTTGAACATCAAGTTGGCCAGCATCCTCACCGGTTACAGCATCGACGTTTACCGTGACGTCGAGACCGATGGCGAGGAGGATATCTACCTCGACGAGTTCAAGGACGAGATCGACGAGTGGGTAATCGAGGCGCTCAAGGGCATCGGCCTCGACACTGCCAAGGCCGTGCTGCGCGTGCCGCGCGAGAATCTCATCAACGAGGCCGACCTCGAGGAGGACACGGTGGACTACGTGCTCAGCGTGCTGCGCACCGAGTTTGAGGACTAATCCGCCAAGCCATCACCGACCGGCACTATTAGACCGTTTTTTATTCACTTCTCATCAACACATATAGCAATCAATTAAAAGCCGAAAGCATATTGCCGCAAGCGAACAGATAAACAACAATTTATGGCGATAAAAATCAGTAAAGTCATTAAAGACCTGAACGTGGGTAGGCAGACCATCGAGGAATTCCTGAACAAGAAGGGCATCGAAATCAGTTCGAGCATCAACGCGAAGATTGAGGACGATGTCTATGAGATGCTTGTCAAGGAATTCAAGCCCGACATGGACCTCAAGTCCAAGTCGGACAAGATGGCCAACGAACGCCAGAAGGAGAAGGCCAACAGGGACAAGGCGAAGAATGAGTCGCGCGAGATCAAGACCGTCGTCCCGGGACAGAAGCCCAAGATCGTGGGCAAAATTGAACTGGATGCCGACGGCAATCCCAAGCCGGCGACCAAACCCGAGCCTGAACCCGCCAAGCCCGAGCCCCAGAAGCAGGCCGAAGAGCCGGCGGCAACCCCTGCGCCCGAAACTCCCGTGGAGAGCGCTCCCGTTGCTGAACCCGTGCAGGAAAAGCCCGCTGAACCGGCTCCCAAGCCCGAGGCAGCCCAGCCCGCCGAACCTGAGCCCGAAAAGCCGGCTCAGACATCGACTCCTGCCCCCGAGGATGCCCCCGTGGCCCAACAGCCCGCAGACGAAGAGCCTGCCGCTGAGCCCGAGCGCTCCGAGGAGGACAAGGACGATGATGGCGTGTACCGTCCGCAGACCGTGAGCGGTCCGCAACTCAAGGTAGTGGGCAAGGTGGACTTGACATCGCTCAACCAGCAGACGCGCCCCCGCAAGAAGAGTAAGGAGGAGAAGCGCAACGAGCGCATCGCTAAGGCACAGGCCGAGGGCGCTGCCAAGAAGAAACGCAAACGCATCGGCAAGGAGAAAGTCGATATCGAGAACGCCGGCAACCAGCCTGCACCGCACGCTCAGCCCGGTAAGGGACGTGGCGGCAAGGACGACCAGGGCGGCAAGCGCAGCAAGGACAAGAAGAACCGCAAGCCCTTGCGCCCCGAGGTGAGCGAGGAGGACGTTCAGCGTCAGATGAAGGAGACGCTCGCACGCCTCACCGCCAAGAACACCAAGAAGGCTGCCGTGAACCGTCGTCGCGAGAAGCGCGAGGAGTTCCGCGAGGAGCTGCGTGAAGAGGCTGCACAGGCAGCAGCACAGAGCAAGGTGCTGAAACTCACCGAGTTTGTGACTGCCAATGACCTGGCCAGCATGATGAACGTGCCCGTCAACAAGGTTATCGCCACTTGTATGAACCTGGGCGTGATGGTCAGCATCAACCAGCGTCTCGATGCCGAGACCATCAACATCGTGGCCGACGAGTTTGGCTTCAAGACCGAGTATACCAGTGCCGAGGTGGCCGAGGCTATCAGCGAGGAGGAGGATAATCCCGAAGACCTCGTGCAGCGCCCGCCCGTCGTTACCGTCATGGGTCACGTCGACCACGGTAAGACCTCGCTGCTGGACTACATCCGCAACTCCAACGTGATTGCCGGTGAGGCTGGTGGTATCACCCAGCACATCGGTGCCTACAACGTGAAGCTGCCCAACGGCCGCCGCATCACCTTCCTCGACACCCCTGGTCACGAGGCGTTCACCGCCATGCGTGCCCGTGGTGCCAAGGTGACCGATATCGTTATCGTGATTGTCGCTGCCGATGACAATGTGATGCCCCAGACCGTCGAGGCGTTGAATCACGCATCGGCCGCCGGCGTACCCATCATCTTTGCCATCAACAAGATTGACAAGCCCAGCGCCAACCCCGAGAAGATCAAGGAGGAACTTGCTGCGATGAACTACCTGGTCGAGGACTGGGGCGGCAAGTACCAGAGCCAGGATATCTCGGCCAAGAAGGGTATCGGCGTTGAGGAACTGATGGAGAAGGTGCTGCTCGAGGCCGACATGCTCGACCTCAAGGCCAACCCCAACCGCAAGGCTACCGGCTCGATCATCGAGTCGTCACTGGACAAGGGACGTGGTTACATCGCCACCGTGCTCATCGACAACGGTACGCTCCATGTGGGCGATATCGTGCTCGCCGGAACCCACTTCGGTAAGGTTAAGGCGATGTTCAACGAGCGCAACCAGCGCATCACCGAGAGCGGCCCCTCGACCCCGGCTCTGATCCTGGGTCTGAACGGTGCTCCCACCGCTGGTGACAAGTTCAATGTCATGGATACCGAGCAGGAGGCCCGCCAGATTGCCAACAAGCGTGAGCAGTTGCAGCGTGAGCAGAGCCGCCGCACCCAGCACCGTGTCAGCCTCGAGGACATCGGCCGCCGTCGTGCACTGGGTGAGTTCCATGAGCTCAACTGTATCGTCAAGGGTGACGTGGACGGCTCCATCGAGGCCCTGAGCGACTCGCTCATCAAGTTGTCCACCCCCGAGGTACAGGTCAACGTTATCCACAAGGCCGTCGGTGCCATCACCGAGAGCGACGTTACCCTGGCTGCCGCCAGTGATGCCTACATCATCGGCTTCCAGGTACGCCCGTCGGCTTCGGCCAAGCGTGCCGCCGAGCAGGAAGGCGTGGACATCCGTCTGTACTCCATCATCTACGACGCCATCGAGGAGGTCAAGAGCGCTATGGAAGGTATGCTCCAGCCCGACATCAAGGAGGAGGTTACCGGTAGCGCCGAGGTGCGCCAGGTGTACCACATCAGCAAGGTGGGTACCATCGCCGGCGCCATGGTGGTCGAGGGCAAGATCAAACGCGGCAGCAAGGTGCGTGTCATCCGTGACGGTATCGTTATCCACACGGGTGAACTGGCATCGCTCAAGCGCTTCAAGGATGATGCTAAGGAGGTCACCAGCGGTTATGACTGCGGTTTGAGCCTCAAGTCCTACAACGACCTGCAGGAGATGGATATCATCGAGGCCTTTGAGGAAATCGAGGTTCACAAGACCTTGTAAACACAATGGATTATTACCTGAATATAGGTAGCAATATGGGCGAACGGCGCGATAATCTTTATCGCGCCGTCGTTGCTTTGACGGCGGGTACTGGAGGCAGTGTCACCTCGCGCATCGTCGAGTCTGAGCCATGGGGATTCGAGAGCGACAACCGCTTCATGAACATCGGGCTGTGGTTCGACAGCGATTTGGAGCCCCAGCAGATGCTGGACCGCATTCACGACATCGAGCACAGGCTGGGCAGTGCCTCACACCGCGATGCCCAGGGTGGCTATATCGACCGCCTCGTTGACATCGACATCGTGGCCATCGGTGACCTCATCATCGACACCCCCACGCTGCAGATACCCCATCCTCATCTGTCTGAGCGGGAATTCTTCCTGAAGCCCATGATGGATTTGGCCCCCAACTGGTGCCATCCTGTCACGGGTCTCACCGCCGCCCAGATGCTGGAAGGCTTGGGAAATAAAGTATAAAGTTTAGGGTTTAGAGAGGTCCTCCGGTGTGCTGTGGAGGACTCATGCGCTCCGGCCGGGGGTGCTTACTTGCCGTAGCCGTTGGCCTTGCGGTAGTGGTTGGGCGACAGGCCCAGATGCTTTTTCACATATTTGCCGAAGAAAGACAGGTTTTCAAATCCCATGTCGTTGGCGATCTCCTTGATACTCATGTCACTGTAGAGCAGCAACTGCTTGATGCGGCTCATCACGGCGTTGGCAATGAGTTCGCTGGCCGTGTAGTCACCATGCTTGCGGCAGACGCTGGTCAGGTACTTGGGGGACACGCACAGCTCGTCGGCATAGGACTTGACGCTGCGGTTGACGTGGGCATGCTCGGTCAGCAGCATCATGAAGCGGCGGAAGATGCGGTCGCCCTGCCGCAGGATATCCTCGTCACCCTCGGGATGCAGGTGCTTGTTGATGTTGGACAACAAGTCATAGGCAAAGCAGCGGATGATGTCGCGCATCGTCTCGCGGCCGAAGTTCAATTCGGGATAATCCATCTTGAAAACGAGCAGATCATAGTACTTCATCATCAGGTCCACCTCGTTCTGCTCCAGTTTGATGACTGGGTTAGCCATGATGTGCATGATGGATTGCAACAGGCTCTTGTTGAAGAACGAGAACCCCATGTCGCTGCTCATCACGCAGATCATGCATCTGAAGTCGTCACTGTGCTCGATACCGTCGATGACCATCTTACGGTCAACAAAGAGCGAACTGTTCTTGTCCAGGTGGTGCTGGATGCCATTAACGTCCAGTGAGAGTTCACCCTGTAGCACCATGACATAGGCAATGAAGTTGACTTGGAACTGCTTCATCAGTCCCGGTACCGAAGTAATGTTGTCGGCAAAGAAGACTTCGCCGTCATTATACTTGAAGTTATGATACACCTGCGGCACATCGTGCAGGTCAAGCTGGGTGATTGGGCGTTGTTTCATAGTGATCGACAGTTAGTTTGACGGTGCTAAGATATCAATTATTTCCATGATTTCCAAGACTTGAGGCCAAAAAAGATGATTTTTACTAGTATTTAACGTTTAGCGCGTTTGATTCGTCGCCTCACACCCATGGCCAAAGAAAAAGACCGACACAACAATCGCTGCATCGGTCTTGTGCTTGAGTCGGGGTGAGAAGACTCGAACTTCCGGCCTCCACGTCCCGAACGTGGCGCGCTAACCAACTGTGCTACACCCCGAATCTCGTTTTAGCGGGGCAAAGGTACTGCTTTTTTTAAAACTGAGCAATATTTTGCCGATTTTATTTAATGGGCGTCAAGCCAGTTGCTCGCAACGCCATGGCTGGCGGTGAGCCGGACGTCGCCCTTGTACACCCCTTCCATCTCCTCGATGACGATGCGTTGCACGGCGTCGAGCTCGTCGGGCAGAACGTCAAAGTTGAGTTCATCGTGCACCTGGAGAATCATCTTGGAGCGGATGCCCTCGTCGGCAAAACGGCGGTAGATGCGCACCATGGCGAGCTTGATGACGTCGGCTGCGGTGCCCTGGATGGGCGCGTTGATGGCATTACGCTCACTGAAACCCCTCACCACGGCATTCCTCGAGTTGATGTCGGGCAGCATGCGCCGGCGTCCGTACAGGGTAGTGACATAACCCTTCTCTCGCGCCTGGGCGATGCTGCGGTCGATGTATTCGCGCACCTGCGGGAAGGTGGTGTAGTAGCCGTCGATGAGCATCTTGGCTTCGTCGCGCGCAATGTTCAACCGTTGTGCCAGCCCGAAGGCACTGATGCCGTACAGGATGCCGAAGTTGGCGGTTTTGGCCTTGCGGCGCTCGTCACCGGTGACTTGGTCCAGCGGCTTGTGGTAAATGCGCGCGGCGGTGATGGCGTGGATGTCGTGGTCGTGGGCAAAGGCGTCAAGCATCGTCTTGTCATGGCTCAGGTCGGCGACCAGACGCAACTCGATCTGGGAGTAGTCGGCACTGAAGAACATGTTGCCCTCGGCGGGGATAAAGGCGCGGCGGATTTCCTTGCCGTCATCGGAGCGCACGGGAATGTTCTGCAGGTTGGGATTGGTCGAGGACAGTCGGCCTGTGGCGGTGACCGTCTGGTTGTAGGTCGTGTGGATGCGCCCCGTCGAGGGGTTAATCAGGGCAGGCAGGGCGTTGACATAGGTCGATAGCAGTTTGCGGATACCCCTCAGTTCCAGTATCTTGTCCACTAGCGGATGGCGGTCTCGCAGTTTAAGCAGGATGTCCTCGGTGGTGCTGTACTGTCCGGTTTTGGTCTTTTTGGCCTTAGGGTCGATTTTGAGGTGGTCAAACAGCACTTCGCCCACTTGGGCGGGAGAGGCTGTGTTGAAACTCATGCCCGCCAGTTGGTGGCACTCTGCCTCCAGGCGGTTCATCTGTTCGGTCAGCGTCACCGAGTAGTCGTTGAGCGCCTTCACGTCGATGCGTGCTCCGGCCAGTTCCATACTTGCCAGCACCTGTACCAGCGGCAGTTCGATGTCGGTCAGCAGCGATTCCAGGCCCTGTTCCCGCAATGCCTTGTCGAGCACGTCGGGCAGCTGCAGGGTGAGGTCGGCAGCCTCACAGGCCCATCGCGTAATGGCCTCGGGAGCCAGTTGCGACGGTTTGAGTTGGTTGCGTCCCTTGGGACCGAGCAGGCTCTCGGGGGTGATGGCGGTGTAATGCAGCAGTTCGTAGGCCATCTCGGCTGTGGAGTGGCCGCGCTCGGGCTGGAGCAGGTAGTGGGCCACGGCGGTGTCGTAGTAGGGTGCCGTGAACTTGACGCCGTGACGGTCCAGCACTACAATCAGCCGCTTGATGTCGCTGCCGACGATGCAGGTCGTGCCGCTGAACAGCGGTGCCAGGGCACGGATCATCTCTTGCCTGTCGTCACACTTGACATATTCCGCTTCGTGGGCCGTGGCGCACAGCGCCATACCCATAATCTTGAACTGCATGGCATTCTCGCCCGAGCCCAGCAGGCTAACGGCCACACGCGGCTTGTCCTGCAACTCGCTGACGAGGGTTGCGGCCTCGAGCGGTGAGGTAATCAGGCGGTAGTTGTGACCGATGCTTTCGATGGATTGATAGCTGACGGTGGGGGAGGATGCTTCGTCCTGTGACGGATTATCTAGGTCAAACAGCGACAATTGCTGTCCGGGGGCAGTTTTGTGTGCTGCGGGTTGGGGCGCTGCAGGCGCTGGAGCGGGTGCAGTGGGAGCGGGCTGAGCCGACGGAGCGGGTGCGGCAGTATCTCCAAAGCCGACATTGGCTTCACCGCCGTCGATAAGGCGCTGGGTGAGTGTGCGGAACTCCAGTTCATTGAATATTGCGCGCAGGGCTTCCAGGTCGGCTGGCTCGCGCTTCAGGGCTTCAGCGTCGAGGGTGATGGGCACATCGGTGATGATGGTGGCCAGCCACTTCGACATGCGTATCTGCTCGGCGTTTTCGACTACCTTTTTCTGTTGGGCGCCCTTGAGTTGGTCGGTGTGCTCAAGCAGGTTCTCGATGGATCCGAATTGCTGGATGAGTTTCTCGGCATTCTTGGGACCCACGCCCGGGCAGCCGGGGATGTTGTCGGCCGTGTCACCCATCAGGCCCAGGATGTCGATAAGCTGCTCCGGTGACTGGATGCCGTACTTGGCGTTGACTTCCTCCACGCCCAGGATTTCTTTCTTGAGCGGATCCAGGACTTTGATGTTGGGCGTCACCAGTTGGCCAAAGTCCTTGTCTCCCGTGACCATGTAGGTGAAAAATCCCTGTTTTTCAGCCTGATGCGAAAGCGTACCGATGACATCGTCGGCCTCGTAGCCCTCGACTTCATAGATGGGGATACGGTAGGCTTGGAGGATGCGTTTGATGTAGGGGACAGCCTGGAGAATGCCCTCGGGCGTCTTCTCGCGGTTGGCCTTGTAGGGCTCGTAGTTCTCGTGCCTGAAGGTCTTGCCCCCCGGTGGATCAAAGCACACGGCAATGTGGCTGGGCTGCTCACGTTTGAGCAGGTCCTGCAGGGTATTGACAAAGCCGAACACGGCTGACGTGTCGATTCCGGTCGAGGTGATGCGAGGGCTGCGTATCATTGCATAGAATGCCCTGAAAATGAGTGCATAGGCATCAAGCAGCAGCAGTTTCTTGTTGGGTTCCATCATCGGTCTTGTTATTAAACAGGGCATAAAGATAGTCATTATTTTTCACTTCCCATCGCCCATCATGAGTTTTTTGCCCACTGCCCCCGTCCGACCTTGTCTGACTGAGCCCGACAGTGTAAGACCTTGTCCTCTCATCGCCCGCCCCGGCCATTTGGGCAAGAAAATTCATTTTTACTCTCAAAAATGGTGGCACTCCCAGGAATTATTGCTAACTTTGCAGGCTATGGCAATATCGTTGACACATATCCAAGAGCAACTGAGGCCGGAACTGGACGCCCTCAATGAGATTATCGCTACCACATTGCACAGTGGCAGTGAGTTGACTAACAACATTGTGACCTCTTACCTTCAGAGCAAGGGCAAGATGCTGCGTCCCATCGTGACACTGTTGAGCGCCAAGTTCTTTGGCGGCATCAACGACAAGGCGTTGCAGGGTGCTGCAGCCTTGGAGATGCTGCATAACGCGTCGCTTATCCACGATGACGTCATCGACGAGGCACAGGAACGCCGTGGTCTGCCCACCATCAACAGCGTGTGGAGCAACCACGTGGCTGTGCTCGTGGGAGATTTCTTTGTCACCGGCGCACTGCGTTGCGGCGTGGCTACGGGCGACGGACGCATCTTGAGCGCCCTTGCCGACATGGGCCGCGACCTCTCGCTGGGCGAGATCGACCAGGTGGACATCGCGCGCAACCACAACATCGATGAGGCCACTTATATGGAGATCATCCGTGCCAAGACGGCCTCCCTGTTTGAGTGCTGCGCTGTGGTGGGTGGATATGCCAACAATGCACCGCAGACTACCATCGACGAGTTGCGCCGCTACGCCCGCTATCTGGGCATCTGCTTCCAGATCAAGGACGACACGTTTGACTATTTCCACGATCCCATCATCGGCAAGCCCACAGGGAATGACCTGCGTGAGGGCAAGATTACCTTGCCGCTCATCTACGCCTTGAACCGCAGCGATATGCCCGAGCGCGACGAGATGGTCGCTCTGGCCACCCGTGAAGACCTCACCCGTGAGGATATCGACCGCCTGATAGAGTACGCCAAGCGTGCCGGCGGCATTGACTATGCCTACGAGACGATGGAGCGCCTGCGCGATGAGGCCAGCACCATCCTCTCGCCCTATCAGCCCGACGAGACGGTAGACCAGCTGCGCGAGATCTTTGACTACGTCATCGAGCGCAAGCTTTAACGATGCTGCAGCAATACCTGATAGCAGGACGTGTCGAGGCTGGCTGTGATGAGGCCGGTCGCGGCTGTCTGGCAGGACCAGTGACGGCGGCTGCCGTCATCCTGCCTCCCGATTTCCACAACGACTTGATTAACGACAGCAAGCAGCTCACCGAGCGACAGCGTGAGCATTTGCGGCCCGTCATCGAGCGCGAGGCGCTGGCATGGGCCGTGGCGATGGTCTCGCCCCAAGAGATTGACCGCATCAACATCCTGCGGGCCAGCATCACGGCGATGCACCGCGCTCTGGACCAGCTCTCCATCCGCCCTGAGGGTATCCTTGTCGACGGCAACCGTTTCTTCCCTTACCATGACATTCCCCACACCACCATCGTCAAGGGCGACGGCAAGATGCTGTGCATCGCCGCCGCATCCATCTTGGCCAAGACGCACCGTGACGAGTTGATGCGCCGCCTCGATGCGGAGTTCCCCCAGTATGGCTGGGCGCGCAACAAGGGTTACCCCACGCCCGACCATCGCGCCGCTATTGCCCAGTATGGCGTCAGCCCGCATCACCGTCGCACTTTCCAGCTGTTGCCCCAGCCCACGCTATTCGACAACCTGGACTAGCCCAATCCTTGGCATTTATCGGATACCAATAGCAAAACAAAGGACCCGCCAAATCGGCGGGTCCTTTGTTTCAGTGATTGTAATTGACAATTTCAATTATTCACCCCAGCTACCGCTCAGCAGGTAGTCGATGATGAGAGCAGCGTCGGCGATTGCAACCTCACCATCACCGTCAGCATCGGCGTTAGTCAGGTTAATAGCGGCATCGCCACTCAGCAGGTAGTCGATAATGAGAGCAACGTCAGCGATTGCAACCTCACCATCATCGTCAGCGTCACCTTTAGTTACATCGGCAACCTGAGCCTCGGTAACAGCGATAGGCATAATCTGTACGGCATTGTTGTAGTAGCTTACCATACCCTCAACATCATAGGCCTTACCCTCCTCGATGGTGGGATAGGTGATGTTGAACTGGTTGTAGATAGCCATACCGTCAGCGGTGTAGAGATACTTGGGATCCTCACCGGCGGTCAGGGTCAGACCCTTAACGATCACGCGCTCGTTGATCTTCTCGGTGGTCAGGTCGGCCTCGGCATACTCGGTGGGAACGATCTCAACGAGTGCGTCGTCGGTAGCCTCAACATTGGTGGGATACTGATACTCGTGGATAATGCCACGGAACAGATAGTGCTGTGCTTCCCACTCCTCGGCCAGGGTAGTACCTACCTCGAACTGAGGAACCTGGTTGCCGTAGATCAGGCCGTAGCCAGTGTTGTCCTTAACCCACAGGTTGGAGCCATTCTGGTAAACAACAACTACGTTGCCGTAGAATACGAAGTCCTTCTTGTTCTCAAGCTGGTTGGCCTGGGCCAGGGTAGCCACCTCAGCACGCTTGTAGTACTTGGCGGTAACAACGAGGCTCTGTACGCCATCGAGTTCGGCATAAGCCTTCAGGACGGTGGAGTCCTCGGTTACAGTGATAGCGTTGGTGTAGAGCTGATAGTCGCCTTCGTTCACGCTGTAGTAAATCTGAGCACCCTCAGTAGCGCAGGTGATGGTCACAACCTGGCTGCCGGTGAAGCCGCAGGTACCGGGGTTGAACACGGGGTCAGCAATGGTTACGGGAGGCTCGGGAACATCGCCGGTAGCCTTGTAGATGTAAACGGGCTTCTGCTTATTCTCTGCAGCATAGCAGGAGAACAACGGGGTACCGTTGTTAGGGTTGTAGCGAACCACGTTGCGTTCGTTGGTACCCTGGAACACGATGATAGCGCTGTCACCGTCGATGCTGATGGCAGCATTGGCGTTGCCATCCTCGTCCACAGCCTCCTCGAGCTTCATCTGGTTGCCAGTGCTGCTGGCAGCATACAGATAACCGCTAGCGGTCTTGAGGTTCCAGTTCTCGCCAGCAGCCTCGAGGGTGATGATGTTGGCCTCGCTGGTGGTGATGGTGTTGCCAGCGATGGTCACGTCAACGGCACCAAAGTTGTTGCCGCGGCTTGCGCCCATGGCCTTAGCGGCCTCGTTGTTCACAAGGATGATCTTGTCATTAGCGGCCAGGTCGGCAACGTTGGTTACCAGAGTAAAGGTAACGCCAGCAACTACCTCTTTCTTGGTGTAGGTAGCGCTTACGGTACGGCTGTCAACACCGTTCTTGGTAGCCTTGGCATAGACGGTGGTGGTCTCGGTGATCACGATGGGCTGGTTATAAGCCTGCCATGCCAGACCGTCAGTGCTGTAGGACAGGGTAGCACCTTCCTCATTGTTGGTGATGGTAACGGTGAAGGTGTCGGTGGTGAATTCCTGTGACTCGGGCAGGGTGGGAGCAGCAACGGTCACAACGGGAGCACTGCCTTCCTGCTTGTACAGGGCGATAGCCTTCTGACCAGTGTAGGTGCTCGACTTGAAGTAGCGGAAGCGCTCCTGGCCACTGCTGGCATTGTAGCGCAGGTAAGCACCACCACTAGCATGGATAACGGCATTGCCATCACCGTCAATCGATATGGTGTTGGTCATAGCATCGGCGCTGTAGGTCAAGCCATTGGAGTCACCGGTGCGGCCGATGTAGCTGCCACTGGCGCTAAGGATAGTGCCGGCAGTCATGTCGATGGTGAAGGTAGCGGCATCAACGTCTGCGCTGGAAGCGATCTTGTCGTCGGCGATAGTGACAGCAATCGTGTTCTGAGCAGCGTCAAGCACTTCCAGACCGCCATTGAAGGCGAGTCCACCCTCTTCATAGACGATCAGGTAAGTACCGCTGGTGAGGTCAGCATCAGCAGTTACCTTAACGTAGTCAGCGGCCCAAACCGACGAGGTCAGCAGGGCAATCGTGAGGAGAGAAAATAATTTCTTCATAAAAAACGCGAATGAATTTAGAAGTTAATGAAATATGTTAATAAACAAAAATTGTTCATTTTGAGTGCTTTATGCAAGCGAGGTCCGTTTCATTCCGCAAAGGTACTGACATTTTTAAAACTATGCAACACTTTATAGAAAATTGTTGAATACTGCAATGACTATCACCGTAACCGCCACTATGCCGTGTAGTGGCTCTGCTGCGGCCTTGAGCAAAACGACGAGGGACACGACCGATTGAGGTCGCGTCCCTGCGTCAAGAGTTGGAGTGATGGAGGCTTAACGAACCACCTTGCTGGTGTGCGTTGAGCCGTCGCTGTAGGTCGTTACGACGATGTTCACGCCATCGAAGGGCTTGTCACTGCTCAGACCCTGAGCGTTGTAGTAGGTCTTGCTAACCTCGTTGCTGGCGTTCACCTCGCTGATGCCGGTGGGGATGTTGATCCAGTCGAGGATGCTCTCAACGATGTAGTACTTGGGCTCATCGTACAGGCCGCGGCGGTTGGGACCAGTCTGCTTGTAGTAGAAGCGCACGCGGAACTGGATGTCAGCATTGTCGGTGGCACCGAAGGCTAGTGCCATGTTGTCATCACCTGACTCGATGGTGGTTTCGTCGGTAATCTCCTCGGCAATGAGCTTGTCGGGTGAGCAGTCGGCCTCGGGATCGTTCACGAGCTTGCCATTGGCGTCGCGGATGTAGCCGCGCACATCATTACAGAGTCTCCACACGCGGAACATGTAGGGCTCGTAGTTCACGTTGGCACCCTCAGGCAGTACACCGTTGGTGGTGATGATGGGGTTGTAGATGTAGCAGCGGTTGCCGTTCTGGTCATACCACTCACCCGAGGCGGTGGGGGTAGTGTAGGTGTGATAACCGCGCACGTCGCCGTTGATCTCACCCAGGTAGTTGCGCCAGATGGGGCTACCGTAGCTGTTCTCCTTGTTGTCATCGCGGAAGGTCCAGATGATGGGCTGGTAGGTCATGAACTCGTTCTGGTAGCCGGTAACAACGTTATTGTCGAGGCGCTCAACCTCACCGGGGTTATACTCGTTGTTGAAGTACTGGGGCAGCACGTCGAGCATCTCGCGGTAGGTGCCGTCGGAGCGGCGCTGAAGCTTGGAGATGGTCTCGTTGGGGTTGCAGTTGCTGCCGCGCTCCAGCGTGTAGTAATAGATGGCGGGATTGGTCGAGAGCGTCATCTTCACGTTGGCGTTCTTCACACCGGCGGTCAGGTTGGCGTCCACGTCGGCCATCACCTCGTCGAGGGTGTAGTAGCCCTCCATGGTCGAGGTGGTCTTCAGCACAGGCACCTCAACGCTGTTGGTGCTCTTCTCGGCGGTGGCGTTGTTGAGCTTGAGCACATAACCGTAGCGGGCGGGATGGTCGTTGTCGGCAGTGTAGGCTGCGAACTGGTCAACAAACTCGATGTTCTCCAGGTTCAGGGGTGCGTCCATCTCGTAGCTGCCCAGCGTGCCATCGACTTGTACAAGGGCCTCATAGTCGGGATGTACATCCTGGGGCTCGTAGTTGATCTGGTAGGTCACCTCGCTGCGGTTCACCGCGAGGGTCAGGTTGGCAACGGGCACCATCACGTTATCGTCGGCGGCGTCATAGCGGAAGAGCGTGAAGCTGTCCTCACCGTTCTGCACGCGCTCGGGCGTGAGGGCATTCACAGCATCCTCGTTGGTCACGCCCAAGTGGTTGCGGTAGTAGTTCATCTCATCGTTGCTCACGTAGTCGCTCTCATAGTTCTTCAGGTCGAGCGTCAGGAAGTCATACCAGCCGGGGATGACCACGTCGGCCTGGTTGGACCAGGCAACGAACATGTCATGCTCGCCATCGGCAGGTTTGGCATACACGATGTAAGTGAGTGTGTAGCTGTGCAGGTCCTGCGGCACCTCATAGGTGTAAGTCGTCTCGCCGGTAACGGTCACCTCCTGGTTCACCTCGTTGCCATCTTCATCGGTGAGGACGAGATAGAGGGTGTAGGTCTGGGGCACGCTCTCGCCGGTCATCTCGTCGAGCGACGAGGTCCAGTCGAGGATCACATTGTACACGTGCTCGGTAGCCGTGGGCTCGGCATTACCCTCGAGGACCACGTTGTAGATACCCATCTTGGGTGCATAGTCCAGATTGTACTGGGCATAATTGGCTGCCAAGTAGCTCGGGTTGCGGAAGTTCGTGCCGTTGATGCGCTTGTAGGGGTTCATCGTGCGGCCGTCAACGCTGTACGGGCCTTCGGTGGTACCATTGTTGTACTGGATGTAGAACTGATCGTTCACCCAGTACTGCAGGCGGTAGTCGGGGATGAAGATGTTCATGCCCGTCAGCGACTTGTACTCGGTGCCATCCTTGCCCGACATCGAGAACTCATGCTCACTCTCGATAACCGATGCACAGTCGTGGACAACAGGATACAGCTTGCCGCCCACCATTTTGGCATAGAAATCGGTGATCTGCGAGCCCTCGCTACCGTCGGTGGGGCTGAACTGCTCAAACATGCTCTTGAAGGGCACGCGCTCACCGGCGATGACGGGATAGTCATAGTTGCCTTCCTCCTGGAGCACCCAGTTGTCCTTCTTGCGTGACTGGCCCTTGCTGAGCACGAAGAAGCGGTTGTAGTCACCGCTGATGTTGAACGTCGTGCCTGCCAGCGTGCCGTTACCCACGCGCAGACCGTCGCACAGCAGCTGCACGGCCGTCACGTTGTTGCTGATGTAGTCAATCAGCTCATTGGTGCTGGTGAAGAAGTTGGACTTGAATTCCTTGTAGCTGGGGCCGAACAGCCAACTGTTGGAAATCATCTGCTCCATGTCGTAACCGATGCGTGTGATGTTGTTGTTCAGCGCCACCATCAAGATGGTGTAGCCCTCCTCGTAGGGAGGAGTCACATCGCTTGCACTGATGTTCCAGCCGCCCTCGATGGGGCCGTAGTACACCTCACGCTCGCGGTTGCCGTCTTGGTCATAGGCCGTGTACCTGGGACCGGGAATGTTGGGGTCGCAGTACACCTTCTTCAACAGGGCAACAATCTGGTAGGGATTCGTGGCCTCGTCGGTGATGGCGTTGGTGTGGCTCACACCGGAGGCGTCGGTCCACTCATAGGAGATGGCATCATAGTATGCCTTGGGGTGCACGACTGGCTGGGCTTTGGCACCAAACAGGCCAGTCAGCACAAACAGGACAAGGAGTCCCAATAGTTTTTTTGTCTTCATAACACTTTAAGATTTTAAAGTTAATAAATATATGAGTAAAAAATAGTATTTGGCTATTTCCTATCAATGGGTTGTGTTAATTGGCTCATCTATAGAAGCCTAGCAGTAGGTGCATGAGAGCTTAAACCAATGGATAAGCAAGCATCATGCAGGATGCTCATGAAACCTGGGGTCAAATCGCAATTATCGAGGACAAAGATAATGTTTCTTTTTGAATTTACCAAAAAAAAATGGGGTTTTGTTGAAAAGTTATCACTTTTCGCGATTAAATATTCGGTATTTATAAAAAAGCAGGGCGCTCGCTTCAATCAGCGACTCCCTGCAGCACTTTTAACTATACTGTGGTTATGAAAAATAAATGATGCAATTACTCTTTTCCTGAGTTCTATTACTAAATCTACTTTCTCATTTTTGGGTCAATCAAGCCATTCCGCCCCTGTCACCGGGGCAAACCCACCTATCCAGCCTGCTGCCAGCAGCAGGCTGCACTTCTAGGGCTGAATGGCATTCTTCATTGCTGATGTGGTTTTTATATACTTGAATTTCTCGTTATGACGAGGGGTGCTTCCCCGCAATGCGGGACCAATCTATAGTTGCAGTCATATTTAAGCAGACGGGACGTTGCTTCTTTCACATAATCAAATAGTTGTCCGCTGCTTACAATACTTGAATCTCGGCTGCAAATGTACAATTTTTTTGTAATATCTCAATGGATTTGTACAACTTTTTTAGACATTTTTCAATTGGCCACCGCTAGACTGAAAAAAACAAGTGGCGCGCTTCCATCAGCGGGCCACTTGAGGTACTGTGGTTATAATAATATGATTTCTTATAGTAGGTTGCAATTCAAGTATTTGTTGCTTGAACGATACCTTTTTCTTTTTAGTTTCATGTTTTCCTCAGTCCCCTCAGCTGCCGGCCCGGTGTGGACCAGCAACTGACTGAACTGTGGGATTGTCAATAGCGACAAGTGTGATTAGCGAACCACCTTGGTGGTGCTTACCTTACCGTCGCTGTAACGGGTCACAACGATGTTCACACCGTCGAACGGCTGGTCACTCTGCATACCCAGAGCGTTTACATAGGTGCGGCTTACTACCTCGCCAGTGTAAGCGATCTCCTGTACGGCAGTCCAAGGCTCGGGAGCGAATCCGGGTGACTCTGCACCATTACCGGGACGGCTGGAATCGCCTTCGCGGCCTGCGACAACGTGGTCATCGGCCATGCCCTTCACGTTGAAGTAGAAGCGCACGAATACCGTCAGGTCGTTCGGGTCAATCTCAGTCTTGGTGATGGGCTCGCCATTCTGGTTGAAGCCAGAGATGGCCACATCGTCGAGAGCGCCGAACATAGCGTTCTGCTTGTTCTGCGTCCAAGGAGATACCGTGGTTGTGGTCTCTCCGGTCTCGGGATCAGTTTCAGTGGTAGGTTTAGGACGATCCACCTTGACCTTGTGGTAGATGTAGGTTGTCTGACCATCTTCCACACCAGTCTCGATTGATACGCCGTTCTCGGGATCGTCAAGCATGATTTTGTTGCCTAGCTCGTCCTCGCCATACTTGATGTAACCACTCCATACGCAGAGCGGACCCTTGGAGTCGGCTTCGCTGGTAGTTACACCCTCAGCGTGCTCACCAGGTTGAGTGGTGTTCGCCGGGTCGGCATCCACAAACTGGTAATTGCGCAGTTTGCCGTTGGGGCTCTCAACGAATATGCGGAACATGTAAGGCTCGTACTCAATGGTCGTGATATCGGAGTGCGGCAGTTTACCGACAGCATTGATACCATCCAGGATATACACGCTCGCGGCTTGGCCGTTCTCGTCGGTCCAGTTCACCGAGTGGCTGGTGTTGGTCTGGCGCTCGGCCTTCAGTGTGATAGTGCCGGCGTTGTTGTCCATTTTCACCTGACCGGCACCGGTCTTCCAGATGGGAGCGCCGTAGGTGTTGTCATAACCATCGTCCTCATAGTAGCGGCGTGAGATACCCCAGGTCGATACCGAGGGAGCATAGCTCATGTAGCTGCTGCCATAAGCACCCGTCTTGAGGTTTTCTTCTCCAACGAAGAAGTGATGCTCACCGTTCTGATACTCTTGACCCTTGTTGGGATTGCTTTCCAACATCTCCACGTAGGTGAAGTTTTGGGTCTTCTGCAACTCGGTAAGGAAGTCTGCCTGATAGCCGGGAACACGGTTTTCGGCGCCTTGCAGCAGGTATGCATAGAGGATGTCGTTGTCGCTCGACAGGTCGTATTCGACGTCGGCTGAGATGACGTTCATCTTGACTCCCTGGTCGTGGTTGATACCGATGTTCGTGTCGTTGTCAATCTCGTCGAGGGTGTAGGCTCCCATTACCACACAGTCGGCCTTCTGGATGTCGACATGGACGGTACCGCTCTCCTTGGTGCCATCGCCACCAACGCCGTTAGGCTCATACCTCAGCACATAACTATAGCGGTCGGGATGGCTGTTGTCGGCGGGAATTTCTTCCTTCATCTGGTCAACAATCAGCAGGTGCAGGCGCAGCAGACCACTCTCGGGATTAGTCGGGGTGGTGTTCAGCGCAGGAATGGTAACGGGCAGGGTAGCGGGATGGCTCTCGGCCAAGTCACCGTCCTGTGCAGTAGCAGTAGCAGTTACGTTCTGATCCTCGAACGATTTCACGATCGTGATAGAAGCAGAGCCTTCGCCAGTCACGGTCTGGCCGTCAACAGTCAGGGTCACGGTGCCATCACCAGTAGCGGTGATAACCACGTAGCCGTTCTGCTCATCGACGTCGATGACGGGCGTCGGGGTGCGGCCAGCCTCGGCAACGGTAACAATCTGCTCAGCGGTTTCGCTGATCAGCTTGCCTTCTTCCTGAGCGGTAGCGGTCACGGTATAAGCCATGTCACCGTCGGGGGAGGGCATGATGGTGTAAGGATTGGTTACCTCAACGCCGTCAACATAGAGATGTACAGTTCCATCGCCTGTTGCACTGATAGTCTTTGAACCGTCGGCATTGGCAACAACATTGATGGTCGGCGTAGCCGTTCTGGCCATGATATTGAACGTGGCGGGAACATCTTCTGATTCAATGCCACCAGGATATACTGCGCTGACAGCGCACTCGTGGTCACCTACAGCCAAATTGCTGAAGTTATAGGTAAGTGGATCGTTAGCATTCACACTACCTACCAGCTGGCCATCCAGGTAAATGTTATAGGATTCAGGCTCGATAGGAATCTCGGCTGTGTATACAATGTCATCGACCAACAACCAATACATATTTGTTACGTTGTGGTGAACGATGGCGATGCGGCCTTCACCCTGATACTGGCTAAGGTCAAAGGTGTATGACTGCCAAGAATTGGTAGTAGTTATGTCTGCACCGACCTGTACGAAGCCAGAAGTGCCGCTACTGTATGAGCCTTGATAAACATACACGCCTAATTTCTCGGCAAAATCATTGGTGTCTGTACCTTTTGCCCATAATGTTAAGGTGCCACCCAGTTGTACCTCGGGCGAAATCATCCAGTTGTTGGGAGTGAGGGCACCAATATTGTTGACATAACTTGCAGAACGCATGCACTGAGTGCCGCTATGGGGCGTAAATACATCAGCTGAACCTTCGGTAAAAGTGAAGTATTCCCAATTGTAATTGTCACCATCGGCATTGACTAATGTCCATTCGTTGGCTTGACTTTGTGACTCAAAGTCCCAGGTAAACTGTCCTGTTTCGGTGGGTAGGTTGCTGGGAGCATTCCAAGTCACGGTAGCGGTCTGGTTTTCACTGTCGGCAGTAGCCACTACGTTCTCGGGAACAGGATAAACCAGCTTGTCAATCGTGAACGTGTAATTGCTGGCGTTGATGGTGATGGTGTAAGTGCCACCCTCCGAGAAATAGATGGGATGGTACTTGACGGGATAGTCGTTTTCTGCGTCGGTATCGAGATAACCCGAAGTGTTGTCGCCATAACCCCAGTCACCACCGTCGGTCGATGCACCGAAGAAGAGTCGGTTGTTATCGCCTTCCCAGTAATAGGTAAGGCCCGTTGTCCTACCGAAGAGGATGTGGCTGTTAGCGGGAATATTGTTAAGCGTAGCGGTATAGGTGCCGTCACCGTTATTGACCATTGCTACGGCAGGATTAGCCGAGAAATCCCAAGGGCTAGCACCATAATCACAGTAGATGTACAGATTAGGAACATAGTCGACATGAACAGTTGTGCTGGCGCCCAAAGTACCCACAGCGATGTCGTCACTTGCAGTGAGGGCACGGCCAGTGTAGTTCACCGCTACAGTGCCGTTCACCGAACCGTTATTCTGATAGAAGCCCCAAGTATCTACATTGTTTGTTGATGACGTGCATGTGGTACTGAATCCGTTATGGGGTGTTACACCCAGATTCTCGCCATTATAAATGTTGTGGGCCTCCACATTGAAGGTATTGTTGGTACCGCTGTCACTGATGGTCAGCTGATTGGGAGAAACCGTAACCTTGGGATCAGTATCTTCGACATCGATTTTCAGATCATCGACATACAGGTAGTACATATTGGCATCTGAAATAGCGTGAATACCAAAATAGTAGTTGCCTGTTGTGCTAACAGTCACATTCTCGTTACTGAGAGTTCGGATATTATACTCAGTCCATGTCACGTCGGTTGAAGAAATGACTGTCGTACCAGCAGAAAGTGCTGTTGCTGTATTGGCAGATGCCAACTTGACCTCCAATCGTTCAGGATAAGAGGTAGTTTGTGCAAAGGCATCAATATAGAACTTGTAAGTCTTACCAGCTTCAAGATGGATAGGTGCAGTAATGAGCCAGTCGTTAGCCTGCTGGTATGTGTTCCATCTAATACGGGCTCGGTTAGAAGATAAAGTCCATGTATAGCTGTCACTATTGGCATCAATAACTTCCCACCAATTCCATTCATCTTGTGAATCAAAGCCGTTTGTATAAGGGAATGTAGTCACTGGGTCAGTCGAAGCCCTTGACGGACCCATGCGGAAGTAGCCGTCAGGAGGGGTGTCAACCTTTTCGGTCGATGATACCTGTTTAACCACTTTTTTCTTGGTGGTGGTCAGTTGCGCGTTAAGCGACAGAGTGAGCAGTGCGAAGACTGCTGTCAAAATATATATCTTTTTCATCGCTTATCTCTTGTTAGTTTTGTTAAAAGGAACATTGCTGTTGGTAGTACTATTGCTTGCGCCCACGGGCTTGTTTTCGGTTGTCGAGGGTGCAACTTTTGGCGTGGAATTGCTTCCATTGTTGTCGCGCTTGGGAGCTGCATAGGGCGAGAGGGGATGCTCATTTAAATCGTTGCCGCCCCATTTATAGGTGGCTGCAGTACCATTGGCGATGGTTTGCTGGCGATCGTTAACAGTAATTCTGGCTACTGAAGCACCATCACCATAAGCCACGATCTCAACCCTCAGGTTGTCATAGTTGCTGTTGTTGAGCATGTTGGGGATAGCGATGTAGCCACCACCTTCCATGTAACCGACCCTGTCACCGTTATTAACGAAGTTTTCCCACTCCGAGCCGGGCGAAACGATCCAGTTGCTGGGCAGGTTGTTCTGGGTATATTCCCAACTTTGCAGCAAGGTATTGTTATTATAAATCTTGATGGACTTGAAGTTCACGTGATAACTGTTGGGCCAGATCACGATGTCACCATTGCCCTTCACGCGAACCACACCAGTGAGCGGAATATTCAGATGATTCTCATCAAGATTATACTTGGGAGTTTCCAGAAGCACCTGGTCATTCAGATAGGTTATGGTGTAAGGAACAGTACCGTTAGAGGGCGTGCCGAAGGTGATTCTGGCAATCGGAGTGCTGGGCTTTTCTGGATCAACATCACCTTCATAGCGGTAGAGGGTGAATGTGTTCATGCCAGCCTCAATCTTAGAAACGGTCAAGCCATTGTAGATGTCCTCGTTGACCACCTCCAGGAAGTTGCGGTAGTAGTTGGCCATATCACCGACCACAAAGTCACTCTCGTGGTGGTCAAGCTGCAGACCCACAAAGTCGTCCCAACCGGGGATGACCACGTTGTCACGGTTACTCCATGCCACAAAGTTGGGATGCTCGCTGTCATCAGGAGTTCCCATAACGATGTACTCGATAGTGTAACTGTGCTCTTCCTGATCAACCAGGTAAGAAACTGTCGTCAGACCGGTCTGGCCATTGGTGATACCTGTGGCAACGACATACTTCCTTTCGCCAGTCTTGGGATCCCAGTAATAAACGGTATAGGTCTGCTCTACGTCGTAACCCGCCATCTCGTTCAGCGACGATACCCAAGTGAGCGTCACAACGTAGTTCTGGTTGCCGGGCTCATGATTGGGATTCTCGGGATCGCCGACGAATGTGGCAACGGCACTCAAGGTAATCTTGTAGATACCCACCTTGGGAGCATAGTCGGGATTGTACTGGGCATAATTGGAGTAGTAAGGACTAACTGGCCTGAAGTTGCTGCCAGTAGTGGTGTACATGGCATTCATGTCACGGCCATCAACGTTAACGTAGGTGTACGGATCAGAACTGGATTCCCGGGTACTGTCTCTACCTACCCAATACTTCAGACGATAGTCGGGGATAAAGAAGTTCATGCCCGTGAAGGGGTAATCATCTTCCTTGTCCTCACCGGCCAGTGTGAACTCGTGCCTGTTCTGGATTACACCGGCACAGTCATGAACCACGTCATATACATGACCTTCATTCATTCGGTCAAAGAAGTCGACAACAGTTGAAGCGCCTTCGAGTTTAGCCGTTGTGGGGCTGAATTCCTCAAACAAGGGCCAGAAGACGACGCATTCGCCAGCGTAGCCAGCCCATGCACCAGAATTGATCTTACTCTGAACTTCAGCACCTTTCTGGCGGGCCTTGCCTTTGCCCAGGAAGAAGAACTTGTTATAGGAGCCATCGCAGTTAAATACGGTGCCGGGATTACCACCCTGGTCAGTGATGCGCAGACCGTCGGTCAGCAACTTCACGTATTCGATGTTCTTGGCAATGTAGTTAATGACACTGTCAGGGCTATTGTAACCAGTAGAGCCTCCAAGACCGGGCTCTGATGGTAGCCAGGACGTGTTCTTCATCGCCACGGCAATCGCAGTGTAACCATCTTCGGTAGGCTTGTAGGTATTGCTAGCAAACGTTTTGTGACTAATTCGGTTGACGTTCCAACCATATTCTTTATAGTCTGAGATAGTCTGCGAGTTGGCATTGTTGACATTTATTGAGCCGTAATTGGTATTGTTCATCGGATGAAGAGCCTCAATAACAATCTCCACATTGTCGTAGCCCTGTGTCACACTTGCCGGAATGGTAATAGAACCAGAACTACCAGTAAAGTACGCAAAAGCAGGTTCACTCGAGTCCGAGTATGAGTATGTTGTCCAACTGCCACTGCGAGTCCAGCCGCTTGGCAAGGTTGTTCCATCACTAGCGATGTTCCATTTGGCGATGAGTTTGGTAGAAGATGCAATTCTAATTTCAGAAAAGAAAATAGGATTACTAGAATTGTAGTTCGAGAAATTAATCGTCAAAGACCCGATGGTGGAAGTTGTGCCGCCAGTATATGTACCGGGGATGTTCCAACCATTGTCGCAGCCACCATAAAAGACATCGTCCTCACGAGTGACTCCGTCGGCCTTATAGGCGCTCTGCCAGGGACCGGGGAGGTCCTTGTTCATGTAGACAGCCCTTAACAGGCCGTAGATCTGGTAGGCATCATGGACCTCTGGGGTCTCATACGCCTCCTTTTCCGCATTCCAGACAACGTAGTTGCTTGTCTGGGTCTGACCTTGGGCATTCTCCCAAGTGTACGTCCAGGTTGCCATGTCTGCTGCCTTGTAGGTAGCCGGCTGGGCATACGCACTACTGGTCCAGCCCACCGCTAGCAGCAGGCTAAACGTCAATAATAGAAAAGCTTTTTTCATTTTCATAATGGTTTATATAAACTTGTAATTCTGTTATGACACAGTATGAGCCCCGACTTCGCGGGACACGGCTTCTTTTACTATCAATCAAAATGCAATGGCTTGAACACTCTCTTTTCAATACGAATAAGCTGTTCATCCTTGCATATACTTGAATCGCGAATGCAAATGTACAATTTTTTTGTAATGTACAATATTTTTGACTAAAAAAAAGGCATTTCTATACTGCAATATAACCGAAAACAATAAAACTCCTCCATCTCATAATTTTTTTTTCAGGTTTCTCGTCCCAGAGCCCAATCATCCTCCCCCAAGGGGCAATATTTTTTGGGCAATGATATAGCTGTTGTCCCTGAAAGTTTTTTAATGCGAACCTATAGCTCGGCGAAGCCAATTTCGCTAATGAGACTAATTTCACGAAATAATAAAAATCTATTCGTATAAGATTTGATAAATTCGTGTAATTGGCATTAGCCCCGCAGGGTTTTGGGCCAACTGTTATATCGTTCCCATTTTTTGTCTCCTTTCGTGCGTCGCAACTAATGTACCTGCCTTGAGACGCAAGATTTTGTGTCGCCACATGCCTGGGTCGCTCCTGGCGGAGCTTTTTCGGGTGGGGGTATAAAAAACGGAGGGCGCGCTTCTAGCAGCGAGCCCTCCGCAGTGCTGTGGTTATGAAAAAAGATTTAATGAAAAAAATTATTACGTTTTTGTAATACGTTTTTGTTAATCTTCAGTTTCATGTTTTCCTCAGTCCCCTCAGCTGCCGGCCCGGTGGACCGGCAACTGATTGAACTGTGGAAGTCTCAACGGCCGTTAGCGAACCACCTTGGTGGTGCTGGTAGTGCCGTCGCTGTAGCGGGTGATCACGATGTTGATGCCGCTGAACGGCTGGTCACTCTGCTGGCCCAGGGTGTTGATGTAGGTGCGGCTTACCACCTCACCGACATACTTCATCTCGTTGACAGCAGTCCAGGGCGAGGGATCTAACTCGGGAGACTCTGAACCGTTACCGGGACGGTTCACGCCGTCGCGAGTCTTCCAGCCATCCACCATGTAGTAGAAGCGTACGAATACCTTCAGGTCGTTCGGGTTGATCTGAGCATCATTCTGGTTGCCCGTGATCATGGCGCTCGGTGCACCGAAGACAGCATTGTTTGTCCAGTCGGAGGCATCCTTGTTCTTCTGCAAGGTAACACCCTTGCCGCCCTCGAAGGACAGAATCGGGTTGTTCTCGACGTTCTCCTCATACACGCTGATGGGGCCATTGTAGTTGGTGAAGTCGGGATCGTTAACCAAGTGGTGGCCAGGCAAGTTGGGATCCTCGCCTGCGGCTACCTCCTTGAAGCCACGCAGCTGGCCCCTCGGGCTCTCCACAAACACGCGGAACATGTAGGGCACATACTTGATGTTAGTAACGTCCTCCGAGGGCAGATAGCCATCGGCAACAATCTTGTCGAGCAAGTACAGTGTGCAAGGCGTGCCGTTGTTGTCATTCCAGTTGATGGAAGAACCGCTTTCCTGCTTCTCGACAGTCACACTCTTCATCTCGGCCTTGCCGACACTGGTCTTCCAGATGGGACCACCATAGGTGTTGTCCAGACCGTCGTCCTCGTAGTAGCGGCGGTCGATACCCCAGGTCGATACCGAGGGAGCATAGGTGAAGTAGTCCTTGCCGCTATAGGTGCCGTGGTCAATTTGACTAGCATAGTAGTGGTGGATATCGGCGGGACAGGTCTGCTCAAACTTGGGCTCGCTGAGCGTGCCGCTGTACATCTCCATGTAGCTACCGCTGGTCATCTGCTGCAGCTGAGTGAGCCAGTCTTTATTAAGCTCGGGATTGCCATTGGCCTTACCCTGCATCTGGTAGTACAGGATGTAAGGATCGCTCTCGCGCAGGTCCATAGTGACGTCGGCGCTGATAATGTCCATGTCCAGATGGGCGTCACGGTCACCGGTGTCAATATCATCCTTGGTGTAGTTGCCGTAAACCTTCACCTGAGTCTTCTCGATGTCAACTTGAACGGTACCAGTCTTCTTGGTGCCCTCGCCATTGGGGCCGTTAGGCTCATAGCGGAGCACATAGTAGTAGCTGTCGGGATGGCTGTTGTCGTCGAGAATCGGCTCCTTGAGCTGATCGACGATGGGCAGGTTACCCAGGCGCAGGTTGTCGCCCTCGATAACGGGAACTTCGCCACCGGCAGGCCTCTCGTAGGTGATGTCATCAATCAACACGCCGAAGACGTCGTCAGAATAGTGACGGATAGCGAAGTACTTGGTGCCGGCAGGCAGGGTAGCCGAACGCTCTGTCCACTCTAACGTAGCGTCAGTAAAGGTCTTCACCGAGGTGAAGCTTGACGGATTGTTATCGGTGGATGAAACAAGCACCTCATATTCCTCATTACCATACTCTTCAGATAGTGTGCGCTCATAGAAAGTAATGGTCTGTGCGTTGCCGCTCAACACAGGCGAAATCAGCCAGTGGTCTGCAGCCACGTCAGCGGTACCTCCATTTGCTATTGGCCTCGGGCAAATCGATTCCAGATATTGATTGCCGTTATGAGCGGGAATACCGTCACCTGCAACCGAGGGGTTATAAACAAACCATGCGTGAGGCTCGCCTTCGTTGGTGAAGGTTGTAGCTTCAACCTCCCAAACTAAAGCACCCGTTGAGTCGTAGAGTCTCCAGTCGCCAAATAAGCCATAGTGATTATCGGCGGTGATGCCACCGGTCGAGAACGGCGGGAAGAGGCTCTGGTCCTCAAAGTCCTCGGTAACGGTCTCTACTTCGCCAGCACGGCTTGCGCCACGGCCAGTCGAGACATTCCAGGTGTAAGTGCTGGGCGAGGTGGAGTTGTTGTCGAAGGTATTACTGTTGTCGTTGACAGCCACCTTAGCAACAGAGCTGCCGTCACCATAACCCACGATTTCCACAGTCACGTTGGTGTAGCTGCTGTTGTTCAGGATGCCGGGGATAGCGATGTAGCCACCACCCTCGAGGTAGTAGTCACCAGTGGGTGCATACTTCTCCCACAGCGAGCCGGGCGACAGAATCCAGTTGCTGGGCAGGCTAGTCTGTGAGGATGTCCAAGTGTTGCCAGTGATGTTAGAACCGTTGTTCTTCACCCTGATGGACTTGAAGTTCACATTGTAGCCATTGGGCTGGATGATGATGTCACCGTTGCCACGAACGCGCACGTCACCCTCATCAGGAATTTGCATGGCGCTGCGGGTGTACTTGTTGGCATTGCCCGCAGGTTTCAGGATTTGCTGATCTGCCAACTCCGCATTCTGTCCATTGTCGTCGTAGGTAATGGTGTAGTGAACCTTCTCGGCGGTGGCAGTGGCTCTGTCAAATGTCAGGACGGCGATTTTTTCCTCAGAAGCGTCCTTGCTGTTCGAGCGGTAGAGGTTGAACTCGTTCATGCCGCTTGTCACCTTGGTCAGGTTCAGGCCGTTGAACACGTCGTTATCTACGTGCAGGAAGTTGCGGTACCAGTTAGACTTGTCGTCGCCATTGATGACGAAGTCGCTCTCGTGGTGGTCGAGCTTCAAGATCAGGAAGTCGTCCCAACCCGGGATGGTTACGTTGTCCTCGTTACTCCAGGCGATGAAGGCGGGATGCTCGGTGTCATCAGGAGTACCCATGACGATGTAGTCGATGGTGTAGCTGTGCTCAAACTGCTCAACATAGTAAACGAGGGTGGTCAGACCAGTCTCACCATCGGTGTTGGTGTAACCCTCGACAACGAGTTTCTGCCTCTGGCCGTTCTCGTCATAGTAATAGACAGTGTAGGTCTGCGGCACGTTGTGGCCCGACATCTCGTTCAGCGACGATACCCAGGTCAAGGTCACCTTGTAGTTGCGGTTGTCAGGCTGGTAGTCATAGGCCACGGGTTCGGCCTCGGCATGCAGGGTGATTTTGTAGATACCCACCTTGGGGGCATACTTGGGATTGTACTGCGCGTAATATGCCGACCAGACACCGGCTCCATTAGCATAGGTTGTCGGAGTAGTGGTGTTATTAGTGTAATACTGATAGGGCACGAAGCTGCGACCGTCCACATACTGGCGGGTGGAGCCGTTGATGGACGTCGGGTTCCACCACATGGCCAGACGGTAGTCAGGGATGAAGAAGTTCAGACCTGACATGGCGTAATAGGTCTCGCCAGCGTTACCCGACATCGAGAACTGGTGACCGTTTTGGATCACCGAAGCGCAGTCGTGAACGATGTCATAGACGCTACCCTCCATCATCTTGCTGTAGAAGTTGTCGATTTCGTCACCAGCGCCACCGGCAGTGGGGCTGAACTCCTCAAACATCTGCTTGAAGGCGACTTCCTCACCGATATAACCAGGATAGTTACCGTTGTTGATCCAGGTATTCACTCGGGTCGACTTCTTGCGGGCCTGGCCCTTGCTCAGGAAGAAGAACTTGTTGTAACGGCCGTCGCAGTTAAACACGGTGCCGCGGGTGTAGTCACCCTGAACACCGATGAGCAGACCATCGGTCAACAGCTTCACCTGGTCGATGGTGTTGCCAATCCACTCGATGACCTCAGCCTTGGAATAGAACGAGCAGGAGCCCAGGTAGGACTGGGGCTCGTCATAAATATCGGCATCGTTCTTAACCGAAACCACCAGAGCGGTATAACCCTCCTGACTGGGGGTGTAGGTGCCGTCAGCAGCCAGGGTCTCGTTGCCGGTGATGGTCCAGCCATAATCTCTGAGCGCTTGTTTGACGGTTGGAGTTGAATCCAGATGGTCAAGCGTCTGTATATCACTGGGTGTGTAAGGTGTCTGGGTAAAACCAGCGCAGGTAATGGTGCCAGTTGAATTGGCATCATTACAAGCATGGACAACAACTCTTACACTGCGGTAATTGCCGCTGCTGAATCGGCTGGAGGGAATAGTGATGGTACCACCATAATTTAAATAGCAGTAACCATTATAAGTCCTTAAAGTGCCGCTTAACGTCCAGCCGGTAGGCATGGTTGTACCATTTGTGTAGTCCCATCTCTGGAGAACGGCACCATCACCGATAAGTTCGATGTAGTCGAAGTTTACCGTACCACTAGAGAATGTGATGGTGAGATTGTTGTTGGGAACAGCGGTGTAGGTAGCGCCGATGTCCCAACCACCACCGATACCGCCGTAATAGACGGGGTCAACACGATTTGGGAAAGAACTCAGTGCCAGATCTGAGGCATTCCAAGCGCTATATGACGGACCAGGGAAAGCCGGGTTCATATAGACAAACCTTAACAGCTCATAGATCTGCTCGGGCTTGGTAGCCACATCAGTAGCTTTACTGGTGTGGGTGCCATCAGCGTCGGTCCATGAGTACTCCAACGTCTCGGCCTCGGCTGCGGTCAGCGTCACCATGTCGGCGTAACGGTCAGCACGCAGGGGGCTGTTCATGCTCTTGCTGACTTTGGTCAGCGACTGGGCATGCGCACTACTGGTCCAGCCCACTGCCAGCAGCAGGCCGAACAATAAGAATGTTAACTTTTTCATATTATCCACAATTTTAAAAATATAGATTTAGTATAGTTAATTTACCACAGTTCCATCAGTACAGTATATCGAGTGCAGGCGATAAGGTTTGTTACATTCTCGTAGTGGAGAAAAGATCACCATCATCCGCCAGGGCTATACATTGCTGCTGGGTTGAATCGCAATATGTTATACTTTAAAAATCCTAAAAAGTTTAATCATCTGCATCAATGTTAGTCCTTTTTTCCTTTCAATACCACATAATGTGTTGCAAAATTAGTGCATTTCAACGAGATGACCAAACGAATCTGTTAAATTTTTTCTCAATTCCCACATTTACTGAGATTTTTAAACGGCTGGCGCCGTGGAGAGAACGGCTGGCGCCGTGCAGAAAGGAGAATGGATAATGTTTAATGAAACATCTGCACTTTAAACGGCTGGCGCCGTGGAGAGAACGGCTGTCGCCGTGCAGAAAGGAGAATGGATAATGTTTAATGAAACATCTGCACTTTAAACGGCTGGCGCCGTGCAGAAAGGAGAATGGAGAATGTTTAATGAAACATCTAACGCCGTTGGAAGACGGCGTTAGATGTGGAGAAAGGTTAATGGGTAATGTTTAATGAGGCATACGCGCGGATGCCCTCTTTAAACATTAAACTTTCTCCATTCTCCACATTAGATGCCGACGGCATCTAATGTTTAAAAAGTTCAATGGCGGTGTCGAGGATGGCGTCGTGGGAGCGGTCCTGCTCGTCCATATCGACGCGCACGTCAGGGGCCACGCCAAACTCGGTGAGCTGGCCCTGCGGGTCCAGGATAGGGCACGACGAGAAGCGCACGCGCCAGCCGTTGGGCAGCTCGCTGGTGAAGGGCAGACCGCTGCCGCCGCCGGTGGTGTCGCCCACGATGATGACGTTGTCGAGCGACTTCATGATGGACACGAAGTTGTTGGTGGCGCTGAAGGAGCCGCGGTTGGCAAGCACGATGACGGGCTTGAGGTAGTGGATGTGGTTTTTGGTGGGTTCGAAATAGTAGGGGTAGGGCTCACTCAGGTCGTTGTGTCCCGTGCCTGTCTTGTGGCAGATGTAGCCGGCCAGCGTACGCTCGCCGATGAATCGCGAGACGAGTTTCTCGACGTTGGTAAGGTAGCCTCCGCCGTTGCTGCGCACATCGATGATGAGGCCGTCGGCAGTGGATAAGTAGCTGAGTATCAGGTCAAGGTTCCCTTCGCCGATGTCCGACGAAAAGGAGCCGTAGTACATGTAGCCGTAGTTGTCGGGCAGGATCTGGTACTTGATGCCCGAGGCCCGCTTGTAGTCGAAGTTGAGGTAGTGCTGGTCGATAATGCGTTCGTCGTAGTTGACAGGCCATTGCTCCCAAATCCAGTAGCGCGACACGTCATGGCTGGCGATGAGGTTGGTGTGGCCGTCGCGCAGTTCCTTGAGCATGTCGCCGCAGACGTCAAACAATTCCCTGTCAGTCATCTTGTTGGACACGAGACGGCGGTAGCGGTTATGCACCTCGTTCCAGTCCACCTGCTTGTAGTCAAAGAAGCTGTAGTGCTGGTCCATGATGGTCCACAAGGCCTCAAAATTACCCACTTGGTCACTCTCAAACTCATCCTTCTCGGCACAACTCCAACACAGGCAACACAAGATCAAACAACATAAACAACGTTGAACAACAGGAACAACACTCATAAATAATATTTGGTTGTTCTTGTTGTTGATGGTTGTCCTTGTTGTTTGTATGAATCTGGATAGCATTGTCTTTATTGTATTTATTGTTTTCTTTTTAGAGGCCTATGCCGAGGACGAGGGAGTGGGTGATGTCATGGACCTTGAGGTGATTGACCGACCAGTGCTCGAGGCGGGTACGGTAGCCGATGCGCAAGGTCGTCTTGCCCATCTGCAGGTCGGCGCCCAGGTAGTGCGTCATGTCCAGGCGGTTGCCCCACCAGCCCAAGTGGGCCAGATTCTTGTGGTTACCCAGGTAGATCTCGTAGTAGCTTTCGTCGTACTCGGGGGCGAAGAACACGCCCACGACGGGCAGCTGCACCTGGTAGCGCACGGTGACAGGTTTGCGGCCCAACCTGGTGTGCCAAGCCGCCATGCCGGCAGCGCCCACGTTCCAGTGGGCCCGCACGGTGACGGGGTTGTTGCTGTTGACGGCGTCATAGACGATGCCCGCGCGCAGCTGCGTCATCGGGCCCGCCGTGAATTCCAGCCGATGGTTGAGCACGCCGTTCCAGCGCCGCTGCATGTCAAATGAGAGGTCGCCCATGAGCTTGTACAGGTGGTTGTTGCGGGCCTTGTTCTCGACATAGTTGTAGTCGGCACCCACCTGCAGCTGCCACAGCCAGGTGTCGGGCCGTGAGTGCAGCGGCCGCATCGCCTGATAGGCCAGCCCCAGGTCGAGGCCGTGGTAGGTGATGGGCGTCAGGTAGCTGTCGTGGATGGAGGCGTAGCCAGCATCGACGGTAAACATCGACACGCTCTCCTGAGCCCCCAACGACAAACTACAGCACAGACAACATAGAAAAGGGAAACAATAAGAAATACTATGGCATCTGCGCCCGGTTTTCGATGCGAATTTCACGAATTTGGCTATTTCAGCGAATTTTGAAAACAAAGAATTCGTGAAATTAGCGAAAATCGCATGAGTCCCGCAGGGTATGAATCTGGATAGCATTGTCATTACTGTTTTATTGTCTTCCCATTATCGTAGTCTTTCAGTCGTCGAAGGGGATGCGCTGCTGGCCGGTGAAACTGTCGAGGACCTCGTCCTGGCTGATGCCGTCGCTCATGGGGGCGGACGGCGTGTTGTCATCGTCGTCGTCGGTGGCTGCTACCGTGGGGGCGGTTTCCTCGGCGGGTGCCGGCTCGCGCGGCTCGACCTCGGTGATCGAGGCTACCTCCCAGTTGGTGACGCGTTTGCCCTTGGCCTTGAAGGTCTTGACACCGATAAATTCCTCAGCATCAATAATGAACGGCTCGCGGAACTCGTCGCCGCCGCCCATCTTCACCTCAAAACGCGGGCACGGCTCGTCGCTCAGCAGCAGCAACCGCGAGTCGGGGTTGCCGCCGATGAAGCTCTGCTTCTTGGTGTTGTCCTCGAGGGTGAAGCGCTTGACGTAGGGGTGGCCCTGGTCGGCATCGTCGAGCACAGCGGTCCACACCTTGGATTTGTCATATTTCTCGATGCGCAGGATGCCCTCGTCGTAGTGGTTGGTGGCCTCGGCACTGGTGGTGAAGAAGTCGCCGCTGCCCATGATGACCAGGATGCGGTCGTCGCCGCCGAACAGGCCCAACGAGCGGCCGTGGCCCTCGTAGTTGATGCGCAGGATGTCGGGGTCGAACCACACCTCGCGGTCGCCCAGTGTGGACTGGCCGGCCTCCTTGAGGGTGATGCGTGCTACCTCGTTCTTGGTCACGATGTTACCTCGAGCCTGTTTGCCCTTGATGGCGAGTTCGGCCAGGTTGACGTCAAACTGCAGGATTTTGAGCCTGAACTTGGGCTTGAGGGTGATGCGCAGCACCTCGGCCTCGCCGTTGGGGTTGGCGGTGAACCAGGTGATGCGGCTGCCGGGCTTGCCCTGTGTGATGTCATACTCCTTGTCGCGCGTGATGCCTGTGACGGCAAAGCGCTTCATGAACGTGGTGCCGCCGCGTCCGTCGAGGTAGAGCACGTTGTAGATGGTGCGGTCGTCGCCCTTCTTGAACACGTTGAGGTACAGGATGTTCTTGCCGACGTAGATTTTCTCGGCCACCTTGATGACCTTGAACTTGCCATCCTTGTAGAAGATGATGATGTCGTCGATATCCGAGCAGTTGCACACAAACTCGTCCTTCTTCAGGCCCGTGCCGATGAAGCCGTCGGCGCGGTTGATGTAGAGCTTCTGGTTGGCCTCGGCGACCTTGCTGGCGACGATGGTGTCAAACTCGCGGATGATGGTGCGGCGTGGGTACTTGGAGCCGTACTTGGTTTTCAACCCCTCGAACCACGCGATGGTGTAGTCGGTCAAGTGGGCCAGCTTGTCGTCGATGTCCTCGATGCGCTCCTTCAGGCGTGCGATGTTCTCCTCGGCCTTGTCACTGTTGTACTTGAGGATGCGCTTCATCGGAATCTCGAGCAGGCGCAACAGGTCGTCCTCGGTCACCTCGCGGTAGAACTGCGGTTTGAAGGGCGTCAGGCGCTTGTCGATGTGCTTGAGGGCACGGGCTTGGTCCTTGGCGTTCTCAAATTCCTTGTCCTTGTAGATGCGCTCCTCGATAAAGATTTTCTCGAGCGAGACGTTGTGCAGCGACTCCATGGTCTCGCCGCGCTGGATCTGCAGCTCCTGGCGCAGGATTTCGCGCGTGCGGTCCACGCTGTAGCGCAGCACGTCGCTCACGGTGAGGAACTGCGGTTTCTGGTCCTTGATGACGCAGCAGTTGGGCCAGATGGAGATCTCACAGTCGGTGAAGGCGTACAGCGCGTCGATGGCGATGTCGCTGCTCGTGCCTGCCTGCAGCGAGACGATGATCTCGGCCGTGGCGCTGGTGTTGTCCTCGACCTTGCGTATCTTGATCTTGCCGCGCTCGCCGGCCTTGAGAATCGACTCGATGACGGTGCCAGTGGTCTTGCCGTAGGGGACGTCCTTGATGAGCAGCGTCTTGTTGTCGAGCTTTTCGATTTTTGCCCTGACGCGCACACTGCCGCCGCGCTCGCCGTCGTTGTAGTGGCTCACGTCGATGTAGCCACCCGTCTGGAAGTCGGGGTAGAGGTGGAACTCCTCGCCGCGCAGGTAGCTCACCGCCGCATCGATGACCTCGTTGAAGTTGTGCGGCAGGATTTTGCACGACAGGCCGACGGCGATGCCCTCGGCGCCCTGCGTGAGCAGCAGCGGGAACTTGGCGGGCAACGTCAGCGGCTCGCGCTTGCGGCCGTCATAGGAGAGGCCCCAGTCGGTGACCTTGGCGTTGTACACCGCATCGAGGGCAAACTCGCTGAGCCTGGCCTCGATGTAACGTCCGGCAGCCGCACCGTCGCCGGTGAGGATGTTACCCCAGTTACCCTGGGTGTCGATGAGCAGCTCTTTCTGTCCGAGCTGCACCAGCGCGCTGTAGATCGAGGCGTCGCCGTGGGGGTGGTATTGCATCGTCAGACCCACGATGTTGGCCACCTTGTTGAAGTGGCCGTCGTCGGCCTCCTTCATGGCGTGCATGATGCGTCGCTGCACGGGTTTGAAACCGTCCTCGATGTGTGGCACGGCACGCTCCAGAATCACGTAGGAGGCATAGTCGAGAAACCAGTTCTCGTACATGCCGCTCAGCTGCAGTTTCTTATCTTTGGGCACCTGGTAGGAGGAGTGCGCTTGAGGCTCGCCATTGTCGGGGCCGCCGGCGTTGTCGCCGTTATCGGGTTCCGTCGGGTTGTCCTCGGTGGGCTCCATGCCTTCCAGTTCGTCGTCGTCTTTCTTCATATAATGATGATTGTGAAATGTTTTAACCTGCAAAGATAATGCTTTTTTTTGAAAAACCGCCCGATTCCCCCGAGAAACCTTGCCAGAGCCAGCCTGACTCTTGTCGGACCTCGTCGGGCACTGCCAGACTAAGTCCGCCCCCCGTCTGTGAGAGAAAAAGGAGCAGGGGTCCAACCCTGCTCCTTTTTATAATAATGTGTACTGTATTGCTCCTTTAGGCCTCGAGGTCGATGTTGAACTGCTCGTGCCAGGGCAGACCTTGCTTGTTGAGCACGGCCAGGAACGGATCGGGGTCAAACTCCTCGACGTTGTGTACACCGGGCTTCTTCCACAGCCCCTTGAGGAACATCATGGCGCCGGTCATGGCGGGCACACCGGTGGTGTAGCTCACGGCCTGCATGCCGGTCTCCTCATAGGCCTTGTGGTGGTCGCAGTTGTTGTAGATGTAATAGGTGAGGGGCTTGCCTTCCTTGTCCAGACCGCCGATGCGGCAGCCGATGCTCGTCTCGCCGGTGTAGTTCTCGCCCAGGTCTTGGGGATTGGGCAGCACGGCCTTGAGGAACTGCAAGGGCACGATTTCCATGCCCTGGTAGTTGATGGGCTCGATGCTGGCCATGCCGATGTCCTGGATCACGCGCAGGTGGGTCAGGTACTCCTCGCCGAAGGTCATCCAGAACCTTGCGCGCCACAGGGTGGGGAAGTTGATGACCAGCGACTCCAGCTCCTCGTGGTACATGAGGTAGCTCTCGCGCGGACCGATCATGGGGTAGGTGAGGGGCTTGTGGATTTCAAGCGGGCCGGTCTCGATCCACTTGCCGTTCTCCCAGTAGCGGCCCCTCTGGGTAATCTCGCGGATGTTGATCTCAGGGTTGAAGTTGGTAGCAAAGGCCTTGCCATGGTTGCCGGCGTTGCAGTCCACGATGTCGAGGGTGTGCATCTCGCTGAAGTGGTGCTTGGCGGCATAGGCGGTGTAAACGCCGCTCACGCCCGGGTCAAAGCCGCAGCCCAGGATGGCCGTCAGCCCGGCGCGCTCAAAGCGCTCGCGGTAGGCCCACTGCCAGCTGTACTCGAAGTGTGCCTCGTCGCGCGGCTCGTAGTTGGCGGTGTCCAGGTAGTTCACGCCGCAGCGCAGGCAGGCCTCCATGATGGTCAGGTCCTGATAGGGCAGGGCCAGGTTGATGACCATGTCGGGCTTGTGGCGCTCGAGCAGGGCCACGAGCTGGTCCACGTCATCGGCATCCACCTGGTCGGTGGTGATGTTGTCCTTGCCGATGGCCTTGGCCACGGCGTCACACTTGGCTCGATTGCGCGAGGCAATCACGATCTCGTTAAACACGTCAGGGTTCTGCGCGCACTTGTGGGCGCACACGGTGCCGACGCCACCGCATCCGATGATAATGACTTTGCTCATATGGCTATAAAATATATTTCAATTTGTGGGCAAAGTTAATGTTTTTTCTTCATCAAAGCAAATAGGGCCCCAAAAATTGCGATGAGGAGCATGCAAACTCGCGATTAGTCGATAAAAAAGGTGGAATAATCTAATTTTTTTGTCGCGTATCGTGGTTTTCAAGTAACTTTGCCGCCAAATTAAGATAATGACAATCACGCGATAACTATATAACATGAAGAAGATACTATCATTATTGCTTGCCCTGGCCTGCTTGATCCCCGTGGCATCGCACGCCGCGGTCATCAATGGTGTGCTGGTGGACTCTCAGGACACGACCGAGCTGATCGAGGCTACCGTCAGGCTCCTGATGGCCAACAAGGACAGCACCATGGTCAAGGGCACCACGACCGACATGAACGGCGTGTTCAACATCAAGGGCGTGAAGGCCGGCAAGTACCTGCTGCGCTTCACCTACCTGGGCTACAACGACGTCATCAAGCACGTCACCGTGGGTGAGGACGGCCGCGACGTGAACATCGGCGTGGTCAAGATGGACCCCAACACCATCATGCTCAAGGAGGCCGTGGTCATGGGCGTGAAGAGCGCCATCACCGTCAAGGAGGATACCATCGAGTTCAATGCCGACACCTATAAGACACAGGCCAATGCCGTGGTCGAGGACCTGCTCAAGCGCCTGCCTGGCGTGGAAGTGGGCAGTGACGGCAAGATTACGGCCAACGGCAAGGAAGTGAAGAAAATCCTCATCGACGGCAAGGAATTCTTCAACGACGATCCCACCGTGGCCAGCAAGAATATCCCCGCCGACATGATCAACAAGCTGCAGGTCATCGACCGCAAGAGTGACCTGGCGCGCCTGACGGGTGTCGATGACGGTGACGACGAGACCGTCATCAACCTCACCGTCAAGAAGGGCATGAACAACGGCTGGTTTGGCACCGTCAATGCCGGCTATGGCACCGACAAACGCTATGCGGGCAACGTGATGATCAACCACTTCCGCGACGGCAACCAGCTGACCTTGCTGGGCGGTGGCAACAATGTGAACAACCTGGGCTTCGGCGACGGGGCATCGGGCCGTTTCCAGCGCTTCGGCGGTGACCGTGGCGTCACCACGTCGCAGTATGCGGGCCTCAACTTCAACATCGGCAGCAAGGAGGATGACCACTTCCGTGTGGGCGGTGACCTGATGTACAGCCACAGCGACCGCGACACCCGCACGCGCACGGCTCGTCAGTACCTGTTCGAGGACTCGACCAGTTATTACGATGCCAACACTGCCGCCCGCGACAAGAGCCACAACATACGCGGTGACTTCCGCATCAAGTGGGAGGTGGACAGCAACAACACCATCGACTTCAGGCCCAATTTCTCGTTCAACTTCAACAAGAGCGAGCGTGGCGACTCGTCGCTCACCCGTGCCGGCGATGTTGCCAGGACCTCGGTGAATCGCAGCTGGAGCAACTTCCTCAACGACGGCAAGAGCTATGAGTGGGGTGCCAGGTTAATTTACAACCACAAGGTCGCCAGCCATCCCGGCCGCAGCCAGAGCCTGATGCTCAATTACTCCTACAGCAACGTCCGCGAGGATGCCGACACCTACACCGACAACACCTACTACCTGCTCCCCGAGCAGAACGAACTCATCGACCAGACGGCCAACAACCGCCGCAAGACCCACAGCGTCACGGGACGCATCTCGTGGACCGAGCCCCTCGGCAACGTCAAGAACGCCCGTTTCCTCGAGTTCTCCTATCGCGGCAGCTACCGCTACACCACGAGCGACAAGTTGGTGTATGACAACGAGCGCGTCGGCATCTGGCCCGGTGGCACGATCACCAGTCAGGATTGGAACGAGGGACTGAGCAACAGTTTCCGCAACACGTTCTACAACCAGGAGTTCCGCGCTGGTTTCCGCCAGGTGCGCAAGGCCTATAACCTCAATGTGGGCATCACCGTCAACAGCGCCATGTCCAAGAGCAAGGACCTCATCAACAGTGCCCGCGACATCCCCGAGCGCTGGGCCTGGTCGGTGGCTCCCTACGCCCGTTTCCGCTACAAGTTCAGCGAGACGCGCAACCTCAACTTCAACTACCGCATGCGTGCTAACCAGCCCAGCATCACCCAGTTGCAACCTGTTGCCGACGTGAGCAACCCGCTGAATATCGTCGTCGGTAATCCCGAGTTGAAGGCCACCTTCAACCACAACATCAACCTGCGCTTCGGTGACTTTGCACAGGGCGCCCAGCGCAGCATCATGGCGATGATCAATGTGGACTTCGCCCAGAACAGCATCGTCTCGACCACGTCCTACGACTCCACCACCGGTGGTCGCTTGACCAGCTACACCAACGTGGACGGTGTGTGGAATGCCATGGCGATGAACATGCTCAGCTTCCCCTTCGGCGCCAGCAAGGTATGGTACTTCTCGAGCCACATGTTCATGCGCTACTCCGTCACCAAGGGTATCAACAACGGCGTGGAGAACCGCAGTAACACGTTCAATATCAATTACTCGCCGGGCCTGGCCTTCCGCAACAGCGTGTTTGACATCGAGTTGCGTCCCCGCTACGGTTTCCAGAACACCACCAACACGGTACAGACCGCCAGCAACCGCAATATCCACACCTATGGTGGCATGTTCAATGGCACCTACTCGGCCCCCTTCGGCCTGGTAGTCAGCACCGACCTGAGCTACAGCACCACCAGCGGTTACACCTCGGGCTACAATACCAGCCAGTGGATCTGGAATGGCTCGTTGGCCTATCAGTTCCTGCGTGACAAGCAGGCCGCCGTGACCATTTCGGTCTATGACATCCTGGGCCAGCGCAAGAACGTCTTCCGCAACGTCACCGCCAACTACATCGAGGATGCCATGTACAACTCCCTCGGTCGCTACGGCATGCTGACGTTCACCTACCGCTTCACCACCTTCAAGAAGGGTGAGCAACCCAAGAACCGCAACGATGAATTCGGCGGTCCCGGCCGTTTCGGCCCTCCGGGCGGTGGACGTCCCGGTGGAGGTCGTCCTGGCGGACGTCCCCCCTTCTAAATCAATCACACCGGCAGAGCACACCCGTGCGCTGCCGGTGCTTGTTAAGGCAGGCACCCCTCGTCCGACAATTTCCCTCCTGAGTGAGAAAAATCCCTGCTGACGGCCGCCACCTCAAAACTTTTCTCTACCTTTGTCCCGACTTTTCAACCTTAATAATACTTCATGTTGCTCCAATGAAAATGCGTAGAATGCACATGTCGCTTACTAAGAGGTACTTCCGTACCCTGAAGCGAGCCCGCCACAAGCTCAGTGGCGTTATTTGCTTATCGATTGTCGTAGCTCTGTTTGGTGGCTTGGCCATCAAGATGGGAGCCGCCAACATGCTCAATACCGTCATGCACACCGCCCATGACCTGCTGCTGAACACCTGCTTCTTCCTCATGGCCGTCTGCGTCATCACGGGCGCCATCGGACGCTTGTTCGTCGAGTTTGGCGTCGTCGAGCTGCTGGAAAAGGGTTTGCGGCCCCTCATGCGGCCCTTGTTCAACCTGCCGGGCATGGCCTCGCTGGGCGCCGTGCTCACCTTCCTGAGCGACAACCCCGCCATTATCACCTTGTCCCAGGACAAGCGTTTTGCATCCCACTTCAAGAAATACCAGTTTATCTCGCTCACCAACTTCGGCACGGCCTTCGGTATGGGCCTCATTGTCATCGTGTTCATGATGGGTTACGGTTACTTCCGTGAGCCCCTCATCGGACTGCTGGGAGCCATCGTCGGCTGTATGGTGTCCACCCGCTTGATGCAGTACTTTGTGCGCAAGACGCACCCCGAGTATGCCGATGAGCCCGCCTGCGAACTCACCGAGGAAGACCTCAAGGTCGAGCACGAGGAGTACAAGTCGGTGTTCCTGCGCATCCTCAACTCGCTGCTCGATGGCGGCCGCACGGGCGTCGATGTGGGCCTTGCCATCATCCCGGGCGTCATCATCATCTCGTCGCTCGTGATGATTCTCACCTTCTCACCCGGCCCCGATGGCGTCTATACCGGCGCTGCCTATGAGGGCGTCGGCGTCCTCCCCTGGCTGGGCGATAAGATCAGCATTGTCTTCAAGGCCCTGTTCGGCTTTGAGGATCCCCACCTCATCGGCTTCCCCATCACCGCCCTTGGCGCCGTCGGGGCTGCCCTCGGTCTGGTTCCCAAGTTCATTCAGGAAGGCTGGGCCGATGGCAATGCCATCGCCGTATTCACCGCTATCGGCATGTGCTGGAGCGGCTTCCTGAGCACCCACACCGCCATGCTTGACTCGATGCACTACCGTGAGCTCACCTCGCGCGCCATCCTCTCCCACACCATCGGTGGACTGGTGGCTGCAATTGTCGCCCATTGGCTCTATGTCCTCGTGATGTTATTTGTTTGAGCGTTTTAAGTTTTTTTAATACATTTTTTCCTGTTTGAGCGCATTTAGTAATGAAATGTTGCTTATCTTTGCAGTGAACTATATTTGTCACACTGTTTAAACACATTTTGTAGACACATATTAGGTATGAGAGGAATAAAGTTTCACATGGTTAATCGCCTGGCACCCGGTGCTGGAAGATTGAAGTTGTGTAACTATAACGACCCCGATAACAGATGCAATCACACATTAAAGTGTTCAATAGCTAGAATAACGACAGAGACCTAAAGTTAGTCCGAATCTTTAATGATGAATCAAGAGAAGAACTAGAATCTTTATTATCCCGACATGCAACTGAACAGATATTTATTACTTTTTATTTATTAACTATTTTAATTTCAATTTGTTATGAAGAAGTTTTTATTTACTTTAGCAACCGCAATGCTGGCTGGCGGCATGTTCGCTGGTGAGTTCGTTAGCGGTGGTACCGAGTACTTCTACATGGACGACGCCAACGTGACCGAGAACCTCGGTGGCACCGTTCAGCTCAACGTGAAGGCCCACTTCGAGGCTTCCG